>JBLNEP010000141.1:0-81034 GCA_050262755.1 Actinomycetota bacterium | reverse complement strand
GCTTCTTCGAGGGATGATTCATCCTCGCCGGATGAGCGGAGTAAAATTTGCTGATAAAGTCCTAAGAGCCGTCCTACTCGCTGTTCGCTATACAGAAGGCGGTCGCAGATCGTCTTGAGATGTTCGGGTTCATCCTGCTCTTCCCAATGCTGGAGAATGTGAGTATAAACGAGGCGATCGAGCCACAAAGATAAGGGAGATAAGGTGGAAACTGAAATGTCTTGAACTCCTTCCCACCCTTTTCTGTTTCCGGCATTTTGCACCACTAATTGGCATAACTTTTGAGTTAAAAATGGCTGTCCTCCGGTCCAGTATAAAATGCGTTTGAAGACAGTTTCCGCCTCAGGAATGAGGTCGCTCAACCCAGAGAGGAGGGGAGTTGCTTCTGTCAGTTGAAAACCACGTAATTCTAGCGCTTTTCCAATATTAAAAGGAGTTCGAGTGGCGTCAGAAATTAAGTCTGCCGGTGTTGCCACTCCAAATAAAGCAAAGGTTAAACGGCGATATTCTAATTGTTCGGCTCGTCGATTATAGCAGGCGCGGATTAAGGCAAAAAAATCATCTGTTGAGAATTTTAGACTCAGCACACTATCAATCTCATCAATAAAAATAATAATGGGTTCCGAGACTTGAGCCAGGAGAACTGTCTCTAAAAAATCGTTGAGTCGATTTACATAGGAAAGATGATGGCGTTCTTGCCACCAACTCCATAAATTACCTTTGAGGTGAAAGGATTTTGCGAGCATTCCCACAATGGAAGCATACCACTGATCTGGCAAAACTTCCTGAGTCCCAATTGCGGTAATATCAATCACTCCGCAACGAATTCCGGCTGCTTGCAAGCGGCGGGTGGTGTGGACTCGCAGGCTGGATTTTCCCATTTGCCTAGCATTAAAGACATAGCAAAATTCACCTTGTAATAATCCTTGAAATAAAGCTTCATCAGCCTGCCTTCGTACATAAGTAGGAGCATCAAAGGGTAAACTACCACCGACTTGATATAATGGGTGTGGACTAGAGGAGAGCAGCATACATTTAGAGAGAATCCCTCAAAAAAGCGGGAATTAGAAACGATTGGGTTTTGTACCTAAATTTAACCGACCGATGAGCCAATCATCGAGTGAGTTTATTAAAAATTAGAAGGCTGACTAAAAATTCGGGAAAAGTAAGTTTGATATAATTCACAACTGGCAATCGCTAAGCGATTTTCAAACTGAATCAACCCCACTCCTTGCAGTTTAAAAGATTGGCTAGGGTGAAGCTCGATTCCCTGAGGGTTTAAAACAACTTGCTGCATGGCTTCCTTCAGGGGTGGGTGAGCTTCTAAATATCCAAGTTGTTGTCGTAAATGGCTATCAAAAATACTATTGGGTGTCGTAACAGTCTCTAGTAAATTTTCTAACGTGATTTGTTGTTGGCTTAAGTAAAAAAGTGCTAACTGAGTGAGATAAGGATTTCCACCAACTAGCTTGAACAATTCACTGGCATAAGTTTCGGGTGGTGTCAGTCCATAGCGAATTGCTAGTTCCTGGACTTGCACTAAAGTAAAAGCAGATAAGGTAATTAATAACCCCACATTAAAGGGAGATTGATGAACATTTAAGGGCAAGAATACATCAGTAGAATAAACGATGACTAGCCGGAGTCGTTGCCAGACTTCGCTGCCATCGGTACTATGTCGCGACCGCTCATACCAAGCTCGCAGCATTCCAAAAAAGTCTGTCGCAATTTTGGGATAATTAAACACCACATTCACTTCATCTAACACTAAGAGCAGCGGATTTTCCGCAGCAGGAAGTAAATAACTCTCAAAATAATCATGACAGCTATAACTGCTACCAAACATAGGATTCCAAAACTCCTCTAGGCGGTTTGGTAAACCAAGGCTGCGACTCACCATCACACACAACCATTGCAGAAACTGAGTTAAACTCTCAAAGACACTACTGTCTGCTAATTGTAAACTAATGACAGCGCTCCGAAATCCCTGTTGCTCTGCTTGGCTTAATCCTTGAGCAATCAGAGAAGTTTTACCAAATTGCCGAGGAGCTCGGATGCGGATTAAGGCTCCCGGTTGTACAATCTCTTTAATCAGTAGTTTTTCAGCAGGAGAGCGATAAATATAAAAGGGAGAATCGATCGATAACTGCCCTTTCAAAGGAGTCTGAAGTAAGCCAGCTAAAACTGCTAGTAAAGCATCCGCATCTGGCTCTTGGTTGATGTAATCATCCACCTCTAAGGAAAGACCAAAGCTTTTAAAGTAAGCGGCTAAGGTAGGCTGATCGACTGGTTTTTGGCGGTGACGGACCTTTGTCAGGGTTTTGGTACTCAGCCCCGTGCGATCGCTCAATTGCTCCAATGTATAGAGACTCCCTGCATTATCTCGCGCGGCTGACAAATATTCAGCCGCTTGTAAGCGCTGCCAGCCTTGAGCGCTGAGAATAACGCCTCTTCTACGCTTCTGAGAGAGTGAGGGTTCAGAGTAGTTGTCAGGAGAAACCACAGGTAGCACAAAAATGATTTGACTCAATCAAAACTGCTTTAGGTTCATTCTACAAACATTGTCACCCCCTCTAAGTAAGATTCCTACTCAACTGCTTAAGTTACCGCCTTAAAGTTCCATCATGGCTGGTGATTTAGTGTTCTCAATGTCACGATTACATCCAGTAGGGTTCGCTGGTGGTTGCCAATTTCAGACAGGAGGAAACTCCACTCTGACAACTCTGTCAACAATAGGCAGCTACTGTTCCCAAAGGGATGGGGTGCAAAAAATATCAGATGACACCCATGCAACCGATCGCACCGAATCGCGGTTTCTCGCTGGGACCATCGTCAGATCAGTCTGCGACCGCTCAGCGATGGGTTTGTAGTGTTTTTGAAACTGGTTGGAAACCCCTGAATTAGGAGAGTTAAGGATTGTGCTGGAATTATTGCAACCGTTATTATCCCCACATTCCTATATTCCACATGGCCATTGTTACCTTTGGCAAACGCCCCTAGTGGGGTTACACGTGGTGAGCGATGCGTTGATTGCGACCGCGTACTTCTCCATTCCAGTGATGCTGATCTACTTCATCCGCAAGCGTAGCGATCTTCCCTTCTCTAACGTCTTCGGGTTATTTGGTGCCTTCATTATCTTGTGTGGAACCGGCCATTTATTAGACATTTGGACTCTCTGGCACCCCGACTATTGGCTATCAGGACTTGAGCGAGCCATCACTGCCTTAGTCTCTTGCTACACCGCTTTACAACTGATCGAACTCCTGCCAAAATTCCTGGCCCTGCGAACCCCCGAACAACTCGAAATCATCAACCAAGCCTTACAGGAGGAAATGACGCGGCGACAACGAGCCGAAACCACCTTACAAAGCATTCTGCTGGGAACAGCAGGGGTTACGGGAGAGGCTTTCTTCTCAGCACTCGCACAAAACCTAGCAACCGCCTTAAACGTCCGCCATGCCTTAATTGCAGAGGTAATCGATTCCCAACCAGGACAAATGCGTTCGGTCGCCTTTTGGGCCCACGATCGCGCTCAAGCGAACTTTGAATACCAGATCGCGGGGACACCCTGTGAAAGCGTGATCGAGCAAGCCACCATCCAGTATTTTCCAGAGCACGTACAGGAAAAATTTCCCCAAGCCAAGGGACTGGCGGCCATGAAAGCATCCTGCTACTTGGGAGTCCCCTTGATGGATAGCCAGCAACAGGTATTAGGAGTGCTCTGTATCAACCACGATCGGCCACTTGTGGATGCGGAGACTGCCGCCGCCATTATGTCGATTTTTGCCGTGAAGGCAGTAGCAGAACTACAACGTCAGAGAGCAGAACTAGCCTTGCGATATGCCTATGATGAATTAGAGCAGCGAGTGCAGGAGCGCACGAGCGCACTGGTTAGGGCCAATGTAGCTCTGGAAACGGAAATTCAAGAACGAATTGCCACGGAAGTCGCCATAAAATTAATGGTGGAGCGAGAACAAGCAATTAAGCGCGTGATGCTGCGGATGCGTAAAAGCTTGAATCTCACAGGGATTTTTAATGAAACGACGGCGGAACTGCGGCAAGTCATTGGTTGCGACCGCGTCCTGATCTATCGCTTTAATCCCGACTGGAGTGGAGCATTTGTCTCAGAGTCTGTGGCAGAGGGTTGGGATGTCTTGCTAGCAAGGCAAGCACCCGATCGGGAGTCCAGCGAGGTTGCGATCGATCAACCAGAGTGTGTGATGACTGAACTGGGAATTTCCGATGGCTCGATCTCTGACACCTCTCTGCAAGAAACTGAAGGCGGAATCTATCGTCAAAAAAATAGCTATTGCTGTATTTCTGATGTCTACCAGGCAGGATTTGATCGTGCTTATTTGCAATACCTCGAACAACTGCAAGCACGAGCTTATATCATTGCTCCCATTTTCCGCGGTCCTCAACTCTGGGGATTGTTAGCAGTTTACCAAAACTGTAATCCGCGCCAGTGGCAAGAGGGAGAGATTCAGATTGTGACTCAAATCGGCAATCAATTGGGAGTCGCGGTGCAACAGGCAGAACTCTTTGCTCAAACGCAACATCAGGCGGAGCAATTAAAACAGGCAAAAGAAGCGGCCGATGCTGCCAACCGTGCCAAAAGTGAGTTTCTAGCCAATATGAGTCACGAACTCCGTACCCCCCTCAATGCCATTCTGGGGTTTACCCAATTAATGCAGCGCGATCGCTCCCTCACCCCTGACTATCAACGATATATCGAAATCATTTATCAAAGTGGCGAGCATTTACTGGGACTAATTAATGATGTCTTAGAAATGTCGAAAATCGAAGCGGGACGAGTCACCTTAAACGAAACAAGTTTCGATTTTAATCTCCTCCTGCATAGACTGGAAGTGATGCTAAAACTCAAAGCACAGTCTCACGGGTTACAACTAAAATTTGAACGGGATGCCACGGTTCCCCAATTTATAAAAACAGATGAACAAAAACTCCGCCAAGTCTTAATTAATTTGCTGGGGAATGCACTCAAGTTTACGGAGCAGGGTTATGTGACCCTCCGAATTAAAAGTCAAGTCTTGAACCCTGAGATCAAAAAGCCAGTTGTTAAGGCTTCTGCTGTCTCCTGTCTCCTCTGTCCTATTGCCCAAGAACCTCAAACTCAACAACTCACATTGTCTTTTGAAATTGAAGATACAGGTCCCGGAATTGCTCCCCAAGAATTGGGTCGTTTGTTTCAAGCATTTCAACAAACGAAAGCTGGAATTAAATCTAAACAAGGAACTGGCTTAGGTCTGAGAATTAGCCAGAAATTTGTTCAACTCATGGGAGGGGAAATTACCGTCCATAGTCAACTCGGAAAAGGCAGTTGTTTCGCATTCCAAATTCAAGCTCAATTGGGTGAAGAAATATCTCCTAATTACATTGCTTCTGACTTGAAGCGAGTCGTGAGTCTGGCACCCGGACAACCCAGTTATCGAATTCTTATTGCTGAAGATAAACCAGCCAATCGTCTCCTTTTGGTTAAATTTTTAAGCACTTTAGGATTTGAAGTCAAGGAAGCTGAAGATGGTCAACAGGCCATTACGCTTTGGAAAAAATGGCATCCTCACTTAATTTTTATGGATATGCAGATGCCGATTATCAATGGGTATGAAGCAACCAGAGAAATTACCCAGTTGCAAGCAGATATCCACACTAACCCAGAAACGGCTCCCCCAATTCCTGTGATTATTGCCTTGACTGCCAGTGCCTTTGTGGAACAGCGTCAAGAAATTTTAAAAGCTGGTTGCAATGGTTTTATGAGTAAACCTTTTCGTCAAGAGGAAATTCTAGGAGTTTTGATAAAATATTTAGGAGTTTCCTATTGCTATGAAACAGCAAAAGTAGATGAAATAACCGCAAATTCTACCCTCTCTCAATCAGATATCAGCTTGAATTCAATTGCTTTGAACAAAATGCCATCCGCATGGATTTCTCAACTCTACCAGGCTGCGGTTCAAGGGGATGATTTGGCAATTCTCAAGCTCGTATCCCAAATTCCCGCTAAAGAATCTTCGCTCATTTCTAGTTTAACTAAATTGGCGGAATCCTATCAATTTGAGCAATTAATAGACCTGATTGAATCGAAGTCACCCAGTATTTTAATTTAAGTCTCAGGGGAAAGCTATTACAACTCACTTTTAAAAGATTCGGAGTCAGTTAAATGGATATTAATTTAAATACAGATGAATTTATTGCAGACATCCTCATTGTTGATGACAAGCTGGAAAATATTCGCTTTTTATCTGATTTTCTCTCTAAACAAGGCTATCAAATCCGTAAAGCGATCAGTGGACAATCAGCTTTAATTGCGGTTAAATCCCTACTTCCCGACTTGATTCTTTTAGATATTAATATGCCAGGAATCGGCGGTTACGAAGTCTGTGAAAGCTTGAAACAAGACCCTCAGACTCATTCAGTTCCGATTATTTTTTTAAGCGCAGGCAATGAAATCAGCGATAAAGTTAAAGCGTTTCAAGTGGGAGGAGTGGATTATATTACCAAACCTTTTCAGCTCGAAGAAGTGTTAGCAAGGGTTCAAACTCAGTTAAATATTCAAAGGCTCCAGAAAAAACTACAAGTTCGGAATCAAGAGTTGCAGCAAACGGTCACAGTCTTACAAAAAACCCAAGCTGCTTTAGCAAGTTCAGAAGCAGAGTTGCGCGCTTTATTTCAAGCGATGAACGAATCAGTCATTGTCTTCGATCGGGAGGGTCGTTATCTTAAAATTGCCAACCCTAATATTGAATTATTATCTCGCTATTCAGGTGACAAGATTGGCAGAACCATTCATGAAGTTTTACCCTCAAAAACCGCCGATCTTTTATTAGATGCGATTCAAAAAGCTTTGGAAACAAACCAAACCATTGACCTGGAAGGAAATTTGATTGCAGAACGAGGAAAAACAGATTTTTGGGCAAATATTTCCCCCATTTCACCTCATGCTGTGCTTTGTGTTGTGCGGGATATCAGCGAGCGCAAGCGCCGCGAAGAAGCTCTCCAATTAATCGTAGAAGGAACTGCTTCAAAAACAGGTCAAGAGTTTTTCCAGGCCTGCGTCCGCTACCTTGCTGAAATTTTGGGAGTTCGTTACGCTTTTATTACAGAATGTGCGAATTTAGAGAAGACTAGAGTGCGGACTTTATCTTTTTGGTTACATCAGAATTTTGCTCAAAATATCGAGTATGACTTAACAGGAACTCCCTGTGAGGAAGTCATTACCCACAAACAATATTGTTGTTATCACGACCGCACCATTGCTCAGTTTCCGGAAAAGCAAGATTTAGTAGAGTTAAAAGCACAGAGTTATGCAGGAATTCCGTTACTAGATTCAAGCGATCGTGTCATAGGTCATATTGCGGTACTCGATACACAACCCATGCAAGATGATGAAACCAGAGAGCTAGTTTTAAAAATTTTTGCTGCGAGAGCTGGAGCAGAATTAGAACGACAAATCACAGATGCTGCTTTACAAGAAAGTCAGGAACGATCTGAGCGATTATTACTCAATATTCTCCCCGTTTCCATTGCCGAACGTTTAAAACAAAATACCAATGCCATCGCTGAGTTGTTCGATGAAGTGACGATTTTATTTGCGGATATCGTGGGTTTTACACCGTTATCGACTCGCATTAAACCTGCTGAACTTGTGAACTTGCTCAATGAAATTTTCTCTAAATTCGACGAACTCACAGAAAAGCATGATTTAGAGAAAATTAAAACCATTGGAGATGCTTATATGGT
Organism: Actinomycetota bacterium; assembly: GCA_050262755.1. Lineage (GTDB taxonomy): Bacteria > Cyanobacteriota > Cyanobacteriia > Cyanobacteriales > Microcoleaceae > JBLNEP01. The sequence continues at coordinate 73,276 of JBLNEP010000141.1, read as the reverse complement.
GGTGGGTGGTTTGCCAGTTCCCAACCCAAATCATGCAGAAGCGATCGCTCAAATGGCCCTTGATATGCAAAGGGCGATCGCTCAATTTCAAGCCAAGTATAGCGAAGATTTACAAATCCGAATTGGGATTAATACCGGATCGGTGGTTGCCGGTGTCATTGGTATGAAGAAATTTATTTATGATTTGTGGGGGGATGCAGTTAATGTTGCATCTCGCATGGAATCATCGGGGATACCCGGTCACATTCAAGTCACTGAGGCGACTTACGAACGGTTAAAGGGTCGATATCAGTTTAAAAAACGTGAGAAAGTTGAGGTGAAAGGGAAGGGAGAAATGACGACTTATTGGTTAGTTGGAGACCCTCTCGAATCATTTCCCATACCATTGGTCTGAAGGGGAATTACGGTCAAGTGGGAGAGAAAAAATTATCCGACTCCAATTCACAATCAACCAAAATAAATTCAGCAGTTTTTAACGGGATGCAATCCAGAGTCTCCGATTCTAATTCAACGTTCCTCATTCCCCAATTCTCAAGACTGATACCCCTCCACTGCTGCTCGTAAATTCCCCTGATACTCTGCCAACAAGCGGTCGCACTCCTCCTTCTCCAAACCAGTCCAGTGCATCAGCAACGCCAACTTAACGGACTTCCCGCTTTTCTCCAACAAAGACCCCGCCTCCTCCCGGCTTAAATTTGTCAAATCCTGTAAAATTCGCAAGGCACGATCGCCTAACTTCTGATTGGTTACCGCTACATCAACCATGCGGTTCCCATACACCTTTCCCAGCTTCACCATCACACTCGTAGACAAAATATTGAGTGCCATCTTCGTGACAGTACCGGCCTTTAGGCGCGTCGAACCCGCTAACACCTCCGGCCCCACTAGCAAACGAATATCAACATCAGCTTCAGCGCTGACTTGCTCCACCGGCACACAAGCGATAAAAATTGTCTTAGCACCCCGTTGACGAGCCGCCTGCAACGCACCCACAACAAACGGTGTGGTGCCTCCGGCAGTAATTCCCACCGCTACATCCAAAGAAGTCACTTGTCGATGCGCGATCGCTTCTGCACCATCCTCTGCGCGGTCCTCCAAATCCTCCGAACTCCGCACCAGGGCCCCTGCACCCCCGGCAATAATTCCCTGTACCAACTCCGGTGGTGTACAAAAGGTCGGCGGACACTCTGCCGCATCCAATACCCCCAAGCGGCCAGAAGTTCCCGCACCCACATAAAACAACCGACCCCCTTGGCGCAGCGCCTCAGCAGTGATATCGATTGCCTTTGCCAACGGTTCGCGAGCTGCTGCGACCGCTGTCAGCGTTTGAGCATCCTCCTGGTTAAACAGATCTACCAACTCCACAGCACTAAGCTGGTCTAAATTCTGGCTGTTGGGGTTGATCTGTTCCGTCAATAGATGGCCCCGCTCTTCTAAATTCTTCATCCTTTAACTAACCTCATGCTTTCAGCGTTTGGATGTGGATAGGCAAGCAGCAATGGGTCGCTGGTCCTTTGTCCCCACTCGGCCCTGGCCCTTCCCACTCCCGATTCATTCTCCCTAGATCCACGTTCCAAAGCGCTTGTGCCCCCATTCCTCTTTACAAAAGACCTTCTAATCGACGACGGATGGCATCAAGTTCATGCTCAGGAATTTCTTCTACACCCTCTTCAGTTTCCTGCTTCGCCTCCGCCTGCCAATCCGTTTGTTCAACATTATTTTCAGGTGGCAACGCCAATGCTCCATCTGGGATCAGTTCCCAGTCATAATCAACACTCTCACAGAACTCCTTAATTTCCTCCTCGTCGATCTCTTCCACCGTCGGCGTCGGAAAATCTTGAGCTTCCAACATCAAACCAAAGCGAGCAGCATCGTCTTCCGACTCAAACATCAGCACCTTATTGCGATCGCCAAGCTGAATGGTATGGATTCCCTCATTCTCCGTGCGGGCATTAAAGAGTAAGACGAACACTCGCATAACCTTTTAAGAGTCTTGTAACCAGCATTTATTTATCTTATAAGGTGATTGAACCATCATACACATCGGAATTAGGAATGGGGAATGGGTGTTGAGTCAACCTCAACCTTCGCGAGAGGTTGAACCCTTTGTGGGCGATCGCTGTCGGAAAGATACAGAGCTTTCAATTCCGGGTGGGCGATCGCACCTGAGCGTCCCATCAAGCAGGAGAAAGCACCTGTACATTCGCCAAAGCTCCCCCACGATTAAACTTTAACCTGCTAAAAATTCAGGGCTTGTACAAAAAATCGCTTGGGAGATCGGAAATCGGGTGGGCCGTGCCTTGTAGTAGATAATCTTAGGAAGGAAAGTCGCTCTCCTAATCCCTTGCCTAAAAATTCAAGCTTCTGCTCTCGGAACCCACAACCCTTTGCTGGAAGGCGATCGTCGTTGTTTCGGAACTCTGGACAACCCGTGCAACCTTTTCCAGCAGCTACAGCAGTTGTCAAGCGTATGAGGTACAAAGTCCAATTGCCTGGTTCACGTTCCCCATTTCCCCTTCCCCATTCCTCTAAACAATGGGGAATCTCAGTCAGAACCTCAGCCTCTCTAAGGGTTTAACTCAACGGTTAATGGAGACCGATCCAACTTTTGAAGAATCAGGCTAGGTCTGTGGTTAGATTAATTTGGCTTAATAGTCTCCTGTCTACCTGACTACCTAAAGGGTGCTATCTGTGAAGAGTCCTAGCCAATCCACTCAATTTGCTAAATTTTACTCCTGAGTCAGACTTTGCCAAAGACCACATCGCTAATGGCTAATAGCTTCCACAACTGTGAACCCCGTGAGGTGTGAGACGCAACCATGACAAATTCTCCCAATTCTCAAAATCAACCAGAACGTCGCCCCTCCAACCGTTTCTGGCGTCCCTTCCTGATCACGGGCGCAGGAGTAGGAATTTTAACCTTGGGTGGCCTGCTGGGGGCCACTTGGTGGGTGCGAACTCGGTTAGCACCTCTGGTGCAGACTCAAATCAGCCAACTTCTCCTTCGTCCGGTGCAAGTTGGGCGACTCGAAAGCTTTTCTCCCACTGGCGTGCGCTTTGGTCCCTCTTCATTACCCGCCACCGCCACCGATCCCGATCGTGCTGCCACTCAAGCAGTGGATGCTCGTTTTTCTTTACTGGATCTGGTATTCCGTCGCACTCTCACCCTCGACATTACCTTAATTAACGCCGATGCTTACATCCAACAGGACCCGACGGGAAGGTGGATTCAGCTCAAAACCGCTGAGTCAAAACCTGGGTTCCTGACGACAGAAGTTAAGGCAATTCGAGTCAATCGCGCCCATGTGGTACTGGTGCCGTCGCCTGCTGTCGGCCAGAAAACCTCGGCGCCCATTGATTTGAATGTCCAAGGCGGTACTGTGCAATTCCGCGATCGCAACCAGCGCATTTTGTATGATGTGGCGGGACAGTTTACCAAGGGAGGTAACTTCAAACTCAAGGCAGATTCGCTCTTGCCAACGGGTGAAACAAATGTGATGGTTCAGGGGCAAAATCTCTTAGTTCCAGAAGTGGCAAGGTTGCTGAAAACACCAGCCATTTTCCTGCAAGCGGGTCTAGCAAATGGGAATGTGACCGTACAGTTGCGAGAGAATCAACTCGCTAAAATTACGGGGGCGGCGAATTTCCAGGGAGTTCAAGCTCAACTGCAAGGATTGAAGCAACCCATCCAAAATGCGATCGGTCAAGTCCGGTTTGCGGGGACGAAGATCGGGGTTGATGCTCTCAATGCCAGTTTAGGCCAGGTCCCCGTTCAAATCGGTGGAGTGGTACAATTCGGACCGAATTTTGATGTTGCTCAGACCACCTTGAATCTGGCCGCCCAGGTACAACCGACGAATGTGGCGGCACTGCTAGCGGTGGCGCAGGCGGAACTCGGTCAAGGCGTGAAATTACCGGTTTCCGTCGCTGCGGAAGTGGGAGTCACGGCTAAGCTAACGGGGAATTTGCGATCGCCCCTGTTGTCGGGAGCGGTCGCTACCACCAAACCAGCGCAAGTTGACCGCTTGCCATTGAGTAATATCAGCAGCAACTTTAACTTGAATTTGGCTTCCTCGCAATTGTTGCTGAGCAATATTAAGGTTGTACCCGTAGCGGGTGGGTTAATTGCGGGGAGTGGTCAAATTGATTTTGGCGCCCCCCTCTTAAAAGTGGAATTACCGCGCAAACCGGGGGAACCAGCACCACCTGCCAAACCAGCGAAACAAACACCCTCAGGGTTAGTGCTGGATGTGCAAGCGCAAAATTTACCGGCCGAGGCGATCGCGCAACAGTACGCCCCGGATTTTGTCACCCAACTCTCAAATCGCAAGATTGCGATCGGCAACGTTTCCGCCCAAGCTCAGATTTTCGGGCCTTTCAACAACCTCCAAGGCAAAATTCAATGGCAAGCACCGCAAGCAACTTACCCAGCTAGCGGGGAACTCCGCATTGTCAAGGCGAATGCTGAGCTACAGAATGTGGTGTTAAGCCTTGCTGGCGGGACTGTGGCCGTCAATGCAGCGTTGGCAAATCGTCGCTGGCAAGCGACCCTGGACGCAAATCAACTCGCATTGAATCGCTTAGAATCTGAGTTCCCCCTGCTCTCGCTGCCCCCTCAAGCTAGCTTGCTGTTAGCAGGGGTGGGAGGGCGTTTCAGCGGTCAAGTCCGGGCCTCGGGGAGTCTTGACAATTTGGCGACGAATGCGATCGCAGCGACGGGCACTGGGGTGGTCGTGCCGAATGCGGGGGGGACCGTGGAGGTGACGGGCGAACTCACGGCGGGCCGTTGGCAAGCTGCGATCGCACCGAATCAAGTGCCTTTCCAGCGGTTCGCGCAAACTCTGAAAACAGCGGTTCCCCTGAATTTACCACCGGGAATCGATGGGTTACTCGCAGGTCGAGTCCGGTTGTCGGGGACGCTGGACAATCTCACACCGCAGGCGGTGACAGGGACCGGGAACGGTCAACTGTTACTCCCGAATCATGGTGGTACGATTAATGCCTCTGGTCAGCTTAATGCAGGGCGTTGGCAAGCGACGGCTGGGAGCGATCGTCTGGCTTTCAGCAGCGTCACACCTGCCTTGATCGCAGCCGGTGTCATCTCTCGACCTTTACCCTCGGCTGCTGAGGATGCGCTCAGGGGTCAAGTTCGTCTGTCGGGAACGCTGAATAATTTTGCACCGAGTGCGATCGCTGGGAATGGTTCCGGTCAACTACTGCTCGCTAACGGGGGGGGGAGTGCCAATTTCACGGGTTCCCTCAGTGGGGGTCGTTGGCAAGCAGACCTCGCAAGCGACCGCCTGGCAGTCAGTCGCTTGCAACCGATTTTACTGGCAACCAAAGCGGTCGCGAAACCTTTCCCCTCTGAATTTAACGGAGTCCTGCAAGGTCAAGCTCGTCTATCCGGGACTCTGGATCGTTTGAATTTGAGTGCGATCGCAGGCAATGGTTCTGGTCAACTTCTACTCCCCAATGGCAACGGCACCGCTACCGCCACCGCCTCCCTCAGCGGGGGTCGTTGGCAAGCGGATGTCACCGGTTCCCGCCTGGCGCTCAATCGATTACAGCCTGCTTTGATTGCAGTGGGAGCGCTACCAAAACCGCTGCCCCCAGAAGTCAACGGCTTACTCAGTGGTCGCGCTCGTGTTTCTGGCTCTCTGGAAAACTTGACAGCAAAAGCAATTAATGCTATCGGAAGCGGACAATTACAACTGGTGAATGGCGGGGGAGCGATCGACGCCACCGGAGAACTGAGAAATGGGAATTGGCAGGCCTCTGTCAGTAGCGATCGCGTCTCATTGCCCCGCTTCTCCAAACTCCTCCCAGAAGCCCAACTCGCCAAAGCCTTATCCGCCCAAGGGTTCCTGTCAGAAACCCCCAGTTTACCTCTGCTGCAAGGCTTGCTGAAGGGTCAAGTGGATTTGTCCGGTAGCTTAGCCACCTTCGCACCGGGTGCGATCGCAGCCAAAGGTCGAGTCCAACTCTCGCAAGTGCCCGTCCTCAACCAACCCTTCGCAGCCACCTTTAGCTGGAACGGTCAACGGCTGCAAATTCAAGAAGCCACCACCCCTGGCCTGCGGGCCAATGGTTTCCTCGCTGTCAACTTCCCCCAGAATGGGTTGCCCTCCATTTCCAATATTGATCTCAACTTGAATTTGCAGAATTTCGACTTGAAATCAATACCAGTTCCCGTTCCCAGTGCGGTCGCAGGCAACGGCAAACCCGTCACCGGTCGCGCTGACTTTATCGGACGCATCTCTGGACCCCTCCCTCGCTTAACCGTTGCGGGAGACTTGCGGTTACAAAATTTTGCGATCAATCAAATTGCCTTCGATCCGGTGCTGTCTGGGACGGTAAACGCCGGCCTCGGCCAAGGCCTCGATGTTAAACTGAGGGGTCAACAAGACCGCATTGAAATCGCCTTAAATCCATCCTTTTTGCCCACTTCCTTTTTAATTCGGCGTGGCGAAACCTTTGCCAGTGGCGAGACCCAAGGAGAAGTTCTGCGGGCCAGCTTCCAGAATTTCCCCCTCGCTACTTTGAACTTAGCACCTGCCAAAGAATACGGCTTAGGCACCCTGACAGGGCGAGTCTCAGGACAAGTGAACATTGCCAGATGGCAACTGCCACTCAATTTTGCGTCACTGCAAGCACAAGGACAAATTGCCGTTGCCCAACCTGCGATCGGCCATATCAAAGGGGACAGCTTCCAAGCTCAATTTAATTATGCTAATGGTGTTGCCACCCTCGCTAACGCCGAATTCCGGCAAAAGCAAAGTCAATACCAACTAGCAGGAACCCTCAAAACCGGCGATAACCCGCAATTTCAAGGGAAAGTTAGCGTTCAACAAGGCAACCTGCAAGATGTCCTCACCGCCTTACAAATTTTCAATCTCAGCGACTTAACCAGGGGGTTAAAACCTCCCGTTTACGGCACCGCGGCCGATGTGCAAACTGTAGCGGTGGGTTTGCCAAATGCCCCGCTGATCGACCAACTCCGGCGGCTGGAAGAAATCCAAGCAATTTTAGACCAGCAGCAGCAACGGCAAGCAGCATCGAAATTGCCACCGCTAGCTAAGTTGCAAGGTCAGTTTAACGGTGCAGTTGCGGTGGCAGGTTCTTTGCAGACTGGCGTACAGGCTCAATTTAATATCCAAGGAGCTCAGTGGCAATGGGGTTCCTATGTCGCCGATCAATTTAGTCTTGAGGGCAGTTTTGAGAATGGAACCTTGACGGTGCTACCACTGGAAATTCGCTCAGGAAAAACGCTGATCGGCTTTTCTGGGCAAATTGGGCAACGACAGTCTGGCCAGTTGCGGGTGGAAAATTTGCCGGTGGAGGAATTGGCAAATATTGTGGAATTGCCCTATGTGGATGTCACGGGTAATCTGAATTTGCGGGCTGCGATCGCAGGGAGTTTAGAAAATCCCCAAGCAACGGGGGAATTGAGTTTGCTGAACGGCACCCTCAACCGCCAACCGATCAAGCAGGCGGACGGCAGTTTCAGTTATACCAATGCTCGCCTGAATTTTGGCGGTAGTGCTTTGGTGACGGAGGCGGAACCGTTGCAAGTGCAGGGAAGTTTACCCTTTGCCTTACCCTTTGCCAAGGTGAAACCAGACAGCGATCAAATTGCCTTGACAGTGAATCTCAAAAATGAGGGACTGGCGATTATTAACGTCCTCACGCCTGAAATTGCCTGGGTCGATGGCCGCGGTCAAGTGCAACTACAGGTGGGGGGAACCTTACAGCGACCGGTGGCGGAAGGGTTAGCGGTGTTTGAGAATGCGACGCTGAGGGCGAGGGCGTTCCCCGATCCGCTGACTGGGTTGCAGGGGAGGGTGCGGTTTGAGGGCGATCGCCTCCGGGTCGAAGGGGTGCAGGGACAATTGAGTCAAGGACAAGTGGTGGCGGCGGGAGTGTTACCCCTGTCTTCACCGTTAGGGGAGGAGGATCGCGACCGCGCTAACCTGTTAGCGGTTGGACTCAATCAGTTGACGGTCAACCTCAAAGGATTGTACCGCGGCGGCGCGACGGGTCAAGTGCAGGTGGGAGGAACTGCTTTAAGCCCGCAACTGAGTGGCGAAATTCAACTGTCTAACGGTCAGGTATTCCTTGCAGCATCGGGAGGTGGGACGCAGGTGGCCGCCACCCCCGCGACGACTTCTACGGATACTGGAACTCCGAGTCCGGTGTTTGAAGTGGGATTCAATAATTTAGGGTTGACTCTGGGGCGGGGTGTGCAAGTCACGAGTCCACCGATCTTAAGTTTTCAGGCAACGGGGGGGTTGAGAATTAATGGGACGCTGGACGATCTGCGGCCGCAGGGTACGATTCGGTTGACTTCCGGATCGGTGAATTTGTTTACCACTCAGTTTCGCCTGGAACCCGGTTACCCGCAAACTGCGACCTTTGTCCCGTCTCAAGGTTTAGACCCGACCTTGGATGTGCGGTTATTGACTTCGGTGCCGGAGGTAACGCGGTTTTTGACTCCTTCTTCTGCATTACCGGCTGAGATTGCCGATGCCCCCACTACGACGAATTTTGGCAGTGTGCGGACGGTTCGCATTCAAGCTAGCGTCCAAGGACGGGCGTCCCAGTTGGCGGAAAATCTAGAGTTACGGAGTTCTCCCAGTCGGTCCGAGGCGGAAATTGTGGCGTTGTTAGGGGGGAGTTTTGTGCAGACGTTGGGTCAGGGAGACAGTACGCTGGCGATCGCAAATTTAGCGGGGGCGGGTTTATTTAGTAATATTCAGTCAGTGATTACGAATGCGACTGGGTTGAGTGAATTTCGCCTTTTTCCTGCCAGAATTCAAACGGAGAAGAATGCCAGGTCTTCTTCTCTCGGGTTGGGTTTGGAGGTTGGGGTGGATGTGACTCGCAATATTTCTGCTTCGATCGTGCGGATTTTATCCAGTAATCAGCCAACGGAATTTACACTGCGCTATCGCTTGAATGACCAAACGTTATTGCGGGGTTCGACGAATTTTCAGGGAGATAATCGAGCCACCGTTGAATATGAATTGAGGTTTTAGGGAGGACCAGGGGTTAAAACTTTGGTGGGGAAAGAGGATGAAACTCGGTTTGTGCAACCGCGTTTGCTCTCAAATCTTGTCAAGGAAAGGTAAGACCGCAGCTTTGTTGATGCTCACCCTTGAGACTCTCATCTTCCCCTTTCCCTTTTGTAACGATACAACCGCCCTAAAGATTAGGCGGCGACTTGAGACTTCCGGGTAGAGACGGAAATCGCTGATTGGGAGAGTAGCTTGACATAAAGAGCGGCCAGCATAGAAGCGACGCTGTCCCAGCTAAAGCCAATTTCAACCCGATGTCTCCCTGTCGCGCCTAATTCGTCTCGCCAAGTCGGGTTTTCTAGAATGCGATCGATCGCACCTGCTAAAGCCATTTCATCCTGAGGTGGCACTAATAACCCTGTCACTTCATCCACCACGCTAAACTGTAACCCCCCAACTTTACTGGCGACAACAGGAGTTCTGCTCGCCATTGCTTCCAACGCGACTAAGCCAAAGGGTTCATAGTAACTGGGAATGACGCAGACATCGGCGGCGGCATAATACAGGTGTAAATTCGTCGGTCCTAGCTTACCGGGGAATGTCGTGCTGTCGCGAAGACCGAGTTCTGTCACAATTCTTTCAATGCGATCGCGCTCTAGGCCGTCGCTGTAACCAGGACGACTGCCACCGCCAATAATTAATTGCAGATCGCCTTCTGACTGAAAGCGAGAGTGCGCGACCGCTCTCACCAAGGTTTCAATGCCTTTGCGGCGATCGAAGCGACCCACATAGAGAGCAACTTTAGCCGTTGCTGGAATTCCTAATGCTTGTCTCGCCTCCTCCCGGTTTACTGCACCAAATCGCTCGATTTCCGTACCACAGGGCACCATGTCAATGGCTCCCTTGCCAGAAACCAGTTGCCGCATATACTGAGCTTCTTGAGGACTGGTGGCAATGACGCGATCGATGGTTTCTAGGCAAGTTTTTTCAACGGCTAACCTGGTTGTCCCGATGCTGGGAATTCCTTGGAGCGTGCGATATTTTACCACTCCTAAGGAGTGATAAGTATGTAGCTGAATCAGGGGCTGACTTTTCCGTAATTCCATCCCCACCCAAGCTGATAGCCAGTAGTGAGTATGAATTAACCCATATTGAATGCCTTCTCGCTGTTGAAAGGCTTGAAATTCTTTAACAAATTCTGGTAAATAACCAAATAGTTCATCGCGACTCATAAACTCAGGAGAGCCTGTTTTTAAGCGAATGGTACGGCAGTTGGGTCCGTGATGAACCACGGCTGCTTGTTCGCGACTGCTGCGACGAGTAAACATATCTACTTGCCAGCCTTGTTGAGCCAGTGCTAAACCAACTTGCAGCACATAAACATTTTGCCCACCTGCTTCTTCTTGACCAATTTCTATGGCAGGATCGCCGTCCACTGAAATTAAAGCAATGCGATTTTTTTGAGGAACAAACATGATTTTTATCTCCTTATGGCTAGTTGACCTGCCTCAAACTTTTCAAAATCAGGAATTTTGACTTTACTCTGAACCCAAGGCAGAACGAAGAGAATATATACCAGCCCAGGAGCCTGATGAGAACTCGCCCCTCCTTGGGCGATCTTTTCAGTCTCCTCTCAATGCCTGCGGAGTTAGCTGACGGGCGAAGACTGAGAGATGTCTTTCTTTTCCCCTCTCGTGACCTGATTTTTAGGAAAGATTGGGTTTAAGACCAGCCCCAAAAAATGGTTCCCCCGCTTCTGATTCACTTTCTCAAGTGAAACTTGAATTCGGCTGACTTCAATAAATTGATGTCTATAGGTATATAGTTTTTTTAAGCATTAATCAATATATCTTAGGGGTGGTCTTGAGCGATTGAGCTTGACTCAGCTATATCTTTGGATAGAGTCATCTGAACTCTCAAGTCGCGATCAAATTGACGTGACTTTTCTCATTTTCACGTCTCTCATTTCTCGTTAAATCTCCATCCCCTAAATAGCCTCCTGTTGGAAAAATTTAACAGCTCACTGCGATCGCGAGCCAACTAAAATCAACCAAAGGTCTCTGCTTCTAGGCCAGCGACTTGCAAAACTTTATCCAATTTTTCTCCAAATTTCCTTGGGAATAGGGGGGGCTCCTTGTTTAAGTGATTGAGCAACGGGTGGAGTTTTGGGATTCTGAGCAACAGGAATGATTGATTTAACTTCCGCATTGAGCCTGACAAAATAAAGCTCTATATTCAGGTCAGGGTAGCGTTCTCGAATTGCCCAGAAAGCTTGGTTTAAAAAATCTGTATGAACCTGTAACTCTCGCTCTGGGTCTTTACTTAAGTCTGGGTCAACTTTACTGGCATAAGCTCCACAATCTTGATGATCGAGAATAATCACTTTTTTAATGCCATGCAGTTGATAGGATAAATCTAACTGGTCCCAAAACGCTTCAGTATCAACAGTGCGAGGAAAGCCTGAGAGAGCCAGAGAAGCTCCTGCTAAGGCCGTCCAATCATACTGATTCCCTAAATTTTGTAACGCTAAAAAGTACCGTTCTGAAGCGAGAAAGCGAAAGTCAATACAACTGAGAACTAATGCTTTTGCTTCCTGTTCTTGAGCCAGAGCAGGTTGAGCTGATGACAGGGCAGCTAATGCAACCGCGCCCGATAAGAGCGATTGCATAAAATGTCGTCGTCCCCTACTGTGACACCGACAACTCAAGACATGATCCATTGAAAAATTCAACAATTTCTGTAGGATTTTAATGTTACCAGCCTCTATTATACCATAGGAAATTTTTAAAGAGAGTTGATAGCGGTTTCCGACGCTCTGGGGTTCAAACTATTGCCTATTCCCTGTTCGCTTGAGCGTTTTAGCCTATCCTTACAGAGGGTGAAAACCACTATCACTCAGACCTGCTACCCAGCGTCATTAAAGAGCCAATTTTTCCGAGTCAGGCCTTTGAGATAAGTCAGCACCTGCTTCTAAGGTCGCAGTCAAGGATAAAATGGCTGCATCTGTACTCTCAAAACAATTGTGCTTGCCAATTTTTTCCAGTAAACCTGTGCGGTCTAAAAGTCCTTCTACCTGGGGCTGCAACCCGCTTAGAATTAAAAGGCAGCCGTGGCGTTTCAAATCATGATAGATATCTTCTAACGCCACTAACCCTGTTGTATCCATGTTGGGGACATACCGCATCCGCAAAATTAGAAATTTTACTTCAGGTACCTCTCGCAGGAACGTCACAAACCGCTCGGCTGCTCCGAAAAAGACGGGTCCATCAACGCGGTAAACAGCAATTTGCTCGCTTAATTCCAGGGGAATTCCAGGGGGAAATGCTTCGGTTTCGGGAATTTTACCCAGGCTCAATTCACTCATGCGTTTAATGAACAAAGCCCCGGCTGCGATTAACCCAACTTCCACTGCTAGCACTAAATCAAAACAGATGGTAACGAGCCAAGTCAAGAGCATGACGCCAAAATCTGAGTAACTCGCTCGTACCAATAAGCCGATCGCTTCCCATTCCACCATCCGCACGCTAGTCACGATTAAAATGCCAGCCAGTGCTGCTAAGGGTATTTGCTGCGCGAGGGGAGCAACGGCTAACACGATGATCGCCAAGGCAAGGCTATGGATAACCCCAGAGAGTCGCGTTTTTCCTCCCGATCGCACATTAACGGCTGTCCGCGCGATCGCACCTGTAGCTGGGATGCCACCAAAAAATGGAATCACGATATTCGCTAAACCTTGGCCAATCAATTCGCGATCGCTATTGTGTTTCTCGCTAACTGTCATCCCATCTGCCACCACCGCCGATAACAACGATTCAATGCTACCCAAGGCGGCTAAGGCTAATGCTGGGTTGATTAAGTCACGAATCACGCCGAAATCATGCCAGTGAGGGATGCCCTGGGGGATGGGTAGAGATTGGGGAATGGTGCCAATGGTGGGGACTGAAAGGTGAAAATAACTCGCGAGCGCAGTCGCTAATACCATCCCAACTAAGGAACCTGGTATGGTACGGTTGATCCGAGGCCACAAAAGTGCCGTTGCGATCGCCACACCCCCTAGTCCCACCGCTGCTGGATTACTGGCTGTTAAATGAGTTGCTGTCTGCCAAACTCCTGCTAAAAAATGCTCGCTGCGGGGTAATTGCAAACCAAAGAAATGATTGAGTTGGCCACAAAAAATTACAACTGCGATCCCATTAGTAAAGCCTGCTGTTACCGGATAAGGAATGAATTTCACACTCCGTCCTAACTTGGCAATTCCTAAGGCGACCTGAATCATGCCAGCCATCACGCCGGCAATCCAAACTTTTTCTAAACCATACTTAGCAACAATTCCTACTAAGATCACAGCCATTGCTCCAGTCGGTCCGGTAATTTGTACCGGAGAACCGCCAAAAATTGCGGCGACAATTCCCGCCACAATCGCCGTGTAGAGTCCGGCTTTCGGTTCTACTCCACTTGCCACTGCAAATGCTAAGGCCAGGGGTAAAGCCACCACGGCTGCTGTCAGTCCTCCTGCGAGATCGCCCCGCCAATGGGTCAGGAGGCGACGGAGCGAAAAAGTTTGAGAGTCGCCGATGGTTTCTGCTACTACCATTTTTTTTAATTGCATCTTCTTGTCTGAGTTCTAAGTAGGATTGACTCCTCAGCTTATTCAACTTGTTCCTGCTATTTTCAGGTTTTTTTGTTGATAAAGCTGAGCTTTAGCAGGGAGGAGGTAGACGCAAATCAACAGAAAATTGAGAAAAGTTGGAAAGTTTTTTTCGGGTTTTGCTAAGATTTTGCAACGGTGCGCTGAATGCTAATTTGTAGAAATGAAAGAAAAAATATTAGCAGAAATAACACTAAACCAATGGTGCAAGCATAGCCAATTTCTAAGTCTTGAAAGGCTCGCTCATACAGATAATAAACAATGGTTTTAGAACCATTACGCGGTCCTCCTTGGGTCATGATATAGACCTCTTCAAAGACTTTTGTAGCAGAAATAGCAGAAATGACTGCAACCAGTACGATATAGGGTTTCATTAAAGGGATGGTAATATACCAGTGCTTACGGAAACCATCACAGCCATCAATGGCGGCTGCTTCATAGAGCTCTGCGGGTATTGCTTGCAAACCAGCCAAGTAAATTACCATGTAGTAACCTAATCCTTTCCAGACAGTTACGGCCATGACGCTAAACAAAGCAAGGTTAGGACTGGTGAGCCAAGGAATCGGGGGGAGTGATAACAATTGACTCAATTGATTCAGGAGGCCATTTTCAGCATAAAGCCATTTCCAAGCCAACCCTGCAACAACCATTGAAATAATGGCAGGAGTATAGTAGGCGGCTCGAAACCAGTTAATTCCTCGTAGTTTCTGATTCACGACTATTGCCAGTCCCAGGGGAGCCGCCACTAAAATTGGGACCACACAGGCGAGATATAATAACGTATTTTGAAGGGTTTGCCAAAATACAGGATCGGTCTGCAACCGCAGGAAATTTTTGAATCCTACCCATTGTGGCGATTGAGTGAGGTCATATTCATAGCTGGTGAAACTCAAGTAGAATGCTTGGAGTGCTGGCCAAAAGACAGTCAGGGTCAAAACGAACAAAGCTGGTAACAAGAATAAGTAGGGGGTGAGATACCGCCTCAATAAAGCCAAAGGCATAACAATCCTCAAGAATGAAAATTTTAACTGATTGGATGGGAAGGTAAGCGAGCGGAGTCACGACTGTTGTCCGCAGAGTAATGCAGCGAATCACGGAGGGGTCATTAAGGGTGTCGCAGAGCGAGTATTGGTCATCAGGTAACAAGTGGTCGATTCTCTTAACTTTTGGTGTGAACGCTTCAGACCGGAGAAAATTGGCAATTTGTGGGTGACAATATAAATAATAATGATTGAGCGATCGCAGGCTCAATTGAGACCAGCCAGTTATGGGGTAAGCAGAACGAAGCTGTGGGCATTAGGTGCATCTGCCCGACTTCAAGTAGAACGGTTATTAATCATAGTAGAGCAACGAAAAACAAACATCACGGTCAGAGGGGGTACGGGCGACCGATTCGTGGCTCAAGATTAATGATTCAGTCGTAGCGATCGCACCGATAGGTTTATAGGATAAATGATACACTTATGAAGTTGAGAGCTTGGCCTTATTTGGCAGCAGCATCGGTAATTTTGATGACTTTAGCAGGAGTGTGGACGCTGGATCGCTCCGAGCAGCAGCACTTCCGCCAACAGAGGCGTACTGACGCCCTCAATCAATTGAGTACCACCCGCGCCAGACTCGAAGGAGCACTAAACTCTCGGTTATTGCTCACAGAAGGGTTGGTGGCTCACGTTTCCACCCATCCAGAAATTGATCCGGCGGAATTCCAAAACTTTGCCAGAGTGCTCGCGGCCAAGCAAATCGGTATTCACACGATCGAACTTGCGAAACAGACAACCCTCCGCTACCTCTATCCCCCTGGCAGTCAAGCCATCCCAGAATTAGCAAATCCCCAGAAACGGGATGCGGTCGCAAAAATCCTGCGAACTCGACGCACGGTTGTCACCGGGCCCCTTCGCCTGAAGGATAACACCGTCGCTGTGATCGGCCACACCCCGATTTTTTTAACACCCAAGAATGGCATCCCAAACCGCGACTCTTATTGGGGTCTAGTCAGCATCGCCATCGATCAGGAACCCTTGCTCGCAGAAGCAGGACTGTTACCATCGGTGGCAGATTCAAACCACCCAGAAACCGCCCCAGTTCTTCATCAGTTCCCCCCTCAGAAATCCCCCGTTTTCTCCTATGCCATTCGAGCCAAAGGTGATGGCAGCAATGCCCAAACCGTGTTTTGGGGCGATCCCGGTGTATTTCAACAAGATCCTGTTATTCTCGACATCTCTTTACCCCATAGTGCTTGGCAAATCGCCGCTGTTCCTATGGGTGGGTGGCCAACCACCTATCCGAGTGCCAAGTGGCTGTGGGCGGCGAGCGTGGCGATCGCACTCCTCGCAGGGGCTTTAGTCTTGATCCTCGTCCAAACCCCAACGCGATCGCGAGAAACGGTGGAACGAGCAACCACCGCTTTAATGAAAGCCAACGAACAACTGCATACCATTCTAGAAGCCGTACCAGGCATCGTTTCCTGGATTAGTTCCGATTTGCGCTACCTAGGAGCCAACCGACATTTAGCCGCCGCTTATCAGCGGTCCCCCGAAGACTTCCACGGCCAGGAACTCGGCTTTCTCCACGGTCAAACAGAATTTACCGAATTTGTGCGTCGCTTTTTTGCCAGTAGCGATCGCGAAACCTCCGGCGAAGTCGCGACCCAGATCGACGACTCCCTCTACAACTATTTAATTGTTGCTCAAAAATACGACCAAGACCGAGCAGCCTTTACCATCGGCATCGACATTACTCAGCGACAAACCGCAGAAGCTCAATTGCGAGCCTCAGAAGCCGAACTCCGGGCTTTGTTTGCGGCCATGACTGACGTGATCCTCGTCCGCGATCGCACCGGTCGCTGCCTCAAAATTGCCCCAACCAACAGCGCCCTCCTCTACAAACCTGCTTCCGAACAGCTTAACGCCACCCTTCACGAAATTTTCGATCGAGAAACAGCAGACACATTCCTCAGTTATATTCACCAAGCACTTGACACTCGCAAAACCGTTCAATGCGAGTACAGCTTACCCATCGGTGGCGTTCAACGGTGGTTTTCAGCGAGCATTTCCCCAATGCTAGAAGATTCTGTGGTTTGGGTGGCGCGGGACGTAACCAAATATAAACACACAGAAGAAGCATTGCGACAAGCCGAAGAGAAATACCGCAGCATCTTTGAAAACGCTGTCGAAGGCATTTTCCAAACCCTCCCTTGCGGCCGCTACCTCAATGCCAACCCCGCCCTCGCGCGGATTTACGGTTACAGTTCGCCCGCCGCCCTCATGGAAAAACTCAGCGACATTGCCCATCAACTCTATGTCGATCCCCGGCGTCGCGACGAGTTTATGAGTTTGATGCAAGAACACGACCAAGTTTCTAATTTTGAATCTCAGGTGTATCGCTGCGATGGTCAGATCATCTGGATTTCCGAAAGTGCGCGGGCGGTACGGGATGCCAAGGGTGAATTAGTGTATTACGAAGGCATTGTCGAAGACATCACCAACCGCAAGCAAGTCGAGGAACAACTACTTTATAATGCCTTTCACGACGCTCTGACCGGTTTACCCAATCGCCTGATGTTCATGGATCGGCTTCAGCAAGCCCTCCAACGGTCGAAAACAGAACCAGAGTATCGATTTGCGGTTTTGTTTCTGGATCTGGACCGCTTCAAAATCGTCAATGATAGTTTAGGACACATGGCAGGCGATCGATTGTTGATTGCCTTTGCTCAGCGGTTAGAGACCGTGTTGCTAGAAAGCATCGCCACCCGTCACACCCCGCCAACAGACCTTGCCTTTACCATTGCCCGACTCGGGGGAGACGAATTTACCATCTTGCTGGAAAATATCCAGCAAGCCAGCGATGCTACCCAAATTGCTGAACAGATTCACCAAGCTCTGACCTTACCTTTCAGCATTGACGGTCACGACATCTTTACCACCTCTAGCATCGGCATTGTCTTGAACTGGGAGATCGAAATTAATGACTGGGCGTCAGAAGCAGGAAGCAACCGAGGCCCTGTGCCAATATCAGCGTTAGAAGCAGAGAAGGGACGATGGGGAGAACTACCGTCTCCTGCTTTCACGGTGGGTGAAACTTATCCCCTGTGCCTGATGCGCTATTCCGCAGAAGATTTGCTCCGGGATGCTGATATTGCCATGTATCGCGCCAAAGCGATGGGGAAAGCCCGCCATGCTGTCTTTAATGCTGCGATGTATGCGGGGGCCGTGGCAAGGTTACAGTTGGAAACCGACTTGCGACGTGCGGTCGCGGCCGAGGAATTTTTGGTGTATTATCAGCCGATCGTGAGTTTGGAGAGTGGTCAGATCGCTGGTTTTGAAGCATTAGTGCGCTGGCGCCATCCCAATCAAGGGTTGATTTCGCCCGCGTCTTTCATCCCCCTGGCCGAAGAAACTGGCTTGATTGTACCCTTGGGAACCTGGGTGCTACGGGAAGCTTGCCGTCAAATGCGACGGTGGCAGTTGCAATTCCCCAGTGATTCGCCTTTGAGTATGAGCGTAAATTTATCGGGTCAACAATTTTCGCAGTCGGATTTGATCTCCACTTTTGAGGAAATTTTGCGAGAAACTGGTTTAGAAGGACGCAGTTTGAAGGTGGAGATCACGGAAAGCGTGATCACGGAAGGAGCAGGAGCTGCAACGGCGATTCTCCAACGGTTGCGGGAGTTGGGGATTCAACTTTGTATCGATGATTTTGGGACTGGCTATTCTTCATTGAGTCGCCTGCACCAGTTCCCCATCAATACGTTGAAAATCGATCGGTCTTTTGTCAGTTGGCTGGGTAAAAAAGGGAAAGGCCATTGGGGAGGAATGGCCCCAGGGGAAATTGTGCAGACGATCTTGATGTTGGCTCACAATTTGGGGATGGATGCGATCGCAGAAGGAGTGGAAACACCAGAGCAATTGGCACAACTCAAGCGTCACCGTTGCGAATATGGTCAAGGATATTTATTTTCTAAACCGTTGTGCAGTGAAGCCGCTACAGCCTTGTTAGCTGATTGGAGGCAGGTCGAAGAAAAGAGAATGTAAGTGAGGGCACAGGAGAAAGGGAAACAGGGAAAAAAGAAGAAGCATCAGCACCATGTTTATCTTCCCTGTCGTTGACAAAACCCATGCAACCGACTGTGGACTCATCGGTCACGAGCTCACTCCCTCTTTTCCAGTTCCTAACTCCTCATCCCTGACTGAAGCTGTTTGATGCGGTTGAGCGCTTCTTGATACGCATCTTTACGGCCACCTTGCTTGTAAAGTTCCGCCGCTTTCTGAAGATCGGCCAGAGCTCCTGTTTTATCACTTTTTTCAATGCGGGCCAGACCCCGATTATAGTAGGCGTCTGCATAGCCGGGATTGGCTTGGATGGCGAGGGAATAATCCTCGATCGCTTGACTCAAGGGATCGCTACCACGGACTACTTCATTGGGGACGAGGAGTAACCGCGCGATCGCTCGGTTAAAGTAAACTTCCGGGATGTTAGAGTTTAGCTTCAGCGATTGGTCAAAGTCTGCGATCGCGTCCCAAGCTTCACCTTGATCCAAGCGAGAAAGACCTCGCAAGTAATAGGTTTGAGCATCCTTCGGTGTAGAAAGCGAGACAGGGCCACGGCTAACAGGATTATTATCAACTCTCAAATCTGACTTGTTTAAACCCACCTGAGTCAGGTGTGGGATAAAAGTATTAATGGGTACCGCCGCATTAAACCCAGTTTTAATTGGTGCAACATCACCGGAACTGGTTTGAGCAAAGCCAAATTCGCCTTGTCCGTGTAAACCAATCACCCGACCATCGGCATCAAACACCGGTCCGCCACTCATCCCACTCCAGGTTACAGCCTGATACCGCAACGTATATCCCTCCGGCCGATTCCGGGGACGACTGGTAACCAGTCCGGGTGATAATTCTGGTTCCCGTTCCGCCCCAAATAAACCCCCAGTGGCCGGATACCCATACACATAAATTTGAGCGCCAATCACCGCTTGTTCAGAGTCTCCCAATATGGCAATGGGGTAATCTTCTGGACTGTCAAATTTAACAACCGCTAAATCTGGTTCAGTCTGACTGGTTTGCAACCGAGTGATACTGGTGACGGGATAACTTTTACCGACGGAAGTACGAACGGTGTACTTTACATCCGCTTTCTCAACCACATGATTTACAGTCAGAACGGTGTAAGTTTTACCTTGTTTAGCAATAATTACCCCGGAACCATCGCCTAAGGAACTATTAACCTGCACCGTAATCGGACCTGCAATATCGGCAACTTCTTGAGGCGTTTTTGCCATCACGGCTGCCGGTTGGCTAATGACGATTGCTAAGGCCGGGACTGTCCCCGCTAGCAGGCAAGCGAGGGAATCAAAACGAGAAAAACCTCTATTCATTATGACTGCACTCTTTTAGTAAAGATACTCTGCAATTACTAGGATCGGTCGCTTGTTGGCAAGGGGAAATGGGTGATGGATTTGAGAGGATTGTGAGCGTGATTCCTACCTGTGCATCTGATTCATGAGTCAAACAACGGTTATCTTATGCCATTCCCCATCCATCTTAAACGCCAACCTTGAGCTGCTAGTTGACTGTGATATTTGAATCCGCTTTTTTGTTCCCTGGGGTTTGGGCAGAGTCAGGCAGGTCTTGTGAGTCGTTAATCGTTCGTCAGGGGTGGTCAGGTCAAGATTTGTTCGATCTCTTGCACGCTCCAATTCTCCTGATGTTATCCGTTTCTTAATCCCCCTCGCCCCACTTTGAAACCCTGGTTTCACAGCGACAGGTTTCTCTCAGAGGACGATCGTTCACCTTTGAGATGACTTCCGCGATCGGATGGGAGCACCCTGAAATCACCCTGCATTCCTAACTTAACGCTCACCCATCACCCACTCAATGATAGCGGCGGTTAACCCCTCTAGGGTATATTGCTTCGCCTCGACATCAAACCGTCCTAACAGAGTTTGGCAGGTTTTGGAAGTTTCTGGTCCAATGGAGGCAATGCAGACACCTTCTAACCAATTTCTGGATCGAGACAAGGGCGCTGTCGCTTCTACGAGATGGCAAAAATTCTGGACGGTTTTGGAACTGGCAAAGGTAATGACATCAACGGTGCGATTTTGTAGTGCTTCTAATGCCTGGGGTGCGACCGCGTCGGGACACTTGGATTCATAGGCAGGAACTTCGACCACTTGAGCTCCTTTGGCGGTGAAGTCTTTGACCAATACTTCTCTGCCACCACTTTCCACTCTGGGAAATAAAATTTTGCACCCTGCTAGCGGATCGGGGAAATGGGCGACGAGAGAGTCAGCGACAAAGTTCGGCGGAATTAAATCTGGAATGAGGTGGTGCGATCGCAGACTTTCGGCGGTTTTTTTCCCGACTACTGCGATTTTAACGCCTGCCAGGGCGCGAGCATCTTTGCCTTGGGCCAGCAGTCGTTCGTAAAAGTAATCGACGCCGTTGGTGGAAGTTAGAATTAACCAATTAAAACTGGATAGATCTGCGACCGCGCGATCCAAAGCGTCCCAACTCGAAGGCGGACCAATGACTAAGGCCGGCATTTCGATCACCTGGGCACCTGCTTGCAAGAGGCGATCGCTAAATTGCCCGGATTGACCGGCGGCGCGAGTTACTAAAATGGTTTTGCCCGCAAGGGGGCCTTCTCCCGGAGAAGTGGGCAAGCATTCGACCGGGTGAGGCAAGGGGGGATGAGACATATCGCTTGTGGGGTTCTGCTGTAAATAGTCCCGCAGTCTCACCACTTCTCCCATCACAATCACACAAGGGGAAAGAGATTGACCAGCAGTTCGTTCTACAATATCTGCTAACGTACCGATCCACACTTGCTGTTGCGGACGACTGCACTCGCGGATAATCGCAACGGGGGTGGTGGGCGATCGCCCGTGACGGAGGAGTTGGTGGACTATTTCCTCTAAATTACGACCCCCCATTAACACCACCAGCGTTTCCAGTTCTGTGAGTGCTTCCCAGGGCAACGCATCTGGATCGTGGCCACTCATCACTGCAAAGCAGCGACTCATCACGGGATCTGTGAGGGGAATTCCTGCTAACAAGGGGGCCACCAAGGCGGTGGAAATTCCTGGCACCACTTCAAATTCACATTCTGCTGCTTTTAAAGCTTCTATTTCCGAGGCAGTGCGACCAAAGATGAAGGGATCGCCACTTTTGAGGCGCACAATTTGCTTACCTTGCTGACAATAATTGACTAGCAGACGGTTAATTTCTTGCTGCTGCATGGAGGGTTGACCGCCCCGCTTGCCAACATCTAGTTTTAAGCAATGGGGGGAAAGTGGGAGATCGGGGATGTCAGCAAGGGCATCACAGACCAGGACTTCAGCACGAGTAATCAAAGTTTGCGACCGCAGGGTTAGGTAAGCAGCATCTCCAGGCCCGGCCCCGACTAGATAGACTTTTCCCCTTCGTTCTGCCATAGATCAAATTCCATCCCTTCCTTGCTAGCGCTCTTTTTCACCCTAACAGGCAAGCTGCGGGAAATATCAAGTATTCGAGGAAAAAGAGTTTCCAGATAAATTGGTAAAATTGGGCGATCGCTGCTCGATTCTGTAAGTCTACTTTCTGACTGCACCACCACATGAAACTCAACGCGGTCAGATGGGAAATCCCAAGAAAGGCTGAGTTAATTGAGGATAGCCACAGGATACCGGTCAGCACCATGCCTCCATAGCAAAAGGTTAACACCCATCGGGCTAAATTAAACACAGCAGGTGCTCCCAGGCGGATGCTGAAGGTGGTGATTTGGTAGCGGGCATCCCCTTCGATGTCGGGGATGTCTTTAAAAATGGCGATCGCAAATGTAAACACCAAAATAAAGAGTGTCAGCGCCCAGACTTCTGAAGGAATGCTCAACCAATCAAGCGGATGCCGGATCAAATCAGCTAATTCTTCCAGGGATGTGGACCCAGTCCCTCCGGTTACTTCTTTCTTTTCCAAAACCCAATTGAAGTGCAGAAACAGCCCTAAATTCACCACGGCACCCCGCACCGTAAAAATGCAAAGGGCTGCCCACAGGGGAAACCGTTTTAATCGAATGGGGGGGAGAGAATAAGCAGTCCCAATTGCTAAACTAATCCCCACCATTGCCAATAAAAAGGGTCCGAGCGCTCCGGCAATTCCTAATGCAGCAATTCCGGTTAAACCGACCATGAATTGAGCTTGCCTGCGGGAGAATTCCCCAGCCGCCAGAGGCAAGTGAGGTTTATTAATTTGGTCAATTTCTATATCTTCCAGTTGGTTTAACCCAACGATGTAAATATTGCCACACAGGCAAGCAATCCAAGTCCCGAAGAGTTGACTGAGTTGACCACTAGCAAAATTCAGGGAAGAGGTGGCCAAAGCAATCCAATACAAACCCCAGACACTCAGGGTTGTCCCTATAATCGTATGAGGACGAGAGAACTTCCAAAAAGCGTAGAACCACGGAGTTTGCTCTCGGGGAGCAGATGCGATCGGGGGCTGGCAAGGTTGTTGTTCAAGGATTTGTTTCATATTCAGTGATTCGGACACGTTTCCTTTTTTGAGATTCACCTTGTTATGCTCCCTAGCAAGATTAATTATTTAGTAGCACAAAGCAAGCCAAATCGGATCAATCCCCGCTCATAGCCGCGCTGCATTAATCCTAAAGATAGAGCCGCCTCGATTGTCCCCCAACCACTCAATAATAAACCGACGATTGCCTGGAGATTAAACGCTGAATCAATCACCACATCCCAGAAAGGAGCAACTGCTTTTGACCAGTCAGCGGTGCGGATATTTTGAAAAGAGACTTGATGTGCGATCGCCTCGTACTCTGGCAGCGAAATCACATAAGGCAAGGCATAGACGCGGTAAATTTCTGCTAAATGTTTGCGTTCATCATCGGTCAATTCCCCTAAATCTCCACCTAAAGGCCGATGACACCAAGTGGCCATCATTAATGTGCCGCCTGGTTTAAGCACCCGGTAACACTCTCGCAAAAATTGACGCTTATCTGGCAGATGTTCAGCACTTTCCAGGGACCACACCCAGTCAAAAGTCCGATCGGGTACTGGTACCTTTAAAGCATCTGCAACCAAAAAGTTAGCTTGATTTTCCAAACCTGCTGCTCGTGCGCGTTGAGTGGCCCTGGATGCTTGCACAGGACTGAGGGTAATGCCAGTAACCGTGGCCTGAAACTTTTCGGCCAAGTAAAGAGAACTGCCACCGATGCCACACCCGGCATCTAGGATCGATCCCGGTTCTGGTGCACAGACCCAAGTGAGGATCTCTTCAATCAAATCAATTTGTGCCTGACGGCGGTCTTTTTTAAGGTTGCCCTCTGGCCCATAATACCCGTGGTGCATGTGTTCACCCCACACCTGTTCCCAAACACCACTAGAAGCGTCGTAAAGTTGCTGGATTTGTTCGTAAAGTGTCGAAGTCATCGTACTGTTGTAAGCTTTTAAACAGAAGTTTGCTGTTGGTTGTCTATTTTCCGCTGTCTTTAATAATTTTGCCACTGTCATGAGTCCTGAGCTTTTGGCTCTTGACAAAAAAACAATAATTTATTATTAGCTCGGCGTTAATCAATTTATTGCCAATGACTGTCTCTCGTACTATTTGCTTCGGATTTCTCGCCGTGATTACGGTGGGGACTTTTTTGTTGATGTTGCCTTTGTCTACAACAGATGGAAGCTGGAGCAACCCCATAACGGCTTTATTTACATCAACATCAGCGGTCTGTGTTACTGGCTTATCGGTGGTGGATGTGGGGAAATATTATTCGTTTTGGGGACAACTGTTTCTGGTGTTGCTGGTGCAAGTGGGCGGTTTGGGTTACATGACCGCAACAACGTTTTTGTTGCTCCTGCTTGGTCGCAAGTTTGGCTTAAAAGATAAAATTGCTCTGCAACAATCCTTGGATAAATCGGGTCTAGCTGGTGTCGTACAACTCGTACAGTCGATTCTGGCAACAACGATTTTATTTGAATTAACTGGCGTTTTCTTATTAATGCTGGTCTTTGTCCCCCTACACGGATTTAAGCAGGGAGTTTGGTCAGCCATTTTTCACAGTATTAATTCCTTTAATAATGCCGGGTTTAGTTTATATTCAGATAACTTAATTCAGTTTGTTAAATCCCCCCTCGTTAACTGGGTTGTAAGTGGGTTAATTATTGCTGGTGGTATTGGCTATCAGGTGATTATGGAGATGTTTTTGTGGAGCCGAGACCGCCTCACTGGAAATAGAGCTTGTCCCATTTTTTCTCTGAATTTTAAAATTGTGACCAGTACCACTTTGATTTTGCTGGGATTAGGAACTCTATTTTTTTTAGTGCTTGAATTTGGCAACCCGGATACCTTAGGTCCTCTCAATTTTCCTGAGAAAATCATGGCAGCTTGGTTTCAATCCGTGACGCCCCGCACAGCAGGTTTCAATACGCTGGATTATGGCAAAATGACGGAGGCAAGTTTGTTTGTTACCATCATTTTGATGTTTATCGGAGCGAGTCCTGGTAGTACGGGAGGGGGGATTAAAACAACCACATTAAGGGTGTTATTTAGTTGTACTGAGGCTGTGCTCACGGGTCGGGAGGAGGTCCACTGCTATCAGCGACAAATCCCCATTCCCCTGATTTTAAAGACCATTGGCGTCGTGTTTGGTTCGCTGGGGGTTGTGATGACTTCTGCAACTTTAATTGAGCTGGCTAATCCTGAATTTGATTTTATTCAAGTGTTATTTGAAGCCGTGTCTGCTTTCGGGACAGTCGGTCTTTCGACTGGCATTACAGCCAAGGTTTCAGTGACGGCTAAGTTGATTTTGATTGCGACAATGTATATTGGCCGAGTGGGAGTCTTGTTACTGATGGGGGCAATTCTCGGAGACCCGAAACCCCGCATTATCAGATACCCCGAAGAAAATTTGTTGGTGGGGTAGAAATTATCTAGCAGCGCAACTTTGGTAGTTCCCGCACTCCAGCTTGTTGATAAACTAGAATCTTGTAAACTATTAACAAATTTAAGGGGAGGCGGTCCTGTCTCTGAATGCGTTCTGAGCAATGAGGAGTCTAGGGA
The DNA here is from genome assembly GCA_050262755.1 of Actinomycetota bacterium. Classification (GTDB taxonomy): domain Bacteria; phylum Cyanobacteriota; class Cyanobacteriia; order Cyanobacteriales; family Microcoleaceae; genus JBLNEP01. The sequence continues at coordinate 47,564 of JBLNEP010000141.1, read as the reverse complement.
CTGGGTATGTCTGTGAATCTATCGTCTTTAAAATTTTTTCGGAGTTTGGGTCACGGAAATCGTCAGTATGCTGTGATTGGGTTAGGGCGCTTTGGGCGAGCTGTGTGTTCGACATTGCACAGCTTGGGTTACGAAGTATTGGGTGTTGATTCAGAGGAAAAGAAGGTCAACCAGATTTTAAACGATCAACTGGTGACTCACGCCTTACAACTTGATTCAACGGAAACTGCTGCTTTAAAAGAGGCGGGCATTTTTGAGTTTGATACGGTGATTGTTGCGATCGGGAATTACCTGGCAGAAAGTATCACCACAACGCTGAATTTAAAGGAAGCTGGAGTGCCACACGTTGTTGCAAAAGCATCTTCAGAAACTCACCTGAAACTTTTGCAAAAAGTTGGGGCAGATCATGTGGTATTTCCTGAGCGGGAGATGGGGTGCGCTTTGGCGCGATCGCTGACAAAACCTGGTATCCTTGAACGGTTTGAACTCGATCCAGATCACAGCATTGTAGAGGTGCTGGTTCCTGAACAGTTTGATGGTAAAACGATTGCTGAATTGGAACTTCGTCGCAAATATGGGTTAAATTTACTGGCTGTGAGCCACGCCCACCAGTTTGAAATTAATCCGCAGCCAACTGAGCGTTTGAGGAAGGGGACCGCAATGGTTGTGATTGGTTCTAATCGGGATATCAATCGCTTGCCAATTTAACAAGTAGAAAGAGCTGGTTGTCTGTGTTTCAATCCTGACTGGTTGGGTGGGAGGAGGGAGGCGTGCTTAAGATGTTTCTGGCTAAGTAAGGCTGCTCGGCGGGTTGAATTTTAATTGAGAAATGAATGACCTTGTTATACTGGGCTGTGATCCCAGTGAAGGAGAGCGCGAACCTGAGAAATTCACCCCAGTTTTAATAGCTTTCGTAAGTAGAATTGACCGAGAACTACAACCAGTAGCATTAAGGAAAGTTTAATCACCCAAGGAGATAGAACCATAAACCAAATCAAGAACAGGATACAGGAAATAGATGCAAGAGCATTGGGAATGCCATCGAGGGTTCTCACGTCAGTGGTGAGGCTGATCCAGGCAGCAATTACAGAAAGGATTAGGGGAAGTAAGGAAGTAAGAGTCATGGTTTTTACCTAAAGGGAATTATGTATATATAGCAAATTAAATATTATAGCTTGGTTTTGCCATCCTGCTATTGGGTTAGATGAGCGAGGAAGGGGAAGGGGAAGGAGAAAGGAGGCAAAGGGGTACAGGAGAAAAAGTAATAGCAGCTTGTACTCTATCATGTTGAAAAGTGCTGTGAATTGCCAGAGACCCAAGTTGACTTTTCAGGCAGGGAGGATGGCGATTGCCAGAGCACGCTCAGTCCTCAGTTGCTGGCGCTATCTTAAGGGTGAGCTAGAATAAAAAGCAACGGCAAAGAGGTCGATCTATGGTACTCTGTCGCTAATACCGATTCGGGTTTGACAGATAGGGAGCTTTCAGGCTCTGAATTCATCCAAATTAGGGATTAAAATCGACTGACTTAGCAGTGCAATTCGTTCGCGGTAGGGTTTTAACAATGCTGGGCAAATTTTTTCGTAAGCCAGAAGCAGAACATAGCGATCGCGTCCCTCCCGGTCAATATCTGACCAATGGTTTTCCAGTGCTGACTTATGGCAATACGCCTTCGATCAGTACGGAAGAATGGCAATTTAAAGTTTGGGGTTTGGTCCAAGAAAAAACCTTTACTTGGTCGGACTTGATGGCGATGCCTCAGAGTCACTTTACCGCTGACTTTCACTGCGTGACTCGCTGGTCAAAACTGGACGTGCAGTGGACTGGGGTGAAGGTGACAGACTTTATGCAATATCTGGAAGTTGATGCCAAAGCTGCCCATATTATGGAACACTGCTATGGTGGCTATACTACGAATATTGCGACCGCAGATTTCGTGCGAGAAGAGAATTTTTTCGCTCATACTTTGTTTGGAGAACCGCTACCTGCCGATCACGGTGGCCCGTTGCGGTTGGTCGTCCCTCATCTCTATGCTTGGAAAAGTGCGAAATGGATTAATGGTTTAGAGTTTTTAGAGGATGAAGAGTTGGGATTTTGGGAGCGAAATGGCTACCACCAACGGGGAGAACCTTGGGCAGAAGAACGCTATAGCAGTTTGTCTGACTTGTAAGCGCGATCGCCCCGGATTTATCTTGAGAGAATCAACCCGGTTTTAGAAAAAACCGGGTTGATTTGTTCTCGCATCTTGACTCATTCTCAATTTCGCTGTTTGCTTGAGATTGTAAGCAGAGTCCTCACCTCATTGAAAACTGCTAAACTAATTTACTTTTACGAATTAATCGACTTTTATCCCCCCTTAGAAGTATCGTATCTGTCAGACCCTTACTTTTAAGGGTGAGCCAATGAGCGCAGGAAAGCTAAAATCTAACAGTTAACGGCTATGCAACGAGTATTATTTCTCAGCAATGGTCACGGTGAGGATATTTGTAACAGTCAAATTCTGAAATCGTTTACCGAATTACAGCCAGAGGCGAAAGTCGCAGCTATGCCGATTGTGGGTGATGGAGATGCTTACCGTCGCTTGGGAGTCCCCATTATTGGCCCGACTAGCCGGATGCCATCTGGGGGAGTATTTTATATGAATCCCCTATTTTTCTTGAAAGATATCAAAGAAGGCTTAGTAAGTTTGACTTGCCAGCAGCTTAAGGCGATGCGAGCTTATTGTCCCAAGTGTGATTTAATGGTCGCTACCGGAGATATTGTGGTCGCTGCGATCGCTTGCTTGATGCAACGCCCCTTTGTTGTGTTTCTCTCTGCTTATTCTAGTTACTATGAAGGCAAACTGCGGCTGGGTTTCCTCAACTGGCAGTTACTCAACTCGCCTCGCTGCCTCCGTGTCTTTACCAGAGATGCTTTTACTGCCTGGGACTTAAATCAACAGGGACTCACCAAAGCTGAGTTTGTGGGAACTCCTGTGATGGATACCCTGAGTCCCACAGGAATTGACTTACAACTGACTCCTGGGGTGCCTGCGATCGCGTTACTTCCTGGTTCTCGTTTACCAGAAGCAAGTCATAACCTCCGCTTGCAACTACAACTTGCTCAAAAAATTGCCCAAGTGATGGACCCGTTGCCGGTGCAGTTTCGAGCCGCTTTAATTCCTAGTTTAATGTCAGAACTGGATGCGATCGCCTCTGCACTCAACTGGCAACACCAAGCTGGTAAACTCTTTAAGAAATATACCACCGATTCCCAGCCAAAAACTGTAGAAGTGCATTGTTACTCGGAAGCTTTTGCTGATATTTTACAGCAGTCTAATTTAGTGATTGGTCAGACAGGAACCGCAGTCGAGCAAGCGGTTGGCTTGGGAAAACCTGTGATTACGATTCCCGGAGCTGGACCCGCATTTACTTATCGATTTGCCGAAGCTCAGCAGAGGCTTTTAGGTAGTTCTGTACAGGTCATTGGTACTCAACCAGCAACTCCTAAAATTTTGCAGGAAGCGGCCGAGCGAGTTAAATTATCTCTGCTCGACTCCAACTATTTAGAGACTTGCCTTCAAAATGGCTTTGAACGGATGGGACCCTCTGGCGGTAGCATCAAAATCGCTCAATATCTAGAGAATTATCTTCAGAGTTGTTAGAGAACTCAAGTTTCTGTCTCAGAGCTGAAATCATCTCCGAACAACTCGGATTAGCATGATTCGCTTCCAGAAGTGGGGAGATTTCCATCCAAGAGTCGTTGCTGATTACTCCGCACTTTTTAGCAGGATTCCGCTTATCGATCGAAGGTGAGGAGTTGCGAGACTGTTTTAAATTTGTAGCCTTGAGCGGTGAGAGTTTTAATAATGAGTTCTGTTGCTACGACTGTCCGCGAACGGTCGCCCCCTCCATCGTGCATGACGATAATTGCTCCGGGTCGAGCCTGTTCGATCACACGATCGGCAATAGCTTCAGCCGTGAGGTCTTTTCGATAATCTTCTGAGTCGATATCCCACATGATCAGTTGTTTATGCAGCTTCGCGACTAGATAAGGAAGCATTAACAGTCGCCGGCCCCAAGGAGGGCGAAAATTAATGGTTTGAGTGACGCCTAATTGTCGCAACAGCGCATCAGTTTTTTCTAATTCTGAGAGCAAATAGTCTTTGCTCTTGAAGAGCATATCTTTGTGGGAGTAGGAATGGTTTCCTAGTTCTTCTCCCTTAGCGATCGCTAACTTCACCAAATCGGGGTGTTGCTCAATATTTTTACCGATTGTAAAGAAAGTTGCTTGGATTTGGTAGCGGTCTAGGAGAGCGATAAGCTGATTGGTATAGGGGGGGGTGGGACCATCATCATAGGATAAAGCCACGACCTTTTCTTGGGTTTCGGCTCGGTTGATGCCAAAAAAGTTATGAATTTTGGTGAAACTTGCGATCGCGATGCACAGAGCTAAAGCTACCACTCCTAAGAGCAGAAAGCGTATAACTTTTTGAGCCATATCCATAGGTTGAGCGGATTAACTGATGTTCCCAGCTTGACGTTTGGAGCAGCGCCACGCCGAATTCCAAATCAGGCTTCTAGCGTAATATACCTCAAAGAACTAACTACTTCGTCTGTTTTGCGATCTCTGGTTGCAGGTTCCTTTCCCTCGACCTCCAACTCAGCCACAGACTGAGGCGACGATTCTGAGACCACCCACTTGGGTTAAGCATCACTACTTACCTCATCAGTTAACCGGTGTCAGCTCAGCAAAGCTGTTCAGGAAAGATGCTGATGTTGATTTAGCATGGTTCGCTGTTCCTAGGTATAGAGGGAGAAGGGTCAATTTGGCTGAGTAGTTTAGGGGAGTAAGCCTCCTATGGGTTACACCCCTTTTTCTAGCAAGACCCTGCTGTTTTTCAGACTTGATTTTGCCCGAGATTCCCAGTTTTTTTTCAGTAAATATACGTACATAAAACCCGGTATCACTGGGTAAAATTTAAATGAGATAAGTAAATGATCCTAAGCGCAATTTTTATTCATTACCCAATAGAAAGCTTGATTTACCAAGGGCTTCAAAACCGCTAAGCCAAGTCAGCCTTTTGTGAAGCATCTGTAAAAAGCTCATAAAGATTGTATGAAAAGTTACCTCAGTCCTGCTCATCCGTAAATCCCTAAGAGATAATCAAGATATAGCAATCGTCACTCAGGCCAATTCCCATGAACACCAAACTTGTCACAACCCTAACCGCTGTTACAGCTTTACTACTAACGACACAAGTACCTGCTAGAGCCTCTGGCTTCAACTTTGTGAGCAACGTTACTAAAGCCAACGGTGCCGTAGGAGATATTACCCTCAACTCGATCGCACAGGGTGGCAAGACCACAGAGGCTAAGGATTTGAGCTACGTCAAAGCGGTTGACATCATTTACAACACGAAAATCGATCCAAGCAAGGGAAGTTCTGCTACTCCTGGAGCAAGCAATAATAATACTGGTGCTGCTAGCACGGATAAAGGAGACAAAGCCACCTCGCCACTACTGAATGGCTCCCTCCTCAATCCATCAGGAGTGACAGACCCCACGGCTGCTGCAATCGCTGCTTATCTGGGAAACAACAACCTCAACAATATTATTGACACAGAAGATTCTGGTAAGTTTACGCTGAACGTATGGTTTACCAAAGCGGTCGCTAGCATACTGCTGTGGGAACGGGGTATGAATAGTCGCATCAGCGTCCAAGCGATCAATAGCACTGGACAGGTGATTGGCAATCTGCTGAAGCTTGATTCCTCAACCTGGCAGTACGCTGGATACGATATTGATACGACAGAAATCGGTGGCGCTCAAAAGGTGGGATCGATTGGGATTAGCCTAGCAGATTTAGGTTTGAAAGATGCGATCGCGGGGATTCAATTAAGTACAGATGGGTCAAAAGGCGATAATGGTCCTGACTTTAAGGTTGCTGGGGAAGCTGCTTCTGTTCCAGAACCCCTGACTATGGGTGGCCTTGCCTTGGGAGTTAGCGGTATGATCGCGGCCCGTCGTCGCCGGACTCATAAAACTGCTTAAACTTTATCCTCTGCTTCTGGGTTCCTGAATCTAGCTCTTCATCTAAGGGTATGGAACTAGAAGAGCCTCGTGAATAGTGGTTGGTTTTAAAAATAGGGTGAGAAATTTTCACCCTATTTTTTACTGATTTGCATCGGATGGCTCCACAATCAGCGAATCATTTTTTTAATTAACTCTAATTTGCCTTGATAGGGAGCATAGCGCCAATTCAAGTCAAATAAGAATGATTTTTTTAAGACACTTTTGAAGTGAGAAAAAGTGTCAAAACTGGCTTTACCGTGATAGCTACCAATTCCACTCTCACCCACGCCACCAAAGGGTAAAGAAGTCACGCTAAATTGCATCACGGTGTCGTTGATGGCAACGCTACCAGAAGAAGTTTCCCGCAAGACTCGCTGCTGTTTTTTCTTGTCTTTGGTGAATAGGTAGAGAGCGAGGGGTTTGGGACGGGCATTAATTTGTGCGATCGCCTCTCCTAAGTCGTGATATTCCAGCACTGGCAAAATTGGTCCAAATATCTCCTCTTGCATAATGGGTGAGTCCCAGGAAACCCCATCAATGACCGTCGGAGCTATGTATGGTTCCTCTGGGTTAATTTGACCACCCACGATGATTTCTCCGGCTTTCAGCAGTTCTGTTAAACGCCCTAACTGCCTTTGATTGATGATGCGAGCGTAGTCGGGGCTTTTTGCTGGATCGTCGCCATAAAATTCGTGAATTGCTTGTTTAATTGCCAGTAATAAATCGGATTTTACCGTTCGCTCTACTAATAGATAGTCAGGGGCGATACAAGTTTGACCTGCATTCATAAATTTACCCCAAGCAATACGCTTAGCCGTCGCTTCTAACTGAATCTCAGAATCAACAATGCAAGGGCTTTTGCCGCCTAATTCCAAGGTGATGGGGGTCAGGTGTTGGGCGGCAGCTTCCATGACAATCTTGCCGATTTTAGGACTTCCTGTAAAGAAGATATGGTCAAATTTTTCTGCAAGCAGTTGTTGGCTAATTTCGACTCCTCCTTCAAGGGCCGTAATATAATCTGGCTCGAAGGTTTTAGTGATTATTTCTGTCACTACTGCGGAGCTGTGAATTGCTATTTCTGAGGGTTTGAGGATGGCGCAATTTCCGGCAGCGATCGCACCAACTAAAGGAGAGATCAGCAGTTGAAATGGATAATTCCAAGCACCAATAATTAAAGTAACGCCTTTAGGTTCCGGATAAATGCAAGCAGATGCCGGAAATTGTTCGATCGAGGTAGCTACTTTTCTCGGTTTCACCCAAGATTTAAGGTGCTTAATTGCATGATTAATTTCTAAAACAGGAGCTATTTCAAAATAAGCTTCAAATTCTGGCTTGTTCAGATCGGCCTTCAGTGCATCCACAATTCGTGATTGATTGGCAGAGAGTGCTGCTTTTAGGTGCTGAAGTTGTTCTAGTCGAAAGGTAATGTCTTTGGTTTTGCCGGTGGCAAAAAATCGTCGCTGCTGACGAATCGTGTCACTGATATTCACTATCATATTTTTAAGGAGGCATCTTTTCTCAATTAATGTTATAACTGATCTTGAAGATTTTTTAGGAAAGACGGTGAGCGAGGGTGTTTGGCTAGGCTCGGAAGTTCCTGCCACAGTGTTTTAGAGAGGGTGTCAATTCAAAGAAAAGAGGGAAAGCATCAGGCAGGATGAATGATAAGTTTTCCTAACTTCCTCTGTCACCAGTCCCTAGTTTCCCTAAGGCAGGTACAATGAAACGGCTCTATACAACTCAACGGCTGAAAGGTTTTTATGCGATCGCTGCTGTCATGATTGTCATTGTGTTTGTGGTGCGAGCGCAACAATTATTACTACCAATCAGACCAATCGACGTAGCGATCGAGCAGAGAATTATTAGCAATAACAATGAACCGCTATTGCCCATTCCCTTACACCTACAATTAGATAGTAGAAAGGTAAAGCTCGGTGAAAAGCTTTTTGGTGACCCGAAGCTGTCTCACGATAATACAATATCCTGCGCGACTTGCCACAATTTAAAGGCTGGTGGTACTGACCTTACCAGTCATTCTTTGGGGATTAACGGTGAAATTGGCTTAGTCAATACACCCACTGTATTTAACAGTGTATTTAATTTTAGACAATTTTGGGATGGTCGAGCTGTAACCCTAGAAGAACAAATAGAAGGACCAACAACTTCCTCCCATGAAATGGGTTCTAGTTGGTCAGAAGCGATCGCTAAGCTTAAGCAAGATCCTGACTACATCTCTAGTTTTAAGAAGCTTTATCCAGAAGGCATTAATCGCGAAACAATTAAGGATGCACTTGCTAATTTTGTGCGTTCACTCTATACTCCCAATTCACGCTTTGATAAGTATCTGCGGGGGGATAAAAATGCCTTAACTGAAGCCGAAAAAAAGGGGTATCGCTTGTTTAAAGAATATGGCTGTGCGAGTTGCCATCAAGGTGTCAATGTGGGCGGTAATATGTTTCAACGGTTTGGAATTTTAGCTGATTACTTTGCCATGCGGGGTAACATTACAGAAGCGGATCGAGGACGAGCCAATATTACAGGCGAGCCAGGAGATATTAATGTTTTCAAAGTTCCTAGCTTGCGAAATGTGGAACTAACTCCCCCTTATTTTCATGATGGTTCAGTGCCTTCTTTAGAAACAGCCGTTGCTGTTATGGCTAAATATCAATTAGGGGAAGAACTTTCACCAGAAGATACCAGTTTAATTGTCCAATTCTTAAAAACACTCACTGGTGAATATCAGGGAAAACCTCTTTAAGAGGTGGGAATGAGAGTCCTCTCTCAATTCCTAATGCACAATCGTTTCGCTCCTTAAAGACGCCCATGAAAGCCTCAAAGTTCTGCTGTTTTTCGTTGCTATTCTCTCTGACTTTATTCGCGACAGGTTGCTCTGCACCTTCAGCAAAAAAACGGCTGGTTATCTGCTCAAAAGACTTTAGCGAACAAGTTATTTTGGCTCAAATCTTAGCAGCACAAATTGAATCTAAAACAGAGATTAAAGTCGAACGCAAGCTCAATTTAGGTGGCTCTCTCTGTCATCAATCCTTAGCAGCAGGTAAAGTAGACTTGTATGTAGAATATACTGGCACGGCTTTTACTAATATTCTTAAGCAAAAGCCAATCACCGATCCTCATCAAGTCTACGAGTATCTGAAGCAAGAATATCCGAAGCAGTTTCAGTCAGAGTTAACAGAACCCTTAGGGTTTAATAACAGCTTCGCCATGATTATTCGGGGAAGCGATGCGAAAAAATTTAACCTACAAACTCTCTCTCAACTCAGTAAAGTTGCCCCCCAACTACGGGCTGGTTTTGGTCCTGAATTCAAGCAGCGAGAAGATGGATTTCCCGGATTAGCGAAAACTTACAACCTCAAGTTTGCTGAAGAACCGAAGGAAATGCTATTAGGACTCCTGTATCAAGCATTGAAAGAACAACAGGTAGATGTGATTGCAGGAAATTCTACAGACGGGTTAATTGAAAGTTTGGGTTTAGTGGTTCTGAAGGATGACAAACAGTATTTTCCACCCTATGAAGCAGTGCCGATCGTCCGGACTGAAATTATCAAAAAATACCCTGAATTGCGCTCAGTTCTCAGTGAACTGGGCGGGAAAATTTCTGATGAAGAAATGCGAAAGCTAAACTATGAAGTTGATGGCAAACAGCGGGATGCAAAACAAGTTGCTCAGGAGTTTTTACAGCAAAAATTCGGAGCCTCAAACGGAAAGAAGGGAGTTGAGACCAAGTAAAAATTGGCTCAGTTAACGCTGCCTAGAAATTCTGGTGAATTAAGAGAGAGGTGGAAAAGCTAACTGATGAAGGGTAGCAGTTTTTTGCACCAATATTTCCCCTTTTTAACCACAGGATAGTCAGATATTTAACTATGAGGTTTCCAATTCATTCCTGACGCTGAGGGTCTTACAAGTGTCATCATCAAGTCCTGAGCGTAACTTTCTGTAAGGTGGCTCATTTCACCCCATGACAAGCTTTTAAACCTTTGTGGTACTAAAATACGGATACTGATTTCAGCCTATAGTGATAGCACCACTGTAATCGCATCTCTGTAACAGCATCTCTCCGTAAAATCCGAAATCGGGAAGCAAGATTAAAGCCAGTGAGTTCGGCAATTTTGCTGATTTTAACCTGTCTGTTGTAACTCCTATTGAGTAGTAGGCGACACCAGTAACGGCTAATAGTATGAAAGCGCAGGGATTGAGAGGAATTGGAAATCTCTCAAAAAAAATATTCTAGAAAGATGCCATACTACTCACATTAGTAGAAGTACGCTCGTAGTCAGTCCCCCATAAGGTGGTGAAAGCACTGGTTCTATGGCCCTATTACTGACCCTTTGCTGTTTGAGCAACTTGTAGTAGCATCGCTTTAGTTGCACATTATGTAAAGTTTTTTATAAAAATCACCTCTTCCATTAGAAAAACATTTACTCTATTTAGATAGAGACCTCATGAATAACCTTTCTAGCGATCTGCCCTATGGTTTTTAAAAAAGTAACTGACCAAGTACAGGAAAAAGCCTCAGCCGCTACATCAGCAGCCCAGGAAAAAATTGAGAGTATCATTGATGAATTCAATGAACTTTTACCTTTAGCAGAAGAATTAGGCTTCAAGCTCTCTAGATTTAATATTGAAGCCGGTTTACTTCCACAAATTCAAGCTTCTTTAGTCGCTTCAATCGATAACGTTAAAATCGAAGCGATTGAACGATTAATTAAACAGCATGAAAACAACAAATTTCTCGTCGCGGTTTTTAACGCTGTACTAATGGCGAAGAAGATCCATCAGCGTCTGGGAGGAGCTTATATCTCAATTCTGAAAGATTTAATTGTTGATATTAAGTTAGGGGTTCCTCCTAGCATTTCTTGTCGGTTTGAAAAGCACTCCCATTAATGTGAGTCTCTAATCACAGCCTCTCTACGGAAAGAGCAAAAGCAACAAAGTGAGATGCGGGAAAAGAACAGGCTGGATTTTAGCCATAAGCCAATTCCTTGGCAGCCAAAACAGTAAGAACATTGGTAAGGCTGAACCCGCTATAGGCAGCCGAGAGCGATCGCAGAACTTCGGTCCCTGTTTGCTCAGGAAGATGCTGGGATTGTCAGGCTAACTCCACAAAGGCGCACAACTGCCAACTTGCTCCAGTTTAATCGTGAAGAACGGTTGGCAGAACACGGGCGTGAGTCTTCAAGTTGAGCCGGTCGAGGTGATTTTACCTGCGAACCTCAAAAGTATTGAGTAAAGAGCGGTCGCGATACGCGATCGCTCTTTCTTCTTAGGAACCCCTGCTGAAAGCTCCAGCAGCCCTCAACCCTCAGCCAGACCAGTTTTGCCTTAAGTTTTAGAAACATATCTTTTACACTTATGTCTCTAAAAGTTGTATTCAAAATTTAAATTCCCCGATTGAGTTGCCAAAATACAAAGAAGAGTTTGGCGATTTCAAGCTTGATTCTATCTAATCCCGTTTCGCTTGGTTGAGGAAGCAACCCAATGGCGAGAATCACAATCTCCAATCTGCTTCCGATCGAGGTAGATGACAAAAAGTTACTCGATGAACTCAGGACTTGGGAGATGAGGAGTGTACTCAGTGGTACAGCAATCACTGACCAACTCAACCTGAGCCTGAGTCCAATCTCATGGCTAAGAAGCTGTCTCTAAAGAAATATAAAGGGGTTGAGTTACCCCTAAATCCCCCTCAAAAGCTGGAGTTTAAATAAAGAATTTTATCTCTGCTGAGTTCTCGAAGGGAGATTTAGACTCGCGTTGCTAATGATGATGCTGTTTCTTAACAGGTAGAAAGGTTGAGTTTTCATTCAGTCAAACTCAAATCTACAGCTTTTTGAGCAAGCATCAACATGGCTCGAGGACATCCTAATAGCGCTGATTGACTCTTGAGAGCGATTTCAAATTGTAAGCAAACTGTTCGAGTAAGGCAGGCAGTTTTTCTCTCTATAAAGAACCATAAGCCTCCAATAAACGGTTACTACCGTCTAATTTTCCTCACTCATTTTCCAAGGAGTGAACTGTAGGTAATCAGGGTCTACCTGTAAGACCCTGACTGCAATTAAGAGTATCACCAAGCCTGTGTCTAGGGTGGCAATCCCTTTCAGTAGAGTCCTTTTAAAAAGACATAAGTTTTACATTTATATCTATAGAATTAGGCTCTTAATCTTGATCTTTCAATCTTGGTGGCTAACAATGGCAATTGTTAGGTTAAATCATTAAAACTTAACCTCACGCAAACACGATTCAGTTCAAACAATTTCCCCTAGGAGGAAAGAACAATGGCGAATATCAAAGTTTCTGAATTACATCCTGCGGGTTCTGAACTCTTCATGGATTCCGAAAGCTTTCTCAACGACCTGACTGATATGGACACCCTGTCTGTGCAGGGTGGTCAAGGTGCCAATTTCGTACCTTACATAGGCTTCGGTTCAAAGCTGCTTGAGTATGGAGTCGTAGGTTATGCAATCAATAACCTTGTTTCCTTAGCGCAGACCTTTAGCACTACTGGTGGTGTCGGTGGCGGCACTGGCGGTGGCACTGGTGGTGGTGTCGGTGGTGGCACTGGTGGTGCTGGTGGCGGCACTGGCGGTATCACTGGCAGCATTAGTTTCTAGTCTGTAGTCCGCTGTCAAGCAGGATTAAGCGAGTAAACGATCAAACACTTAATCCTGCTCAGATTTACCAATCAATTAGTACGAGGAAAAAACAATGGCGAATATCAAAGTTTCTGAACTGCGTCCTGCGGGCTCTGAATTGTTCATGGATTCCGAAAGCTTTCTCAACGACCTGACCGATATGGATACCCTGTCCGTGCAGGGTGGTGAAGGTGCCAATTTCGCGCCTTACTTAGCCTTCGGTTTAAAGGCCCTTAAGTATGGAGTTGTAGGCTTTGCAATCAATAACCTTGTTTCCTTAGCGCAGACATTTAGCGCTAATGGTGGCATCGGTGGTGGTGTCGGTGGTGATGTCGGTGGTGGCATCTACTAATTTGTAGTCCACAGCTAAGCAGGATTAACTTATCAAACCCTTAATCCTGCTTAGATTTACCAATTATTAGGGATTAAGCAATCAAAAGTTTAATCCCATCCTAATCAATCAGTATACCCTAACTGTTTGAGGAGTGAATGTATCAATGGCTAAAATCGCAATTTCTGACCTGCGGAGTACAGATTCTGAACTGTTTCAAGATTCCGCTAGCTTTCTGCATGACTTAACTGATATAGATTCCATGTCTGTGCATGGTGGTGTGGGATACGGCTTCTCTGAGTTTCTTAACTTTGGCGTTAAGGTTTTGGAGTTTGCATTAGTGGGGTTTGCAATCTCTAATATTGTGTCGCTAGTCCAATCATTTATGGCTCCCCGTGCACCTCAATCTTGACCTGTATCGCCCTCTAACTAAGGTTAAGTTTACGAGGATGATTTATCTGTTATTGGTTGATTGGTTGCTAGCTCTGCTCTCACCATTTGACCGAATAACCGATAACAAATTTTGCGATTCTTTTCAAGAATGATGAGGACATAAATAGAGGTGCCACATACCCCTTCTGGCAATTTTTAGTAAAATTTTGCCAATCTATCCAATAAGTAGAGTTTGCTTAAACTCTGAGGTTATGACATTTTTATTAACTTCCAAAAATGTTTTTGAGTACCTGATTGAAAAGCGGCTCTGTACTCAAGAAAATCAGTCTACAATCCAGATCGATCTAAAACCTGCTAAAAACTTTAACTTGTTACTCAGCTTTCCCGAGGGTCGTAAACTTTTGGTTAAGCAAGAACCTCACGATCGTCAAGGGAAAACGGCAGGTGAATTTTTGAGAGAATGGCAAGTTCAAACGTTGCTACAACGATTTCCAGAACTTAGTCAGATTTGCCCCTATCTATCAGAGGCAATTTATTTTGATGCTGAGCATTCAGTCATTGTTTTTAACTATCTCAATGACTACTGCGATTTGGCAGATTTCTACGGTCGGGCTAATATTTTTCCCACCAGGATTGCCACTGCTCTGGGAGCTACGCTTGCCACAATTCATCGTCTGACTTTGGAGCGTCCAGGCTATCGGGAATTATTGCAGTCTAATCAAGGTGAATTGAGTCCCCAACCTTTCGAGCTAACTCGAAGTTTAGAACGGATCGCTCCTGAGATTTTCGGTACTTTTCCAGCCGATGGATTGAGGTTCTTTTCGCTCTATCAGCGCTATGATAGCTTGGGACAGGCGATTGCAGAGTTGTGCAATACGATCGCACCCTGTTGCCTCATCCATAACGATCTAAAACTCAACAATATCCTATTAGCTAATAATTGGGAGGAGGTAGTTTCTGAAACAGTCCCATCAACGAACAGCATCATTCGCCTGATTGACTGGGAGAAATCTGCTTGGGGAGATCCAGCGATCGATTTAGGAATGCTGATTGCCAGTTACCTGCAATGCTGGCTGTATAGCTTGATGACCAGTAAAACGATCGCGCTCGAAGAATCTTTACGCCTAGCCACAATTCCCCTAGAACACCTCCAGCCTTCAATTGCAGCTCTGACAAGAGCTTATCTCAGTAACTTTCCCGAAATCTTTGAGCTACGACCTGATTTTTTGCAGCGAGTTGTGCAATTTTCCGGTCTAGCTTTGATTCAAGCGATTTTGGCAATGCTCCAGCACGAAAAAATCTTTGGTAATGCAGGTATTTGTATGCTCCAGGTTGCCAAAAGTTTGTTGTGCCGTCCGGAACCATCCATTCCGACTGTGTTTGGCATGGACGCTTTTGAATTGACTCGTCCTACAGTCGTCCTGCACTTACTGAAGTAATTTTCGTTAAAGGCTTTCCCATGATGCAATTGCTAGATGTACGTCCAAAGCAACCATTAGATACTTTGATTCAGCAACTAATTGCGATTAAAGACATCGCCAAAAATGTTGAGATCCACTCCAACTTTTGTATTCGCCATCCCGATTACAAACCCTTAGAATTGCCCGATGAGGTAGTATCCCGCTTTCAGCAATTACCGTTGAACCTTCAGCACAAGTTTCTCCATTCGCAATTGTGTAGTTTTCTCTACGGAGTCTACTATAACGGCGGTCTACGAGCAGCCTTGGCTTTAGATGCAGAAGCAATAGATTCAACTCGGCTTCAAAATTTAGAAAATAATACTTTTTTGGGGGTGGATGTCGGGTTTTACGACCGCTTACACTCTAGCAACAGTGGTGAGGGTTACTTCGATCCAGGTTGGCAAGTCATCGGAGAACAGAGCGATCGCACTCTGGTGGTGAAAAAGAACGAGTTGACTCTGCATATAGAGCGCGATCGCCATCTCGCACCGTCACAAGCGACTGCTATCCTCGGTGATTGGGTTGCGCTCAGGATGCCCCGTAATATCGTGCAAAATGGATTTTACATGGCAGTTGGCAATCTAGGGCAGTACAGTTCTACCGCTCCGGACCGTCAACAACAGTTAGTGCGCGTGTATTTTAATATAAGTCCTGAAGGTGCCGTTACCGTCATGGCAAGTTTGACAAAGCAACTCAATGCCATCTCCATTCCCTTCTGTTTTAAAGCACTATACAACCCTAAAGATTACGGGCGCTACGATACAGCAGTGCTTTACTTTGAAAAACACAACTATCCAACCATCCGGCAAGTGCTGCAATCTATTTATGCAGAGTCTCAGTTGCATTTTGGTGAGGAAGTGCCACTCTTTACAAAATCGATCGCTCCAGGACTTGCCGTTGCAGAAGAGCCCAATCGCAAATTTTCTGCTCAAGAAAGTTTTGGTCTGAATCGCTGCCACATCGTTGCCAATAGTTTACTGGAAGCGAGGCAAAAAGGAGATGAATCAAAAGTAAACCGGATGGTATTGATTCTGGAAAAATTTGCTCAGCAGGAAGTTGATTTGCAGTATCCCTACCTTAATCCCGGCTCTCAAGATATCTACACGAGTTTAGAGCAATAAAGATTAGAATTCGCAGCAATTCACCTCACCTTACATCGCTGCGAACCACAGAGGTGCAAATACAGTCAGTTAACATCAGGCGATTGAAGAAAGTGTTTTTGTCCTACGGACACGCTTCGCGATCGCCTTTTTTTTTGAACTTACTAGAGCTGGTCCCTGCAATGAGATTGGGAGGAGTGCTTAAGCATTACCAAAAGCCTCAAAAATGACGCGAATGGTGTCACAGTTCTATTTTTTTTAAACAGATCTTCTGGTCAAAACAGTCATCTGCTAGATTTCCATAATTCCCGGAGTTCTTATGACTTCTCCTACTGCAACCCTTCTCATTTCCTGCCCCGATCGACGAGGATTAGTGGCAAAATTTGCCAATTTCATCTATGCCAACGGCGGTAATATTGTTCATGCCGAACAGCACACTGACTTTGCTGCTAAATTATTTCTAACTCGTCTTGAATGGCAGTTAGATGGATTTTACTTGTCGCGTGAATTGATCGGTCCAGCTTTCAATGCTATTGCCCAACCCTTGGAAGCAACTTGGCAAATTCACTTCTCTGATACCCTGCGCCGAATTGCGATTTGGGTAAGCCGTCAGGAGCATTGCTTGTTAGATCTAATTTGGAGACAAAAAGCGGGAGATCTCTCCGCTGAAATTAAGTTGATTATTAGCAATCATCCCGATTTACAAGCCATAGCCGAGCAGTTCAATATCGACTATTACCACCTGCCAATGACCCCAGAAAATAAAATTGACCAAGAAGCAAAACAATTAGAACTCCTGCGACAGTACAACATCGATCTGGTTGTTCTGGCAAAATATATGCAGATTCTGAGTCCTGAGTTTATTGCTCAATTTCCCAACATGATTAATATTCACCATTCATTTCTACCTGCCTTTGTCGGAGCAAATCCCTATCAACAAGCGTATCAGCGAGGAGTTAAAATTATTGGGGCAACAGCTCACTATGTCACCGCCCATTTAGACCAAGGACCCATTATTGAGCAAGAAGTCGTGCGGGTTAGCCATCGAGATGAAGTGACAGATTTGATGCGGAAGGGCAAAGATTTAGAGCGAATGGTGCTTGCTAGAGCTGTGCGATCGCACTTACAAAATCGAATCTTAGTTTACGGCGATCGCACGGTGGTCTTTGAGTAGTTGTTAATAACAGAATTAAGCGAGTTTCGGCAGTTGCTGGGAGGGTTTCAAATTGGTATCCAATTCAAGTTGTGCCACAATTTTTACATCTTCAAGTTGTTGTTTTAACCAAGCGGAAAACAAATCTCCTAGGATCTTCAAGCGTAGCGGCTCGTTTAATTGTGGTTGAATGATTTCTTCGACCCAAATGAGATGAGCACCTTTTTGAGTGACAATGGGCTTGAGAATTTGCGGTGGATGGGTAGCAAAAACAGCAGCAGAAATTTCCGGCTTCAACTCACTACGCTGTTGTATGCCGCGATATCCTCCAGCGCGGCGTAGTTCTGGCTCTTGAATGTATTCGCGGGCAATATCTTGGAAACTGATTTCGTTTTCTTGCAGTGCATAAAACAGTTCCAACGCCAAGTCTTCATCATCTAACACAACTTCATAGAGCACAGCTCCGGCATAATTGAGTTGGTGTTCAAGAAAGAACGGTTCAATTTTGTCTGCAAATAAATGATTGGCTAACTTCGTAGAAAGCACATTAGTTTCGACTATTTCTTCAAACTCATCCAGAGAAAGATGATATTTTTGCAACCAAGCCCAAGTGTCTTCAGCTTTGACAAGATTGTTAACTAACCGTAGGCTGTCTGCTGTCTGCTGAAGTTCTTCTAACTCAGCTTTAATGCCTGCTTCCTTAGCTGCATCAGCAATGATTCTTCGAGTTGCTATTGCTTCCAATACATCAGGAATTTGGCAGGAAATCTTGATGTATTGCAGGATATTTTCAGCAGAAAATCTCAAAGTTTTTGACATAATTTAGCTCCTTTTGTTGTTTGTATTTTATTAGACCATAATTAAATAAAATCCACCTTAAGACTTATTTAAATGTTGGATACTCTAGGAAAATTGGCTGGATTCAAAGACTTAATCAGCCTAAAGTAGGTAGATTTATGACTAATAATTGATTAGGCAATCACTTAAAAAGAAGACCTTAAAAAAACTAGCAAAGCTAATTAGAGTCCTAAGAACT
This sequence comes from Actinomycetota bacterium, assembly GCA_050262755.1. Classification (GTDB taxonomy): domain Bacteria; phylum Cyanobacteriota; class Cyanobacteriia; order Cyanobacteriales; family Microcoleaceae; genus JBLNEP01. The sequence goes on along the minus strand of JBLNEP010000141.1, from coordinate 29,394 downwards.
GCGAAAATTATTACCCCTCAGTCTGGGCGCAGAGGAATAATCAGCCAAGGTGCAGTTGTCTGTAGATAACAGCTCAAATGCGGACGACTCTTAAGCTCTCCCATTATTAATTAGGAAGTATTGAGAGGTTTGACTCGTTTATATCATCCCAGTTAATCCCTCATTAATTATGATGAATCGCAACAAATTACTAAATATCTAAACCGCCTTTTTGCAACTTCTTAAACGGATCTAAAACAAAGTCAATCAGGGGACGCTGGCGGACAATCACCTCTGCCGTTGCTGTCTGACCTGGACTAATGGCAATACATTGATTAGCGGCGGGAATACAGGTCTGATTTAAGTGAATGACTAGGTCATAAGTAGCAATCTGACCCCCAGAGGTTTCCGTCACTTTGGAACTCGGTGCAATTTTCGTTAAACGACCTTGCACAACACCGTAATCTTGGAAAGGATAGGCATCTAATTTGATCTTGACAGGCATTTCTTGATGCAGAGAACCACTTTCTCTCGTAGCCATTTGTGCCTTCAGGACAAAAGGTGTTCCTTGAGGTGCAATCTCAGCAACCATTTGTGAAGGTTGTAAAACAGCCCCAGCCCTTTGGATCGGTAACTGAAAAATTGTCCCACTGACAGGGGCCCGTAAAACTCGTTGTTCTAACTGCAATTTAAGACCTTGAATTTGATTGCTACTCTGAGCAATTTCTGCTTGCTGGGTGGTAGTTTGTGTTTCCAAATCTTTGAGTTGTTCCTGACTTTTAAGCACAGCAAGTTTACCGGCCTGAATCAAACTTTGATAGGCGCTTTGTTGCTCTTTCAACCGCAGTTGAGCTTGTTCAATCTCAGATTGAGCTTGATGAACAAAGTTCTGATAGCGAGTTTGTTGTTCTTTCAATCGCAATTGAGCTTGTTCAATCTCAGATTTAGCTTGATGAATAAAGTTCTGATAGTGTTTTTGTTGCTCTTTCAGCCGTAGTTCAGCTTGGGAGATATCAGATTTTGCTGACGATAGCACCCGTCTGCTTTCTTGTAGCGCCTGATCGACTTCGGTGAATCGGTCTTTAGAAATGATACCTTCCTCAAGAGCTTGTTTGTAGCGTTCAAATTTGCTCTCATCTGATTTGACACGAATTTTGGCAAATTCCCAAGCGTTTTTGCTCTGAGATAGGGTCTGTTGCGCTTGCTGAAAAGCTGCAAGTTTTTCCTGTATTTGTGAGTTGTAAGCTTTTTTAAGCGCATCAAGATTCTGCTGTGCTTGATCGACAGCAGCCCGTTTTTCTTCGGTCTGTAAATTATGGGCAGCTTGTTTAGAATTCAGGTCTTGCTGCGCCTGATTTACTTGAGCAGTTTTTTCTGAGGATTGGGCTTGGTTTTGTTGTTCTTGGACGCGGACGGATAGTATTACTTGATTTTTGAGTAATTCTAACTGCGCCAATCGATTTTGTTGCCCTTCGAGCTTATTTTGACTCTGCTGAAGTTCGGTTCGGAGTACATCAGATTCTAGTTCCAGCAGTGGTTGCCCTGCTTTGACAATTTGACCTTCTTTTACCCGCACAGCAGTCACAGTTCCGGAAACAGGCGCGTCTAATCTTTGGGTTGCTCCAAAAGGTTCAATTCGCCCTCTGGCACTACCTGTCTCATCAACTTTGGATAGCATCGCCCAAGGTAAGACAATCGCTGTAAAGCCTATCATTAAATACAGCAAAGAGCGAGTCCAGCGTCTCGGTAAGGCATCTAGCAGTTGCTCAGTACCATAAAACCAATCTTTGACATCATTTGCTGCTAGTGTTTGAGGATTAACAGCAAGAGAATTCTGCTGCAAGTTAGACTGCTCTGGTGGGGATGTCGTAACAGCAGATGAGGAATTGTTAGATGAATATGACATAACTTTTTACCCCTGATTTTCCTTCTTGGCTCTACTACGGAAGGCTAGAAAGTGTGGCTGCTGCCTAATATGTTTCGTCCTACGAAGGGAGAGCCACTTAGAAAAGCTTGCCGAGTGTCATGTTTGCGTCCTCAACCAACCTGAGCCAGTTGTTGTTGATTGAGGTAGTAGTAATGACCTTTTTGTTTGATTAATTCTTCGTGATTACCCCTTTCAACTAATACGCCCCGGTCTAAAACCAAAATCAGATCGGCATTTCGGATCGTAGAAAGGCGATGGGCAATGATTAAAGTGGTGCGACCTCTAACAATTGTATTGAGATTGTTTTGAATGATGCGCTCGGATTCAGGATCGAGGTGACTGGTGGCTTCATCTAATAGTAATAAACGGGGATTTCCAAGCAAAGCACGGGCAATGGCTAGCCGTTGACGTTGTCCACCCGATAGCAGTCCGCCACCTTCACCAATTTGGGTTTCGTAACCCATTGGTAGCTGCTTAATGAATTCATCAGCCCCTGCCAGATGCGCCGCCTCGATAATCTCTTCTAGGGTTGCTTCTGGGTGAGCCATGCTAATGTTTTCCCGAATTGTACTGCCAAATAAAAAGGTATCTTGATCGACCACCCCAATTTGAGAACGGAGCGATCGCAGGGCAATACTCGTCACATCTTGACGATCGATCAGCACTTTACCCTCTGTCGGGGGATAGAGACCCAAAATCAACTTAGAAAGAGTTGTTTTACCAGAACCGCTACGCCCCACAATCGCCACGGTTTGCTCAGGTTGAACCTCAAAACTGAGATTTTCCAGCACGTTAATATCGCTTTCCGGGTGATAGCGAAACGTAACATTTTCAAAGCGAATATGACCGCGCAACATTGGTAAAAACTGACGAGGTGAGGTCTGTAAGTCCTCTTCTGGCTCAGCTTCTAACACATCATTAATGCGTTCGCTGGAAATCATCACCTCCTGAAATTGATTCCACAGCAGCGTTAACCGTTGGAACGGGTTAAGAACGTTACTTAATAACATATTAAAAGCAATTAGTTGTCCAATCGTCAGTTGGTTTTGAATCACTTGCCAGGCTCCAAACCACAACAAGCCAGTCGTAGCTAATGTTTGAATGGTGGAACTAATAATTTGCAGTTGATTCCCAATGATTTGTCCGGAAAACGCTTTTTTGATTGACTGATTTAAGCGTTCCTCCCATTTCCAGCGGACCGTCTGCTCAACAGCCATTGACCGAATAGTCCCAATCCCTGTGAGGGCTTCAATGAGATAACTACTTTCAGCAGCCATCGCATTAAAGATCTCTCTGGAGATGCGCCGTAAAAAGGGCGTTGACATCAGGGTTAGTAACACCATTGGAGGCAAAGCTACCAGCACTAGCAAGGCGAGTTTCCAACTGTACCAGAACATCAATCCTAGATAGATGAACACCGTTAGAAAATCTAGAAAAATCGAGAGAGATTCACCCGTTAAAAAGCGCTGAATTTTGTGATTTTCTTGCAGACGGGAGACGATGTCGCCGACGTAACGAGACTCGAAAAACGAAAGGGGTAATCGAAACGTATGTCTAATAAAACCCACAATCATCGCCAGACTCACTCGATTCGCCGTATGATCCAGCAGATATTGCCGCAGTCCATTCAGCGCGACTCGAAACAACCCAAAAATGAGCAAACCTAACCCAACAGCGTTTAACGTTAAAGTGCTGCCCTGCACAATCACTCTATCTAAAAGTAGCTGGGTGAATAGGGGCGTTACCAATCCAAATACCTGAATGAAAAGCGAGGTGATGAACACTTCTAACAGGACGACCCAGTGCGGTTTAACTAACTCAAAGAACTGCCAAAAAGGTGTACTTGCTTCCTGGGTTTCTTTGAGCAGGGCAGTGGGTTGCAATAACAAGGCATAACCCGTCCATTTGGCTTTGAATTCCGCCGGAGTGAGCGTGCATTGACCGCTCGCCGGATCGCCAACAATGACTTGCTTTTTGCTAATTTCATAAACAACGATGTAGTGCTTGCCTTCCCAATGGACAATGGCAGGCAAAGGTTGTTGTGCTAATTTATCGTAAGTTGCTTTCACCGGGCGCGTCGAGAAGCCAATGCTTTCTGCTGCTGCGGCTAAACCCCGGAGTGATGCCCCCGTGCGGCTGATATTGGCGATATCTCGCACTCGATTAACACTAAAGCGCTTGCCCCAATAGCGACCAATCATCACTAAGCAGGCGGCCCCACAGTCAGAAGCACTTTGTTGTTGAAAAATTGGATACCGCTTAGTGAGGTGTCCCCACCAGTGACTGAGGGTGACGCTGGGACTGGGAAAGTAGGCGCGGTGTCTTGAGGACACTCCGGCGCGGCGCGATACCCCAGGCAATGAAGCGGAGGCGGGAACGCGGGAGCGCGGGAACCGGAAAAAATCTTCTCTGTCTCTGGCGATCGCTCTGTTAAACCCATCTTCTTCATCTTCTTCGCCAGAGTCATTCGCAGAATCAGACGTGATGAATTCTGTTAATTGAGGCAAGTGCTGAACTGCGGTTTGCCAATCAGCATGACTTAGACTGTAAGCAATGGTTGGTTGAATTGCTTGCCAACCTTCCCTTCTGCCACTTCGACGCACAGGAGCATAAATTTTCCCAGGAGTGAGGGTGCTACCGTCAGCGTGCAGCAATTCCCCGCGACGCAGCAACCACAGCTTGCTGTCTTGTGTTAGTAGTGCTGGTAAAAAGCCAATTTCGAGATGGTGTCGTTGAAACAAAGATAGAACCCTCAGCATCCCCTCAACCGCAGCACTGCGAAGCAGTTGGGAATTCTGGCAACAGAGCACCAGCAATTCCCAGACTTCTGCACGAGCGAATAAGCGATCGCGAAGATCGGGATATTTGCTCATTAAGCTTGCCAACATTTCATGGTTGAGATAGCAAAGCTTTAAATCGGTCGAAGCTCTGGCATTGTAAGGTTGAAATTCCGCTTCGGGAAACAGAGTCATTTCACCAAATGAACCTCCAGCCGCAAAGGTAGCTATCAAATGATCGGAGGTATTCAGCAGTCTGACTTTACCCGTTAAAACGATATAAATTCCGGGGGGTGAGCTGACTGCTCGCCAGAACAACTTGGCGATTTGAGGGGTGCAAATTTCTATTGCTGCTAAACAGTCTGCAAGTTCCGGTTCTGAAAGAGATACACCCAAGGTTTGGGTGAGTTTCTCAGCCAGTTGTGGCTTGGAAATATTGGAGGTCATAAACTCACCTTTTTCAGAGAATTAGCGCTCGGTCTTAATCAGATTCAGTGACCATTGGAATTTAGGCTCGGAGGGCAATTGTAGGTCGCCAATCATAATGCCAGAATCCTTGGTACTGTCAATTTCTGGTGTAGAGACATCGGGTTTCTGTTTGGTGGAAAGCCCCATTTGTTTGAGCAAGCGATTGATATGGCGAGCGCTAATTTCAATGCTAAATTCCCTGGCTAGATGTTTACTCAACCATTGGGCTGTCCAGTTGTGAAATCCATAGCCATACTCACGCGGACTATGGGTTACTAGTTCTTTCAACCGTTCCAGGTATGGCTCATTAACATTCTTGGGTCTGCCAATGGGTCGTTCCTGCCATTTGTGCGCCAAACCAGCTTCTGCGACAGCAGTCCAGTACCGTGCCATGTGTGGAGAACAACCTAATAGTTGACAGATTTGGGTTTGAGATTGACCCATATCTGCCAGTAACATAATTTCCAACCGACGTTGGTATTCGGGTTGTAAACTGGGTTGCAAATTTTTGATCAAAAGTTTTCTTTGAAAAGGTGTTAAAAACTTGCTATCAGCAATGTCGTAGGTTTCATATTTTAAAGGAGGGTGTGACATAATGACTACCATTTTGGCTAACTGCAAAAAGTTACAAAACTTGTCCCCAGCAGATCTAAGCTAAATCCTGATTCCTTATGAATAAGGTTTAATAGCTACATACTGAATTAGCTCGCTTCAGGCTAATTCAGTCTTTAAGCAATCTGCAATGATGGGTGTTTTCCCACTCGTTACTGGATTACGGAGTCGTAACGCTTGGGCTTGGGTGCAAGATACTTCAGTTAATGCCAATGGCTGTGCTTTGAAACCGACATTTGTTCAATCACTTAAAAATTTCAAGATGGGTGAATTTTCTGTCAGATAGCAAAGCCACAGTTAGCAGGTTACTTTTCTACTTCTCTTCTCTTCGTCTATCCACAGATACGCTTATAATTTAAGAAAATTAGTGATTTAACATACAAATATTCAGCCACTTGGCTGAGTTCAGTTTAGCGTTTTATAGAAGGTAACAAAGCAATTCCAGAGAGAGTTTCAGCTTGAATAATGGTTGTGCTGCTGTCCCTGGAGGAACCAAGAACCAGCCTCTTGGCTGCATGATTTCGGACACGACATTAGGAGCAAGTACAATCATCTAAATTTTAAAAATTAAGGAGTTGTATAAGCGATCCCTAGGGATAACTGGAAGTTAAAAATTGCCAAAATGGAAAAAGATTTAGGTAATATCTAAGGATTTGATAGCGTTTTTGAAGGCAAACTGAAGAATTTTTTCCTGATTTCATAGAAATATCCTCATATTCGGCTCGCTTTTGCAGGGGGTTTTTTGAAAAAAAAAGAGTCAACTGCTCAAAATTATCTCTATGATGCTGTCTGGCGATCCCTCGCTCACTACAACTTCAAAATAGAAGGCGTTAGAAGTCTATCAATACCAGAGTTTCAGAGTATACTTTCATAGCTAAGTCACAAGCGATATTGCCTTAACTCCCTCATTTAACTGCTAAGCTGTAAGACGACAATGCGGCTCGTTTTTCGCTCATTTCTTGTTAGCTTGTAAGAGTTTTACCCGATGCAATAGGTATCTAAAATAATTCTAAAATAGAGAAGTTTACCGATAGAACTCCTTGGCGCGCTCGGTATCGCTAACCGTCCCTTAAACAGTTCATATTTTTTGAGCTAGCAAAAAACTATTATTCCTCAAGTTTTATAGTTCTTTCTTCTGCCTCGCTTAGGAGTGGTACAGCGAGCTTTCTGACTCTTGAAATTTTGTTAGATAGCAAAAGGCTTGTGCCTACCTTAAATCTTGGATGTGTCAATCAGATAACAATGTTATGTCTATTGTGTGGCAGTGAAAAAAAACAAAACGATGTCGCCCCTCTTCCCTTTCTCACAAGGCATTCCAGGCTTTTTAAAGCTATTGTAAAAATTGCTAGTTGGCTCCCCTATAAAAATATCTCTATCTAAAGATAGATAGAAATAAAATCTTTAATTCTTAGATTGAGAAGGGCTTCATTCATGAGCTATGGTGGTTGACATCATAAAAATTTAATCAGCTTATCTATTGGCAATCTCTCCTCTTGCTATTGGCAAAAAACTGATTGACCAGTAGGTAAAGCTCGCGTGCGGAGTAAGGAACAGGAATGTTAGGCAAAGACATTCAATTGTATTTAGGGCGGTTCAGTTATCTTCCTTGGCTCAAGCGCATCCGAAAATTCTTGACGCCAAAACGCTGGGCAATTTTACAAGCTTGCCTAATCGGTTTAGTTGCAGCCTTAGCAGCCGTTCTTCTTAAAGAAGGAGTTAGCTTTCTCGGTGGCTGGCGAGTACATCTGGCGCATTTACTGCCCGCTTGGATCGCACTGCCTGCAATCGGTTTAGCAGGAGGTTTGCTAGCAGGCTGGCTCATTGCCCAGGTAGCTCCCGAAGCGTCAGGAAGTGGCATCCCCCAAGTTAAAGCGGTACTTGCCAGCGTACCCATTCCCCTCAACCTGCGAGTCGCTTTAGTGAAACTTGTGAGTGGCATGGTTGCCCTCGGCTGCGGTTTGCCGCTCGGCCGGGAAGGCCCGACAGTACAGGTAGGAGCTGCTTTAGCCAACCAACTGAGTCGCATCTTTCCCACTTCGCCAGACTACCGTCGCCAAATGATTGCAGCCGGTGCGGGAGCGGGGTTAGCAGCCGCCTTCAATACTCCGATCGCAGGCATCCTCTTCGTCATTGAAGAATTGCTGCAAGACTTATCCGGCTTCACCCTGGGAACTGCGATCCTTGCTTCCTTAATTGGTGCAGCCGTTTCTCGGTGGATGGGGGGACATAGCTTAAACCTAGAACTAGCAGCACTCACAACCAGCTTTTTCCCCAGCGAAATTCCCTTCTATTTAATTTTAGGCATCCTGGCGGGAGTGTTGGGGGCAGCCTTTAATCAAGGAATTATCGCCTCTCTGACACTTAATCGCCAACTGCGGTTAGGAGTCCCCCTGCGAGTGGGGTTAGCGGGGTTGGTTTGCGGGTTGGCCATCGCCCTGCTACCCGTTGAATTCCGCGACAGTGCCGGTCTGCGAGAAATGCTTGCTAGCAGAGACTTCCACTGGCAGTTTCCTGCGATCGCCTTTGCCTCCCAGTTCGCCCTTACGCTCCTCGCTTACGGTTCAGGCGCTCCGGGTGGCTTATTTGCGCCCGCACTGCTAATTGGTTCAGCCCTCGGCTGCTTGGTTGGCATTGCCGAACATAGCTTATTGGGAGCGAGTTCCCCGACTGCTTACGCTCTAGCGGGAATGGGAGCATTTTTTAGCGCTGTCGCTAGAGTTCCCATTACTGGAATTGTCATTGTCTTCGAGATGACAATGGATTTTAACTTAGTGCTACCGCTCATGATTGGTTCCGTCACAGCTTATTGGGTTGCTGACAAATTGGCTCCTGGTTCGCTGTACGACCGCCTCCTAGAGTGGAACGGCATCCATTTGGAAAAAGAACCAGTGTTGGAAGCTTCTATCTCTCGGTTGCGAGCAGGCGACATCATGCAGCGGCGGGTAGAAACGCTATCACCCCAAATGAGCCTTACAGAAGCACTGCAAGCATTCTCCCATTCGCAGCACCACAATTTTCCAGTGGTAGCGGAGGGGAAATTAGTGGGTCTGGTAACGGAGAAAGATTTAGCTAGCGCAGCAAGACGGGACAAGGAGATAGCGATCGCAGAAGTTGCTGTTCCAGATCCGATGGCAGTGTGTCCGAGCGATACCCTCGCTCATGTCTTACACCTGCTCAACCGCTATCATCTCAGTTGTTTGCCCGTTGTCGAAGGTCGGCACTTGGTCGGCATTATCACTCACAGCGATATCATCCGCGCAGAGGTAGCGGGGCTCAATGGCGAGGCAGTTCAGCTAGGGCCGAAGTCAGAACCTTCTTATCCGATCTATCAAACTCGCACGCCTGCAATGGGACGAGGGCGGTTGCTAGTCCCCCTGAGTAACCCAGAGACGGCGCAAACGCTGCTGGAAATGGCTGGGGCAATTGCTCGCGCTCGTCATTGGGAATTGGAGTGCTTGCACGTCATCGTCGTACCCCGCGACCGCGCTCCCACGGAAACCCCTGTGAGGGAAGCAGCCAGCCGTCGCCTCTTGCGGAAGGCCGTGCGTTTCGGGCGCGCTGAGAACATACCGGTCCATACCCAGATTCGGGTCGCTCACGAGGTGGCAGGAGCCATTTTGGACGTTGTCAAAGAGCGACACATCGATCTCGTACTCATGGGGTGGAAAGGCAGTAGTGCCACTCCCGGCCGAGTGTTCAGCCGTGTGGCAGATACCATTCTCCGGCAAGCTGCTTGCGAGGCAATTTTAGTGAAATTGGGCGAGCGCAAGAGCCTTAACCGCTGGCTAGTGCCAATGGCAGGCGGTCCCAATGCTAGGGAAGCAGTGCGGTTGCTCCCAACCCTGTTATCCCTAAGTCAAGAGCCAGAAGTGAGGCTGTGCCAAGTTTTTCCGCCGAATGCCGAAGCGTCGGAGGCAGTGGCGATCGAAGAAGCTGCTCGGTTTCTGAAGCGCCGAGTGAGCAGTAAAGTAAGTGCGATAGCAGTTGTGGGTAATTCTGTGCCAGAAGCTGTGATTGAGTACGCTCGAGCTGAGGATGCAGACGCGATCGTTGTTGGAGCTAGCCGTGATAAGTTGTTGCAACAAGCTGTGAAAGGGAACATTCCCGAAGCGATCGCACGCCACAACTGCACCGTCATTTTAGTGCGAACTGCTGCTGTGGCAGGCTAACAGATTTCTATGGGGAAAAGGGGGGAAAGGGGGAAAAGGGGAAAAAAGGGGAAAAGTGCAAAGGTTTTGAGGTCAAGCACCAGATTTGAGAGCGCTTGACAGGACTTTTAAGGCCTGACAGACCCTTGATGAATGCAGGTTTTCGCTGGTTTCAGCAAGCCCTACCTACATTGTGCGAAAAATATGACTTCTCCCTTGATTTAGCTTATTGTTTCTAATTTCGCAAACAGTCTATTGACCAGCCAGCCAGAGACTTCAGTCCCTGGCCAACTCCTGAATTTGGCTTCAGTATTGCTGTTGCTTGGGTTTTACTTTGTCTCAAGTTTCAACCCCAAACAGACACCTGAATTCCGCTTCAGTCACAGTAGTTCTAGAGGCTTATAGCACTCCGACTAACTTCTTACTCAAATCCCACAAACGCTCGGCTTTTTCATCATCGCGAGCTTGGGGAGAAACTTTTTGCACAAAAGATTTACCATCTTTCTTTTGGCGATTTCCCCAACTCCAATAAACACCGGATTGCTTGTAATCTGGAGCTGCAACTACATCTGCGACTCGTTCACCTGCTAAATCCTGAGAGACATATCCCCCAGTAATATACTTCTGAAACAGTGGGAAAAGTGTCTGAAACAAAGGATAGTGGTTTCGGAATAATGGCGTTTCTGCCACACATCCGGGATAGAGAGAACTGAAAGTAATCCCCGTTAAATCATGATAACGGCGATGTAGTTCCCGCATAGTTAGCACATTACAAACCTTGCTATCCTTATAAGCCTTCACGGGTTCAAACTGCTTCCCATCAATCATTGAAATGGGTTTTTTGAATCCAGCAGCAAACCCTTCAAGATTGCCTAAATCGGGTCGTGGCGGAATTTTTCCACCCAATTCATCCGGGTTGTGCGTCACAGTTCCTAATATTACCAATCGCCGATCCGCCGCCGGTGATTTTTTGAGGTCCTCCAGCATCAAATAACTGAGGAGGAAATGACCCAGGTGATTCGTTGTTACAGTCAACTCATAGCCTTCTGGACTCCACAACGGCTCTTTAATTAAAGGCATATAAATGGCGGCGTTGCATACCAGAGCATCGAGAGATTTTCCTCTCGCTCTGAAAATTCGCACAAATTCTCGCACGCTCTCTAAGTTACCTAAGTCTAGCTCCATGAGGGTGTAGCTACCTTGGGAGATTCCTAAACTCCGGGCTGCTTTTTCTGCCTTATCTAAATTCCGACAAGCCATGATTACGTGCCATCCCCGTTGGGAAAGAGCTTTCGCTGCATATAAACCAACTCCTGAGGAGGCACCTGTGATCACAACCGTTGACTTCCGATCTTGTTCCATTCTCTTAAGACTTTGTTGACCAGCGTTGAATCTCTCCAAAATTTTACACCTCAGAGCTACCAGCTCCGATCTTTCCAAAATTGTAACGACGATCGCACTTTCCCCACTCCCAGTTCCTCAGGCTCCTCTCCCCGATCGATTGCTGTTTTGTGGGCCTTATAAATTTCTGATATATCAGTAGTAACCTTAGTTATGATAGCTCTAGAGTTTAGTCATCAGTATCGCCCCTGCTTTTGCCTAAATCTTAATGATTGGCTACACCCAGGAAAGGGTTGCCTTTTGCTTCCCTTTCACACCCGATCCCTCCGCTCAAGTTTAGTGAATCAATCCAGCTTGATATCAGCCACCTTGTCCCGATTCTGCAAATACCATGAGCCATCAAGTTCCCTATCAACTGTCACCTGTGCAGCAAGGAATGTTCTTTCACCACCTTAAAGGTGAAACAACCGGGGTTGACATCCAACAGGTAATCTGTACCTGCTATGAACCTTTCAAGCTTTCCACCTTCCTCCAAGCTTGGCAACAAGTCCTACAGCGGCATCCAATTTTAAGAACCAGCTTCGAGTGGTCAAACTCTGGAGAACCGTTGCAAACCGTACATCCGCAAGTAGAACTGCCAATTGTTCAAGAAGACTGGCGCCACTTATCCCCAGACGATCGCAGCCAAACCCTCCAAACTTACCTGCATCGCGATCGCCAGCAAGGCTTCGATCTCGCAACAGCGCCTCTCCTGCGTTTAGCGTTCTTCCAACTCACAGAAACAGACTACCAATTTATCTGTACCTTTCACCACATTCTCTTAGATAGTCACGCTCTTTTACTCTTATTCCAAGAACTGTTTGCCATTTATCAATCTTACTGCCAAAACCAAGACCCACAACTCCCCGATCCGCCCCCTTACCAACACTATATTCAGTGGCTGCAACAACAGGATTTATCCGCCGCAGAAACCTACTGGAAACAAACCCTTCGCGGCTTCACAACTCCCACCCCCCCGATCGCCAGCCAATTAGGTAAAGAAAGCGACGAAATTGGCAGCACCACCGCAGAACTTCAACTATCTCCCACCCTCACAGCCAGCTTAACCACCCTCGCCCAAACCCACCATTTCACCCTCCCCACCTTACTCAGCGCAGTCTGGGCTCTCCTGTTAAGTCGCTACAGTGGCGAAACCGATGTGGTCTTCGGCCATACCCGCAGTGGTCGCCAAATCCCCCTACCTGGCGCAGAATTCATGGTGGGTTTCCTCATGAATACCCTACCCCTGCGAGTGCAAATCCCGCCGGAAATGCCTGTATTACCCTGGCTTCAAACCTTGCAAACTCAGTGGGACCGCTTGCAACCCTACGAACACACCCCCCTGATGCAAGCGATCGCCTGGAGTGACATCCCCCGTGGCACGTCCCTGTTTGAAACCTTAGTCAACTTTGAAGCACAATCCCTCGATTCCGCCTTACAAACTCCAAGCGGTCGCAGCCTCCGCAACATTCAACTCCTCGAACAAACCAGCTTTCCCCTCAATCTCTACGGATACGGCGGACCAGAACTCTTACTCAAAATCCAAGGGGACAGCCAACGCTATGACCGCGAAACCCTTACTCGGATGCTGGGCCACCTCCATACCTTACTCGCTGCGATCGCAGCCAACCCCCAACAACCCCTCTGCGAACTCCCCCTGCTAACGGCCGCCGAACAACAGCAGTTGTGTCCAGAGTGGCATCCCACCCCCACCCAGGAACCCCAAGCTTGTCTCCACGAACTGTTTGAAGCTCAAGTTGAGCGATCGCCAAACGCCATCGCCTTAAGCTTTGACTCCCACACCCTCACGTACCAAGCATTAAATCAGCGCGCCAATCAAATCGCCCACCACCTACAAAGCTTAGGGGTTGGTCCCGAAGTGCTAGTCGGTCTTTGTGTCGAACGTTCCATTGAGATGGTGGTCGGGATCTTAGCCATTCTCAAAGCTGGAGGCGCTTATCTCCCCTTAGACCCCGCCTATCCCAAAGACCGACTCGCCTTTATGTTAGCGGATGCCGAAGTATCGGTCCTGTTAACCCAACCGCACCTAGTCGCAGAATTACCGGAACACTCAGCAACCATCTGTCTACTAGAAGCCGATCCAGCTATCCTCAGCGATCGCCCTAACTCCAACCCAGTTAGCCACGCCACCCCGAATAACTTAGCTTATGTCATCTACACCTCCGGCTCCACCGGTAAACCCAAAGGCGTTTTAGTCAACCACGCTAACGTGACCCGCTTGTTTGTAGCGACACAACCTTTGTATCACTTCAGCGAACAAGATGTGTGGACTTTGTTCCATTCCTACGCCTTTGACTTCTCCGTCTGGGAAATGTGGGGAGCGTTCCTCTACGGGGGCCGCCTTGTCATTGTGCCCTACTGGTTAAGCCGAGCGCCTGAAGCCTTTTACCACTTATTACGGGAAGAGCAAGTTACCGTTCTTAATCAAACTCCCTCCGCCTTTCATCAACTGATTTTAGCCGAAGAATCTGTAGGAACCGCCCCGGATTTAAAGTTGCGCCTCGTCATCTTCGGTGGAGAAGCGCTAGAACTCCCCAGTTTAAAACCTTGGTTCGACCGCCACGGCGATCGGCGGCCCCAGTTAGTCAATATGTACGGGATTACAGAAACAACCGTCTTTGTTACCTATCGCCCCTTAAGCCAAGCCGATCTCAGCGCCAGAGGAAGTGCGATCGGCATTGCCATCCCCGACTGGCAAGTTTACCTGCTCGATCGCCATCGCCAACCAGTCCCCCTCGGCATTGCGGGGGAAATCTACGTCGGAGGGGCGGGGGTAACGAGGGGCTATCTCCGCCGGCCAGAATTGACGGCGGAACGATTTATCTCTAATCCCTTTAGTCACTCTCCCGAAGCAAAACTCTATAAAAGTGGCGATTTAGCTCGTTATCTGCCCAATGGAGAACTTGAATATCTAGGGCGAATTGACGATCAGGTAAAAGTGCGAGGATTTCGGATTGAACTGGGGGAAATCGAAGCAGTATTATGGTCTCATCCCGCGATTAAACAAGCGGTGGTGATCGCGCGGGAAGATGATTTAGGAGATAAACGTTTAGTGGCTTATCTGGTGACTGATGGCGAGCAAGAATTTGCGACCGCACAGTTGCGACCTTTTTTAGCCGCAGAACTCCCCGACTACATGATTCCTTCCCAATTTGTTACCCTTCCGGTCATGCCGCTGACGCCCAATGGCAAGATCGATCGTCGCGCCTTACCCATACCAGAACCCCAGCATCGCCAGATGCAGCAAACCTACGTCGCCCCCCAAAATCAATTAGAAACGGCTCTTGCCAACCTGTGGTGTAAACTGCTAAAGTTCGATCGAGTTAGTATTCACGATAATTTTTTTGAACTAGGTGGAAATTCGCTGCTGAGTCTGCAAATGGTTGCCCAAATCAGACAGGAACTTAAGATTAACCTTCCTGTAGTCAAACTGTTTCAATATTCCACCATTTGTAGCTTAGCAAACTATCTCAACCAAGGGCAAAGTGAGTCGTCTGGTTTTGAACAAGCGCAAGACCGGGCTGAGCGACGAAAATCAGCTTTAGCACGTCGCCGCTCTCCTCGCTCGTGAATCGAAAAACTGGGTGTAAGGGTGCAGCTATCAAAACAAATTCTGGCAAAACTCAAGCCAACTTCAGCAGAAGCAGAATTCAAACTTGAGTCAATTTTCCACTGAAGCCGGGGGTTTGCGGAGACGGAAACAGCCCTCAAGGGCTAGCAGTTTGCTAGTAAAAATCAACTAAGCTCTGAAAACCAAGATTCCGACTCTTAAACCTTCCTTCTCCTTGACCTCAAGGGTCAAAACTGACTTGAAAAAAATTAATTTTCAACCTCTAGTCCTATGTCTCATTTACCAGACGATGAAGGAATCGCGATTGTTGGTCTAGCAGGTCGCTTTCCGGGTGCAGCAACGATCGATCAATTATGGAAAAATTTGTGTCAAGGAGTAGAATCCACTACATTTTTTGCTGAGAATGAACTCAATTCCAGGATTGACCCAGCGCTCAAAAGTGATCCAAATTACATTAAAGCCAAAGGTATTATCCAAGACGCCGATTGCTTCGATGCAGACTTCTTCAGCATCAACCCCCGCGAAGCTGAAATCATGGACCCGCAGCAACGCATTTTTCTAGAATTAGTCTGGGAAACCCTAGAAAATGCTGGCTACGATCCAACTCGATATAACGGTTTAATTGGGGTATTTGCCGGCTCAGGCAATAACACTTATTTTGCGAATAACGTCTCCAAGCGACCCGATTTAATTGCCGCCATCGGTGAATTTCAAGCAATGGTGGCCAATGAAAAAGACTTTTTAACCACCCGTGCTTCCTATAAACTGAATTTAAAAGGACCTAGCGTTAATCTTTATACAGCTTGTTCGACCTCCTTAGTGGCGATCGTCCATGCTTTCCATAGTTTAATGAGCTATCAATGCGACCTCGCGGTCGCAGGTGGCATCTCACTCACCGTTCCTCAGCAAAGCGGTTATTTATACCAAGAAGGGGCGATGCTTTCCCGTGATGGTCACTGTCGCCCCTTTGATGCGGCCGCCACAGGCACAGTCTTTGGCAATGGGGCCGGTTTAGTCGCCCTCAAACGCATTGAAGACGCGGTTGCAGACCGAGATTTGATCTATGCCGTGATCAAAGGCGCCGCGATCAATAACGACGGATCGGGGAAAGTCAGTTTTGCCGCCCCTAGCGTTGATGGCCAAGCAGATGCGGTCGCAATGGCGCAAGCTTTTGCTGGCATCACACCAGACACCATTACCTACATTGAAACCCACGGCACCGCCACCCCCCTCGGCGATCCCATCGAAATTGAAGCACTGAGTCAAGTCTTTCGCGCCAAAACTCAGAAACAGCAATTCTGTGCGATCGGTTCCATTAAAAGCAATTTCGGCCATGTAGTCGCAGCCGCTGGCGTCGCGGGCCTGATTAAAACCGCCCTCGCTCTTCACCATAAAATCATCCCACCCACCCTGCATTTCCACAAACCCAATCCGAAAATTGATTTTGCCAACAGTCCCTTTTACGTCAATGCCAAACTCTCAGAGTGGAAACCAGGCCCAACCCCCCGTCGCGCTGGTGTGAGTTCCTTTGGAGTCGGAGGCACCAACGCCCACACCGTCCTCGAAGAAGCACCCCTCTTAGCACCTTCTAGCTTGTCCCGTCCCCGGCAATTGTTGTTACTGTCTGCGAAAACGCCATCCGCCTTAGAGACAGCGACCCGGAATTTACAAGCACACCTACAACAGCATCCAGACCTGAATCTCGCAGATGTCGCCTACACGCTGCAAGTGGGCCGCCAAGCATTTAATCATCGCCGCTTTGTGGTGTGCGACAGCATCACCCAAGCGATCCAGCATTTAACGTCCTTGCCACCGCAACAGTCTGGCACCCGCTACACAGAACGCAGGCAACCCCCCGTTGTCTTTATGTTTCCGGGCCAAGGGTCGCAGTATGTCAACATGGGCTTAAATCTCTACACCCAGGAAGCAGTCTTCCGGCAAACGGTGGATCAGTGCGCGGAACTGTTGCAACCGCACCTCGGCCGCGACTTGCGGGAGGTCATTTACCCCAGTGGCCAGGACCCCGACTCAGAGGCAATGCGGTTGCGCCAAACCTGCTGGACTCAACCAGCGCTGTTTGTGATTGAATATGCCTTAGCCCAGCTTTGGATCAGTTGGGGAATCGAACCGCAAGCTGCGATCGGACATAGTATTGGTGAATTTGTCGCCGCCTGTCTCGCGGGTGTGTTTTCCCTGAGAGATGCTTTGATGCTAGTGGCTACTAGGGGGCGCTTAATGCAGGAATTACCCAAGGGTGCGATGCTATCGGTGGCACTCCCAGCCGAGGCCCTGGCATCACGGTTAAGCCCAGAAGTGGCGATCGCAGCCATCAATGGCCCTTCGTTATGCGTGGCCTCTGGTCCTAGTGAGGCGATCGCTAGTCTTCAGAGTCAATTGGAAAGCGAAAACGTAATCTGCAAACCCCTGCATACCTCCCACGCCTTCCATTCCCCGATGATGGCGGCGATCGTTGAACCCTTCGCCCAATGCGTTAGACAAATACAACTGCACCCGCCACGCTTTCCCTTCATCTCCACCGTTACGGCGACTTGGATCTCAGCGGCCCAAGCCACCGATCCCCAATACTGGGCGCAACACCTCCGGCAAACCGTCAAATTTGCACCAGGCATACAAGAGTTGTGGCAAGACCCCACTCGGATTTTATTAGAAGTGGGGCCTCGCATCACCGCCACGACCTTAGCCCGCAAACAAGCAAAAGACTTAAAAAAACAAATTGCCATTGCTTCCCTCAGCGATACCGCAGCGAACCAAGCTGAATGGTCTGCTTTATTAAATGCAGTCGGAAACCTGTGGCTGGCTGGCGTTGAGATCAATTGGCAGCGTTTTTATGAATCCGAAACTCGCGGTCGCATTCCCTTACCGACTTATCCCTTTGAACGCAAGCGTTTCTGGGTAGAACCCATTGACAAACTCAGTGAAAAATCAGAGAGTCTCTCTGTGATTTCCACCCCACAAACAACAGCCACTCCCTCCCAATTGCCCCTTACCCCTTCCTCATCTCCCATGTCAAATTCTCCCGTCCCACCGCCAACCGAATCACGAATTCAAAGGCTGATTCCGACTTTAAAAGAAATTTTAGAAGATACCTCTGGCTTAGAACTTGAAAGTGCTGATTCCGCCTTAAGCTTCATGGAAATGGGAATTGATTCTCTTTCTTTAACTCAAGTTGGGTTAGCCTTGCAGAAAAAATTTAATTTAAAAATTACCTTTCGCCAATTACTCGAAGATTACCCCACCCTCCATCATTTAGCAGAACACATCGATCGCCAATTGCCCCCCGAAGCATTACCCGCACCCGCAGCACCATCACCCCTTATGGAAACTCAACCCACCCCACCTCTCCCTCAAGCATCACCCGTCATTCCCTCCGCTTTTCCCCCAGCAAATCCTCAACCAGGTACTCTAGAATCCGTTATCGCCCAACAGTTACAATTGATGTCCCAGCAACTGGAACTCTTGGGCAATGGTCGTTTATCACTTCCTTTGTCTCCTGCTCAAAGTCCAGAACAACCCAGCGTCATTGCCTCCCCTCCTTCCCTCAATCAAGAGCCGGAAAATCGCCAGACGACTGCCCCACCTCCTGCTACCAGCGAAGAGAAAAAACCCTTTGGCGCTGCGGCTCGAATCAATATTCAAGGCACAGAATTTACCCCCCAACAACAATCAGAATTGACCGCCTTTGTCAAGCGTTATACTGCCAAAACTCAGCAATCCAAACAATACGCTCAGTCTCACCGTCATTACCTCGCAGATCCGCGCACAGTCTCAGGATTTAACCCTACTTATAAAGAGATTGTCTATCCGATTGTGGTCCAACGTTCCCTAGGTTCAAAACTCTGGGATTTAGACGGGAATGAATATGTCGATTTAACCAATGGCTTTGGATCAAACTTTTTTGGATATTCCGCTCCGTTTATTGTTGAAGCCGTGGAAGCTCAGCTTCAAAAAGGCTTTGAAATTGGACCGCAAACCCCACTGGCGGGAGAAGTCGCTGCCTTACTCTGTGAGTTTACTCAACAAGAACGAGTTGCCTTTTGCAATACCGGTTCTGAAGCAGTTTTAGGAGCCATGCGAATGGCAAGAACCGTGACGGGACGCAGTAAAATTGCGATTTTTTCCGGTGCTTATCACGGGATTTTTGATGAAGTGATCGTCCGAGGTACGAAAAAGTTGCGCTCCATTCCTGCTTCACCGGGAATTATGCCAGAAGCGGTGGAAAATAGCCTCGTATTAGATTATGGGGAGGCGGAATCCCTGGAGATTTTAAGGAATCAAGCCGATGAATTAGCCGCAATTTTAGTCGAACCAGTTCAGAGTCGCCGTCCCGATCTTCAACCAAAAGAATTTCTGTATGAATTGCGAAGAATTACTGAAAAATCTGGTTCAGCGTTGGTGATGGATGAAGTGATTACAGGGTTTAGAATTCATCCGGGTGGCGCTCAAGCTTACTTTGGCATCAAAGCAGATCTTGCTACCTATGGCAAAGTGATTGGAGGAGGGTTACCCATTGGTGTGATTGCGGGAAATCACAGATTTATGGATGCGCTGGATGGTGGGTTCTGGCAATATGGCGATGACTCATTCCCGGAAGTGGGAGTTACTTATTTTGCGGGGACATTTGTTCGTCATCCCTTGGCATTGGCGGCGGCAAAAGCAGCACTGGAATATTTGAAAAAAAGTGGGTCAGCGTTGCAGCAAGCGCTAAATGAAAGAACGGCAAAATTAGTCACTGAACTGAATAATTTGTTTGAACATCTCCAGGTCCCGTTCCAAGTTACTTACTTTGGCTCCCTCTTTAAAGTCACCTATCCGCCAGAGTTTCCCCAGGGAGAATTACTGTTTTATTGGTTGCGAGCCAATGGAATTCATATCTGGGACCACCGTCCTTGCTTCTTAACGATCGCTCATTCTGAGGCAGATCTTGAGTTCGTGGTTGCAATGTTTAAGCAAAGCATTTTGGAACTGCAAGCAGCCGGATTTTTTCCTCAACCTGCTGGTAGCAATGGCACTCAGAATTTAAAGACTCATTCTCAACCGCCGGTTCCGGGTGCAAAATTAGGACGAGATCCCAAGGGAAATCCGGCTTGGTATATCCCCGATCCAGAGCGACCTGGAAAATATTTGCAGGTAGGAAATTGAGGTTGAATTTTTCCCCGTTTGGGTCTCTTAGCTCATGAATGAGAACTCTTCCCAATCTCTCCTGACTCAGGGGAGGAGTTCTCTAAAATTTTATGTAAAAAAGTGCGAATTCAATCAGGATGCTGAGTTAGCATAAACGTTGAGTTATGTCTGGCAAGAGCTGTCAAGATTGACCCATTAAATTTTTGTTGGCAATTGTAGCAAAATCCAGAAAAAGTTTAACCAAATCCTTTACAAACTCTTGAGCATTGTTGTATATTTATCAGTTAAGTTGAAAGCAAAAATATAAAAATTTCTGATAAAATTCAACCTTCTGAAAAATCTTTGATGATTTGACCATGAATAACTCACCTTTAGATTCAGATCCGCAAGTAAAGCTGACGGCTGTGGAGTTCGATCCGTTTGCCAGTGGTGAACTTTTATTAACAGCTCCAGCAACGGCCGCCCAAAGGGAAATTTGGTTCTCAACTCAAATGGGAGATGAAGCGAATTGTGCCTTTAATGAATCTTTAGGTTTGTGGCTACGGGGTCCCCTCAATCTAGAAGCATTACGCACTGCTTTTCAGGAAGTGGTGCAGCGACACGAAGCACTCAGGACTACCTTGAGTCCCGACGGTTCGGTTCTTTGTATTGCCACATCCTTGGCCTTAGAAATTCCCCTGATTGATTTATCAACGGCCAGCAATCGCGAAGCGGAATTAGCAGCCATTTGCCAACAGGAGGCTCAGCAACCCTTCCATCTGGAACTCGGTCCCCTGTTCCGGGCCAAAATTATCAAAGTACAACCCCAAGAACACCTGGCCTTAATCACCGCTCACCATATTATTTGCGATGGTTGGTCTTGGGGAGTCTTTTTACCAGATTTAGCCACCTTTTATTCTGCGATCAAACAAGGTCAGTCCCCCAGTCTCCCCGAACCAGAACGCTTTAGCCAATATGCCTTGTTACAGCAACAGCTAGCAGAGTCACCGGAAGTGATTGCCGCCGAACAGTTCTGGTTAGCACAATTCGCCGATGAAGTTCCCGTCCTAAACTTACCCCTGGATCGACCGAGACCCCCGTTGCGGAGTTACCACTCGGCGCGGGAAGATTGGGAAATCAATCCAACTTTAGTGGCAGGTCTCAAACGCATCGGTGCCAAACTCGGATGTAGTTTTCTGACTACCCTGCTAGCAGGATGGGAAATTTTCCTCTCGCGAATTTCCGGACAAACAGATTTGGTGGTTGGCATTCCCACCGCTGGCCAACCGATCGCCGATCGAGAGCAATTGGTGGGTCATTGTGTGAATTTGCTGCCACTGCGAACCCGCATTGACCGCGAACAACCTTTTAGTGATTACCTGCGACAGCGGCGATCGGCCCTTTTAGATGCTTACGACCACCAACAGCTGACTTTTGGCAGCTTACTCAACCAATTAACATTGCCACGAGATGCCAGTCGCATTCCCTTGGTGTCGGTGATTTTTAATCTGGAACAAAACTTTCAAAGCGAGCAGTTTCAGTTTGCGGAGTTGGAGGTAGAATCCTTCTCCAATCCCAGAATTGCAGAAAATTTTGAGCTGTTTATCAATGCCGTCGAATCCAAGGGTCATCTGGTTTTAGAGTGCCAATACAACACGGATTTATTCGAGGCGGCAACCATACGCCGTCGCCTGGAAGAGTTTGAGGTCTTACTGGCAGGCATTGCGGCCGATCCCACTCAACCCATTTGGCAACTGCCGATTTTACCGGTCGCAGAACAAACCCAAATTTTAGTTGACTGGAATCAAACCAGTCGCGAGTACCGCCACGACCGCTGCTTGCATGAGTTATTTGTCACTCAAGTCGAACGCACTCCCGATGCAGTGGCAGTTGTCTCTGGCAACCAATCCCTCACCTATCAAGAGTTAAACACCCAAGCCAATCAACTCGCTCATTACCTGCAATCCTTAGGAGTAGGGTCAGAAGTGTTAGTGGGGATTTGCGTTGAGCGATCGCTCTCCATGCTGGTGGGACTGTTGGGAATTCTCAAAGCCGGCGGTGCTTACCTCCCCCTCGATCCCGCTTATCCTCAAGAGCGCTTGGAATTCATGCTAGCAGACGCGCAAGTGTCGGTGCTGCTTACTCAGGGAACCTTGCTAACCAAATTGCCTCAAGTCCAGACTCGCTGCATCTGCCTCGATCGCGACTGGCCTGCGATCGCGACACACCCCCCCATCAACCCGGCTGGCAACAGTTCACCCACGGATTTAGCCTATCTCCTCTACACCTCCGGTTCCACCGGCCGACCGAAAGGCGTGGCGATCGCACACCGGAGTACCGTGGCCTTCGTGGAGTGGGCCCTCAGCGCCTTTTCACCCCAGCAACTCACCGGCGTTTTAGCCTCCACCTCAATCTGCTTCGACCTCTCGATTTTTGAGCTATTTGTCCCCCTCAGCTGCGGTGGCAAAACCATCCTAGCCGAAAATGCCTTGCAGCTACCCAGCTTACCGGCTGCCACAGAGGTAACGTTAATCAATACCGTACCCTCCGCTGCCGCAGAATTGATTCGACTCGGCCTTCCCAACTCGATCAAAACCGTCAACTTAGCTGGGGAACCCCTTCCGCAGCAACTGGTGCGCCATCTCTATGAACGTGGCTCGATCGAGCAAGTCTTCAACCTCTACGGCCCCTCGGAAGCAACTACCTACTCCACCTTTGCCTTAGCAGAAACCAACACCAACCAACCGCCGATCGGCAGACCGATTGCCAATACTCAAGTTTACATTCTCGACTCCCATCTGCAACCAGTTCCCATTGGCGTTGCCGGAGAATTGCACATTGGCGGTGCAGGGTTGGCGATCGGCTACCTCAACCGGCCGGAATTGACCGCAGAAAAGTTTATTGCCAATCCCTGGAGCGATCGACCAGGCGATCGCCTGTACAAAACGGGAGACTTAGCACGATACTTGCCAAATGGTCAGATTGAGTACCTGGGTCGCCTGGACAATCAAGTGAAAGTGCGAGGGTTCCGAATTGAGCTCGGTGAAATCGAAGCCACCCTTCAGCAACATCCGGCCGTCCGAGACGGCGTTGTGGTGGCCCGCGCAGGAGTTGCAGGGGATAAAGTCTTAGTCGCGTATCTCGTCCCGGAGGACCTCGGCGCGATCGCCAGTCAAGAAACCGGATCGGATGCCAGTCGCGATCAAGTGGCAGACTGGCAGCAAACATGGGATGTACTGTATCAATCTGGGTTTGAGAATCTCTCTAAGCAGAAATCACCCGATGGGAAATCACTGGATTGGCAATTCGATAATGTTCCACTTGTCTTTCTGGGACTCTCATCCACGCTTCAGGAAAATCAATCCCCAGATTTGCAATTAGATGATGTTGCGTTGAGCGGCCAAGTCTCCGAAATGGAGACGATGGAAACCCAGGTCAAAGAATGGGTCGATCAAACAATTGAACGAATTTTGAGCTTAAAGCCAAACCGAGTCATGGAAATCGGTTGTGGCAGCGGTCAAGTGTTATTTAGAGTCGCTCCTCATTGCAGCTATTTTCTGGGAACAGATTACATCCCTTCAGCCATTCAGGAGTTAGAAAAAAAAGTCAAAGCCTCTGAGAGCAATCTCACTCAAGTTGCTCTCGATTGCCGAGCCGCCGATTGCTTTGAAGGCTTAGAACCTGCTAGTTTTGACACGGTGATTATTAATTCAGTGGTTCAGTATTTCCCGGATAGTGAGTATTTGGAGCGAGTGGTAGAAAATTCCATCCAAACCCTCAAGCCAGGGGGATGTCTGTATGTGGGAGATGTGCAGAGTTATGGGTTGTTAACCGTTTATCATGTTTCCGAATTATTGAAGCGATCGCCTTTATCTATGCCTCTGGAAGAATTCAGAGCAGCACTGACCAGTCGAGTTGCCCATGAACAGGAATTAACGATCGATCCTGGCTTCTTTTATGCTCTGGAACAACGCCTGCCTGCCATTGGGCGAGTCGAGATTCAGCTTCGTCGAGGTTCGATTCTAAATGAAGTCACTCGGTTTCACTATGATGTCTTTTTGTATGTGGAACCTGAGTCTCAAACGGTTGTAAATCCGACCTGGCATGACTGGCAGGAGGAGAATTTGACGCTGGTGAGCCTGCAACAGTTACTAGAAACAACTCAGCCAGATTTATATTGTATTAAGCAAGTTCCCAATGCTCGCCTGCAAAAAGAAGTCAAGGCCCATGAATTGTTGAAAAGTAGTAGTCTGGTTACGGTAGAAGATTTACTCAAAGCCTTGGAAGAAGTGCCAGCGGGAGTCGAACCAGAACAGGTGTGGGCGTTAGCGGAAACCTTGCCCTATCAAGTAGAAATTCGGTGGTCAGATCTCAGTAGCAAAGCTGGAAATTTTGAGGTAATTTTGATTCGGAAAACTTCAGAACCTTCACCCATCCTCAAAATCGCTCCTCCCCTGGAAACTACGGCAAGCAATGGATCAGGAACTCGCTACGCAAATACCCCTGCTTTGCAGAAAGCCTCGAATTACCTGGTGCCGGAATTGCGGAACTTTTTGAAAGCAAAGTTACCGGATTATATGATTCCGACAAATTTTGTGTTTCTAGAGGCAATGCCCCTCACTCCCAATGGCAAAATAGACCGCCGTGCCTTGCCGAATCCTGCTCAAAATCGTCTGGAGTTAGCGCCAAATTATCTCGCACCTCGCACGCCAATCGAATCAACCATTGCTGAGATTTGGGCGGAAGTTTTGCAGCTAGAACGGGTGGGCGTGAATGATAATTTCTTTGAAGTGGGAGGGCATTCTCTGTTAGCCATTCGGGTGCTATTGGGATTGCAAGAAGCTTTCGGAATTGAACTTGCTTTAAAGACCTTATTTCAATCGCCGACGGTGGCAGCGCTGGCTCAACAAGTCGAAGCATGGCGTTATTTAAAAGCAGGAGAAACGATCGAATTTTCAGAGGATCAAGAGCGTGAGGAGTTTGAGCTATGACCATATCTGACTATTTAACGCACTTACGAAATTTGGGTGTAGAGGTGCGGGTGAAGGGCGATCGCTTAACTTGCAATGCTCCCAAGGGTGCATTGACTGCGGAATTGCGAGCTGAACTTAACGCTCGCAAGGCAGAAATTCTGTCGTTTTTGAGCCAAGCTGAGGGTGCGATCGCACCCTCAGTCCCCCCCTTGCAACCCATCCCTCGCTCGGAACAATTACCGCTTTCGTTTGCCCAGGAGCGTTTATGGCTGCTCAGCCAGTTTCATCCTGAGACTCCGATTTATAACATTCCAGCTGCATTTCATCTCCGGGGACGGCTGCATCCAGAGGTGCTAGAACAGAGTATCGGGGAAATTTGGCGGCGTCATGAAACGTTACGAGCAACATTTACCCGCGTCAATGGCGAACCCGTGCAAGCGATCGCTCCGCCGGAGTCTTTTCACTTGCCAATTGTCAGCTTACAGGAAGTTCCAGAAGCAGATCGAGAAACTCAGGCGAGGCAACTCATCCGTCAAGAAGCTCAACGGCCTTTCGACTTGGAACGGGGGCCGTTGCTGCGAGTAATGCTGATACAGTTGAGCCAGGAAGAGGTGATTTTACTACTGGTGGTGCATCACATCGTGGCGGATGGCTGGTCTTTTGGGGTGTTGATCCAAGAATTAGGAACCCTGTATCAAGCATTTTTAGCAGGAAAACCGTCCCCGCTGCCAGAGTTACCGGTTCAGTATGTCGATTTTGCTCATTGGCAAAAACAATGGTTGCAGGGTGAAGTCTTCGCAACTCAACTCGCTTACTGGCAACAGCAACTGGATCGAGTACCGATGTTGCAGTTGCCAACGGACAAGTCGCCACTCACCCAAACTTACCGAGGTGCGTTTCAAGTTCTGGAGTTGTCCAAAGAATTGTCGGAGGCGATCGCATCAGTCAGCCGCCTAGAGGGAGTCTCCTTATTTATGGTGTTGCTGGTGGCGTTTCAAGTCTTGCTCAACCGCTATACAGAGCAGGAAGATCTGGTGTTATGTTCGCCGATCGCAGGCCGCAAGAGTGTGGAAACTCAGGGATTAATTGGGTATTTTAATAATATTGTGGCGCTGCGGGCTGACTTATCCGGTGACCCTAGTTTTCGGGAGTTATTGCAAAAAGTGCGTCCTGTAGTTTTAGCAGCGTATGACCACCAGGATATACCGTTTCAAGAGGTGGCGCAATTACCAAATCTCAGGCTAACGCCACTATCGCGGGCAGTATTTAGCGTTGAGGATGCCTTTGAGCGCTTTTTGGAGTTTCCCGATGTCAGCGGAAAGACGTTAGAAATTGACACGGAAACGGCTGATTTTGATTTATCTTGGTTTGTGGTGAATCGGGGCACCAACCTGAAGGTGATGGTGAGGTATAAAACGGATCTGTTTAGCCAAGGGGTGATTCAGGAGATGGCGAGGCATTTCCAGGTGGTGTTAGAGAGTCTGGTGAGCGATCGCGATCGCCTACTTTCATCGCTGTCCCTGTGGAAATCCCAACCCTCTCACTCATTGGCTGAAGCGTTACCAGGACTCAATACCGAAGTCGGAACTCGTGTCAATCAGAAATTGAGCGCAGAACCTTATGTTGCTCCTCACGATGAGTTAGAAATTTTGCTCGCTAATCTTTGGGCAAAAGTTTTAAATTTAAAAGAACCGGTGGGAGTGAAGGATAATTTCTTTGAGTTAGGAGGACACTCCCTATCAGCCGTGCGTTTGTGGCAAGAAATTCAAACAGCTTGTGGGAAAAATTTTCCCTTAGCAGCTTTGTTTCAGTCACCCACCATTGAGCAACTTTGTCAGGTGATGTTGCAATCAGGATGGGTTCCACCTTCTTCAGCAATGGTATTGATTAAACCTGGAAGTTCTCAACCACCTCTTTTCTGCATTCATGTACTGGGGAGAGGCTTAGAATTTTATCGCCCCCTAGCCAAGCATTTAGGTGAGGAACAACCGCTCTATGGATTAACGATAGAGATTATGTATGAGAAGCCAGAGATTCCTAACCGGGTGGAGAATTTAGCGGCTTATTATATTCAAGAAATGCAAAAGCTTCAGCCCCAAGGACCTTATTTTCTAGCAGGTGTTTCTTTTGGGGGACTGGTTGCTTTTGAAATGGCTTACCAGTTAGTACAAGCTGGTGAGAAGGTGGCATTATTAGCTTTATTGGATACGGCTATTGCTAGGGAAAGCAAGCAACAATTCAACCTGAAGCGGTTGTCTCGCCATTGGCAGAGCCTCTTACACACTGGACCGCACTATCTTGTGCAGAAGGTAGAAGCCAATCTCAGAGGGAGAATTGAGCAAGCGAAAGATCAGTTGCTGGCAATTTCTTCTCTCTTTTACAAGCTCAAGAGTGCTCCTTTTCCGGACGAAGTGCAAGATGTGATTTACAGAAAAAACAACGATCAAGCATCAATTCATTATCAACCAAAAGTATATCCGGGTCAAATTATGCTGTTCCGTGCGATCGATCCTGATGTTAAAGGTGACTATGATTTTGATCCACTTTTAGGTTGGGGAAATCTGGCAACTGGGGGGGTAGAAACTTATGATATTCCTAGCACTCATTTGGGTATTTTAAGAGAACCTTGTGTTAATTTACTCGCGCAAAAATTAGAGGTTTGCATCCGCGAGCGAGTTGCGAAGTTATCAGGAGGGAAAGGAGAAAGGGAAAGTAAAGCAGATGATTGAACTCTGTACTGTAGGTCGTTAAAAACTGCTGTCATTTCCCAAGTAGGCAAGAGGTTTTCATCTCTGTTATATCGCCTTAAAGTTCTCGCTTAGGGGACTAGATTCTAGATTGTACACCCTTGCCTGTCACCATCGGTTTTTATACCAGTTTTTCAGTCCAATCGTCCTCGAATTTCCCTTCTCTGTCTCCTGAAAATCCCCAACGTTCAATCTCACCCTCAGCCACCAACAACTTTAGTAGATCGAGCTTCTTGTCAGTTAATGCAGCCTTCTAACAACATGAAATTCAAGCCACAGCATCAGACTTAATCTGCTACACTCCATAAAACATGAAGATTCGTGCTCAGCATTACTCAACCTTGAGAAAAATTTTCATCAAGAACCTTGACGTTACATATAATTAATGATAATAAAAACTGAGTAAAAATACTGGATGAATCGAGCAAATCCTTGACACTAGACATAGTTAATGGTAATCTCCCCTTAAGTAAAAATACTTGATGAATCTATTTGAGCAGCCTGAAGGGAAGAGAGAAAAGAAATTACTCTAGTTATTGATGAAGCTGCATTTTTCCCCATTCCACCACCTCTAGCAATTCCCCAGAGGCAGTTAAGATCAGAAGGGTTAATATTGAATCAGGATATCACTAAACGAAGTAACAAAATTTGTACTCGCTTAACCCTCTCCTATGGCTAAAATCAGTCGGAAGCTAGACTTTATTCTCCTAACAACGGTATTAAGCCAAGTGGTTCCCTGTGGCATTGCCTCGCTGTGCATCTTATCCTCTGCCACACCCGCCTTTTCCCAAACTTCTCCCATTACCGCAGCACCCGACGGTACGGGTACTCTGATCGCTCCAAACGGCCAACGTTTTGACATCACAGGTGGTAAAACCTCTAACGATGGCGCTAATCTGTTTCACAGTTTTCAGCAATTCGGTTTAAGCCAAGATCAAATTGCTAACTTTATTTCAAATCCTAACATTAAAAACATTTTCGGGCGAGTTGTCGGTGGCGATGCTTCTTTAATTAATGGTTTAATTCAAGTAACTGGGGGTAGTTCTAATTTATTTCTCGTCAACCCTGCCGGGATTATTTTTGGTGCTAACGCGCAATTAAATGTACCTGCTGCTTTTACAGCTACCACTGCCAACGGTATTGGTTTTGGTACGAATTGGTTTAAGGCAGTGGGGGTGAATGATTATGCTGCCTTAACTGGAACGCCTAGCGCGTTTGCTTTTACTGGAACTCAATCAGGGGGTATTGTTAATTTTGGAAATTTAACCGTACAGCCAGGACAAAGTTTAAGTTTTTTGGGTGGTGCAGTTTTAAATTTAGGAGAATTGAGGGCATCAGCCGGAGAAATTACCATTGCTGCTATCCCTGGAAAAAGTTTAGTAAAAGTTAGTCAGCCTGGACACTTATTAAGTATCGAAGTTCAACCAATTGCCTCCCCATTCCCCGTCGATAACCCCTCTTTACCAGCGGCTGCTATCCCGCAATTACTGACAGGAATTGGCAAAGCACAGGCAAGTAGTATTCAAGTTAACCCAGATGGAACCCTACAGCTAACGTCAGGACAACCGCCCATTTCCATCGCTCAAGGTACTGCGATCGCCTCTGGCAAAATCAATGTTGCTGGCACGACAGGAGGAAGTATTCAGGTTTTGGGTCAGAATGTAGGTGTG
>JBLNEP010000140.1:0-2592 GCA_050262755.1 Actinomycetota bacterium | reverse complement strand
TCTCCCAATGAGGAGTAGACACCGCCAAGATTAGTGAGAGTAGTGGCTTCCCCTCGTCTATCCCCCACTGCCCTTACAAGGGGCAAAGCTTGGTTCAAGTATTCCAAGGCTTTCTGATGTTCTCCCAATGAGGAGTAGACACCGCCAAGATTAGTGAGAGTAGTGGCTTCCCCTCGTCTATCCCCCACTGCCCGTCTTAGGGGCAAAGCTTGGTTCAAGTATTCCAAGGCTTTCTGATGTTCTCCCAAGCCATCATTAATTCTGCCCATACCCACCAGCGTTAAAGCTTCCTTTCCTTTATCCCCAGCAGCGTGATAGAGTTGGCGGGCGGCTTCCAACTTTTGCAAGGCTGCCTGTAATGATTCTGCTGTTCCTTGCTGAAATAGTTGTACGCTTTCTTTATAAAGTTTATCTGCTTCTGAGTTACTGCTATTTTGGGCGATGATGGGGTTTGGAGCGGGTAAGAAACTGGGGTTCTTAAGTTCAGTCGATGGGTCATTAGAGCGACTCAAGAGAACCCCCATTTCTGAGGGCTTGGGGGTGGCTATTACTGACTCCGATAGCAACACCCCAAGGACAATTCCCGCACTGGAAACGCCTTTGAGGCAAGCCACAAACCAATTCTTCTGACTTATTTCTCTTTTCATTTTTTGACCCATCCCTCAGATTGGAAAGCCCGAGCGCCGCCCTCAAAAACCCATTGCGAGCGCACTGGCTTTTGAGTAACTCTTGCCTTGAAACTTTGATTCATCGCTACACTCCCTTATCAAGAGAATCGATCAAAAATAACCGCCAACCTCAATTTTCGAGCTGTTTAACTCATCAAACGTAACAGCATTCCTCCTACAACTAGATAACGGAACAAAGTTCAGAAAATTCGTTATGGTAAAGGCTATTTTGACCAAGTAATTCCCGTTCCTAACGCTTTTAGCTCCTGGACACGGCGAATGGTCATTGCTGCTTGACAGTAAAGTTCAAACCTGTCGTTGAGGCGTGCATTGCGATAATAATAAAGAATCAAACCACATTGCGACTCCTTAAGCTTAATCCACGCTAATTGCATCTCCTGCAAATATTGCTTTTCCGGTTCATCTGCTTGTTGCCTTAACTTTTGATAAACCTCATTTAACTCGCGATCCGCCTTTTGTAAAGCCTCTTGATAACACGCCGATTCACTTGCGGTTGTTCCACTACCACCCGGCGTGCCAGGGCATTTAACCTCAATTCCATCAAAATATCCCCCTGATGGGTCATCTGCTAGAGCAATAGACGCGCTCGCCATACTTGTTCCTAGCAGAAAGAGAACGATTAAACTCTGTCTCATAGATTGCTCCTCTATCTGACCCAATGGTAGCTGTAGCGATGGTGTAACAAAAGTGCCACGCAGCGCCCGAAAGCTTTACTATGCAAGGATTCCCTCAAAATTTTCCTGATTTAGCTCAAACATACCGAGAAATGCCCATTTAGGGGCAAGTTTTCGAGCAAAAAGAGCCTGAAACCCTGATTCTGCCATAAGTTTTAGGGGGAATTCAGTCATCATTTAAGGGCAAGTTGTACCTTGTCAAATTTTTGAGTGGGAGGTGCGTTCGCGCCAGCGTGGCGAAGCCATATCGTCCGGAGGACCGGAGGGAGCGCATCAAGCGGGCAAAGTTGATCTTCATAAAAAATTCAAAAACGAGTTCTACATTAAGCATTGTCCTTTCTGCTACGACCGTACCCTCTCGACAGGAACACTTGAAAATGAAAGAAGAAATAGGCGATCAATATGAGCTTCTAACTTGCCCAGCCTGCAAAAGTAGAAGGATTCAATGGGCTGGATGGCTTGTCTTAAAAGGTGAAGAAAAAAAACAAATTTTCCAGTGCCTTGATTGCGATAACAACTGGTCTGAAGGCGGAGAAGTCTTTTTAATACGAACTGAAGCAACTGACCAGGAATATGAATATAATTGAGGGCTGGCAGTGCGCCTCAACCGCTAAAACCTCAAAAAATCCTGAAACTATTATCTAGCAAGGGTTTCAAGGGCTACGAGTGCGGTTGGTGTCAGCGCCAGCTATTTGGGGGCCAGGATATGTAGATATCCTGACCTAGCTCAACAGTCAGCATCTACAAGAAGGATGTGACATTTTAAGGTGGCAGCGACCGAATCAAACGGCCTGCGAAGACCTGGGTCTGAGTGGGAAGCTCAGAGGTACTAACCATAGACTGCCAAAATCATTTTAATCGCTCTTTCCTAGCTCAGCTAAAGCTTCAGTCTCTACAGGAGGATATGAGATGATCCTGGCCTGGGAGGGAGCCTGAGAAGGAGTGAGGACAGATAGGGCAGAAACGGCCCCTCGAATTTGTTCGGGTTGGACATCGAGATACCGCTGGAGCTGATCGAGGTTGCGATGACCCGATACCTTTTGGATCACTCGCAAGGGAATGCCTGCATTGCTCATGAGCGTTAAAGCCGTGCGTCGGAAGCTGTGGGTGCTGACCCCTTCCAAGCCAATGCGATCGCAAGCGGCTCTGAGAATTTTGTCAGCCGAGTCGTAGTGCAGGTGTTTCCAATGGTGATTCCGATGACAACCCGGAAACAGATAAGTCAGTCC
>JBLNEP010000139.1:0-14044 GCA_050262755.1 Actinomycetota bacterium | reverse complement strand
CTATTAAGTTATGCGATTGTTTAATGAGCGCTATCCTTTCAATTCCTTTATCTAGCATTTTCTTCATCTCTCATTTGAAAATGCTAGATCTCACAAAATAATGCAGTTGGCATTCTCAACCAGTTCTCGGTATTTCCCTTGGTTCTTCCTCAGCAATGACAGTTCCTTTACGAGAGCAATGCTACGGATACCTGCTAGGTGAGCGAAAATAACTCTCCCCAGTCGCTCGCATTCAGTCTAGATAATATAGAAGTTGATGGAGATTTCAGTGACTAAACCTTGGATGAGAAATTGTTGCGAGTTTAAACCACCTTCGAGCTTGCTGCGAACAGTGCTGAGTTAACTGAGGAGGTAGCACGAGTTTGCTGTTGCAAGTAGTCTTGTTCTGTGCGATCGACCCTCCAAAGACCCTCTCAAACCAAGAAGACTGCCAACAAACTTGCTACCTGAGGGGAAAATCGGAAAGTCATAAACTGGCGATCGCTCAAAGGCAAGGGTTTTTTGGAGAGTCTTAGCTGAGTCCGGAGCCTTCACTTTAAGTTCTCACAGACTAGACTGGAGTTAGGAATTCTTAAGGTTTTTGAGACAGTGGCGAATAGCGTGGACAATTCGATGCAAGATCAATTGCTGGAGGCGATCGCACCCTACCGCGATCGCGCCGATTATTTGGAAATCCGCTTAGAACAGAGTGAGTCAACCGCGATTAGCTTTCGCGGCCCCCAGTTGGATGCGGTGAACCGCAGCTTTTCTCTGGCGGGAGGGATTCGAGCTTGTCACCGGGGTGGCTGGAGTTTCGTCACGTTTAATGGTTTGGCGGAGTTAAAAGACCGGATTGAGGAAGCGATTTCCCAAGCTCATCTGGTGGGTCGGGAAACAACTAAATTGGCGGAAGTGACACCGATTCAAGATTATGTGGCGGTAGAATTCGGTCGCGATCCGCGCGGAGTTTCTTTAGAAGAAAAGCGGCGTTTGCTCCAAGATTATAACCAGTTGTTACTGGATTATGACCACCGGATTCAGACAACCATGACGGGTTACAGCGATCGCTTTGGGATTACTTATTTTGTCAATTCTCAAGGGACTGCCATTGCTCAAGAACGCTTGGATGTAACAGGGCGCTTTGGTGCGATCGCCAAGGGCGAAGGGGGTGTTGTTCGTCAAGGGTTTGAATCGATCCACTCGCGGTCAGATTATGATGTCCTAGCCAATGTTGAAGACCGCGTCAAGGGAGCGGCAGTGCGGGCAGTAAAGCAGCTTGAGGCAAAACCTGTCAAGGGTGGACAGTACACGGTGGTCTTAGATCCGTATTTGGCAGGGGTCTTCATTCATGAAGCATTTGGCCATCTCTCGGAGGCAGACGGTATTTATGAAAACCCAAGAATGCAGGAGTTACTGACTTTGGGGAAACCAGTGGCCATTCCTGAGTTAAATGTGATTGACGATGCCACTTTACCTGGACTGCCTGGATCGCTGAAGTACGATGATGAAGGCGTACCCGCCCAGTGCAAGTATTTGATTCAGGATGGAGTGCTGACTCAGCGGATGCACAACCGGGAAACAGCGGGAAATATGGGCGAACTGCCAACCGGAAACGCCCGCGCCCTCCATGCTTCCTTTCCACCGATCGTGCGGATGACAAACACAGCGATCGCATCTGGGAAACATTCTTTCGAGGAAATGCTGGCAGAGATTGAGGAGGGTGTCTACGCCGTGCGGATGTTGGGCGGACAGACGAATGGAGAAATGTTCACCTTTGCGGCGGCTCAAGGGTATATGATTCGCCAGGGTCGCTTGGCGGAACCAGTGACGGATGTGACCCTAACCGGGAATGTATTTCAAACTCTCAAAGATATTGAAGCGATCGGCAATGACTCAGTTTATGCCTATGGTGGTTGTGGCAAAGCGGGTCAGGGTGGGTTGCCTGTATCGGTGGGCGGTCCCCACTTGCGAATTAAAAATGTGGTAGTGGGCGGTCGCTAACAGGCATTGGAGAGGCGGGTCCGCATGACCCGTCTGTCTCCCTGATTCTATAGCTTGACAGTCGTTTTTAATGGCATCAGGGATAGAGTCCCATCACCGGATTTGCTTTCCCCCTTTCTCCTCTTTCCCTTTCCCCTTTCCCCTTCACAATCAGAGACCTCATCCCATGGTCAATCGCCATCAACAGCGCCAGACCAATATTGAGGAAACGGGGAATGGGGAACTGGGGAAAGTCTGAGCAAGAAGAAACCCGGCTTCTTCAACAAACCGGGATTTTTTCAAACCAACTAAGAGAGGAGTAAACAAAGAGCTGAATGAAACTTGGGGAATCTTCTGACCGTGACGCAATTCCCTCAAGCTTATACAGCGAATTCCTGAGGGGTACTATAGCTGTTTCATCTCGTCTTCGAGGATCCGGACCAAATTTTCATCACCATTCGCTCTGGCTACTTCCAAACGGTGCATTAATCTTCTTTGGATGTTGGCGCGGTGGACTTCGGCAACTTTTGTGATGTTTCTCTGACTGTTTCTGTTCATGGTGGACATTCCTTAAGTCAAACTTCGTGTATAGGCTATATTTTTAATATAACTCTCAGTTCTCAAAAAAGCATCGTATCTTACAAAATCTTCATACAAGAGGCTGGTGCAGGTGAGCTAAATCACCTGGGAAGAGGGGGAAAGCCAAAAGGAATGGCAACAGTTAACCGTCAACCGTCACCAGTCAACCAAAATCAATCTTGTTCGGGGTTAATGCTCCGCCTTAGCGGGCAGTCCGTACCAGCAGCAGGCCTCCAACTCCAAACCCTAAGATCGTCGGGAGCCAAGCTGCCAAAAATGGTGTCAGAATGCCGACTTGTCCCATTGCACCGGTAATGAACGCTAAGAAGTAATAGCTAAAAATCACGATTACGCTAATGCCGAAGCTGGTGGCTTTGCTCGTTCGTTGTGGCCGGCTTCCTAACGTCGCCCCTACTATGCCAAAAACAACACATACGAAGGGAAAAGAATATTTTTGCTGAATTCTGACTCGTAGCTTGCGGAGTTTCTGCTCGTCACCACTGAGACGAACGATCTGCATATACTCTTGAGCTTGGGCAATATTCATCTCTCCGTAGTCTCGCTCTCTGGCCGCTAAATCAAGGGGGGTGCGGGGTAGTTGTAGCTGTTGATGATCGAAGCGGACAATGTTGCGATAAGAGCCGTCAGGAGCCAGGATGTACACGGTGCCGTTGAAAAAATCCCAACGATTGTCGGAGGGATTCCAAACGGCTGATTCTGAAGAGACAATTTGGTTAAAGTCAGCTCGGGAGCGATCGAGGATCGTTAAACCTTTCATCCGTTTACCGTCAAACTGTTCGGCGTAGAACAAGCGACTGAGGATCTTTTCTGCCTCGCCATTGGGTTTTTCGACTTTTCGGTATTCGGGATAGAAAATATTGCGCTCGCGGAATGGGGGTCGTTCTTGCTTGAGCGCTCGTTCTAGGGTGAGAGTTGCCTGGTAGTTGGTAGCGGGTACAACCAGTTCGTTAAAGGCGAAGGTTAAGCCGGTGACGGCAAAGCTTAAGGCAATTGCTGGCAGGATCAGCCGATAGATGCTGACGCCACAACTGCGGAGTGCGATGAGTTCGCTGTCGCTCGCCATGCGACTGTAGGCCATTAAGGTAGCGAGCAGCATCGACATGGGAAAAGCCAAGACGATGAAGTCTGGCATTTTGAGCAGGAAGATTTTGACCGCGATTTCGATGGGAAGGCCTGATTCTGTGACTTTCCGCACTAAGTCAAATAAAGCTCCAACTGCCACGCCAACCGATGAAAAGGCTCCGACGCCAAATAGAAAGGGCCCGATTAGCTCTTTGGTAAAGTAGCGGTCTAAAACTGATATTCTGGGAATCAGCCAGGTGAGTTGGTGGAACGATTTGGAGCTTGCTATTTTCATTGGGTTTTTATTTTGCACAGTTCTGGCCATCACTCCTCACCCTGAAGGATTCCTAGTAGCTATCGCTGGAAGCTGTCCCCTAGGTAATATTGCCGCACTAAGGGGTTATTGTATAATTCTTCGGGGACACCGGAGGCTAAAATTTGCCCATCTCTCATAATGTAGGCGCGGTCTGTAATTTCTAATGTTTCTCGGACGTTGTGATCGGTGATTAAAATCCCAATGTGGCGATCGCGCAGCTTTTCGACGATCGCTTGGATTTCCGAAACAGCGATCGGGTCTACTCCGGCAAAAGGTTCGTCTAACAACAAAAACTTCGGTCCTTCTGGACCGGCCGCTAGGGCTCTGGCGAGTTCTGTGCGTCGTCGTTCTCCTCCTGAAACTTGAATGCCTAAGTTGGAGGCGACTTTTTCCAGACGGAACTCCCGTAACAGAAAATCGACGCGGTCGCGCCACTCATAGCGTGGCACCTTGGTTTGTTCCATCACCAGAAGAATGTTATCCCGAACGCTGAGATGGCGAAAAATACTGGCTTCTTGAGCCAGGTAGCCAATGCCTAAATGAGCTCGCTTGTGCATCGACAAGTCTGTGATGTCGAGTTCGTTCAACCACACGCTACCCTGATTCGGCTTTTCTAATCCAGTCGCGATATAAAAGGTGGTCGTTTTGCCCGCACCATTAGGACCTAGCAATCCTACGATTTCCCCTTGTGCAACCGATAAGTTAACTCGACTGACAATGGTGCGCTTGCCATAGGATTTGTGAATGTTCTCCAGCACAATTTTCATGGGAAACCGAGCTTAACTCCAGGGGATGGGGCGGATTCAGGACTTGAACCATTGAGTTTACCCTCGAAAGTCTTTAGCCTCAAGCCTGTAAAAAAATCCAATTGCTCACCCATCTAAGGGTGAAACGGTCTTCTGTCTGCCTGTTTGATTATTTCGGGGTTCCTGGAGTTGAGAAGGTTGGGGGGCTGATTGGTGTTTTGAAGGCTGGTTTGGGGTTAAAGGGGGGACTTTGGGGATTGACGGCGCTTTCGGCTGCGGCATCCTGATCCGGCGGCACGAGGTAGATCGATTCTACTTGCCCTTGAGCTTGTGGCAGGGCAATGAATCGCCCTTCATCCATGAGGTAGGTGACGGTTTCGCCTCGCAAGCTGTTACCTTCTTGCAAGACGTACACATCTCCGCTCAAAACAATGCGACGTTCCCGGCTGAAATACTGAGCTTGGGTTGCGGTTGCTTGAATTTTGCGGGCGGGATAGTTAATTTGGACATTGCCGCGAGCCGTGACTATGCCCGTTTTGGAGTCGGCTTCTTGGATATCTGAACGGACGGTGAGGGTGCGACTCGGTCCCACGGGAACGGCTGGGGCGCTGCGGATGCCAGATACGGGGCGAGTTACGGGGTTAGGGCGGGTGGTGGGAAGCCCCTGCGGGTTGGCAGGAGGGGCGATCGCACTGACTAAGGTAAAGGGTAACAGCACGGCCAGCCATTTCCCCATTGATAGATCGGACAGTGTAGCAGAGAGCATAATTTGTGCGGGAGACTGCAAATCTGGAAGATTGCTAAAGGATCGAACCTTGAGCTTTGAAAATAAAGATATACCCAGTTAGCTATTTTAGCCAATGATTCTAGGGAGACAATGGCAATCAGGCCCCAGCCTGCTACTGCGGTGTTGAGGTTCCAAGGCTTTCAGGAATTTTTCCTCTCACTCAACGGGAACAATTCTCGGTAGTTCCGAGCTTCCTGAAACTTCCCCACCTGCCAGCAAGGGCAAAAAATCAGTGACTTTTTCCGGTCCTGCCTGTTGTAGATCGCTTAATAACTGAGCGCTACGCCTGACTAATTGTTCCACATTTATATGGGCGTAAATGGGCTGATAATACCCCAGTCGCTTGATTCCCTCTCCCAATAAAATGACTGCCCCTCGCCAATTTTGATTTCCTAAATGATAGAGTCCTACCGCTATCTGTAAAACTCCCTGATAAAATGTCCGTTGGGGTTCTTGTGATTCCATCCACAAAGCTTCTAGAGTATCGTGGCAAGCATAAAATTCTCGCTGGTTAAACTGTTCAACGCCTTGCCAAAATTCTGGCGATATTTGTCGATCGTCTGCGTTCATTTGTCAAGGG
Source organism: Actinomycetota bacterium (assembly GCA_050262755.1). GTDB lineage: Bacteria > Cyanobacteriota > Cyanobacteriia > Cyanobacteriales > Microcoleaceae > JBLNEP01. Next base: position 7,994 of record JBLNEP010000139.1, on the reverse strand, counting down.
TTAGTGATTTTTTTTGAGGAGTCAGCGAACCCAGTTCCGGGGTCAGTGGTTAGCATTCGGTTGTCCCCGATTAGTTGTTTTTTTCCACTAATTCTGAACGACCAACTACAAACCACTAACCACTAACCACTACATACTATTTCTCACAGTTTGAAGTTGTTCCATTGAAATGTCTTGATTCGTCCCAGCAAAATCATTATCTGGAGTCAAGAACAGCATACAGTGGCATTCTTTACGCTCCCGCATGGGGATACAGGGGCAATTCCAGTAAGCCACTTTTACTTCTGCTTCTTTATCCTCATAGTGGCGACAAGGACACAAAGGTGCGCCTAATTCGTCTTTGTGCTTCGCCAGTCCTTCGATTACCACAGCGGTTACTGAAGGTTCCGCACAGAAGTAAGTGTCAGTGCGCTTGGCATAGGTTTCGGCGAAATTCTTCATCGCCTCCAGGGTTTTCTCGCTGGAGAGGTTGCTTGTTTCTGTTGTGCTCATACAAGGTCGGACTGTAGGACGCAAGGAGATTGTCTGATTGTACCGCACCAGAGCATAGGGAAGGAATCGCCCTCCCTTTACCCAATCTCTCTCCCTTCTGTTCTCCATCAGGGAAGATTGGTAAATTTTCAAGAATCAGGGAGTGCAACCCTTGACTTATCATCCTGAATGTGTTTTAAATTGAGGGTTTAGTGAGTTTTTATACTTAACTGAGCTTCTACTCAGAATTCTGACTTGTAGAGTTTCAACTTGCATCGAGATGAATCTCGATAGTCAGGGTGAAAAAAGAGGAGTGCGGTCATCAATTTTTAACCATGAGATTGGTTGAATTAAGCTGAATATCAAGAATGAGCCCGCCCTCTAACGAACAGTCGGATTCAGTAGCAATTGGCTCAAGGGATGAGCCAATTCTCACTCTCTCTAAACTCAGTTTAAAGACGCTTGGAGCTGCAATTGTAGCGGTCGATCGGGGTGGATTTCAAGACCCGGGAAATCTTGCTTCACTAACACTTTCTCCGGGTTTATATCCCTTGGCCAGAATACCCATCGACTGCCACTCGGCAGATCGTTGAAACTGGCTGAATTTTGACTCAGCCAAATTAAAGGCAGCATCGGTCGATTCTCAACAGCATCTTCATTGGCATCAACCCCTGCTAATGCCTCTAACACAACCTGGCAACCATACACCAAACCAGTTCCGGCTGTCCAGAGTTTGACGTTTAACTGGCGCTTGCTAGCATAGAAGTAAAGGGATGCAGCTACCACTACCGCCTGTTCAAACTTCTCTGGCTGCCATGCAGCCTCACTATCTAGACAGATAATAATTTCTTGCCCCCCCATAGACACTTCTAACTCCCGGACCCGGAGTTCCCCATAACGAGCACTGGTTCGCCAGTGAATTAAGCGGGTGGGGTCTCCATATCGGTAGGGTCTCAGTGTCCGAGTTAGACCCTCGGTAGCCATTAGCGATCGTCCACCCTGGTACAATTGCTGACTTGGGTCCTGGCCCATCTGGTCCACAAGAGGACAAGTGGTTAAGGGCAACACAGTAGGATAGACAATCGCAGTCGCCTTCGCCTGCTGACTACGCCTACACCAAAACAACCCTAGGGGCGAAGCAGTCCTTAATTGAACCTCACTCCATCGATAGAGGCCCCGCCGTTGAGTCGGTAGGTAGTATGTCCATAAGTAATTTCCCTGAGAGGGTATAATTTCAATGGCAGTGGAGACGGGTTTCCCCAATACAAAGGGGATCAGGTCTTGGACTTTTAAGAGGGTTTTGGGTTGGGGTGTGGGATTGTCGATCTGCACTTCTATGGTTAGGAAGTCGCCTACACTCACTGGGTTGATGGGGAAGCGACGGACTCGTAGGGAGTTAAGCGATCGCCCTGGCAAAATGGCTGCTATCCCTAGCAACGCTAAGCTAACACCGCTGATGACATAGAGCCAGCCAGCCATTGTGTTGGTAGCGGCTCCAAAAAAGAAGATGGCTAGCGACCCTAATAACCAACCCGCATAGGCGGGGGAAACCCAACGAGTTTCTAGCCAATCGGCGACTTGGTGACCGAGTTTAAAAAACTGAATGTTCATTGCTAATTGCCCATGACTCATTGGACATTGCTAATTCCTAATTCTAGATTCTTTCTACAGCAAGGTGGAGAATTCTCAGCCTGCGCTTAGTTTGAACACAGACACCCAAAACGCAACGTTGTCCTTCGATGATAACGACGACTAACAATTAGCAATTAGCAATCGGCGATTTATTAGCACTTAGTGCTGACTTGCAGGAGAAAAATAATGAATCAAATCAATCAAGCGTCACCTGTTCGACCTGAAGCTCAGTCTCGCAAAGCACCACCCCCACCCCCGCCTCCTTCGGTTGTGCCAGCTACGCCAGCTCGTCCCGCAGAAGATTTACCCGACACGACCATTAAACAAATGGTCAAAGATGCTTACACGAGTAAAGCATCTGACATTCACATCCGTGTTGGTCAAGTTCCCCGCTTCAGAATTCGGGGTCAAATGGTAATTCCTGAAGGTCAAGTCAAGGTAACACCAGAAATTTTTGAACACTACTTGGCTGAAATTCTGACCCCTGCCCAACGAAAACAATTTGTAGAGACACAGGAATTAGACACAGCTATTTTTTACCCCGGTTTAGTACGATGCCGGGTGAATTGTTTTGACTCCTTAAATGGTGGGGCAATGGTGCTACGTTTGATTACTTTAAAAATTCCTACCATTGATGAGTTAAGCCTGCCACCAGTCCTCAAAGACATTATCCTTCGCTCTCAAGGACTCATTTTGGTGACAGGGCCGACGGGTTCAGGTAAATCGACTACATTGGCGGCGATGATCAATCATTTGAACGAGACATCATCCAAACACGTAGTTACGATTGAAGACCCAATCGAATATATTCACCCTTCTAAAAAGTGTTTAATCAGCCAGCGGGAAGTGGGTTTGCACACCCATCAGTTTGATGCTGCTCTGAGGGCAGTATTGCGGGAAGATCCAGATGTGATATTAATTGGGGAAATGCGCGATCGCGTGACCATTAACACGGCTTTACAAGCAGCCCAAACAGGTCACTTAGTATTAGGCACTCTCCACACTCGCAACGCGATCAACGCGGTTAACCGCTTGTTGAACCTCTATCCTCCGGATGAACAAGCGACCATGCGAATTCAAATCTGCGACTCGCTGGTCGCTGTGATTGCTCAACTTTTACTACCTACAGTTGATAATCGTCGTGTTGCTGTTCACGACATCTTAGTCAATACGCCTGCGATGCACGATTACCTGCTCAAGGGTGATGATGATAATGCCTTCCATTTAATGGAACATGACACCTATGAGGGAATGCAAATCATTAACCATGCTATTTACAAGCTGGTGCTAGAAGGTAAAATTACGATTGAGGAAGCTGAGAAAGCTTCTCCGGATGCGAGCGATTTGGATCGTCGCTTACGGACGGGTGGATATGATTCAGCGGGTGCTGTTCGTGAATTCAAAGCTCCTAAAAAGCCTCGGTTTAATTAAGACACAGAAGTCATTACCAACCCAAGCAACCGAGCCGTTTGTCTCTTAAGTAGATTGAGTTGATGCTCTCAAAATCCGCCAGGGACTGAAGTCCTTGGCGGACTATGTAAATGCTCAAGGAGTCAGGGTTCATTGCAGAAGTGTTGAAAGATAGAACATGATATCTGATAGACATTGAGCTTAGATTTACCACTCATCCGAAGATTCCTTAAAAGTCCTAACAGTTTCTTCTAAGCCTAAATCTTTTGCCAGTAAATCAATTCCATCAATAATTCGGTCGGGTTCTAAAATTCTCAAACTGCTAAAACATCTATCTCGATAGTCAGGTTTTTCCTGAAAATTAAGGATAGCTTTCTTAAGAGATTCAACCACATCATAAGCAGCTTCCGCTTTATCAATAGCTTCTTGAGGCAGAGGAGATTTAAGCCTTTGCACAGCCAGATCGATCAGATCCCTCGATTCAACCGACGAATCAATCCATCGGTCAGCATTAGCTAACAGCTTTTCGGCAAAACAATCAACTTCATTCAGACAGGGAACAGGACACCAACTCGGATAACTTGGTTCTCCCAATTGTATACGCCCTTCCACAATCATCTCGAATTTTATGAGCGTATCTTCAACCAAAATCGGAAATCTCACCCCATACTGATTGGTTTGAATTTCTCCAGAGAGCCGCATCTGATTTTGACTGGTAAACAAGGCATTATAACCTCTAGTTCTTACTTCTTGGCGAAGCAGACGGTAGCCTTCACCACTCGAACAGAGAAAGTCAATATCTTTACTTAATCTATATTCGCCTTGATTTAAACTAATGAAAGTTCCCCCACCAAAATAAGCTCTACACTCTCGTAAAAAGTCAGCATCAAGTTGATTGAGAACTGTAAAAATTTTCTGATGGAAGTCTTGCTGAAACATAAAAGAGGAAGCCAACCAAGAATTATATAATTGAGCTAGTTGTTGTACAAACTGAGCTTCAGTCGGGCTACAGGGGGCTAAAACGCCTCGGTAATGCCACCCTCGCTCATAGCGCCTCAGCATCTCTAATGGGGTGAAGTTTTTAAATCCTTCTCTCTGCCAACACAAACTCTCCAGAAATGGCAAATTGTCTGGTATTTCAAGTTTAGTTAACATGGCGATAAATTCCCCTCACGTCAGCCAAAGTTGATTTCAATGGCAACTCAAGCATAAGTCTAATAGCATAGTACCACATTATAACGTCAAGTTGATTTCAATGGCAACTCAAACATAAGTTTAGCCGCAATTATTCTGGCGTATAAACAGATTTATCAGTATTAGGATGGCGGTGATAAAAGCGAACACGAAGTTCCTCAAGATTATTTAAAACTCGAGAGATTGATGACAAAGAGTGTGAACGGTGTGAGCTTTCAAATCTACATGAGCTTGATTGCTGATCTGATTTTACAACTTATGGAAATTCCGACCTTTTATGGAAATAAATGACTCGATAAGTTTCGGTATTTGCAACGGGAACTGAGCCGCCGCTGTTCGATTGTCCATTGGAGCTACGATAGACCCTTGTATGATGCTTGTCCGATTAAATGTAAAGTTTTATTTCTGCATTCAACACTTCTGGGTTCATCGATCATTTTTTGCGTGGAGAAGATCGATTCATTCGGTTAAAACTTAACAGTAACTCTGTGATGAATGGGTTTCTGCTTTTCTTCCTGTTAGCAGGTAAGTTCTCATCTCTCCTTTACCTTTAATTTGAATAATCCCTCGCTCTTCAAAAGTATAGTGATTCTGCAATAACTGATAAGTATCGCTGCTGACTTGAATTTTGCCAACCAAACCCTGGGATTCCATCCGACTAGCGGTATTCACCGCATCTCCCCACAAATCATAAGTAAATTTCTTGGTCCCGATCACTCCCGCAATCACGGGCCCGCTATGAATCCCAATGCGGATCTGAAAGTTTTCTCCCCGTTGTTGATTAAATTGGTTCACTGCTGCCAAGATATCTAGGGCCATGTCTGCGATCGCCTCTGCATGATCGCTCCGGGGAGTGGGAATACCACCTGCTACCATATAAGCATCCCCAATCGTCTTAATCTTTTCTAATCCGTACTGCTCTGTTAACCGATCGAAGGCTGAAAAAATCTCATTCAGAAAATACACGATCTCCGTTGCAGGCATCTGAGTGGAAAGCTGAGTAAAATTAACGAGGTCAGCAAACAAAATTGTTGTTTCATCAAACCGATCGGCTATGAGAGATTGTGCTTGTTTTAAGCGATCGGCAATAGGTTTTGGTAATATATTGAGCAATAAACTTTCTGTTTTTTTCTGCTCTATTGTTAAGGCAGCTTGCATCTGCTTGCGCTTGGTGATGTCATGAAAAAAAATAGAAAGACCATCATAAGAGGGAAATGCTCTCACTTCAAACCACTTCTTTAAAAATGGATAAAATTCTTCAAAATTTACCCCAACTTGTCGAGAAACTGCTGTTTTTAGCTCTTGAGAAAACGTTGAATTGACCGAATCAGGGAAAAAGTCCCAGATATTATTTCCCAATAAATCTTCAGTAGACTTCTGCAAAAGCTGTGCAGCTTTATAATTAACATAAGTAAATTTCCACTGACGGTCTAAGGCAAAAAAAGCATCGGTCATCCCTTCTAAAAGATTGACCACTTGCTCGTCAGACGCTCGCATTTTATCCTCAACTTGCTTTTGCCGATGGTAGGCCCGCTTTAATTTTGTTAAATTGATCCGTAACTCCATTTGATTCATGACTTGGCGGCCCAAAATTCGCAGTGCTTCTAGCTGTTCCGTTGTTAACTGACGGGGAGTTGTATCGATCGCACATAGAGTGCCAATGGGAAAACCATCAGGAGTGACAAGGGGAGTGCCAGCATAAAATCGAATATGAGGATCGGAGGTGACTAACGGGTTGCCAGCAAAGCGCTCATCTTCTGTGGCATTAGGCACCACGAGCAATTCATCGGGATTTAAAATCGCATGAGCACAAAAGGCTAACTCTCTCGGAGTTTCTGTTACTGTCAAACCTTTCTTGGATTTAAACCACTGTCGGTTTGCATCCACTAAACTGACCAAAGCAATGGGAGTCCCACAAATATATGAGGCTAAAGTTGTCAAGTCCTCAAATGCTTCTTCAGGGTCAGTATCTAAAATATTATACTGAATGAGTGCTTTTAGCCGCTCTTCTTCATCGCTGGGTAGGGGAGCAGATTTCAGGGGGGGTGGTGAGGAAAAACGTTGCTTAACACTGAACAGACTGATGCGAGTTATGAGGTGTTTGAGTCTCTGAATTAGTAACGTTATTTTCAAAAAAATCTTGTTTCTCAAACTTCTCCTCATCGTTGGCTGCCTCTAATGACGTATAAACATCAGTATTTTTGTGGTTATCTACTCAGAAGCTCTATAGCTTACTGAAAATTACTCCAAATTTCACTTAAAAAGACTTGTGGGGACTGTTTTTTTTAGCATCATTCGATCGTGACACAGGGACAAGGAATTTTACAGTTTAGCTTCATCTAGACATTCCATCTACATCCGTCAAAACTTATTTGTTCTACTCTCAGGGGGATAAAGTCAGGAGATTTCTGAGCGATCGCCACTCGATTTAATTTTGAACTGACTTGATACGATGCTTCCCAGATTTAATCAAAGCTTCCACTGGATTGTTAGCGGTTTTTGCTTCCAATTTAGGTCCCCAAAACTTTGGGTAAAAGTTGATTATATCAAATTCGGTTCATAGACTGACCTCAACCCTGGTTCCTTGCTCCCTCGCTCAGGAGTCAGGGAGACCGGGGTCGAACAGCAGTAAGCGGATGAAAGTCTGGGGTTAAGTGCAACATTCAACCTCACTAAATCACTCATAACTGAGGATTTAGAGTAAGTACAGCATCTCTGACCGAGAAGGCAGTTGCCTGCAAAGCCCGCAATAGAATATTGCGGGCGCCGTTGACATCCCGCTTGAGCCGGACGCCACAGTTAGAACAGTTGAAAACCTTAGAGCCACCCAACTTATTGTGAATATGACCGCAATTCGTGCAGGTTTTAGAGGTATAAGACTCGTTGCATCGAACCACAATCACCCCATGTCGTTTTGCCATTTGCTCTAGATGACAAGCAAATTTGTAGTGACTCCAAGTCAGCATATTTCTCACTGACTTGCGATTGATTTTTCTCGCTGATTTGAGAACCATTTGAGAGGTTTCGTAGGTAGGCAGAAAAATCAGCTTGTAACTCCGAACTAGCAAGGAAGCAACCTGATTGTGTAAATCTTTCACCAAGCAGCTAATACGCTCTCTAATGCGATTGGCTGCTTTTCTCATTTTGTAGCGCTGACGCTTCGATGTTGAGGTGGCAGCACGACTGAGAAGATTGTCCAGGTGCGAACACAAGCGATTGATGCGTCCGATATCTCCCTGACCAACTTCCAAAACAGAACGACCATCGTACCCAGTTAAGAAGGCTCT
>JBLNEP010000138.1:0-66521 GCA_050262755.1 Actinomycetota bacterium | reverse complement strand
ATCGAACGCAATCACTATGATGTCTTCCGCAAGCGAGCCTATGTTTCTACTCCCCGGAAGTTGCTATGTTTACCTTTAGCTCTGCTGAGGTCAAAAGCGCTTTAGCCTTGATGGAGCGGTGTTGGGCGATCGCCTGTCTCTTTCACTAGAAAAGAGGCAGGCTCATCTATTTAGGGCTTGCTGAAGAAGGGTAAAAAAGGGGGGAAAAGGGGGAAAGGGGGGAAAGGGAAAAAAGGGGGAAAGGGGGAAAAGGGACAAAAAGTGCAAACGTTTCGAGGTCTAGCACCAGATTGGGGAGCGCTTGAGAGGGCTTTTCAGGCCGAATGGACCCTTGATGAAAGCAGGTTTTAGCTTTTTTCAGCAAGTCCTATTTATATTTAAATAGCTCCAACCTTACCAAGCGAGCAGTTGCAAACTGCTGTCATCCTCAACCGTCCTTCTATAAATCCCGGCACTGAACTTGCAGTACAGCACCGGGATATACCAGGTTTGACCTGGAGAGCAATCACTAGCTGCGATCGCCCTAAGAATTCGTTTGAGCAGCCAGTAGTCTCTGCTTGAGTTCTTCAAGAGCACTGGCCCAACGTGGATCTGGTTGAACCGCACCGCTATCCCCTGAATAGCTAGAGGTTGAGGTGGAGCGACGATTCTTATCTTTCTCCCGGCGACGGTTGCTTTTACCTCCACCTGGATTTCCAGAAGCAGCACGCTGCTGAGGTTGAGGTTGAGGCAGCGCTTGACCTTGAGGCTGCTGCGACTGATCTTCCTCTCCCTTCTCACCTTTCCCTTTAGAACGAGGCAAAGCCTTTTCAATTTTCAGGGGGCTGTCCTTGAACATAAACCCGTTGTACTTCTCGATGATTTGGTCAGCTTGTTCATCGGTTGGTACTGTCACAAAGCCGAAACCCCGACACTTGCCAGTTTTACGGTCTGTAATGACCTTTGCAGTTACAGAGTCACCCTCTGGAGCAAAAACAGATTGCAATTCTTGACGTTCTAGTTCTTTAGGTAGATTTCCTACATACAAGCGAATAGACATGAAAGATTCCTCCACAATTGGATCGAAAATGGGTTCGTTAGAAAATCATTGCCATCAGTCAACTCAACATTGACTTTGGGCCAGGAGAGAGCAACTGCCAAACCTGCCTGTTTTTTTGACCAACCTTGACACCTGGCTTCACCTTTTAGCAAAAGATGATTCAAAATCCTGTTCCCTGCACGAACCAAGCGATGCAGAGAACTTTTAACTGTAAGGTTGTTGTGTAAACTTTTGGTCATCACTAAAAAAGTGAGGCTATAGGTTATTCTGTATTACTTGCTTCGAGTCTTGATTCAGAATGTTTATAGCCAGGACTGTGTGAATCAATTGCCAAGGATTTAAAGCTCAATGAACCAGGATGCCAATATTCAGTTTAGTACGGTAAGGCATAGATTGACTAACATTTTAGGCTTTTATTGCCTGATCCGACCAAACGACTTAGATACTTTGCTGACTCATGCGTCCCCTTGCTGGGGCAGGCTAGTATCTAACCATACTTTAAGGTATCACACCCTGGTAGATGAATCTAGTTATCTGCAAAGATTTCAGCCTTTAAGTCAGGTCATGGTAGCAGAGAATCCCAACTTCCTTCCACAAACATTCTGAACCTGCAAAAAAAACAGCCGACTGGTGCGGCTGGCTGAACTTGCTGTGTTGGGAGGTTGACAAATTTTACGTGGCACTTTTTGGGGTTTTAGCCAACTGGCTGCTTAACCTCAAGTTGGGTCAATCCGATTCATGTAAATAAATGTAACACCGATTCGGTCAAGATGCAACCTTTCTTTACAAAATGCAGAAGCCAGAGAGCAGAAGTGATGCCTCGGTTTCCCGGTCGCATCAGGCCCCCCCGCGAAAGATCGTGTAAGCTCCCCAACAAGCCGCCACACAGGCAACAATGGTAGACCAAATAGGATGGTTGCTGTAACTGGTTCTGCCACCTTGAGCTTTCACAGATTCAACGTCGATCCAAGGAGTTGCACCTCGACGCAACCAGCCAGTCGCCACAACAGTTTTACCCACCAAATCACTGGGACGGGTGGAGACTGGCCATAAATTACCAACGGGACCAAGGATAGAAACGTGATGTAACCTGACTAAACCGGTCGTGGTTTGCAACATTAAATCCTGTCCTAACCAATTGCTCATACCCCTCCGCCCCAACAATTCTCCTTGCAAGCGGACCGGTTGACTATCAAGGGGGATGGCTGCTGGATTGGATAAGATTGTTGGCAGGCTTGGTTCCTTAACTCCAAAAGGTTGGATATCAGGAAAATAGTGATTGAAGCGGAAAAAGGTGCCGAGACTAAAGCCGATCGGCAAGCAACCAAGGAGAATCCCGCGATCGCCCCATAACCAATCAAGCTGCCAGATATTCAGAACCGAAAATATCCCTCCCATCACCCAAATTGCACCAACCAGAGCCAAACTCATCGGAATCCCAAAAAAAGGCGCACCTTGGAGAAGCAGGCGCTGGGGAAGGGTCAACGATAACTTTTTCTTCTGCTTCTGTTCCCCGCTCTCTTGACTGACCAAATCAAACTCTGTTTCTAATTTCCAATATTGAGCATAAATAGCTAGTAGTTGCAAGCGCTCCCCAAGCAGGGGGTGAGTCTGATTCATTACGAGCCAGTAGCGCTCAGGATTGCTGAGGTCCCACTGTAAAATCGGTTCAAGGGGAGTCTGACAGGCCACTGAACCTAGTACCACTGCTTGATTGTACCCCAGTGGCATTAGCAGCTCAAAACCTTCTAGCAAGGTGCTGGTTTGTTGCTGTTGCTGAACATCCTCAGCCATGCCGATCGCAATTTTGGCTAAAGCGCGGGTGAGGCCGTTAGGGTTGCCGGTCGCTTCCACAGCAAAGCGATCGCTATAAAACACCCGTCGCCGAGAAACCCAGAGCATGGGCCACCGCAGCAGCCAAAAGATACCGTAGTTTAACGCTGCCACCCCTGCCATTACACCCCGCAGGAAAGCAATCCCATAAGGCAACGCAGGTTTCATGAAGGCGGGGAGTAGTTGCTCGCTTAAGTCTTTAACTCGTTCTCCCCAACCAGCTACTTGCCAATAAAGCGTGTAGGGAATTTGCAAAATCAGGGTAGCCAGCGACATCAGAACAAAATCCCAGTGGGCAATGTGCCCCAACTCACGAGCATAAATGGTAGCAATTTCATCTTCTGCCAGTCGATCCAATAATCCTTGACTAACAACGATCCGCGCAAAGCGAGGCAAACAGCCATAAGTGATAGCAAAGGGTGCTGAAATCGGTAAGATTTTTAACGTCGGTATCGGCTTACCTGTCTTGCTCGTGAAGTTTCGCAGGACCCGATTTGCTTCTTGGCTGCAATTAAATAAAGTAGTTAGGGGTAAGGGTTGAAGGCCGTAGCAGAGTTTCAGCAACCCATCCATTAACCAAGGAGATAGAACGAGAAGTAATAAGCAAGCGGTATAAAGAAATAAAGTTGGATCGCGGTAGAAAATTTGGATGGGTTCTAGATAAGGAAGTCGGACCAGAAAGTCATTGAGGGTTAGTTCTAGGAATCTAACGACGTAGAGAGTTAGCCAAAAAAACGCGATCGCGGTCAATGCTTGCTCAAACCAAAAGCGAGTGAAGTTCAGCGCTTTGAGGGGACGCCACTTTTGGACACGACCTGCTTGACGCCAAGTTAATTGATAGGGTAAGGACGTTGGGGAGGTGTTTTCGCTGAATTCTGACGTTTGGGGGGATGTACCGGCCGACTTAGGGAAGTCCAGAAGGGTGGAAGCGGTGGGATCTACTTCCGAAGAGGTAGCAGGAGGTTCTACTGCTGGTGGGCGATCGGTCGTTGGACCGGATGGCAACTGACGAGTGAGAAGGGGGGGTGGCGACACCGAGTTTGGTTTTGTGGGTTTAGGTGTGGCTGTCGGATCGAGGGGGACAAATCCGGTCAAGTCGCTTGGGGGGGGTGGTACGGGGGAAGGTGGGGTCGCTGGTTGGTTGAATGGCACAAAACCAGTTGGATCGGTGAGTTGCTGGGTTTCTGGGTGCTTGAGGCGGTTTGGGGGGGGTGGTGGAAGTGGTGCTGTTGCTTGCTGCGGTAAATGGCGTTTGACTAAAGTTTTTAAGGTGCGATCGGCCCAAGTTTTAATTTGTTCATTAGGATTTTTGGTGAGGGTGGAACATAGAGCGATCGCTCGTTTCACCTGTCCAGTTTTTTGGTAAGCAACCACCAACCCCATCTGTGCCTGGAACCCTGACGGTTGATTTGGTTGAGTTTCTGCAATGGGTTCGAGGTGAGCGATCGCAGCTAAGTAATCTTTTGCCTTCAAAGCTGCTAACCCAGCCTCGAGAGAATTTGCCATAGGTGAACCCGGTTGATTGGGATTGGTAGGAGCGGCCATGAACGTGCTTGCTGTAGCTTCTCTTCCAAGATAGCCTAGACTTTATTGTTTGTAATTTCGTGACTTGCATTCAACTGTTACGAACAACTACAGCAGTTTTTAATTGATTGCCAGCGACAAGGAGAGTTGGGATTTGATCGGAGTTCTGCGGTTAAGAAGGGAGCGAGCCAATCTGATTAGTCCCTAGTTTGGAGCTTAACAATTGGAGGTTGGGTTGAGGTAGGAAACTCAACTGACAAACTGATTTACAAACTTGAGAGTTTTGAAGATGGCTTTTAAGAACTCTGGTCAGAGAATGCGTTGGAAATGTTCCTGAAAATTTTTCACCAACTTTTCCTCTGTTTTGGAAACTTCATTCTGAATCTGACCAGTGAGTGATTTGGGTGATTTGATTGCAGTAAAACTCTTAAATTTACCTCAATCTTCTTGCATCTCTAAGCCTGAAGCAACCGGAGCGATCGCCTTCAATTTTAACTCCGGATGGTCCGCTTCTACCTGATGGCAATTCCACTCATTTCTAAATAGTAAGACGGGTCGTCCCCAATTATCTTTCACCGTCACAGTATTGAACAAGCGCCCAACTTTTTGCAGGGCCTCCCAACCGCCATCAACCCAGCGAGCTACACTAAATGGCAACAATTCCAACTGAGTTTCAACCCCATATTCACTCTGCATGCGGAACTGCACTACCTCAAATTGTAATTGTCCCACAGCCGCTAAAATTGGCTCGCGTTTCGCTTCGTCCACTGAGTACATAATTTGTACTGCACCTTCTTCTCGTAATTCAGAAACACCTTTGCGAAACTGCTTAAATTTAGAAGGGTTGGGATTTCTTAAGTAAGCAAACAATTCTGGAGAAAAACAAGGAATTCCCTCGTACTCTAGTTTTTGACCGCAGTAAATCGTATCTCCAATCGCAAAGACTCCCGGATTATTTAAACCAATAACATCCCCTGGATAAGCAACTTCAATCGATTCTCGCTCTTGGGCAAATAATTTTTGGGGTCTGGACAAGCGCACCAATTTACCGGTCCGAGCATGATTGACCGTCATATCTTTTTCAAATTTGCCTGTACAAACTCGCACGAAGGCAACCCGGTCTCGATGTTTCGGGTCCATATTTGCTTGCAGCTTAAAGACGAATCCACTAAATTCTGGGTAACCTGGTTCGATGTCGCCGACGCTGCTTCTGTGAGGACCAGGTTGGAGGCCGTAGTCTAAAAAGGCATCTAAAAATAATTCAACGCCAAAGTTAGTCATGGCGCTACCAAAAAAGACCGGCGTCATTTTGCCAGCATGAACTAACTCTAAATCAAGTTCTGTTCCCAATTCTTCCAGCAGTTCTAATTCTTCTTTGAGTTGATAGTACAGGTCTTGTTCGAGGAGATTTTCAATGCGAGGATCGCCCAAATCAACCACGGTATCGATCGCTTCCCGCGACCCATGTCCGCTACGCTCGAACAGGTGAATTTGGCGTTTCCGGCGATCGAACACACCTTTAAAGCGATCGCCCATCCCAATGGGCCAATTCACGGGATAAGTCTGCAACCCCAATTCCTTTTCAATTTCATCCAGCAGTTCCAGAGGTTCCCGTCCAGGTCGGTCGAGTTTGTTGAAAAAGGTAAAAATTGGAATTTGTCGCATCCGACAAACTTCAAACAATTTTCGCGTCTGCGGTTCCAACCCTTTCGCCGCATCCTCCAGCATCACAGCATTATCCGCCGCGGCCAGAGTTCGGTAGGTATCTTCGCTGAAGTCTTGGTGTCCGGGAGTATCCAGCAGATTAATCTGATAGTTTTGATACTCGAACTGCAAAACCGTAGAGGTAATGGAAATACCCCGTTGCTGTTCCATCGCCATCCAGTCTGAGGTTGCATGGCGCTGAGCTCGCCGCGCTTTCACGGCCCCCGCTTCGTGAATCGCTCCTCCGTACAGCAGCAGTTTCTCAGTCAGAGTCGTTTTACCCGCGTCAGGGTGGGAGATAATTGCAAAGTTGCGCCGACGTTCGATCGCGAGGTGCAGTTCAGTCTCAAGTTCTGGGGTCATCATGAAGTTGATTAGGGATTCCTCAGCCAATCTATTATTATAAGCATTCCCTCAACCAGCCACTCTCCAGAGGGCGAGGTTACGAAATTTCGCTGGCTTCCGAAAGTAGGTTCTTGATTGACAGAAAACAGAAGCGTTCTTTGTTTTATACTTATTGTAAATATAAATTTTGTAGCGATAGATACAGAAAAAAGAGCAAATAGTAGGACTCAGCGTAACTCTGACTTAAATTTTAGCAGGTCTCCCCTAGGTCAACCCAAAGTGCATAAAAGCTTATAAAATCTAAGCAGGAACTTTAATAATAAGATCTAGCAATCAGCTAAGTCAAAAAATATTAGATACCAATGATAGCTGATTACAAAAATAAAAGTATCAGGGAATCTATAATCACCGAAAGCCTCTAGAATCAAATTTAACGATCGAGATTCGGAGGGGCTAAAAAAATTAAATGCTGCAATAAACAAACTGGCGATCACTATTTAATTGCTGGTTCATCGATCGATGGCAAACACTATTATAAAACCCTGTTCATCCCTGACCCATTCAAAGTTAATACCATGTTAGAAGTATCCCCATTTTTTTTGACACTAACTCCAGGCATTCCTCAGGATTATTGCTATCTCTGGAAACCAGAATTAATCAAATTTGAAGTGACCTCAAACTCTCTCATCGGACTCACTTCTTATTCAATTTCAATAAGCCTGATGTATTTAGCTCGTAAGCGAGAAAAGTTATTGCAGTTGCTGTTTTTCTTATTGAGCATTTCCATGATTGTTGGTGGCACTAGCCACTTGCTAAAAATTTGGACAATCTGGCATCCTAATTATGAGCTGGCAGTATTGTTCAATGCCATTACAGCCAGTATCTTTCTCTGCATAGCAGTAATTTTAGTTTTATTCAATTCTCAAATTGAAGCACTAACCATTTCCACTTATTTAGAAGTAGTTAACCACCCACTCAAACCCAACAATAAGAAAGAGCAATCAGCAAAAGCAGAACAGAATCAAACCGAACCAACCTTAGCATTTCACCGGGAAAACTCATCCCTGACTGTTGCTAACCCTGCTCTCGGTGATGCCGAGCAATTCACTTCGCTACGCAAGCAGGTAGAAGAACAATTAGCGAAGCAAGAACATACCTTAAGAACAATTCTTGACAATGCGCCGATCTGGATTTGGATGACTGATACCAAAGGTCAGATACAGTTTGTCAACAAGACATTTTGTGAAAATCTAGGTGTCCCTGAATCTCGATTTCTGGAAGTACCGCATTATTCAGAAATTTTAGGCGAACAAGAAGCTGCTAACTTTATGGCTGCTGATGCTGTGTGCTGGAGCCAAGATCGACCCCATCAATCAGAACAAGTCATCAAATTTGTAGATGGTAAATACCATGATTTAGCCATTTTTAAAGCCAAGATTAAAGATAAGTATGGTCAAGGAATTGGATTAATTGGTTTAGCTCTAGATGTAACTGAACGTAAACAAGTTCAGCTAGCTCTCCAGCAGTCTGAAGCTCGCTTTCGAGAACTCGCTCAGCACGAAGAACTGCTTAACCGCCTTGCAAGTCAGATCCGCAATTCTCTCGACCTCGATACGATCCTCGAAACGGCTGTTACTGAAATCCGCAATTTATTACAAATCGATCGTTGTTACTTTCTCTGGTATCGCTCTGGAGAGGAGGGGGAACAGGTGCAGGTGGAAGCCAATTTTCAAGAAGGAATGGATGATTTCTACTCCGAACAGCGACCGACTCAGGAGTTAAAGCCTAAATTTTTAAATACGGGTTATTGGGAAATTGTTAATGAAGCGAAAGATTTAACTTTTTCCAGCTACCTCGGGAAATATTCTGTGAAAGAACTTGGGTTTTGGACTGAGCGGTTGCTGCAATTAGAAATTATTTCGGTTGATGATGCTAATACAGTATCCGATCCTTGGCTCCGCGATTTTGTTGTATCTTTTAGCTTAGTTTCAGTTTTAATGCTGCCGATTCAAACTCAGTCCGGAGAAATTGGTGTTTTAGGGTGTGGACATCATAGTTGCGTGCGTAGCTGGCGCGACAGTGAATTAGAACTGTTAGTTGGGGTCATTAATCAACTAGCAATCGCCATTGACCAAGCAGAACTTTACAATCAAACTCGTGAAGTTGCATTTCATGCACAAGCTCAAGCAGAAAAATTAGAGCGGACATTGCAGCAACTACAAAAAACCCAATCTCATTTAATTCAAACTGAAAAAATGTCATCGTTGGGTCAAATGGTAGCAGGCGTTGCTCATGAAATTAACAATCCCATTAATTTTATTTACGGCAATATTGTCTATGCCAGCCAATATGCCTTAGATTTACTAAGCTTGGTAGAACTCTATGAACAACAATATCCAGAGCCTCCCTCAGAAATTAAAGCGCAAATAGCAACGATCGATCTGGAATTTATCAAGATTGATTTGCCTAAATTATTATCTTCTATGAAGGTAGGAGCTGAACGAATTCGTCAGATCGTCCTATCGCTACGAAACTTTTCACGGCTTGACGAATCAGAAGTGAAGAAAGTGAATATCCACGAAGGTATTGACAGCACGCTACTTATCCTGCAAAGTCGGCTGAAAGAAAAAGCAGACTGCTATGGCATTACAGTGATGAAAGAGTATGGCAATTTACCGCTGGTGGAATGTTACGCGGGACAACTCAATCAAGTATTTATGAATCTCTTGGCAAATGCGATTGATGCTTTGGAAGAGGTTAGAGCGAAGCAGCAAGGAGAAGAAGGAGCGACCGCGCCGAAAACAGCATTGCCTACGATTTGGATTCGGACTGAAGTCCTAGAGGATGATGCTGCAACCGGTGACTCAGCTTTGTCTAATCATCTGACGATTCGGATTGTTGATAATGGCCCAGGAATGCCTGAAGAAGTGCGGAATAAGCTATTTGACCCCTTTTTTACGACTAAACCTGTTGGGAGTGGTACAGGCTTGGGCTTATCGATTAGCTATCAGATTGTAGTAGAAAAACATGGCGGACGGTTGTATTGTCTATCGGAACCAGGGGAGGGAGCAGAATTTACGATCGAGATTCCGATTCGCCAGCAAAATGACAAACAGCTCAATAGCGTAGCAGTTGACCAGACGCAATAGCTTGAGTAACAGTTTGAGCGGGTCTGTGCTAAAGTTTGGAAAAAAGGCAAGTTAATCGGTAGAGGAGAAAAATGCTAAATATGTATGACTCCGACAACAAGCGGAAGCTGATGTCTGGGCTATGTCACGGCGCTATATTTTTTAGCCCATTCATTATTTCTATTGGCCTTCCCCTCGGCATTTTATTTGTATCAGATGATACAGTTGTCAGAGAGAATGCGAAGGAATCCATCAATTTTCATATTAACATTTATCTGTATGCTTTTGTATTTACCTTACTGATTTTTGTCTTGATCGGTTTTGCTTTGCTACCACTTTTACTAATTTTCAGTTGGATCATGCCCGCCGTCGCAATTCTAAAAGTGATTGAGGAGCCTAACCAGCCTTATCGTTATCCTTTTATTTTGCGATTGTTTGAGTAGCATTACCCGTAATATTTTTCTGTTTTTTTCAAAAGTTGATAGTTGATAGCGAGTTCTTCTTAAGATCTGAGCAATAAGTTATGAATCCTAAGCTGATGCAGAATCAACGAGCTGTGGAGGCTCCTGTAAAATTGAATCATCATGGTTTCGGTATCGACAGCCTCGATCTGAGAGGGGGTAATCCCAATGTTTGGGGTGGACGGTAATCGCACCTAGCGACTGGCTAGAAGGCTTGTGTTATAGTTAGACAAAAGGTAGCAATTTAATAGAACAGGTAGGTTTAGAATGTACGACTCAGACAAGCGAAAACTATTATCAGTGTTGTCTCACGGGGCAATTTTTTTGAGTACGACTTTGTTCTCTGTGGGCATACCCATTGCAATTTTATTTGTATCGGATGACCCGGTTGTTAAAGATAATGCCACAGAAGCAATCAACTTTCACTTTAATGTGTGGTTTTATGGAGCTATTATTGCAGCTTTAACGTTCCTCACCTTTGGTTTGCTGGGATTGATCCTGATTCCTATTGGTTATCTTCTGCATTGGGGATTAACAATTATGGCTCTCCTCAAGATCCTTAGCGATCCAAATGAACCCTATCGCTATCCGTTTATTTTCCGCCTGCTGTAAGGAAGGAGTAGCTACATTCTACAGACCGCCTCAATGAGATTCATTCCAGTTGCACCAGAATGAAGGGAAAGGGAAAAGGGGAAACAATTTGCTCGATCGTTCCGAGGGACCGGATTCGCTCTGGTTTGTTATGGAATTCTCAGCAAAAAAAGAGCGCTTTTGCTCCCTGTTCATCCGTTAAAGACTTCTCCTCTTCCCGATTTCCTCATCATGTGTATCCTGTAGCAAAAGAGGGTATGGAAAGTCAGGTAGTAAGGTATCTTCAACACACCTTACTACCTGAGAGGGCATCAGTCACCTTGAACGATCAACGCATTTCAGCAACTTTAGCAGCTTCTCCGGGTGGTTCAGCTACTGCTTGTTTAGCATTCAATTTTTGGTTGAGTTCACGGATACGACGGGACAAAAGGCGGATGATATTAACAGCAATTCCTGGCGTCTCGTCGATCGCATCATAAAGCTGCATCTGAGTGAGCATCAGACACTCACACTTCTCAAGGGTCGTGATTGAAGCAGAACGAGGTTCAGCGTCAAAGAGCGACATTTCGCCAAAGCAAGCTCCCTGTTCTAACTGTGCTAAATCGCGATCGCCAATATGGACTCTCACTTTCCCAGAAACGACAATATAAAGGGATCGCCCCTCTTGGCCTTCAGTAAAAATGGTGTACTTGGCTGGGAAAGAGAGTTCATCCATCACAGATGCTAAACGCACGAGAAAATCATCCCGTAGTTCCTTAAAAATCGGAACTCCCCTGACAAATAATAAGCGCTCGACGCTGGTTAACATAAGCAATTTTTATGTGAGATTGGGAAGAGTAAGGGGGAAGGTCAAGGTCAGTAGCCATTAGTCATTGATACAGGGGTAATTGGGTGTTAAGTTGGACGATTTGTACTCACAAACCAATCCGAAATCACAAATAACAATTCCCCGAGCCGCAACCCCATTTCCCTTCCCCTTCAGTTTTAACCCGGAGCCGCGTGGGGGGTTGTTGGTCCGACGCCCAATTCTGCCATCATTTGCTGCACTTGGGCAGCAACGAGGCTATCAGGATCATTTTGTAGCATCGGTAGCAATTCCACCAGAGCACGGGGCGAAGCCACCCTCAAATAAGCGAGTGCAGCTTCCCGCACAAACCCAGTTGGATGTCGCAGGCACACCAAAGTCTGTTCGGCCGTCAAGCTCCAGCGAGCCGATCGCGCTAAGTGGAAACAACAGGCCAAAGCCCAATCAGAGAGGAAGTGACGTAACTCCAACAAGCGACGCAGGCGATCGCTCGGACTCAGAGGTCGATAACTGACCAACTCTGACAGACTTTGCAATTTCTCTAACTCTGAGTGCCGATCTAGAACATTAATCAGCGCTCGCTTGCTAGGGATATCCACCGTATTGTCCAAAATTTCCAGCCCCCGCGCCACATTCGAGCGAGAATCTGACTGAATATTAAAAGCTGCCGCTTGGATCGCATCCAACGGATAAAGAAACTTCATCAACAAGAAACACCGCTCTACCGAGTCTGCTTCCAACCCCTTCAGAGCCCGACGCAGCAATTCTGCATAATCCGTTACCTTCTGCCCATTCTCACCGATCCGTGCCGGACTCAATTCTCCCTCAGGCCTACGGCCTCCCACCTCAGCCAAATCCATTAAAGCTGCATAAATTTGACCGAGAAACATCAACTCTTGTTCGATTAAAATTTCCAAGCCACTACGACCCATTCGGTCTAGAACCCCTTCAATTCCCGCTTCTCTGGGCATTTTCAGCAAGATTCGGAGAATATTACGGCGTGCCGTCCCCCAAGCCGTCATCATGTGAGTGACTAAAGCATCAAGAGCCTCCAGCGTCCCAATTTGACCGATCGCAGTCCAAGCTTGCAACCGGACCAAATCTGACTTATGAATATCATTCGCCAAATTCACCAGCAGCGGAATGGCATCATTATCCAACCGTACCAAAGCTTGCAGCGCTGCCTCGCGGGTAGACTTGTAAGACAACCCCCGCAACAAAGAAGGATAGTATTCCTCTAAGTGAGTCGAGGCAATTACCTCTAACAAAGCACAGCGCACCCGTAGCGATTCATCTTGCAACAAATTCGGGATGTAGAGTCGTAGACCCTGCAAATAATCTGCTTCCCCCAAAGCGCGAGTCCCCATCACCCGTTCCCGCTCTTGCTTATTCATCAGCATTCGTCGCAAAGCATTAGTTGCTTCTGCCTTTTGTTCGCGATCGCCCCGTCGCAAAATCAACGCCGCCGCCGTCGCCCGCACCACTGCATCCACCGAAGATTGTAAATAAGGCCGCAACTGATCGATATCCGGTTCTGGTTCCGTCAGCCAGATATAGCGTAAAGCCAAGGCTAGAACTTCTGGTGGGAGAGGGCGACGAGTCAACCGTCGCATCGGCTCCAGATAGGCGGGATTGGGGTGATTCAGCATCGTTTCCAAACTCTGGCGCTGTAAAGTCGGAGACAACACCTCCAGCAAGGGAGCCAGCACCTCACCTACATTCTTCGGGTCAATTTGGGTGAGCAGCTCAATACAAGAGCGCTTATCCGCCTCAGGCCCAGGATTTTCTAAGGTTTCCACCACCGCCCGCTTCAAAGCCCGCAGGTCTACATCCGAAACCCCCAAACGCCCCCGTTCTGCACTTTTTACCAACAAGCCAACATACTGGGAGCGAATTAACCAAATCACCAGCAGCCAAACCACCGCAGTCGCAACGATCAGCCCCACAAACACCCAACTTTCTACCTTGTGTTGATTGTCCTGGATGGGCATCATTAAATGAATCAACCACAGGATTAATAAAATCCCTGCACCTGTCAGGCCGGTTGATAAAGGTTCAGCCACCCCATTTACCAGGGTTTGGATCGAGCTGCGAATGTTATCGGGGATAGGCTGGAACAGCACAGGTCCGCTGGTTTCTTGTAGGGTATAGTGCAGCAATTCATCCAAAAACCTCAGAATCACCATCCCGACAAAAACGGAAAACACCCCTGATATAGAACCAGCTAAGGAAAACAAACCCAGCAAAGCTGTCGCACCGGGGAGAACCATTGCTGTGACAAAGACCCCGATCCGATCGACAAGGCGACTAGAGGCAAACCATTGGGTACCGACTTGGCAAATGCTGATCGTTCCTTCAAACAAACCTAAAAATTTCGCAATTTGGCTACCGCCTTCCTCCGCATCAGGATATTGCAATTCAAGCTGGCTAAAAAATTGAAAATCAACAAAAACGTAGAGAATTTCTGCTAAGGCGAAAAAAGCCACCAGGGGGATGATATAGCCTTTGAGTGGCCCCATAATCCGGCGGGTGGTAAATTCTGGCTGGTCATCTTCATCTTCAATCCAGCGTGTTGAATCAGGAAAGGCTTGTTGGTAGCTCTCTGATAAGTAGAAGAGGATACTGGCTCCTAGAATTACCATCACCCCAGAGACCAGGGTGACGTTGTCTAATCCTACAACTTTGATCAGAAGTGGCAGGGAAAAGCCACTAACCACGCCAGCCACTAAGTAACCACTGCTGACAATGGGATAGGTGCGTTTAATTTCCCGAATGTTGAAGAGTTGATTGGAGGTGATGGAGGTATTAAGGTCGCTGAGGTTATAGCAAGCCTCCACCCACAGCCAAGTCAGGAATAATGTTAGGAACCCAACTTTGAGAATTGCAATCCAGAAATTGAGTTGAACATCTTTCAGAATAATGCCAAAGCGAAACAGGAATAGGGGCATGGCCATCAACAGCAGGATGACCACAATTACCCGTCGCAGTGGCAGCACTTTTTGCAGCCAGGAGTATAAGAAGCCCAACCCGGAACCTGTGGCCGCCGTGGCAATATAAATCCAAGGGATTTTGTCGGCTCCGTATTCCTCTAGAAAGATGCTGATCGTACTTAACTCCAACCAGATCAGGCCCACTGAGGTAACGGTGTAGACAGCGAACATCAGTAAAGTCCGCTCAACTTCCTCTGGGCGGAGATTAAGCGATCGCAGAAATCCCTGTCCCCACCGGTTCTTGGCCAACCGCTGATTTGTTAGTTCCATGCAGCGAAAAAACCCCTCTGTGGTAGCGTGTCCCTGATAAGAGTGATGGTACAAGATGAGAGATCCAAGGATGAATCAAGCGATCGCCATCCGAACTTCACCCTTGTCTCCTATTTTTTCGGAGATAGCAGCATCATCATGCTGCGCCCCTCTTTTTTGGGAAATTGCTGTACTTCTGCAACTGTTTGCAAGTCCGTTGCCATACGCTTGAGCAAATCCTCCGCTAAGTTGCTGTGTTGGATTTCTCGACCTCGAAATTGGATGGTGGCTTTTACCTTGTCTCCAGCTTTGAGAAAGCGATTTGCTTGAGAGAGGCGCACCTGATAATCATGTTCCTCGATGGTGTAGCGCATTTTGACTTCTTTCACGTCCGCAGTATGCTGCTTCCGCTTTGCCTCCCGTGCTTTCTTTTCCTGCTCGAACTTAAACTTGCCGTAGTCTATAATTCGGCACACCGGCGGATCGGCTTTGTCACTGACCAAAACTAGGTCCAGTTCTTTTTCCGCCGCTAGCTGCAAAGCTTCCTTTGGCAGCAGAATTCCTAGCTGAGCACCGTCGCTATCGATCACCCGAATCCGGGGAAAGCGAATGTTTTCATTAATCTGGGGCTGATTCTGATTTTGTTTTTTTTCGATCACAGGCATGAAGGTCTATGCAAGCAGTTCTTGGATCACTTAGCTTCCTTGTAATGCCATTCTACTCAGTCTGATTCAGTTTCTGTCTAGATTTTAATCTAAATTCTCAAACTGCTTGGTCTGCCAGCGACTCTCCAGTTGTTTCGCGCTGCTCATCACCCCAGAGCCAAGTCCCTGCTACTGCTGAATGCCTGCTTTATGATAGTCAATAAGGTCTTTGTAAAGTTATGTTTTGAGCAGAGGCAAGTTTGACCACTTCCTGTAATTGGCAGCAACGGGTGGGGAATCAGCGAGACTGGGTGTGGCGGGGTTGGCAAACTCGCTACACTTATATTCCCGCTTCTCTATCTTCCTCCAGAACCCCTACCCCGAATCCAGAACCGACCCCGAGAGAGGGAAGTTCTAACTTAATCACTTCCCAGTCTGGTTGCCCATCAGCAGCACCGCTGATTTTGCTGCATGGCTTTGGGGCTTCTATTGGTCACTGGCGACAAAATCTCACCGAACTCGCGCGCGATCGCCCTGTGTACGCTTTGGACTTCCTAGGGTTTGGCGCTTCCCAAAAAGCACCCGCTAACTATAGCGCCGAGCTTTGGATTGAGCAATTATACGACTTCTGGCGGACTTTCATCAGGCAGCCAGTCATCCTGGTCGGCAACTCGATCGGTTCCCTGATCTGTTTAGCCGCTGCTGCCGCCCACCCAGAGATGGTAGCAGGGATCGTCATGATTAGTTTGCCCGATCCGGCCGTCCGAGTGGAGGCAGTACCAAGATGGCTGCAACCAGCGGTCGCGGCAGCAGAAAACCTTTTCGCTTCTCCCCCCATCCTAAGAACCCTGTTTTATTTCGTGCGACGACCCGCAATGGTGCGTCGCTGGGTCAGTTTTGCCTATGCCAATCCCGAAGCGGTTACGGACGAATTAGTAGAAATCTTAGCAGCACCCGCCTCTGACCGAGGAGCAGCCCGTGCGTTCTGTGGATTATTCAAAGCGATCGGCAGTCCTCATTTTGGACCGGGTGTCAAAACTTTGTTACCCACTTTAACACTGCCCATGCTGTTAATTTGGGGCGCACAAGACCGTATGATTCCCCCCCGCTTCGCCCGTCCCCACCAGTTCCAAGACTACAACCCCCAATTAAAACTCTTGGTCTTAGAAAACGCTGGACACTGCCCCCATGACGAATGTCCAGAGCAGGTCAACCAAGCTATTTTAGATTGGATGGCTGATTTCTCTCCATAAATTTCAGAGGAAAGTCTCAGCGAACTCCAGAGCCGATCTAGGCGATTTGCAGCAATTTGATGGAAAATTGAGTTTGATTCGATTGGCTCAGTATAAACACTCACCAACCATGTCCTCACTCCATCCGTCTAAACCTCCTAACCAGATCCGGCTTAAATCCTCCTGTCCAAGTAGACAAAATTCAGAAGGAGCTTTTAAGGGAGTATCAACCGAGGTCTGGCTGGAGAACTTTGAGCTGACAGTCAGGAGTCTATCCATTGGCTCATCTGGTTATCCTTTGATAGCTAATTTCTGAGTAGAGACCATTGATGTTATGTTTTTCTAAACCCACCTACTGGAAAGGGATCGGCCCTCAGCAGGGTTTCACTGACCGTCAGATCGCTTGGGCAAAGGGTGTGGTCGATCGGACTGGTCGCCTGCCAATGATATGGTATTGTTCAACAAGTCGAGTGCCAGAACCCCAACACCGGAGAACCCGCCATTGACAAAGCACTCAGCACTCAGCACTCAGCCTTTTGGGATGCCAGCGCCGGAATGCTTGCATACCAGGGGCTTTTGAATGCACGAAGTCAACTTAGCTGAAAGCTGACAGCCTAGGGCTGAACGCTTTTTTGCAACGCAAACGAGGAAAAACTGCCGTGAGATTCCACTGGCTACTACCCAGTTTCTTAAGTGTGTTTTTGCTGTCCTCTGCTGCTGAAGCAGCGAGACTGCAATCTTGGCGATTTGATGCTGCTCAAAACCGGCTGTACTTTACGACGGAAGGGGGGGTTCAGCCCAAGGCGCAACTGATTTTTAACCCAACCCGCTTGGTGATTGATTTGCCAGGGACAAGTTTGGGACGTTCCTCTGTCACTCAACCTCTGACAGGAGCGATTCAATCTGTCCGGATCGGACAGTTTGACGATGAAACGACGCGAATTGTAGTTGAGTTGAGTCCTGGTTATACCTTAGACCCCCAACAAGTCAAATTCCGAGGTTTATCCCCTAGCCAATGGACGGTGGACTTGCCTACCCCAACTCCGGCAGGAGGAGCCGCGACCGCTCCCCCAAGCAATGAGGGGTCTGGTAGCACTCAAACGGCTGCCGTAGCTCCGGACGAAGCCCGGACTGTGGTACAAACGATCCAAGTGACACAGAATGGCTTTTTGATCCGTACCAGTGGCGATCGCCCGCAGCTTAAGTTGCAACAAAGCCGTGCTGGTGACTTAGCGATTCTTGATATTGAAGGAGCCGTGGTATCGCCACAACTCAGCCAACAGGAGCAGGCGATCAATCAGCATGGGGTAGAGCGCATCGAAGTTCGGCAACTGCCCACTTCACCCCCCCTGACTCGGGTGACCCTACGGATGTCTAACCCTAACACGAACTGGCGAGCGTCCTTCATCAGCAATCAAGGTGGCATTGCGGTGTTGCCAATCAACCGCAACCCCATTACCAGGCGTCCGACCCAGCCCCCCACTCGCCAGCAGACTCCAGCTCAAATTGCGAGGGTTCAATCCATTGATTTAACCAGTGATGGTACGCAAGTTTTAGTAAGAACTGACGGACCCATTAGCTATACCAGTGGCTGGAATCAACAGGCAGCAGGCTACTGGATTAGGATTCCCAAAGCTCAACTCACGGGGGATATTCCTCAGCTTCCGGCCGGGAGTCCGGTTGCGTTGACTGCGAGTCAAGAAGATGCAGAAACCGTGGTGATTTGGGTGCAACCCGTAGGAGGGGCACAAATTAGTAGAATAATGCAGCCTACCTCACAACTGATAGCGGTACAGTTACGGCGGGTTTCTACAGCTTCACAGCCCCCAACTGATCGCGAGCCGAATTCTGTCAGACCCAGGCCCAGTTATCCTCCTGCTGAACCCCGCAATCCAAATGGGCGAATCATTGTGGCGATCGATCCGGGACATGGAGGGCGAGATCCAGGTGCGATCGGAATTGGTGGGATGCAAGAGAAAGAGATCGTATTGGATATCGCTTATCAGGTTGCTCAGATCTTGGAACAGCAGGGAGTACAAGCCATCTTAACTCGCCAAGATGATCAAGAAATTGACTTGGAGCCGAGAGTGGCCTTGGCGGAACGGGTAAATGCCACTGCCTTTGTCAGCATCCACGCGAATTCGATTGATATGACTCGCCCGGATGTGAGTGGTATTGAGACGTACTATTTTGAGAGTGGCGAGGAATTGGCCCGGACTATCCACAACAGCATTTTGCAAACAACAGGTGCTCGCGATCGCCGGGTACGCCGTGCTAGATTTTACGTGCTACGGAAGACGAGTATGCCGTCTGTGTTGGTGGAAGTTGGTTTCGTAACGGGCGCTGAAGATGCAGCGCGGCTTTCCGATCCGGCTTACCGCAGCCAAATGGCAGCTGCGATCGCTCGTGGCGTTTTATTGTTCCTCCGGCAAAGTTATTAACGGGCTGACAACTGACCAATGACAACTGACTTAGGACAACAGCGAATCGGTATTTTTGACAGTGGCGTGGGGGGGTTAACGGTCTTAAGAGAGTTGTACCGACAATTGCCCAATGAATCGATCCTCTATTTTGGGGATACGGCGCGACTGCCCTATGGCACCCGACCAGCGACCGAAATTTTGCAGTTTGTTCGGGAAATTCTGGCTTGGATGGTGCAAGCTCAGGTCAAAATGGTGATTATGGCTTGCAACACCAGTTCTGCCTTAGCGTTGGAAGCGGTGCAAGCGGAGTTTGACCTGCCAATTTTAGGAGTCATTCTGCCCGGAGCTAGAGCGGCGGTTCAGAAGGGTAAGCGTATTGGAGTGATTGCAACTCCAGCGACCGCAGCTAGCAATGCTTATCGACGGGCAATTCTGGAAATGGACAGCAATTGTCGCGTCTGGCAAGTTGGCTGTCCGGAGTTCGTGCCACTGATCGAGCAGAACCGCATCCACGACCCCTATACTTATGAGGTGGCTAGAGAGTATCTGACTCCATTAATGCAGCAGCAGATCGATACTTTAGTGTATGGTTGCACCCACTATCCTCATTTGGCACCGGTGCTACGATCGCTTCTACCCCGCACCGTTAAGTTGATCGATCCAGCGGTTCATGTCGTTGCTGCCGCTGCTCAAGAGTTAGAACTGCTCGGCTTGCGAAATACACTGCCACCACAACCAACTCGCTTCTGCGTTAGCGGTTGCGCCCAACAATTTGCTGAATTGTCTGTACAATGGCTGGGTTGCACACCGACGGTTGAGCAAACAGTTTTGTCCGTCGCAGAGCGTGAGCCTGTATCCTTAGACTCTGGTGATAAAATGCCTTGAACGAATGCTGAAGGGATGCCTTAGCAGCACTCAGGTTTCAGAAGTCTCCTGCCGCCAGCCTCACGCTGAAGGGTGAGGTTGGCTGAGGTTGAAGACCGATCGGGGTTCAGTGACCCGCTTCGCGGACGGTACTTTGCGTTTCTGGTTCCCGCAGACGCCAAGACCCTAAGCGTTGCGTTTTAGCACTGCGCTCTGCCAATATCAACAATAGATAAATAGTCAGGACATAACCCGTTGCTAGGATGGGAATAATGATGGGAATATCACGATAAATCATAAAGTTACGGCCAAAACGATTAAAGGAGGGGCAGGACAAGTTCAATACCAACTACATTAGGTCAGCACACGGAACCAAGCCTTGGCTCCGAAGGCTGCTTTGAATAACAATCTTTGGGAACGAAACCCCGTTCCCTGGCCATATCTCTATCGCTTAGCTGATGCTTGACACCCAACACCTATACACTGTTGCCATTAACAACTGTGTAGATCGGACCCGTCGTGTTTCGCCAGAACTAATCTCTACCTCTGCTCAGAGGTAAAAACTAGCTCCTGAAGTTGTCGTTGCGGGCGGGTAGCCAAGGCTGGAACTACCAAGCTCTTACAGGCGCTCGGAAGCTGCCCGCTAGTCCAGCTGTACTTAATGTATGGAATTGTTTAAATCCTTAATATATAAGGTAACACAAGATTCCCAAACTTGGGAAAGTCTGACGAACACAGCTTAACAATTTGATACAATTTAACCGCAGTCTCCCTCACGACCTCCTTTCTCATGCTCCAAAGAGGATAACAACCTCTTGACAGTGAGTTCCTAATGCTATACCCTACTTGCCTGTCAGGAACTAAGAAAATTGCCAATAAAAGAAATTTTTCTCAATAAGGGTGATGGGCAGACTTCAGAAAGACAATCCGGTCGGTTTTCTTTCCCGAGAGCTGAGGGTTTGCTTAAAATAAGGATATGATATGTAAAATTTTGTTACCTACCCGCTTGAGCCGGCATCTCCATGACCTCTCGCACTCTCCTATTTTCCCCGGTTGAAGAAGACCTGCGACTGTTGACAGAAAACTTGAAACAGTTAGTGGGGGCCCGCCACCCCATCTTGTATGCGGCCGCAGAACACCTATTCGGCGCGAAGGGAAAACGGGTGAGGCCAGCAATTGTCCTGTTAGTCTCGCGGACAACGATGCCTAACCAGGAAATTACTCCTAAACACCGCCGACTCGCTGAAATCACAGAAATGATTCATACCGCTAGCTTAGTTCATGACGATGTCGTGGACGAATCAGAAGTCCGTCGCGGAGTGCCAACCGTTCACAGTCGCTTTGGCAACCGAGTCGCAGTGCTAGCTGGGGATTTCCTGTTTGCCCAATCTTCCTGGTACTTAGCCAATCTTGACAATCTAGAAGTGGTCAAATTGCTTTCAGAAGTCATTATGGACTTAGCTGAAGGAGAAATTCAGCAAGGACTGAATCGATTTGACGCGACCTTGTCCATCGAAGCTTACTTAGAAAAGAGTTACTACAAGACAGCTTCTTTAATGGCTAACAGTTGCAAAGCAGCCGGTTGTTTGAGTGAGGTATCAGCAGAATTAGCTCAAGATTTGTACAGCTATGGGCGCAATATCGGTTTAGCCTTCCAAATCGTTGACGATATCCTAGACTTCACAGGTTCTATAGAAACGCTCGGTAAACCGGCTGGTTCGGACCTCAAAAGTGGCAATCTGACAGCACCCGCACTCTATGCTTTAGAAGAAATGCCTTACTTAGAAGCCCTGATCGAACGAGAATTTGCCCAAGAAGGAGACATTGAGCAAGCGATCGCACTGGTTCAAGAAAGTAAAGGGATTGAGCGATCGCGGGAATTAGCAGCCCACCACGCTCACTTAGCGGTCGAACACTTAGCGGGGCTGCCCCCTTCAGACTCCCGCCAAGCACTCATTGACTTAGCTGATTATGTTTTGAGTCGGCTGTACTAAGAGAGGAGAGGGCAAGGTCACAGGAGGAGAATTCCCAACCCGGGAAACTCAACCAGTAACCCTAAACACTCGCCTCTCAAAAATTCGCTCAAGCTAGATCTGGGGGGATGGGTCTAGAACTCGGTGTTCGCAAAGACTGATAGCGTTCTAGGTGAATCCTGACTAACTCCTGCACGCGGTCTCGTCCGACTTCCGTACCCGATTCCAGGTTGCCAGCGGTTTCAAAGAAGACGAGGCTGTCGAGGGTATCGATCGCCACCATTTGAAATAAAATGTGGGTGACTGGTACAGGCACAGCCACTAGATTCGCCTCTAGGGGAGTCGGGTAGCCAGCCGAGGCATCTTTGAGCGTGGGAAAAGCGTAAATGACCCGTTTTTCCAATCCCGGTTGGGAGCGATTTCTTAAAGTGGTCATGACCCAACTGCGATCTAGGGTTTGCAGAAGATAGTAAAGGGGATGCCGCAGTTGTTCAGCTAACAATTTCAAAGCCGGCGCGATCGCTTCCACAATCTGTGGCGTCGTACCATCTTGTGGAGCATTCTCGATCAGTGATTGAATCTGTTGGTCTAAATCCATCAGTCGATTTGAGAGGTGAGATAGGGAAACAAGCTGGCAGCACCTGCGCGTCCAAGCTGGCAATACTTACCAGTATCCTCCAATCTAAAATCTAAAATCCAAAATCTAAAATTGCCTGGGTGTGCTACGGTCGTTGTTAGCTATCAATTAGCAAGAGGGAAATCTGCCAAAGCGTGGAAAGCATCTTTCAACTGCTGTTGGACGAACTCCAGAAGTCCACTCGCGCGTCCGAGCAAAATTGCCGGGACGTTGCCACTCGCCTGACAGCAGAAGTCACCCGGATCTGCACCGAAAGCAAGCGCATTCAAGCCTCCGGGGAAGTGGAAAATTGGGCGGAGACTCTCGCAAGACACCGCTTGCAGCAATGCCTCCACTATTACCGTTTAGGGTCGAAACAAGGACCGGTAGAATTGCACAGCACCTTGAGTGCAATTGTCTACCGTTATATGACTCCTCCTCAGGTTCAATCCAGCTATCAGGCGCGGTTGGAACTGATTAAAGATTTTTTGCAAGGATTTTACCTAGAAGCTTTAAACGCCTTCCGGCGGGAAGCTCAATTATCAGAAGCCTACCGCCCCAGGACGCTGTTGGAATTAGCTGAGTACATGGCTTTTACGGAGCGCTTTGGCAAGCGACGCATCCCGCTGCCTAGGGGTCGCAGTCAGCAACTGATCATTCTGCGAGCACAAACTTTTTCTCAGCAGCAACCTCAGGAAAGCTCTGTGGATATGGAACAGGCAGCAGAGGGGGGATCGACAGATTCCGATCAAACCTGGAATGATACAACCGTGACACGGGTGCGGGAAGCGATGGTGGGAGGAGGTTCCCTCGATGAGTCAGATTCGCTGCGACAAACCGTGATTAACGAATTGATGGCTTATCTAGAAGAACGTAACCAAAAAGACTGTGCAGACTACTTTGCCTTACGTTTGCAAGACTTGCCCACTAACGAAATTGAGGCGGTCTTAGGATTAACACCCCGTCAGAGAGACTATTTGCAGCAGCGCTTTAAATATCATCTGCTACGATTTGCGATGGGTCATCGCTGGGAACTGGTTCACCAGTGGCTAGAAGCAGACTTAGACCGGAACTTAGGCTTAATTCCGCATCAATGGCAAGCTTTTTTGGAGCAAATTGGTTCAGAACAACAGCGTTTGCTAAAGTTGAAGCAACAGGGTCTATCTGATGCTGCGATCGCGCAGGCTCTAGGTAGCACGGCCGCTCAGGTACAGAAGCGTTGGTTTAAGTTGCTAGAACTGGCCTGGGAAATCCGAAATAGTTCAGTATCCGGAGCAGGGGCATCTAGCGATGAATAACGAAGCGAATAAAGATGCAGAAGCTTTCGAGCGCCACTTCTTTAATTGGTTATTAGAGAAGTCAACACCGAGCGCATCTCCACAGACTGAGGCAGCAGTTAACCATCAAACTGACACAGAAGGTGATTCCAGTGTGGAATCCTTTGAGTGGGATGAACCCGACCCTCCAGGGTGGGGCGATTTAGCAGCAGAGGTTGACTGTCCGTCCTCAACAGACCAACCCCCTCACCTCGATCGGTGGGGCTATCATCTGGGAGAAATACCGACCGTGCAAGATCGTTTTCAAACGTTGTTAAAAGAGCGGCTGAGAGCCGAAATCCAACGCAACCCCCCCCTGTTTCCTTGGGAAACAGAAATGAGAGACTATGAACCGGATTATCCTGACGGCTTCCTAGAGGAAAGGGTTCCTCTCCTAGAGCTGTGGGCCACCGAGGTGAAAAATCTCCGATGGGGGTTGTTGCCTATCCCCATTACAGAAACTATTTTCGCTCAATTGCTAACTCCTTGCCAGGAGGTAGTGCTTTCGGCTCTGCGGGAAGGAGCGAAATTGGTGCGTGCTGTCGATAGCTTGTTTCCTGGGAACTCAGAGTCTCTCAATGAACTAGCTGGCTTAGTGATGCGGGGCGCAGCCCTGCGGGGAGCTCTCGATCTCAATCAAATTACAGATTACGAAGAGGCGACACCTGAACAGCAGATGGTACTGTCGTTGCTGGCAGCGCGGGAAATTATTGGTTCTCTGACCTTAATTTGCCCACAGAACCAGCCTCCGGTAGAACGGCAGTGGTTAACAGCACTGGGTTTACTCACTCTTACGGCTGAATACCGATTGGCTCCAGAGCGGTCGAATTCAGGCTGTGTTCGAGTTGAGTGCTACTTGCCTGCGGGTGGTAGCTTGCAAATGCGGGTTGGCGAAGCCGAGACAACGGCGCACCGCCCCAATTCAGGTTATCTGAGTGTAGAATTGTTTGACCCGCAACCTAATAAGACTTATCCACTGCAAGTTTGGTTCCAAAACCAAGAGCAGAAACCTTTGAAATTTGGCATCTGTCCAGTTCAAACTTCTTAAATCAGGGTTGATCGATCGCATTGCCAATGATAACGAACAAACTGCGAAATACGCCGATTGTCGGCGAGTTGTGGCGGCGACTGGAAGCAATGCCAAAGCCGATCGTAGAGGACTCAGTTCTCCTGCGGGTATTGGTACAACTTCTAGTGATTATCGGGATTATTGCTACTGATGTTGCCAACCAGGAGCTGAGGAACTTATGGGCAGTACCTGTCAGCGTTGTTGGGGCAACTTGGAGTTACTATCACCGCCGCGACCGCAATGTCGCAGTGAAGTTTTGTATCGCCATTGCTATGTTGGTGGCCCTGTTCGCTTTCTTTGGGCGTTTGATCGGTGAATTGAACGATACCAGGTTAGTTTTAGCTGAACTCTTAATTCAACTTCAGGTATTGCATAGCTTCGATTTACCCCGTCGCCAGGATTTAGGATATTCAATGGTGATCGGGCTGATTCTATTAGGGGTGGCGGGGACTATTAGCCAAACCCTGGCTTTTGGACCACTATTGCTCGTATTTTTAGCGGTAGCGCTGCCGACTTTGGTACTAGATTACCGCTCGCGACTGGGCTTGGAAAAGCAAGAAGGAGAGGAAAAACCAGAAGCAAGACAACAGCAAAAGCAGAAAATTTGGAAAGTATTTACTGAGACTTTATCTCCTCAACGCTTCGGCATTCTGCTATTAGTCACCCTCGGTTTAGGGCTGGCAATTTTTGCATTTTTGCCCCGGTTCCCTGGCTATCAGTTGCGAACATTTCCTGTCAGTGCTCCCATTCAGTACCAGGGCCCCTTTGATGCCGGCAGAATTACCAATCCAGCCTATGTTAGAGCTGGCAATCAGCAAGGAACTGGTAGGGGAACGGGGGGGCAAATCCCAGAAGAGGGACCTGGAGAACTAGACGATACTTTTTATTACGGCTTTAATACTAAAATTAATCAAAATTTGCGTGGCGCTGGTCTTAAACCAAAAGTGGTGATGCGGGTACGGTCACAAGCGCCTGGTTTTTGGCGAATGCTAGGGTTTGACCACTACACGGGTCAGGGTTGGGAAATTTCTCGCAACGAACAGGCGACCAAGGTGAATCGCCCCAGTTGGTCTTACCAATTTTTTCTAAACCCATTTCCCAATGCACCCCGAACTCAAGAGGTGATTCAAAGTTATACGATCGTGTCAGAAATGCCGAACTTAATTCCGGCATTGATGAAGCCGAAAGAAGTTTATTTCCCCACCCCAGAAATAGCCATTGATGCGGAGGGCAGTTTGCGAGCGCCTGCGCCCTTGGGAGAGGGAACAACTTACACTGTCATTTCTAATGTTCCCTACCGCGATCGCACAGCTCTCTCAAAAACAGATACTAACTACCCCAAAAATATTCGGAATTTCTACCTAAAAGTCCCCCCTAAAGTTGCTGAAAAGGTCCGGCGAAAAACCGAAGAAATCTTAGAAGCCAAAACCAGAGTTGCTAAATCCGATAAACCCATTGCTTCCCCCTACGAAAAAGCGCTGTATTTAGCTCAATACTTAAAACAAAATCCAGTTTATAAAATCGATACAGCCGTCCCCTACTTGCAAGGCGATGAAGACCTGG
The DNA here is from genome assembly GCA_050262755.1 of Actinomycetota bacterium. Taxonomy (GTDB): domain Bacteria; phylum Cyanobacteriota; class Cyanobacteriia; order Cyanobacteriales; family Microcoleaceae; genus JBLNEP01. The sequence continues at coordinate 40,152 of JBLNEP010000138.1, read as the reverse complement.
TAGAGGCCTTCCTGTTTGGCTATAAAAACAGCCCCCCCGACAAGCAGGTTTTAGGGGGATATCCAGATGCCTTCTCGACAGTGCTGACGATCATGCTGAGGTCGATTGGGATTCCAGCTCGGTTAGCAGCCGGTTTTAATCCGGGGGAATTCAACCCCTTTACAGGGTTATATATTGTTAAAAATACCGATGCTTACTTAATGACCGAGGTGTATTTTCCCGGTTACGGTTGGTTTGGATTTAACCCCATTCCGGGATATCCCTTAATTCCCCCTTCGATTGAAGAAAATCAGACTTTTAGTGCCTTAGAAGCCTTTTGGAAATGGGTCGCGGGTTGGTTGCCTTCCCCGGTTAGTGGTTTACTCAATACGGTGATTGGTGCGATTCTTGTCTGGCTCGGAGGGGTAATTGGCTGGTTTTTAAGCTTATTTTCTCAAGGCTGGCAGGGATTCTTGACAGCTTTAACGGTAGGGGTGGGGACAGCTTTTATGAGCTGGTTTGCCTGGGAGCAGTGGCGTGCTTGGCGCTACCGTCGCTGGTTGGCGAAGTTGCCACCGGTTGAGGGGATTTATCAGGAAATGCTGCGGACTTTAGCGGAGAAGGGTTTGGCGAAGCATCGAGCTCAGACTCCCTTGGAGTATGCGCGATCGCTGCGAGAACACCGCTCAGTTGATGAAGCCGAGGTGATTGAGGAAGTCAGCCAAGCTTATGTACGCTGGCGCTATGGGGGAGAAACGGGGAATTTAAGTCAGTTGCGTCAGTTAGTGAATAATTTAAAACGGGCTCAGTTCCAGAAGTTGAAGCGACGTTGGTTTTAAGCAGAGGTTCGCAGGGAAATGGCAAATAGATGGACCCTTTCCGGCTGGAATCGTAACGGGTTAAGCTAAGGGACAATTTCCATTACTGACCCCTGCTTCCTGTTGTTACCTCGGGCCTCAAGGGTAGGATTAGAGGCACAAAGTGGATGAAGCTCCGTATAAATACTGAAGAGGAAGTTTCAGTAATAGGTAAGATTTACTGATGAATGATTCACAAAATATTCACATTCCTCACCTACCCTGAAATTAGCCCGATCGGTTGAACAGCAGTTGGTTGATTTTAGGAAGTTTATGTCCTCTCATGACCAGTTATATGTAGACATAGCAGTCGATGTCTTGCAGACTCAAAACAAAATCTTGGTAGAGGCGCTTAAAAACTTTTTCTTAGCTTTACCCAGTCCCAAATGTGTTGAGGAAGTTTTGGCAGCAGCCGTTTATCAATTAGCAGAGACCGATCCAGAAGCCTGCCGATGGATCTTACGCCATTCCTATTATTTAGAGCCTGAGCTTTACATCGTTGAGTTTGCGATACAGTTTGCCTTGGAAAAGCTCCAGAATCAGGGTTTCGTTGTTGGTGAAGACTTGAAAGTAGAACTGGACGGTCACCTCTACCTCAGCGATCGAGCTCAAGCTGAATTGATGGTTGGAAATTCCGCTGCAACCAACCTCATTTTAGAAGAAATACTCCCAACCCGCTTGGGGTCATAGCCTGCAAAAAAATTAACGGATTCTTGATATTTTTACAAAAAATTTCTCTTTAATCCAGCTCAGGAGCTAAGCAGGCATCTCTGCTTCGATCCCACCCATCGCTCCAGAGTCAAAAGCATTTCTGCTACAAACTTGGAAATAGGAATAGCCACCCATTCATCCGTGAAAATTCCCTCCAATTCCTTGAATTGCTAAGGGCAAAAAATTTGTCACTCTTACTTAAAAACAATTTGCCCAGATACAAACAATCTCAACCAGGAATATTGTAGAGCTGGCGAAGAAGTGGATTCGAGCTCATCCTTGCTCGTGCTAGAGTTGGTCAGAGGTGTTTACTGATTTTACCGGAGCCGTTATCAAAAAATACCGAAGGGTAACGGTCCGATACAACTGTCAACGCTGCTCGGAGACTCATCAAGAGCTAAATGAGGAGAAAATGCTGCTAGAGTATTAGTTGGGTCTAGGTAGAATCGGTTTATATTGGGGGGTTGCAAACAGGATGGCTGTAATTTTGATTATCGAAGATGCAGCATTAACTCGTCGGATGCTTTGCAAAGTTTTTCAAGGAGAAGGATACACGACCTTAGAGGCAGGGAGTGGAAGTGAAGGCTTAGAGATGATTCACCGTTTCCAACCAGATTGTATCTTTTTAGATCTTTTGATGCCGGGAATGAACGGGCAAGAAGTTCTCAAAGCTTTGCAAGAACGAGGGATAAAAATTCCAACCATTGTATTAACGGCAGATATTCAACAAAGCACTCGTGAGGAATGTTTAAGTCTGGGGGCTTTAGAAGTTCTGAATAAAATACCCAATCCTGACTTATTAAGGCAGTGGGCAAAAAAAGCGATCGGAGTTGCTTCTTGAAAAGAAAATGACAGAATTAACTCTTAACCAAATCGATGCTTTGCAGGAACTGGTCAATATTGGAGTTGGCCGGGCGGCTGGTGTCTTAAATGACATGATTGGCTGCCCAATTCGCCTGCATATTCCTTATGTTAAACTACTTTCTCTCCCCGAACTAAAGCCGGAGCTTGAAAGGCGCTTTCATGGAGAAACCCTTGCTGTTGTTCGCCTGAATTTTACGGGTTCTTTTGCTGGCACTTCTGAACTTATTTTCCCCAAGGAAAGTGCTTCTAACTTAGTAGCAGTTCTGACAGGTGAAAAGCCGGGAACTCCTGACCTTGATTCTGTGAAAATCGGCACCTTGTTGGAAGTGGGTAATATTGTTCTCAATGGGGTCATGGGTTCCTTGAGTAATGCCTTGATTCAGCGCCTCGAATATTCTCTGCCTACTTATGGTGAAGGAAAAGTTGACAGCTTGTTAATTACCAAGCAGATTGACACCAGCGCGAGCGTACTTTTGGCTCATACCAGCTTTCTGATTGAATACCTCCAAGTTTCCGGGGATGTAATTTTAATCTTTAAGGTGGGTTCCTTGGAAGTGCTGCTAGAAGCGATTCATAATACTTTTGACGGTGTATAATCAAGGAAAATACAACTGTTCAGAAAAATTTTTGGCATTTGTACGCTGATGGCTGAACACTTTGGTGCGAGGTGGCAAGATTTTGACATCCTTGATCGCATTCCTGAAGGTGCTTTCACCCTACGAGAAGATTTTTGCGTTCAATTTTGGAACCGCCGATTAGAAGAATGGACGGGAATTTCTAGAGATGAGATTCTGTATCAAGAGATTGGTGTTTATTTTCCTCACCTGCACGCTCCTAAATATGCAACTCGCTTGCAACAGGTTTTTCTCGGGGGTCCACCAACCATTTTTTCTTCTCAGCTTCATCAATATATCATTCCTTGCCAGTTGCCAGATGGGCGACAACGCATTCAGCACACAACTGTCACCTCTGTACCCGTTGCCGATCGCCCCCATTACTATGCCTTGTTCATTATTGAAGATGTGACTGAACTGACTTATCGCATTCAAGACTACCGAGCGATGCGAGATCGAGCTTGGGAAGAACTCAAGGAGCGCCAACGAGTTGAAGAGGCGCTACGCGAGAGCAAACTCTTCATTCAAAAAATTGCCGATACTGCTCCTAACCTGCTCTACATTTACGATCTCATACAACAGCAAAATATCTATGCTAATCAGCAAGTCAATCTCTTGCTAGGTTATACAGCTACAGAAATTGAAGAGATGGGAGCAGACTTTTTTTGTAAGTTAATGCACCCGGAGGATTTTGCTCAGTTCCCAAGCTATCTGGACAAATTTAGTGAGGCCCAAGATAGCACTATTATTGAATGGGAATACCGCATGAAACGATTTTGTGGTGAATGGTGCTGGTTTCACAGCCGAGCATTGGTATTTACAAGGACAGTTGAGGGAAAACCAAAACAAATTCTCGGTGCTGCTTACGATATCACTCAACGTAAGTGGGTGGAAGAAACGATGCGACAGCAAGCGGAACGAGAGCGGCTGATTGCATTCATTACCCACCACATCCGTCAATCTCTTAATCTGGGTGAAGTGCTCCAAACTGCGGTGGCGGAAGTGCAACAGTTCCTGCAAACTGACAGGGTGATGATTTTACAGATCCAACCCGAGCGAGACAGTGATAGTTGTGGTTTGGTGAGGAATACTGTCCCAGTCAAATCGGTAGCAGTTGCTTGTACTTCTATGCAGAACTCTGCCTTAGATACTTCCTTAGAAGCTGATTATATTTCTTATTATCAACTGGGCTATGTTCGATCGATCGAGGATATCTCGATCGCAACCCTGCCTGGCTCTCATAAGGAATTATTGAAGCAGTGGGAGGTTGCAGCTTGCTTAGATGTGCCGATTTTACAAGGGGACAAATTATGGGGGTTGCTGATGATCCACCACCGCACCCCCAGACAGTGGCCCCCTTGGGAAGTAGACTTAATGAACCACCTGGCTAGCCAATTGGCGATCGCAATTCAGCAAGCAGAACTGTATCAGCAGTTGCAGGCCGCTAACCAAGAATTACAACGCTTAGCAACCTCCGATCCTTTGACGGGAGTTGCGAATCGGCGTCGGTTCGATGAATGCTTAGAATTTGAGTGGCTGCGGCTGATGGGAGAGCAAGTGCCGATCGCCTTGATTTTAGCTGACGTAGACTTTTTTAAGCGCTATAACGACACCTATGGACATCAGGCGGGGGATGAGTGTTTAAAAGCTGTCGCTAGCGCGATCGCAGAAGTTGTGAAGGCAACCTCCAAGTCCGTCACGAGCTTTCCAGTTGTCGCTCGTTACGGAGGAGAGGAATTTGTGATACTCCTCCCCCATACAGTCGCCTTAGAGGCGTTACAAGTGGCGGAGACGCTGGTGAGCGCTGTCTCTGATTTGCAGATCCCTCATGCGACCTCTCCAGTCTGTGAATATGTCACCCTCAGTGCAGGTGCTGCTAGCCTACTCCCAAACTCCAGCATTACCCCTGAAGATTTGATCGCTGCGGCCGATCAAGCTCTCTACCAAGCGAAGGCAGGAGGCCGCGTCCGTGCGATCGCTGCCAAGCCACTTCTCCCTTAAAAAAACTTTACTATTTTTGACAAATTATTTACCCCATATTGGTTTTTTAACTGTACTCTAAAAATAGAGGCAATATTTTTTTTACAGCCATTTAAAATAGAATCAACAAAGCTTTAAAACTTAGTTGAATTTTTCCTATTTAACAAAAATATGGCTGATGCGACCCATTCTGAGTGCCGTTACCTTGGCAAGCGTTGAGTGTTTAGGGAGAGGGTGTTACCACCCCTGAAAGTCAAAACATCCCCTGCAAGCGCTTAAGGTGCTGTGGGCTGCTTGACCCCAATCAGCGGTCGCACAAAAAAAACAATCTTTATTGAGAAATCCCTCAGCATAACTGCTTGAGAGGCTGCGTTTAACTAAGAACTCGTTGTTTAGCGACAATAAATTAAAATGACAGAATTATCTGATTTTATTTACCATCGTCATCAATACCCCGGCAAAACCCAGCCAAAAAATCAAGCCTTTGATGCAAACCTGCAAGAATTTGCTCAGCGAGTGAGTTATCTCTGTGGTTTAGAAATGAATGGTAAGATTTCTCCAGAAACTGCTTATCAAGAAATTCGAGGAATGTGGCATCATTTAGAGCAGTCCATTCACGAACTCGGCATTGATAAAAACTCAACTTCAGATTCAGACCGCTGAAATTGAGCTGGGATGCAACTGCAATCAGACATGACAAGCCTTGCCGGCAATGCCGTCACTGGCAAGGGAAAACTGCGCTCAAAACTGCTAGGAACAACCACCCAGAGTTCTCTTGCTAAAGTTGACCAGTAACCCTTCAACTTTTCTGCGTAATTCTCTCACTGACTCCGCTCCAAAAATTCAGTAAGATGCCTGATTCGTCTGAGACTGAATGCAAGCTAAAACTAAAGATAGAACCCTTGATGCGCTGGCAGAAACAAAAAGTTATGGCAGTACAAATTCAGGTCGCTACAATGACTCCTCTACAACCAATCAACCAATTTCGCGAAGTTAGGAGCTTAACAGAAGCCCTGCGGTGGAGTAAACCTCGCTTCCAGCGATTAACAAAAAATCTGCCAGGAATTCTCTACCAATTGTTACGCCACGCTGATGGGTTGATTTCCTTTCCTTTTGTCAGTCCTAGTTGCTGGGAATTTTTGGAAGTAGAAGCTTTCGAGATCGAATTAAAACCCGATTGTTTGCTTGACTTGCTCCAGGCCAATGACCGCCAAACCTTTCAGCATTCCCTCGCAATTTCGGCACAGTCAGAGCAAGTTTGGCGCTGGCGAGGGCAATTGGTACTGCCATCAGGAATCACCAAATGGGTTCAGAGCGTTGCCAAGCCTGAAAAACTAGAAAATGGAGATGTACTGTGGGAGGGATTATTAATTGAAATCAGTGATTTCTCAGAGATAGAAGCAGCAGCAAATTTTCCAGCAGAAATCGCAGGTGCTGCAATGTCTAGGAGCGATCGCTCATCAACAGCAGCCAGAGAGCCACAAGAGCGGGAAGATCGAGCAGCAGCATCCTTCCCAACGAATAGCGAACCAGTCGCCGTGGGAATGGCCCACTTCAGTAGCGAGGGGCAATTGTTGCGGGTCAATCAAAAATTCTGCGAGCTTTTAGGCTATAGTTCCGAAGAAATCCAGAATTTCAGCTTGAGTCAAGCGACTCACCCGGAGGATTGGGAACGCAATTGCTCTTACCAGCGACAGTTATGGACAGGTGAGGTTGAAAGTTACTCCCAGGAGTTGCGTTGCATCCGTAAGGGAGGTGAGGTCATTTGGGTCAATTTGACCGTTTCTCTCGCCTGCGGGTACTTAGAGGAACCTCAGTATGCGATCGCAGTGGTTGAAGATATTAGCGATCGCCTGCGGGTCGCTGTAGCCGTTCGAGAAAGTGAAGATCGTTTCCGCGCCATCTTTGAGCAAGTAGCCGTTGGTATGACGACCTTAGCACTAGATGGTCGATTTTTCCGAGTCAACCAAACCTTTTGTGAACTTACGGGTTACACCCACGCAGAACTTTTAGAACATCACTATTTAGACATCACTCACCCCAGCGATCGTCTGACTCTCCAGAAGTCCCTGGACCTTCTGCTAGCAGGTCAGATTTCCACCTACTCCCAAGAGTTGCGTTATCTCCGCAAAGATCGCCAAACAATTTGGGTACATCTTACCCTCTCCCTCGTCAAAGATTCCCAACAGCAACCTAACTATTTCATTGCTGTCGTGAAAGATATTACTGAGCAAAAGCGGACAGAAGCGGTACTGCGGGAGAGTGAGCAACAGCTCAGAGAAAAGGCAGACCAATTAGAACAAACTATCCGCGAGCTGCAAAGAACTCAAACCCAACTGGTACAGAGTGAAAAATTATCCAGCCTCGGTCAGTTAGTTGCAGGAGTTGCCCATGAAATCAATAACCCTGTTAACTTTATTTATGGCAATTTAACTTATGCCAGGGACTATGCTGAAGACTTGCTAGAAGTCATGCAACTCTATCAACAAGAATATCCAAATCCCCGGTCAGAAATTCAAGAATTAATCGCAGAAAAAGATTTAGGGTTTTTAGCAGAAGACTTACCTAAGCTCCTAAATTCCATGCAAGTTGGAGCTGAGCGGATTCGGGAAATTGTTTGTAGTTTGCGGAATTTCTCTCGCTTGGACGAAGCAGCTTTTAAAAAAGTTGATATTGGCGAGGGAATTGATTCTACTTTAATGATTTTACAAAATCGCTTGAAGGCGAAGGGCGATCGTCCTGCCATTGAGGTCATCAAAGACTATGGAACTTTACCCCTGGTAGAGTGTTATCCTGGACAGTTAAATCAGGTATTTATGAATATCCTGAGCAATGCAGTTGATGCCCTTGAAGAACAATGGCAGCAGCAGTCTAAACAGGACAACCAGGCAACGCGCGGGAAAATTAAGATTAAGGTGGATGTGGTCGGTGCTAATCAGCTTGTGATTCGGATCGCTGATAATGGTCCTGGAATTTCTGAGCGAGTAAAGGAACAAATTTTTGAACCTTTCTTTACTACCAAATCTGTCGGTAAAGGAACTGGGTTAGGGTTAGCCATTAGTTACCAAATTGTGGTAGAAAAGCATTTTGGTCACTTGTCTTGTCACTCTAGCATGGGAGGAGGAACAGAGTTTTTAATCGAGATTCCCATTCAGCAAATGAAGTAAGATTGAGGGAACCGCGAAGCGCTAAAACTACAAGAGGAGATGCACAAAAATCATCTCAATCTAGGTGGGTTTCATTTGAATACTACCCAGATTCCACGCCTTTGACGATTACAAAGGAAATAGGAAATTGGGAATTTTTTGGCTTGCAGGCGATCGCCAACCCCGATCGCGCTCCAGTTCCCCCTTCCTGAAATTTTGATTTAATCTTTTCTTTCAATCACCAGAGTGAGGTGAGTTACCATTGCCCCAATCACTCCCAAAGCAGCTAGTACCGGGAAGAAAACTGCACCGATCGCACTACTGAGCACTCCCACCGTTAGGGGAATTTCGATTAACGTCTGTCCTTCTTCATTTTTGATGATAATGCGACGAATATTGCCTTGGTAAAGCAATTCTTTGACTTGAGCTACTAAGGTATCACCGCTAATTTGAAATTCTTCTACCGTTCCTTTTCCTTCCTTCGGAAATTCTTTGCTAGTAGGAAACGGCTCCCCTTGAATCGTCGTTACTGGTAGTTTTTCCTCGGTGAAACTCTGTTCGCGTCGGCCAACGGGTTCTTCTAAGCGATCGTCTGAAGCGTTCATTTTTCGACTCTCCTTATGCTTTGAAAGCTCTCTGACTAGGGAGCCAGATTTTCTCAAAAACCTGATTTCCTGTCCTGGAGACTTTCTATCTGGTCGGTCTGAGAAAGCCACAGTACCATTCTAGCTTGGCAAATTAGGAATGCTCCCATTGGTGCCGCCCTCTAGAATGGCGATGAAGAGCTAGATTTTAGCTGAGTAACCTGAGGTTCTAGGCTACGAGCTTAATAGGAAAGTGAGCAATTAGGAAATTTCCCCATTCTGTTAGCTGTAACAATCATATTGCGACATTCTAACATACTGGTTCTTGTCCTCTTGGATAACTCTTTCAAGTTAATAATAGGAGAATCATTGCCATCAGCTTGTAGATACAGTTCGTAAGCAGCTTCCAAGACGGATGGATTTAAAGTGGCTGACTGAATGGTTGTCTCTAACAGGCTAAACATTATTTCCCCCTCAGATTCGCTTTCTTATTTAAAAATTATCTAAATCGCGGCTCCCTTAAGCATCTACCTAGGGTAGAAGCCCTGTTTTTCCTCTACATCTGTCACAAGGGAGAGAAGCGACTGCATCTTGAAGAGAGAGGGATGAATCGTTAGGATGAAGTCACCCCCGGTAAAAATTCAGGCTGCTTACAGAGGGTAAAATCAGAACTTGAACTCAGCCAATTCCTGAGCGCTAATTTTTATTTGAGAGATTGATAAAGAGCTTCAAGCTTTGCAGCTACCGCTGGAGGCTGAGCTGTAAAGCGTATATAAAAGCTTCCTGCTTCTGCGGGTATTTCTAAGACTTTTGCGTAGATATTTTCACTCTCAGTTGAGTCATCTAGAAGCAGCAAACTTAACTTGATATTACTCAAAGGATTGGGTAATTTTTGGTGAATGTCGTTACTGCAAATTTTAGCACATTTTTCAGAAATTTCGACAATTTTTCCCTGAAATCCGCTATTACTTACATCTTTTTCATCTAATAGCCAATATTGGCAAATAATGGGTTGCGCCAGACCTAAAAATACCTCTTCTACTTTCGGTAAAAATAGATGATACTCCCCAGCAATTCCCCCGACTTGATAAATCATGATTGGTTCTTTTACCCCTTTTGGTGTCACCTGCTTCTGTCCCTCAATTTGTACAATGTCTCCCGCAGCTTCTAACGTTGATTGTGAGACTAAAATCTGACCCCCTGTGGTATAAGATTCAATCCGGTAGGTGAGGTTTACTTGACTCCCGACCACTCCGTATTTGGTGCGTTTTTCTGAGCCAATATTTCCGACTACTACTTCTCCCGTATTAATCCCAATGCCCATTTCTAGGGGAGAATATCCCCAAGCTTTCATCTGTTCATTAACTTTAAATAAAGCTAATTGCATTGCAACTGCACAAGCAACAGCCCTTTGAGCATCATTTTTCCTAGCAGTGGGAGCTCCAAACAACACCAAAATCCCATCTCCCATAAATTCATCAATGGTGCCATTATAAAAAGTAATTACATCTGCCATGTGACCGAGATAAAAATTAAGAATTTTAATTACTTCTTCCGGGGATAATCTCTCAGAAGTTGCAGTAAATCCCCTTAGATCAGACGTTAAAATTGTAAGAGTTCGTCGTTCTCCACCGAGTTTCAAGCCTTCAGGATGTTCCAGTAAACTTGCCACCACTTCATCCGTTAAGTAACGACCAAAGGTTTTCCGAATTTCTGAGGCTGTACGAGCGATATAAGCAGTAATAGCAATCACCGAACCAGTTAAGGCTAAAAAGGGAGGAATCAAAGGAATCCACCAGCTATTTAAAAAGGCTAAATAACTTCCAAAAATTAAACTAATACCAGCTAAAAATAAACTAACTACAGTCCAAGACTTCCCGGGATTTCCACTCACCGAGCGCTGAGTCCAAGTTAAGATAGCTCCCACTAACGACCAACCAAAAATCCACAGCCATTCTATCGATTCATTCCAAGTTTTAATCATCGACCGACCCTCTAGGGCTGCACTTAAAAGTTGGCTGGCAAAATTTGCATGAATTTCTACCCCTGGCATCCGTTTAGGGATGCTTAAAATTGTGCTGCTGTAGGGAATATAGAAAGTATCCTGAAGGCTTTCGGCAGTGACACCAATTAAAACCAAGTGACCGCGGATTTGATTGGGAGAAATTCGATTTTCTAGGACCTCTGTCATGGAAAGGGTGGCAAAGCTGCCTGCCGGTCCGCGATAGTTTAATAAGAGTTGATAGCCGCTGGCATCTGCGTGGACATAGCCACCCTCATCGCTCGTAAAAGGAATCAGGGTTGCTTGACCTAATTTATAAGACTTTTTATTAGCATTGAGGAGTTCTGGCACGATGCCTTTTGTCGCTAAATATTTTAAGGCTAACTTGACTCCTAATCCGTCTAAGGTCTTATCCTGTTCATTGACTGCTTTCTCTGGAGCAACTGGCAAGGTTAAAAAAGCACGGCGAATTTTACCGTCAGGATCGATGGGTACATCATTAGCAGCCACTTGAGCCGGATATTTCAAACCGGGCGGGGGCGGAATGTCTCTACCTTCGCGGTCGCCAGCAACTTTGCGAATGCCAATGAAGTTAGGGGTTGAGGTAAATACTTTTAATAATTGCTGATATCCTGGTTCTACTGGAAAATTTCGATATAAATCTAAGCCAATGGCGACTGGTTGCTGCGCTTTGATATTTTCGATCAATTTAGCCAGGATGGCATCAGAGATCGGCCACTGCTTCAGCTTGCGGAGATCGGCTTCTCGAATTTCCACAATCACAATCCGTGAGTCAGGAGGTTCGGCCGGTCGCAAGCGGGTAAATTGATCGAAAGCAGCTAACTCGAAGATCTGCAATAACCCGGCGAAGCGGAGGGTGATTACTAATCCGGCCATACTAGGGGCCACAATCATCACCCCGCGCCAATCCCAAATTGCCTGCCTGAGTCTTTCCCACATAAAGGTACTACCCTGGTAGTGGTTGATGACCGCGCGTGCGGTGCAACCAAATTTTCTATTTCCGATCGGGAGGGGTCAAGGGTCAATTTTTCGGAGTCTGTGGTCAGTTGATTTGCGATCTTTGATGAATTGCTAAACAATCATTTTTTCCCTAAGCAACTGACCGATTATTGATGACTAATGAGCCACGGTCCCATTTAATTTTTAGCTTGGCAGCAATCAACTAAGGGTTGTTGAACCAATGGGCCCAGCCCCACTGAGGTCAGGAGTTTTTCCCAATCTGCTGCTAAAGTGGCATCATTAGGAGATTGACGCCGCAAGTCCACTAAACTTTTCAGTGCTTCGTACCAAATGCCAGCAGAGGCATAGGCAGCAGGACGCCCGCGATCGCTCACCTTTTGTAACTGAGTTGCCAAAGTTTGGCTGGGTTCGGTACGCTCGATCCATCCTTCTGCGATCGGATTTGCTCCCGAATCCTCAGGATCGCAGACGAGTACCAACGACCAATAATAAGGCTGACCTACCTTTAAGGCGGTCGTTGTCGGCAGGGTAAAGCTAGCAATTCCAGGCTGTTTCGGCAGTGGCAGAGTTGTCTGATAGAGAACTTGCTTTCGTGCTTCGTCCATCAACACCAATTTTGCTTCTTGGGCTGTAGACTCAGGGACATACCAAAACAAAGTTGGAGACTCCGTCACGGTTAGTGGCATTGCCTGAGCAGGCATTAAAGCTGTCAGCGGTAGCTTGCCACTCACGCAAGCCGTCCCTCGGACTCCGGCTCCCGCCGTTGTCGGAGGAGCTTTTTGATTAGGGGCCTCGAATGCTTGAGAAAGCAGCGTACCTCCACTAGAGTGAGCCTGTACCTTTGTTGGTAACAAAGGGAGGGTGAGGAGCTCCAGAGAAAGGGTGGCTGAAATCGCAGCCAAATTTAAGAGGGACTGTTTCCGAGCCATGAGCAAAGCCTATCCTAATACAGTGGACTTAATGTTTTGCTGAGCATTGAAGATTATTGTACTGGGAAAATCAAGAAGCGAGAATCAAACGGTTGGTTATTTTTGACTCTTAACTCTTGGCTTCCCCCACTTGCCTCCTTCTTGCTTTTTATGACCGATCATCTCCTTAAAGCCAATTGTCGAACCGTGCATCTGGGTGGTTTCTCACCTAAACTTGAGCCAGCCTTGACCATTGACTCTGGCGATCGCATCCAGATTGAAACTTATTCTGGTTTCTATGTCTATGACCAAGCACCCCCAGAATTTCTCACCCCAGAATTTCTAGACATCTGTCAGAATTTGCCCCCTGAACGCAAAGTTGGTCCGGGTCCCCACTTGCTGACTGGTCCCCTCTATGTTAACAATGCAGAACCAGGAGATGTTCTAGAAGTCAGGCTAGAAACCATCACTCCCCGCTTGCCAGTAGGATTCAATGCGATTCGTGCTGGATGGGGTGCTTTACCCGAACAGTTTGCAGAAACGAAGTTGCGCTTTCTCCCCTTAAATTTAGAGGAAAAAGTCGCACAATTTCCAACAGGCAGTGGGATCAAAATTCCCCTTCATCCTTTCTTTGGCATCCTCGGCGTCGCTACAGCAGAAATCAACCGTTCTTCCATCCCACCGGGTCCCTATGGCGGTAATCTCGATAACCGAGAACTGCAAGCTGGATCGAGACTATTCTTACCCGTTTTTGTTCCCGGTGCTCTCTTTTCGATCGGAGATGGACATTCCGCTCAAGGAGATGGGGAAATTGATGTGACTGCGATCGAAACTTCGATGAACGGCACGATTCAAATTCAGCTCCGAAAAGACTTGAAACTGACAGCTCCCCTCGCCGAAACTCCGACTGATATCATCACGATGGGATTTGGCCAGACTTTAGATGCAGCCTTAGAAATGGCCCTGCAACAAATGATAGAATTTTTGGAGAAATTTGTCAAAATGAGTCCTGAAGAAGCTTATGTCTTGTGTTCGATCGCGGTCAACTTCCGAATTACACAGGTGGTCAATAGACCGATGAAAGGAGTTCATGGAATGTTGCCCAAAGCGATTTTGCCCTTGGCCGATCCTGCCTCAAATTTCCTCTAATTAATAAATTTTACCTCACCCCAAAACCCCCACTCACCTTTAAGCGTTCATTATGTCATCTACCCTGATTTACCTATTAATTATTGGCTTAGTCGCTGGCGTTGCTGGCGGGATGTTTGGCATCGGTGGCGGTGCAATTATGGTCCCAGCAATGGTACTCTTGATGGGGATGGATCAGAAGTTTGCAACTGGGACTTCGATTGCTGCCCAAATTCTGCCTATCGGCATCTTAGCTGCTATTGTTTACTATCGCAATGGCAACTTAAATATTAGAGATGCAGTGATTATTGCTGTGGGTTTAATTATCGGTAATTTTTTCGGTGCCCTCTTTGCCAACCAGCCTTATATCAGTAGTGCAATGATGAAGAAAATGTATGGTCTATTTCTCTTATTAATTGGTTGTCGCTACTTATTTTTCCGTTGAAAATTTGGACTCAAGCTCGCCAACTCCGCTCAGGTTGATAATCCCTATAAACTCTAGGGAAAACCCTGCCCCAAAGCATTCCCCCTAGAGTAGAAACCCTGATTTTTGTGGTGCAGACTCCCGCCAGCCCCGGCCTCAGACTTGCACCACCTTTATCAATTTCAAACGCAGAAATACTTCCCATAACACCACCCGATCCCTCTGAAAACTCTCTGCTGCTGAGTTTTCAGAACGGCTTATCGAGCTGGTGTAGAATTACGGACTTGATAACTCCCCATCGGTGCATTATAGGTGCTGAGGTCCTGAATGCCCTGATTACGGAGGATCGTTTCAGCACGAGCGACTTCCCCTGGAGTGCCTTCAACCATCACCAAATAATAGCCATGCTCGATCCGGTCTTGATAAAGTCGCGCTCGCTCTTCTGGGATGCCCAACCCGACGAGCGTCCCCAGGAGTCCACCCGCCGCCGCCCCAATGCCAGCACCCGCTGCTGTTGTTGCCAAAGCCGTCGCTAAGGCTCCCGCTGCCATCACAGGACCAATACCAGGAAGCGCTAGGGCACCTACACCAATGAGCAAACCGGTTAAACCGCCCAATAGTCCCCCCGCAGCAACGCCTGTCACAGCACCCTCTTCTGCTTTATTTCCCAGAGAGGGTTTGTCAGAGACATTTGCACCGGCGATGCGATCGTCTTGACCTGCCTCGCGGGCAACCACTGAAATATCATTCATGGAAAAACCAGCTTGGCGGAGTGCGTTGACACCCCGTTCTGTTTGAGAACGGTTGGAAAAAACGCCAACTGCTCGCTTATATTCACCGAGAGCCATAGTTCTTGATTCTCCTTAGTCGGCTACCTGATAGGTTTAGCTTAGAAAAATAACTGGTGCTTTTCATCACCCTTTCGATAGGAGTTGCTATCCTTCCGGAATAGGTAGATGTAACTCAAATGACAGAAAGACCGAAGCGGTCCTAGGTTCGCACTCAGCTCAAAATTTGAGTTCTGAACGCTCTGAATTGCGATACTGCTACCTACCAGGGATGAAGACAGCACTACTTTTTCCGGTAATTTTGCTCTGGGTAAATTCATGAATTTTGCCACAAAAACTGTGTCTGGCTGGTTCGAGTTTCTGTTAAGAAATAGAACTCCCTCATTCCCAGCTCTTTGCTATTAATCTGATGATGTTGTTAAGTTTATTCTTCAATAACTCCCTCTAAAAATTCTGAAATTAGGACCGATCTTCCAACTAAAACCAGCAACAAATCTACTCGGCAAACGTCTCAGCTACCCATCCCTGGCACAACCGCTTTCAAGTTTAAGCGCTGTCAAATGCTTAATAAATGATAGTAGTTATCAACAGCATCGAGCTCAGACTTGATATTGGCAGTTGAATTTTAATAGTTTCCAGACTGACGCCGACTCAGCTAGCCAAACATTAGAAATGTCCTGCTCTGTAAGGTTTAAGCCCTGGTCTAGCTCGCAATTGAGCGCTAAAAATCTTCTTCTAACTCAGCGTTCAGTCGGATCAATTCTATCTAATGGCAACAACCGAGAGGTACTGTAAATCATTGTCAGGTAAGCTGATTTGAAGCGATCGCGATCGCTCTCGGCAATTTTTTGACGCTCCTCCCACCCCGAAGCACTCTAAAGAATAGCACTCTACCGTCTGATGCTCCCCCACCAGAGGCCAAGAAGAGTTAGCTACGGTAAAAAATCTTCACAAATCAAGGAGCATCACAATCATCCGCAAAAAAAAATCAGACTAAATCTGTCTTTTGTGAGATCCTACAATTTATTCGCATAAAATCAATCTCTTACTGCTGGTAGAGCTTGTAAACTTGTTAACTTTTGTAATATCAACTTAATCCCCATCCCCGGAGCTTCATCAATGGAAACGTATGATGTCATTATCATAGGAGCCGGTCACAACGGACTGGTCTGCGCCTCTTATCTCCTCAAAGCGGGATACACGGTTCTCCTCCTCGAAAAGCGCCCAGTGCCCGGTGGTGCAGCGACCACTGAGGAAGCACTTCCCCAAGAAGCACCAGGCTTTAAATTCAACCTCTGCGCGATCGACCACGAGTTTATCCACTTAGGACCAGTACCAGAAGAATTAGAACTTCACAAGTACGGATTAGAATATCTCCACTGCGATCCAGTTGTCTTTTGTCCCCATCCCGATGGTAAATATTTTTTAGCACACCACTCTCTAGAAAAAACCTGTGCTGAAATTGCTCGCTACAGTCCCCGTGATGCTCAAAAATATCAAGAATATACAGACTTTTGGCAGCGGGCGCTGGGCGCAATGATTCCCATGTTTAATGCACCGCCGAAGTCGATTATCGATATCATCGGCAACTACGATTTAGCCAAACTGAAAGATTTATTCTCAGTGATTGGAGGCGCAGACAAAACACTGGATTTTGTTCGCACGATGCTCACCAGTGCTGAAGATATTCTCAACGAGTGGTTTGATTCAGAATTTCTCAAAGCGCCGCTGGCAAGATTAGCCTCAGAACTCGGTGCACCTCCCTCACAAAAAACCCTTGCCATTGGTGCCATTATGATGGCAATGCGCCACGATCCTGGGATGGCGAGACCACGAGGTGGCACCGGTGCCTTAACAAAAGCTTTAGTAAATTTAGTGCAGAGTCATGCAGGTAAAATTCTCACCGATCAACAAGTTGAACGCATCTTAGTTGACAACGGCCGTGCTGTGGGTGTCCGAGTAGGGAATGGCACAGAATACCGCGCCACCAAGGGTATTATTTCCAATATTGATGCCAGACGCTTGTTCTTGCAGTTAATGGATGATGGCGATATCAAGGCGGCCGATCCTGACTTACGGGAACGAGTTGAGCGACGAATTGTGAACAGCAATGATAGTCTGCTGAAAATTGATTTAGCGCTCTCGGAGCCACTGCGTTTCGATCGCTACAATCACCGGGATGAGTATCTCATCGGCTCTGTATTAATTGCTGACTCAGTCAAACAAGTTGAGGAAGCTCACAGCAAACCGATCTTAGGGCAAATTCCCGATGAAAACCCCTCCATGTATGTCGTAATGCCAACGATGCTAGACCCATCAATGGCACCAGAAGGGAAGCATACTCTCTGGGTTGAATTTTTTGCACCTTATCAAATTGACGGTGCTGAAGGAACCGGGATGGATGGGACGGGATGGACAGATGAACTGAAGTATAAAGTGGCCGATCGCTGCATTGATAAAATTGCAGAATATGCGCCTAATATTAAGAATGCCATCATTGCCCGTCGCGTTGAAAGTCCGGCTGAACTATCGCGCCGTTTGGGCAGTTATAAGGGGAATCATTACCACATTGATATGACCCTCGATCAGATGGTATTTTTCCGCCCCTTACCAGAGTTAGCAAATTACAAAACCCCCATTGATGGATTGTATCTCACAGGTGCAGGGACTCATCCGGGTGGTTCAATTTCCGGGATGCCGGGACGTAATTGCGCTCGAGTTTTTATGTATGCACAGCAACCTTTTGCCCAAACCTTGGCAAATGCGGCTCATTCTTTGAAATCAACGGCGAAGTCAATGTTTCGGATTGTTTAAGGAGGAGGGTTTAAACCGCAGATGAACGCAGATGGATTGATTCTTTAAATTTGCGTTTGTCTGCTTTTTAAGGCTCTAAACATTTTCAGGCTGTAACTCGATCGACAAATGATTAGCAAAAGTTATTAGTCAGAGGGGGCAAACTGTCACGACTCTGGGAGCAGTCTCTCAATGCCTGTGGGTGTCAGTGATGCGCGTTTTGCCCTTCGCATCTGTTAACAAACTCAGTCTTTATGCGGATGAAAAGGTAGACTCAAGCTTGAGAAACTAAAATGAGTGTTACCTTTACTGAAGTAATGACTAACCGGGTTTTGATTATTGGCGGGCGCGGGCGAATTGGCAGCAGCGTGGCGCAAGACCTGGCCACCCATACGGACGCGCAAATTACGATTACTGGACGCGACCCCGCAGGGGCCATTCCGCCGGAGTTATCTCCATCGCGAGTGCAGTATCTAGCTTTAGATTTGGCGGATCAAGCAGCGCTACGGCAAGCGATCGCTTCCTCTAACCTTGTCATTCACTGTGCTGGACCTTTTCATTACCGAGACGCTACGACCCTCAAAATCTGCATAGATGAGGGCGTCAACTACACGGATGTTAGTGATAGCCGCAGTTTTACCCGCAAAGCTTTAGAATACCGAGATGCAGCTAAGGCGGCTGGTGTAACTGCGGTGATTAATACGGGAATTTTTCCCGGTGTTTCTAATAGCATGGTGCGGCGAGATACTGAACAATTAGATGAGGCAGAACACATTCACCTTAGTTATGTGGTGGGAGGTTCCGGCGGCGCTGGTGTCACAGTGATGCGAACCACATTTTTAGGGTTACAAACACCTTTTGATGTCTGGGTCAATGGTCAGTGGCAATCAATTCAACCCTATAGCGACCGCGAAACCATAGAGTTTCCTGCACCCTACGGTAAAACAGGTGTTTACTGGTTTGATATGCCAGAAGCAATTACGTTACCTGAGTCCTTTCCCGTCAAAACAGTTATTACTAAATTTGGCACGTTTCCCGACCTTTATAATCAGCTTACTTGGTTTGTTGCTCACTATTGGCCGGCAAGCTGGCTTAAAAATCATGCTGTGATCGAGTTCTTGTCCTATGTCAGCTATGCCATGACCAGTTTTAGCAATAACTTTACTGGGATTGGGGTTGCAGTTCGTTCGGAAGTGAGTGGGAAAAAAAATGGTCAACCAGCTAAAATTTACTCCACTGTGGTACATCATAATGCTGCCACTGCCACGGGGATTGGAACTGGTAGCATCGCCCAATTTTTGCTAGATGGAAAACTCAATCAACCGGGTGTCTGGTCAGTAGAACAAGCACTTTCAACTGATTTATTTGAACGCGCTATCCAAAGCCGAGGTCTTCAAATTGAGCAACGGTGGCTGTAGTGCTGACTCAGTGCTAATAGCTTGCCCGGAGTCAGAGGTTACACCCAATCAGCTTGTCGGGGATTTGCACTCCTAACAAGCTGAATTATTCTTGCTTAAGATCGAGCAGCGTCTTCGCAAGCAATCCCATTAAGTTTTTTCACAGATTATAAAGTACCGCTTGCTTCTAAGCTCTACCAGTTTATCTCTCTTTTCTAAGGTTTTTAACCGCCAAAGGTACAAAGTTTAATCACCTTTCTCATGTTTGATAATCTACCTTCTGGTAGAAGTGAATGCGGATCGCAGTTACTTAGTATAGTGATGAGCCTCATCGATCTACCATTGCACGGCAGCAGACAGCAGAAGCTGCATGAATTTTTGCCTTCCTAAAATAGTCTCTGACGGCTATAAAAACTCAAGGGGTCACAAAAACTAAAGTTTCACAAAAAGGAGTTATTGACATGAAGCGGATTTTATTAGCCTTGAAACAATCATTCCGCCATAGCCTAATGATTGGATGCCTCATGGTTTTGTTCGGTCTAGGTTTATTGATTTTACCAAACCAGCCTGTTTATGCAGGAATCGGTCTCAGTAGCAATCCCATCCAAAAACAGTCTCAAGTTAATAACAAATACCCAGAAAACCCTGCTACTGTCAACCGGGATGAAGCTTACGAGGAAGCAGTCGAAGCAGCCCAAACTCCTGAAGGAATTGAAAAAGAATACCAAGAAGATTTGCAAGCTTACCAAACCTCTCATCCCGAACAAGGTGTGGTGAAAACAGCGGAAAAATTAATTGAAAAGGTGACGAATGGCGAAGATCCAGTTCTTCACTAAAATAGCCAATTTGCAAAAATGGGTAGCTCTCCTGTTTTAGCAGCTTATAAACTTGAAATATCCCCCAAATTAGTTGTTAGTTGTTTTATTGATAGCTAACAACTATATTTTTATTTATCAAGTTATAACTCTAATTTTTATCTGCTCAAGCCAGTCTAATTAAGTAGAAAAAAATACTTCAACTTATTCCTTGGGGAAGAGCCGATTAAACCGGTCTAAAAAGTAGGATAAAAGTTAAAAGATGTCAGTAGAATCAGAGGAAAAATTATCATGGCTGAGCATCGAGACACGGTTAAAGAACCTGATGCCAATCTGGACCCAATTTCCGGCGAGCCAGGGGCTCATCCTGTAGGAACTGGTATCGGTGCGGCCGGTGCTGGGGCAGCCGGTGCGGCGATCGGGGGTGCGATCGGTGGCCCTGTGGGGGCAGTTGTAGGGGCAGCAGTCGGGGCGGTGGCTGGTGGCTTAGTGGGTAAAGGCGCGGCTGAATCTGTTAACCCCACTGTCGAAAATGAATACTGGCGCAACCATTACAGTACCCGGTCTTATGCCGATGCGGATGTGAGCTACGACGAATATGAACCTGGCTACCGCACCGGATATGAGGGATACAGTCGCTACCATGGTACTGGTAGAACCTTCGACGAGATCGAGCCGGAGCTACAACGTGATTATGAAACCAATCGCGGTCGCTCGAACTTAGGCTGGGCGAAAGCTAAGTATGCAGCACGGGATGCGTGGGATAAAGTAGAACGGGCGCTTCCGGGAGATGCTGACCACGACGGCCGCTAGAGAGAGCGACGAGTAGGGCGATTGTAGCTGCTGAGTAGTCAAGCAAATTCGTAATTCGTAAGGCTCAATTACGAATTACGAATTCTGAAGTCTTTCTACCTATCTCTGCCTTAAGAGCGATCGCAAACGTCGCTGATTCAGCTTATGATTCAGCTCGAATTGAGAGAATAACTTGTGGATGCCATACTGACGCGAGCTTGGGAACTCAAGCAAAATTTAATCGATTTCCTGCTGGACGCTGAGGGAGAGTTAGCCGTCGCTTTGGAAGCTTACGTAGCGGCTCACTCTTCGCGCGATCGCTATGACATCGCCCAACAAAATCAGCTCATCGACGCTTTTGCCGTCGAGGGTCAAGTGGGGGGGCGAACACCGCTCGACTTATTGATCGAGAGTCAGTCCAACTGGTCCGAGAGCGATCGCAACTTGCTCGAAAGCTGGCGACGCAGTTTCATCGGCTTATTTGAAATTGCCCAAATCTTCCCCGACCGCTTTGAGCTGTTCAACTGGCTCAGCGCCAAGCGCTACACAGTCAAGCCTAACAACCCCCAAACCCTCGCAGACCTTGCTAAGCTCAAGCCAGGAGAAATTTTGCTCGTTCGCATTGCCCCTCTCACTGAGACAGAGTGGATGCTCTCAAGTCCTTACATCCTCATGGGCAAACTCGGCAAGCCTAAGCTAGCAGTCGCCATTGGTCAGTTCAAGCAAAACCATAAAAATTCTCTCTACAGTGATGCTCCCGATTTATTAGAACAAGCTTGGCAGTCCGTGGAGCAGTATCACCAAGATTTTACAGAGTTCTTTGGCAGCGATGAAGTGACCTTGCCAGGGTATCAGCTCAACAAAAAAATTGCCGAATTTCAGGAAGTTCTCACCAAAAAACGCCTTGCTAACGCAGGGATTGATGAATCAAAATCTCTCAATGAACTCGTGCAAGATGCCGGTCTGGATGAAGCAGAAATTCGAGTAGCCGCAGCAGAAGCAGGTGTGGAAACTCAAGCAGTAGACCAACTGTTTGATGGCAAAGGTAACTCAAAAATGGTCATGCCCAAAGTTGATTTACCCGATCGCCTCAAAAAAGCAGAACAGGTCACTGCAATTTCCCATCCCCGCTGGGGGCAGATGTTTTTATCAAATTATGCTCAGTTCAAGGCTTTGCTAGAAGCAGAAGATTGGCAGAGCCTCCCGAACTCCGAAAAACTGGTGCGATCCTACCTGGAAGAACCAGAAATTAACGCCTTTCTTTGGGAACGCTTAGCTCAGCATTACCCAATCCCCCTCGAAAAAATCTTGCAAACTGTCTTACAGCAGCCTGATTTTAACCTAGAACGCGGTCTGGAGCCATTGTTAGCAAAATTTGGTAAGTCGCTCGTTCCTGAATTACCAGAAATTGCCAGTGTTCCCCTGCACCTACACAATCTTTTTCAGGAAGCTGTAACAGAAGTCAACAAGTCAAAGCCTAAGTCACCGGATAAAAAGAAAAGCGCTAAAGGTTTTAAATAACCAAACTCTCCTCTCTATTTTTTGAGCGATCGAGACCAGGGATGATTGAGAGTAGCTGGAACTCAACCTCCTCTAAGGACAACCCTGTCAGCTATCCCAGCCTCCCTACGGCTCTTAACCACCCCGCCAGCGGGTTAGTTCCGTTACCCTTTACATGGGGTAACATTTTGTCACCAGTTAGCTCTTGTCGCACGCACCCTCCACTCAGCTACACAGACGACCTCTCCCAATCGGATCGGCGAGTAGTTACAAAGAACTTTGCATAAGTCCTAAAATTCACCCTGGAGAGTGAACGATTCTTGCGTAATGTTACTTAAAATTCATGAAGAAGAGGGTGCTTTGAGCTATAAAGGAAGAAGGCTACTGCTAGGACAGCTTTAAAAACGAGATTGCACTTTATATCAGCCACTCTTTGTAGCTCGCTCAATAAATCGTCAATTTCAATTAGCTAAAGCGCTATGATCAGTCGCAGCTTTTCACCTCAAGTTACAACACAGGGGTCAGATGTTTCGCCAACTTCTTCCCTCAAGGAACCTTTACTAAAAAGTTCTGGAGCTGAATCTTGGATGAATTTAAATAATGCAGAGCAGGCGATCGAGGACGCTCAAGAAACTATCTATAGGTTTTTGATGGAACTGGTTAAGCAAGATGCTTCTAATGCGGCGATGATCGCATTTAAAAATTTATTTATTGAGCAGAGAACAACAACTTTAGAAGTTGATTCGGCGCTGCAAACGTTGCTAGACTCCCACAATGAACAAGAATTTAAAAATTTGTTAAAGCGCTGTTGCTATATCCTCTTAAATCATTGGATCGGGCGACGGAATCACCAACTGACTCAGGAATTAATTCAAGTTCTTTCTGATTCACGACTGAACCTTTACCCCCTCGATACCCGCTTTGTACAATTGAGGAACTGGCTGAATAATTTTATCAAAAGCCAAGACTACGAAGAGATTAAGCTCTTTGTCTCTAAATATGAAAATCGAGAGACCACGAGTTGGACTGAACGCTACACTTCATTTTTGCTGGTTCCTCAGTATATTAATGAAAAAAATCCCATTGAACAGCGACAAGCTGCTCAACGTTTCTCCAAGCATCTTAAAGAAAAATTTAAGTTTGAACTAGCCTTGTACACGGCTCGCGTTCAGTCGGTTAATTCTCGTGTAGAAAATAGTGAGAATCCTACGGTCCTGGGGGATGATGTTCTACTGTTTATTAAAAATATCGTCGCTCGGCGTGGCTCGACGAATTATGCAAGCTTGGCTAAGACTTTTCTCAATCAAACGCGCGACCTTACTTATAAAAATTTCAAGCAAAGTTTGCTGATGTATTTATTGTATTCAGAACAGGAAACAAATTTAGTAAAAACCTTACGAACTCTGTTAACTCGGAAAGTAGAAAGGTTATATGAAAGCTACGATGAAGAGCCAATTAACAATTCTCTTCTGTTGATGGTTTGCAATAAAATTATCAAAATTCTAACGTTAGAAAAAGTAGGCGCACCTTCTTCAATTTTTGGTTTATTAGTGAACCAAGGTAATCCGCTCACTTTAGCGATCATGCTGCTCAAGCTGGTGTTAATTTCCCCGAATTCCCGCATTCGCTTAGAAGTCTGTCTGGCTTTGTTAATTAAGCACTATGAGGGGAAATCTGCGAAAAAATGTGAAAATTTTATTAAATTTTTAGAAATTTGTAAAATTTTGTTAACAATTTATGCAGAAAATGTTCAATACAATTTGGTGAGAATGGGTGAGGGGAGTCAAGAAAATCAGGATATTGTTAGCCTAGAAGGGTATCGCGTGTTTTCTCAGCATAAATTTCCTCCCAAATCCTCAAAAACAGAGTAAGTGATTGGCGATCGCCACCAGTTAACCCTTCGCTGTAGTCCCTCCTTGCTCATTTCCAAGCTTAACCGTAATTTGATTCAGGATGTTTACCTAATAACCGTAACTGTCGCTGATTCGCAACTGCGAGAATTTCTGGGTTGTACTGCCAAGGCCAAGGCGAAAACTTTTGAGCAATGTTGCGGTGAGAGTAATGGACTTGTAGTAAATAGCGAGTGCGACCGTTGCTTGTGTTCCTGCCACCACTATGCCAGATTTCACTACGGAAAAATAAAACATCTCCCGCCTTGCACAGCACCGGTTCCAGAGGGCGATCGTTCCAGGTTTCTTCACCCAGATGAGGTTCTCGTCCAGATTTATGGCTACCAGGGATGACATAAGTCGGGCAAAGCTCTTCTGTAATGTCACTCAGGTAATAATGGGCTGTGCAAATCCAAACGGGAAGTCTAAAATTAGGGTCGCTAAAGGTGGTTTCAGGCAGGGGAACGAAAATTTGATCGGCGTGGACACGCCAACCGTCATAGCCTGGAAAACTCTTCCAAGCCGTCATACCAATGATGTGGCATTGATTGCCCATTAAGGCTTCTGCTAATTCAATGATGCCAGGTCGATCCAGGTAGGACAGCCACAGGCGATCGCGGTTGAACACACATTTAAAATGGTCGTTAAGTTCGCTCCAACTGCTACCATCTAAGCCGAAGGGTTTAAGGCGGTCGATCGCCTCGCGGGCCACCGCTACTTCTTCAGCGTTAAGTACACCAGGAACCAACACAAAACCGTCCTCGTGTATTGCTTCTACCAAACTTGCTGGATCGAACCAGTCCGCAGTCTTTTGGCGATCGTTGAAAGGTTCATTGACGATTGCTGAATTCATAGACAAAACTGAGGAGAGCTGCTGACCTCTACCGTAAACGATCCTGAACTCAAAATCAAACTTTTAATGTTCAGATTGGTAGGAATTGCTTTTTGATAAATTAAGTGATTTCCCTATTGCGCTAAAGCTCCCCGATTGCGTTAAGATTGGCAAGTCCCTAACTAAAATTAGCTTCAAAGCGCATCTATCTATGGATAGAAAAACTAACCGACTCATCCTTTTAATTATTGCCTGTAGTGCTGTGGGAGTGATCCTCGGAGGCACTTCTAGCCAAGCTCAAATTAAAGAGTGCCAAACAGCCGTCACACCTACCCATGAATGCCTAACCCAAGACCCCTTATATAAAACCATAGAAGGCATGAGCGTCGGTTTATTTGCTGGGGCTGGTGCTGCTCTCGGAGCCACTTGGCAAATTTGGCAGAAAGACAATTAACAGTTTACAAGATATTAGGCGTTAAGCCTTTAATGTGGCGTTCGTACCATTTCATCAACGGGGTAGCACTCACACCGTGCAGAACCACGGAAATAACCACCGTTGAAAAAGTAATCCAAGCAATTTGCTCCCCCTCTTCTCCTTTTAAACCTTGGCCCAGAGCATAGGTTAAATAGTAAAGCGAGCCAACGCCACGAATCCCAAACCAGCCATATAACCAGCGGCAGGAGGGGTGAAAATTGCTGCCAATGGTACTCACCCAAGCTCCCAAAGGTCGAATCACATAAATTAATAGCCCAGCGATTAATAAGGTACTACTCCCAAAGGCTAGCATCGGTTCGACTCGCAGGAGAGAACCCAATAGTAAAATAGTAGCAACTTCTAAAAGCTTTTCAATGCGCTCAGTGAAGTGTAACTGAGACAGTGGTTTTTCTGGATTATGGTAACTCCGCTGCACCACCATCCCAGCAATAAAAACTGCAAAAAATCCATAGCCGTTGACGAGTTCTGTAAGAGAATAAGTTAGCAAAATTGTACTCAAGGCAACGAAGTCTTCCATCAAGTCATCAACGGGGCGAAAACTTTGAAGTTGTCTCTCAATCCAGGTAACTGCTTTTGCAACCACAATCCCCATGACAATGCCGGCAGCAATGGCCCAAATTAAATCAACAGCAACCCATTGTTTAAACCAGTTTTCCCAATGGCTATCTTTTAACCAGTACAAGCCAAAATAAACAAAAGGAAAAGCGAAGGCATCGTTTAAACCCCCTTCCGAAGTTAAACCAAAACGTAACTCATCGCGGTCGTTAAGATGCGCGAGCTGAACTTCTGAGGCTAAAACCGGATCGGTGGGTGCGAGAATCGCTCCTAATAAAATTGCAGCTCCCCAGTTAAAATTCAAGAACCAATGAGCGATCGCCGCTACCGTAAAAATTGTAATGGGCATCAACAAGCCAATCAACCTCGCTGTAGAATTCCACGCCCATAACTTCAACGGACGGTTCATTTTTAAACCGCAACTAAATAGAGAAACAATGACAACAAATTCTGTCAATCGCTCTAACAATTCAGCATCGGGGCGAAGTTCAATCAGTTTAACTCCATAGGGTCCTAAACCAATGCCAACGAGCAGGTAAATGAGAGCGTAGGAGAGAGGTAATCGTGCAATCCAGCCCGATCCTAAGGTGACGGCAAGCAGGAGCAAGCCAATCACCAGTAAGTCAAAAATGTAATGATTCACAATTGTGCTCGCAGCTTGATAAAGTCCACCCAGTGCGATTGTGGCAAGGAATCAACCGCTTACCATCAGCCACAAGCTAGATTCAAGGGAAAAGGGAAGGAAAGCAATGCTCAAATCACTCCCCTGTCAACCGTCAACCCTTGATAGAATTACTCGTGTTTTTTCTGGGTGGCAATAATGTGTAAGTCAATCTGTTTGAGCGATCGCATCAACCGTTGCGTCAGAGAACCCCTCAGCAGCAACTTCCAGCGAGATTGGTGAGTTTCGCCAATGACGATCTGAGTGATGCGATACTCTTTGGCAACTTCTGCGATCGCTTGAGCAATATCAGAACTGTTCACCCGCAGAAACTTCCCCCCGAATTCTGTACACAGCTTCTGGCAGGTTTCAACGTGCAAGCTCTCATCCTTCGTTAAAAAGCGTTCAGGGTCATTGACAAATAACCCGTAGAGGGGAGCATTCATATAACCAGCCAGCCTTGCACCGCGTCGCAACAATTGTACAGAATGGGGATAAGTAGAAACGCACACCAACACCCGCTCGTGAATATTACAGAACAGGTTCCCTAACTCGGTATCAGGACGATCGCCATCCTCAAAGCGAGGGTTACCGGAACGACGGAGTTGATTTGCTTCATCTTCCACATAATCTGCCACCTCCCGCAAAGCTAACTCCCGCAAGGCAATTAAGTGGCGACGCTGGAAAAAGTTTTCTAAAGATTGTTGAATTTTCTCAGGTGCATAGATTTTACCTTCCAGCAACCGTTCTTCTAGGGTTTCCGGAGTGACATCCACCACCACGACTTCGTCTGCTTCATCCAAGATGCGATCGGGAACCCGCTCTCGGACAACCACACCAGTAATCCTAGCTACCAAATCATTCAGACTTTCGAGGTGCTGAATATTAACGGTGGAATAAACATCAATCCCAGCATCGAGGATTAACTCGACATCGTGATAACGCTTTTCTCGCGGGGAACCAGGAAGATTGGTGTGAGCCAATTCATCCACTAATGCAAGCTGGGGTTGTCGCTCTAAAATGGCATCCGTGTCCATTTCCGTCAGTACCATTCCGCCTCGGAGCATTTTTTGGCGCGGAACTATTTCCAGTCCCACTGCTTTGTCTGCGGTTTCCTTGCGGCCGTGGGTTTCCAGCAACCCAATCACGACATCAAAGCCTTCTGCTTTCAGTTGGTGTCCTTCTTCCAGCATCCGAAACGTTTTACCCACTCCCGGTGCCATGCCAATAAAGACTTTGTGTTTGCCTCGACGACGCGAGCGATCGGGAAGGGTTTCTGAACTGCTGCTAGTAGAGGTTGGCTGGTTGAAGGAGTCGCTAGAGGAAATCATCTTTCAGGTTGAAGAAAGATTGAGGGAGTGGACAGTCGCTCGCTCACCATCAGCAACGATTCAGCAGCAACTGGCTCGCGAGCAGATTTTACTTGCTACTATTCTCGACTTTAGCGGGGACGGCTGTCAGTCCTAGCTGCTTCATCAGAGCGATCACCCCGATCGATACCACACCGCCGATCGCAATGCCAATCACAATCAGAGTAATGTAGAACCGCTTCAGAAGTTCTAAGGTGCGGGGGTCGTGAACCTTGGGTCGTTCGATGGGGGAGTTGAGGTTATCATCCTCCGTTGTGGGAGCGGGGAGATTGAGTCCTGCAAGGGGGTGGGGTGAGGAAGAGTTACCCTCGAAAGGATTAGGGGGTTGGTTCATAACTTTACTGGATGGTTCTGTCTGGGAGTCAGGAGGGGTTTCCTTAAGCCTAGCTTAAAGCTGCTGCCAACTAGCGGGAAGGGCGGGAAGTCAAGCTCTGCATGATTGGCTACCTCTGTGACAACCATCACTCCCCTCAGAGATTAAAGTCAATGGGTCAACCGGGGAAAATCACAAGCAAGCAACGAGTTCACTCACTCTTGAGTGTTGGTAAACGAGGGAAGATAAAAGTATCGAGTTCAAGGCAAGTTCGATGTTTGCAATTAACCTTCTCCCTGGTGCTATCTCTGAATTAATTGCCACTGTCGCAGAGACTCACTGCCTGACTTTAGCCGATCGCTACGGGTTAATGGCTGCGATTCTAGAGGACTCGCTGGACGAGGAAGAACGGTTTTCCATTGACCGCCTGTTGCGTGCCATTCGTCGCGGTCAAATTCAAGTGGTCGAGCAAGTCTCGATGGTAAGGTAGGTTGAGTTGCGACCGCGTTTCCCTCTCGCAGAACTCGCTCCTAGAGAGGATCGGCAAGATTTAGCTTCACTTTTACCCCTCGCCTCAACTTAACAACCCTCAGACCTGCGACCGATCGCCTTCACTCTTGCCTAAATCCAATTTCGCCTTTAATTCCTCCTTAATCCGGCTCAAAATCGAACTCTCATCTAAAGACGCCAAGATTTTACTCACCACTGCCTTCGGTCCATCTTCTCCCCAAGACGCACCATTCGCCAAATAAGCTTTAGTCACTTGACCAATGCCATAGGAAGAAACCCCAGCAACTGCTGCTTGCGTCACCGCCACCGATAAATAAGGTGCAAGCGAGAGTCCTCCCGTTACGGGTGTTGCTAAACCCAGCAATCCTTTCAGAGAACTTAAGCCAAAATTAGCCAACAATTCACTGGCACTAATTCCCCCCATACTAATCGCGATTTTTTGCAGCAACTCCACCGCACCGGCTTGGGTCATCCCAATCCCATACAGCTTGGATAGGGTTAAAATCATCGCCACGTCAATCACTGCACCGCTGAGAATATCGACTACCGTGATTGGATTGAGTGCGATCGCCACGGCCTTTGCCATGACGCCATTCCAAATCATACGGTTGGCGCTTTCCTCACGAATTTGCATTTTTCGCTGTACCAACTGCTCGTTAATATCCCCTGCATAGAGCATGGTATTCAACGCCACCAGCGATTTCCCTTCTCGGTCTAAAATTTCCAAAATTTTCAGCTTTAAATCCTCAACTTGTGGTTCACCCCGAGCCATTTGCACGTTCATCGTGCCATCCGGTCGTCGCACCGCCTGGGCCACCAACGGCGACGCTGCTGCCATCACAATTTCATCGGGTGACAACAACTCCCGAACCCGTTCATCGCGAATTTTGCGGTAGATGGCCATGCGATCGGCATCGGGATATTGGTCAATTTTGTTAAAGACTAGCAGCATGGGTTTACCAGCTTCTCGCAACTGGGAAAGTGCTTCATATTCCACTTTGGTGATATCCCCAGCAACCACAAATAAAATCAAATCAGCTTGTTTGGCAACTTGTCGTGCCAATGCTTCTCGCGTTTCACCGTCTACTTCGTCAATCCCAGGAGTATCAATGAGTTCCACCTGTGGCAGGCGATACACAACCGGTAACAGGCGATTGAGTGTTTGCTCTTCTACTCCCTGACCTACCTCCCATTGACCAATGGTTGTGGTGCGGGTGACGCCGTGAATGGGACCGGTTTCAAACACATTTTGACCCAGCAACGCATTCAGCACTGAAGATTTACCGCGACCCACCATGCCAAATACAGCAATCTGAATGCAAGCGCGTTCTAACTTGTCGAGCATCTTTTCGAGTCCCCCAATGGCAGGTTCCAGTCCCGCTCGCTCTTGGGGCGTTAAATCGAGATGATCCACAATATGTCGGAGCGCATCTCGCGCATGGCGCAAGTTCAGTTCAGCTTGGATGTCTGCAAAGCTGAGAATTGTGCTGTCTAGTTCTCGATCGAGATCCATGCAAGTTAATCGGGTGATATTACTTCTGGTTGTACACTCATTTCCCTGTTTCAATTTAAAATCGCGACTGTCAAATCGAAAAGCGAGCTTTACCCTAATCGCAAAGCTCGCCTGATTCCTTGATCAGTGTTTATACAGCGTGCGTACTGTCACGTCTCCTGAATGCAGTACGCTCCACCACCTGATGCGTACTTCCGTTACAGATTCCGCAAGACAGCGTGCAAATTTCCTAATGGAAACGTCTTTTGCGTCGAGCTGCTACTGCTTTACGTTTGCGTTTTTCAAGGGGAGTTTCAAAGTGTCGGCGCTTCTTGACATCTGCCAAAATCCCCGCTCTGGAGACTTGACGCTTGAACCGGCGCAGGGCCGATTCAATTCCTTCATTTTCGCCGAGTAACACTTGAGTCATGCTTCCTACTTCCTTTTCTTTCTACTTCCTTGCTAGAGTTGATTCGGTGGTTAAACTATCCTAAACTTTAGGATTTTAACTGGTTTTTGTTGTTGGAAATTCACTCTAAATCTGAGCGTTCAGATTTAGCGTTAACTTCCTATTTGATCTAAGGTGGGTATCCGCTCGTTATCCACAGGTGGAAACGCGGTGGGTGGAATGTTCTTTAATGAATGCTTGCCATCAACAGAGATGGATTGTCTTTGTACCTTGCAAGTTTCACGCACCCAAGGCGATGACCTGGAAGCGGGTGACTGGATGCAACGATCCCCGGTACTCGCACTCATCAACAACCCATGTAGATTATATCAAATCTTGATTTCTGAGTACCAGGCATCCCCCTCATCATCGGGTGAGAGTGCCAGAAAATAGTAAGAAGACACGCGATCGCGACTCAGTCAGGGATTGATTGTTGCTGACTGACTGAACTCTCTCTCGTTCCTCTCTGGTTTAGATACTCATTGCTCTATCCCCGTTAGAGATAGTCAAACCAATTAGCGGATGAAGGAGAGGTCAACTGAGCCGAAGTTGGTACTCAAAGCTAAATTTAAGTTTTCCAAGGCCTTGACTAGCCACAGCACGCCGTCTCGGGCACAGGACTCGTAATGGTTGAATAAAATGGCAAATCGCTTTTCCAGATAAGGTTTGACTTGACGACAGATCAGGACAATTTTTAGCAGTAAGCCGGTGGTGAGAGTGGGACCTAAGTTGGAGATTAAGTCAATAAAGACGAAGTGTTGGGGTCGTTGTGGGCTTTCTACTACTAGGAAATTTAGGAGTTGACTGCAAGTTCTGATCATTAAAAAGTCATTGAATTTCTGGGAGTCACTGTGGGGGAGGATATTTTGTAGTTGCTTATAAAGTTTTTCGTTAAATTGTCGCTTGCCATAGTCTGACTCAATGGTAGTAGGAATCAAATATTCATATAAGTCGTCTTTAAAGGAGCCATAGGAGGAAGTTGAGTTGGTGTGGATGAGGAAGCGCTGGGCGAGGTGGCGATAGGTATTGGCTCCTTCCACTTTGCCGGCAAATTGCTTGATGGCAAAAAATAGTTCGCGATCGCTGAGCAAGGTAGGATTTTTGATCGGCTGGATCGGTCGGGCGCCTGGTGTTGAGACATCGCCCTTGGTCATTTGTGCTCTCCTCACTTGGTGAGCGACGTATTGCGACAGGTCGAGTTCAAATTGGCGCTGCTTTTGGGCTTGAATTTTATTAATGGTTTTTTGGTGTTCGTAGGGGCAGCCTTCAGTCAGTAGGCAGTGCTTGTACAGGTAAGGGTAGCGTGGGATTAAAGTACCCAATGGTTTGGTTTCCGCGCTATTACTGCTGCTATTCGCTGTTTCTGAACTTTGGATGACTTGAGCGAGGCGCTGTAATGCTAAATACTGCTCAGTCTGGGCGAATTGCTGCATTAATTCTGACAGTCGCCTGGTACTGCGAGACCTTAAATAAGCTCCTCCTGTATGAGGGCGGATAGTCTCAAACAGCCGAATTAATTCTGGAACCGATGCTTGCTTGTTCGGTTGCATTTGCCATCGATTGATCAGAATGTGGCAACAGCGATTGAGAATAAATTTGAAGTTATGCTCAATCTCCGGCGTCGCCACAAGCTGCTCTAGGGCTTTCGCGAGCTGGCGATCGGGGTATGCACCACTCTCCATAAACAAAAGGCGAAAGCGTTCGATGAGCTGAGACGGCTCTTCTACCTGCACCTGTTCAAGGAAATGGTTATAGATTAGCTGCTCTTCGGGATAA
Organism: Actinomycetota bacterium; assembly: GCA_050262755.1. GTDB lineage: Bacteria > Cyanobacteriota > Cyanobacteriia > Cyanobacteriales > Microcoleaceae > JBLNEP01. The sequence goes on along the minus strand of JBLNEP010000138.1, from coordinate 7,547 downwards.
CTATGTCGGTGGTAACGGTCTTGGCCAGTATTGTTCATTAAGAGATCACCCTCCCTCGCTCAGGCATCAGTACCAAGCGCCATCGCCTACAAGATCGAGACGGGCGCACTTTCTGATTTGACCTGTTAAACTCCCTGCCTCCTACCTAATAGTTTGGAGCGGAAGGCAGCCAGCGATTCGTGCTGACTGAATGTCTTTTATGTAAAATCAACTGATTCTTAATTTTAAGCATGGCACGAACTGCTAGTCACTATCAACAAGAAAGCCTAAACTTTCGTGGCGAGATTGTAAAGATTTGATAAAGTACACAGGAATCCCCACTAGGAGCGGGAACTTCCAAGGGTCGAGTATAGGTTGAGAAGAAATCTGGTTAAGGGGTCTAGCCCCCCAGCCAGGAGGGGAAACTCAGGAAAGACTGCGATGACAACGAATGGGACATCGGAAACAAATTGATTATACTCAAAATGATTCACGATCTTCAAATTATGAACTCCCAAGTAATCAGGCAAAACTAGCATCTTTACTCTATCTCCGTAAATTAATTCTTTCTAGTCCTAGCCCCCAAAAACTTCAGACCTGTGAGGCGAGTCCCAGATTTTGATCCGTTGTCCCTGACGATTGACATCAGAGCTAGAGTCGTGGCAGCTAGAGTGGGATATACTGCTAAGTTTGTGTCGGGTTAATTTTGAGGTTCCGAACTTTTATGGCTCCAAGTATCGATTCTCCGCAATCAGGGAATGGATTAAGTAACGCAAATCAAGGAACAACAAACGGTCAAAGCTCAGAGGGGTTTGAGAGTCGTCAGGGAAGCCGGATCATCAGTACAGTGCTATCGCCAGCCGTGCAATTATGGCTGAGAGCGCAAGTCCAGCAAGTTGAAGCGTTAGCTGTCAAAATTGAGGGGAGCGATCGGCAACTCCTACAAGGCATCATCCCCCAAGTCTCCCTCACTGCTCACAGTGCTGTCTATCAAGGACTACACCTAAGCGACATTGCTCTCACCGCCACAAACATTCGCGTGAATCTTGGTCAAGTTATAAAAGGGAAACCACTCCGTTTATTAGCACCCATCCCTGTTGTTGGCGAAGTTCGGCTCAACCAAGCTGACTTAAATCAGTCGCTGCACGCTCCCCTATTAGCCACTGCGTTGAGTGAATTTTTACTCCCCCTCCTGCCGAATTTAAGCGCAAGTCAGCAGCAGATTCAGTTGCAAAATCCTCAGATAAAAATCGATGCCTGTCAGCTCACTCTGACCGCTGCAATCTTACCTAGTAATGGCAAACAACTGCCATTTTTTCTAAAGACTGGCTTACGATTAGCTAGTAGTCATGAACTACTATTTGAAGAACCAGATGTCCAGATTTCCCAAGAATCAACAAGGACAAAATTAGAAAGTTTTAAGCTTGATTTAGGGCCAGAAGTTAAGTTGCAGGAATTAACGTTGATACCCGGTGAGATAGTTTGCCGAGGGGGAATTCAAGTCAACCCTTAGGAGACCAGGAAACGAGAAAATTTAGGCGAGTTTTGATTTTAAAACTCGCCTTCACCTTTGTTGATTAATCCCTACCTAGGACGGCTTGATCGGCGGCGATCGCTCTCAGGGTAGAAGCAATCACAACTCACTCATTAACAGCCAACTATCAAGTATCAACCCTCAAATTTCATAAGCAAAAATATTCATCGCCTTCGCCAATTCACTCGCTACTTCCGGCCGTGAAAATTCTGGCGGTGGCAATTTTCCTTCGCGTAACATTTGTCGTACTTTTGTCCCAGACAAGTGTATCCGCTGTTCGGGTTTACTGGGGCTGGTCTTTGTCGTAGCCATTTGCCCCGTTAGCGTGCAGTAAAAAGCGTGTTCAAATTTCATCGGTGTGATGCCCAATTCGCCCGGTTCAAATTCATCAAAAATGTACTGAGCATCATAAGTGCCGTAATAATCACCAACACCTGCATGATCGCGACCGACAATAAAATGAGTGCAACCGTAATTCTTACGGATTAAAGCATGGAAAATCGCCTCGCGGGGGCCAGCATAGCGCATCGCTGAGGGATTAATTGCTAGAATCACCCGATCTTGAGGGAAATATTTCTCGAGCAAAATTTCGTAGCAACGCATCCGTACATCAGCAGGGATGTCATCTTCCTTGGTCGCTCCTACCAAGGGGTGCAAAAACAAACCATCCACGACTTCTAAAGCACATTTCTGGATATATTCATGGGCTCGGTGAATGGGATTGCGGGTTTGAAAGCCAACAATTGTTTTCCAGCCTTTCTCTTTAAAAAGAATTCTCGACTTCGCTGGGTCGATTTGATAGTCGGGAAATAGAGGATGGGGGTGGCGTTCCAGTAACCAAACGGGGCCAGCGAGATTGATGGGTCCGGACTGGTCGAGAACTTGTACGCCTGGGTGTTTAAGGTCATCAGTGCGGTACACTTGCACCGCCTCTAGTTCCTTGCTGTAGCGATATTTCTGTGTCAGTTCCAAGATTCCCACTAACTCACCTTTAGGGGAATCTAAACGCACCCAAGTGCCTTCTGTGAGGGAGTCAGCAACTTCCTGGGTTACGGGTAAGGTAATGGGAATTGACCAAGGAAGGCCGTTTGAGAGGCGCATCTCTTTGACAACGGAGAGATAATCGGCTTCTTCCATAAACCCTTGGAGGGGGCTGAAGCCGCCGATCGCAATCATTTCTAAGTCAGAGAGCGATCGCTCGGAAAGCTGCACTCGTGGCAGATAATCCGCTTTTTGGAAAAATTCTTGCCGTTGATCGAGTGTAGCGATACGGTTAATCAGGAGGCCGCCGTGGGGGGGGATGCCGTCTGGATGGTGACTCAAGGTGAATCCTCTTTTCGTTGACTGCAATGGAGAATAGTCCGTTTTCTAATTTTTCAGTCTACCTTGTTAGGGTTCAGATTTGTCCCTCTCTCCTCCCTCAGTTGTCAAGTTTGCTCGCTAAATTCTTCTGGATCGACTCCCCAATTCACCCAGCGAATTGCTGCCTTCGCTGATGTCACCGTCGGCGGTACCCGCAGGGTGTGGATGTAGCCTGTACTCGGACAGGTCATTTTTAAGAGGTAAATTGGCTCGATATCGACATTTTTATCGATTTTTAATAAGGTATATTCTTTCCAGCTATTTAATTCTACGGCTTGCAACTCTTGGCACAGTCGCCCATAGCCAATTCCTTGAATCAAAATGCGTCTGACTTCTGCATTGTTTTCCGAGAGCAGCCATTTTGCTTGCCAAGTATGGGGGTGGTGTTTCCCATAGGCAACTGGCAACCGAACGCCATGATACGCATAGATGCTAAATCCATCGGCAAATTGAACGGCGGGTTCGCCTTCTGCGTGGAGTCGCTGCTGCTCGTCAAAGGAAAGTTTAACCGGGCGGTCGCAGACGAAACAAATTTGATCGAATGGATAAATCCAGCCGCAATCTTTAGCGAGGGACTGAAACACTGCCCACTTGTCATAATCGCACTCTAGGTTTAATGCAGAGATGCAAAAATCTACCCAACTGCCGTGACAATTCGACAGTTCAGAAACTACGCAATTATCATCAAATTGGATTCTGAGAAAGCTGTAGAACTGCCCCACTAATTTATGATTAAACTGACTATACAATTCACTCATTAACAGAATGTATAGTTGACTCATTAGTTGGTTATACAGAGGATTGTAAAGCTGTTTATAAAGTTCGTTCTCCAATTCTCGCTTGAGCTGGGTTCGCAATTTGTTATAGACTTCACTGTGGAGTTTACTCCTCATTTCCCGACCGAGTTCACCCCCCATTTTACTTCCGAGCAACGGTTCTAGGCTACACAAAGCAGAATGAGGACTTTCAAAAAATACCACTTCTGGCTCTTGAAACTTCAGAAGGGCATAGGTCTGTTTGATTGTCTCAGTTGCTTGTTGACGATTAATCGGATTGGTGGAGAGGGCAATAGCTCTCCATTTCTCCCGATAAACTTTTAGGAGGGCTTTTTGTTCGGAAGTCAATTTTTCAATTTTGTTTGGCAACATACGAATATTCCCAGCGTTTAAGGCGGTCTACCCCTTATTTGCCAGGTCACACTATTCTATGAGAAAATTACAGCTTAAAATCATCAGCAATTTTCATCGCAGCTTTTACAGCAGTTCTGAGTTCAATCTTGTCATTAGATTCCCCATACTCCCCCTTGCTCAGGAGGACTTGAAGTGCCATAAAATGCTGTATTTTTTCGGGTGTAGATGGGGAGTTGTGGTTCCTAAAGATAATTTTAGGATAAACTGATCGAGGATGCAAGTCATTTTCTCTGGAAAGTTCCAGCCATAAAAAAGCATTTTTGCCAGAGAGGGAGAACGGCAAGGTTTTGCCAAACTTCTCAATTTTTATTGATAGGAGCTGTTTGTAGGAGTCCGTTCAGGTTTTTATCAACCCATCCCCTTGCAGTTAAAAACCCAGCAGCTCTGGGCCACCAGGTTTTTAACTTTAAGCTAAGGGTTCAATCAGACCACCGCCTAATAGGAGATCTTCGTCATACCAGACCGCTCCTTGCCCCGGAGTAATGCTAAATTGAGGCTCATCAAAAATTAACTTGACCCTGGGCTGCAAACCATTTGCTTCCGCTCCAGATTCCAACGGAATGACTGTTACTGGAACTGGCTGACTTCTATAACGAATTTGTACTTGAGCCCGGATCGGAGTGGTGGGTGCTGCGATCGAAACCCAGTTAACTCGATTAACGGTGCATTCACTTTGAGCCGCAGCCGTGCGATCGCCCACAATCACTCGATTGTGAACTGCATCCAACCCGATCACATAGAGCGGTTCCGGTGCAGCAATTCCCAAGCCCTTCCGCTGACCAATGGTGTAATGATGGATACCATCATGCTGACCCAGGACCCGCCCATTCTGGTCAACAATATCTCCTTTCTGCGGGGTAATATACTTGTCCAAAAATGCTCGCATTGAGCCGTTCGCTTCTACCAGACATAAATCCTGGCTTTCCGGCTTCTGGGCAGTTTTTAAGCCAAATTCCGTGGCTCTCTGTCGCGTTTCCACCTTAGTGATTTCCCCTAAGGGAAAAACGGTAGCTGCCAGTAACTCTTGTGTCAAATCGTACAAAAAATAAGACTGGTCCTTCGTAGAATCCACTGCCCGTCGTAACTGGTAGCGGTCGCGAGCGGCATCATAAGTAATGCGGGCATAGTGACCCGTGGCAATTTTGTCAATTCCCAACTGTTCGCGAGCATACTTGAGCATCGGACCAAATTTTACCGTGCGATTGCACTGCGAACAAGGCAAAGGCGTAATTCCAGCACTGTAACCCGCCACCAAGTAATCCACAATATGAGTCTGGAAAACATCGCGACTGTCTACTATATGATGAGGAACTCCTAATTGCTCGCAAATGTAGGCCGCATCGACCATGCCCGAAGAGCAGCACTGACCTTTCCCCTTCATCAGCCAAAGAGTTAAGCCCACTACTTCATATCCCTGATCGTGTAAGAGAGCGGCGGCCGCGGAACTATCCACCCCACCGGAGAGGCCTACAACAATTTTGTTCATGGATCTAGAAGAAATTGCTAGTTTTTTGTACTCAACCTCAATAATATTTCAGTGCTTCCCAAAGATTTAGAACCAGCCTTTCCTCCGTCATATAAACTAGAGGAAACAAATCGCCACTTTGCGGATAAGCTTTTAGACTTAGGTGCGATCGCGGACTCGTGGAGGAAGCCCGAATGCCTGTAAAATCTAGTATAGTACAGAAATACTACAAATTCCTACCTCTGCTATTCGGAGGCAGCTTAGCAGTTCCAGTCGCCAGCTTGGCTACCCCATTTCCCACCCTAACACAAGCACCAGAGACCAAGCCGATCGCGATCGCCAAATCCAGGGAGTTCAGCACCCATTCCACCCTTCTCTCCTTGCCAACACTTCAACTCCAGAGTCAGCGTCTCCCGCCCCCGCCCAGCCAACCCAGCAATTCCCGCCCTGCCCCACCCCCACCGCCACAGCTCTTTAACTCTCCTCCCTCCCAGCCCAATTCCAATCAAAACCGTCGCTACGCCGTCTATGTCAATGGCGACACAACCCTCTTGCTGCGAATTGTCCAGCAAATCGAACCGAATGCCACAGTCCAGCGCTACAAACAGCGCCGAGTCATCCTCGTCGGCTACTTTTTCGATGAATCCTCCGCTCAGCAACGAGTCGCCCAACTGCAATCTCGTGGGATTCAACCCCTGATTACCAACTTCGAGGACCGAGAAGAATTTACCGCCCTGACCCCCATTCAACAGCCGAATTCTCCCCCAAGTTTCCCGAATCCCCCGATCCAATCCCCCAGTTATCCAGGAACTAGCACTGGACTCTACCAAGTTTATGTGGATGCAGGTAGCGCTTCCCTCTCCCAAGTGCGACAAGTCGAACCCACCGCCTTTGTGCGCCAGTATCGAGGACGAACTGTGATTCAAGCGGGTAGTTTTGCCGATGAGTTCAATGCCAGACGGCGGGTGGATGCTTTGGCTAGGCGTGGCATTCGTGCCAGCCTTGTTAAGGGTCAAGACTTGAGCGGTTATACCCCCACTCAACCCGCTTCCCCACCTGCTCAAAACCTCAACAATTATTACTATTTCGTTGTCATTCCTGGTCAACGCAGTGAATTAGCGAGTATTGCCACACAAGTTTTGCAACTCGGTGTACCACCCGCTAACATCTTATCCAGGGACTGGCCAGGAGATGCACATATTGCCGTCGGACCGTTTAGCGATCGCCAAACTGCCACCAGGTGGCAACAGTATTTGCAAGACTTCGGAGTGAGGAATGCGAGGCTTGCCGTCAGTCAATAAGCAGTAAGTCACATCCAACTCCCCTAGAAGCGAACCGCAATTCGCCCCCAGAGATAACCGATCGCTCACCTTAAAAACTGACCAATGATCATTCAGGAATTTGTTGTCACCGCTGAACAAATGCGGGCTATTGAAGGGCGCATCTTCGCTGCTGGAATGCCTGTAGCAGCTTTGATGGAAAAAGTGGCGAGCTTAGTCACTCGGCGGATTCAAGCGGTGGTCAAAGCATCTGCCCATCCTCATTCGCCCTGGACAACTGCCGAGGCCCGCTTTCTTAAAATTGGCGTCTTAGTGGGGCCGGGGCATAATGGGGGTGATGCGTTAGTGATTGCCCGCGAATTACACTTTCAAGGCTATCAGGTTGCGATCTACTGCCCCTTTTCTAAACTCAAGGAATTAACGAGCAATCATGCTCAGTATGCCCGCTCTTTAGGAATTCCTTTTTTTGATGAAATTGATGCCTTAAAAACCTACGATTTGTTAGTCGATGGTTTATTTGGCTTTGGGTTAGAAAGGCAAATTACGGATGCTGTTGCTGCTGCCATTAATGAAGTCAATACTTGGAAAAAAACAATTTTGAGTATCGATCTGCCTTCAGGGTTGCACACAGATACAGGAGAAGTGCTAGGAACTGCTATTCGTGCCACTCATACCTTTTGTTTGGGTTTGTGGAAATTGGCATTTCTGCAAGACCAAGCTTTAGATTATATTGGCAA
>JBLNEP010000137.1:0-7106 GCA_050262755.1 Actinomycetota bacterium | reverse complement strand
TCACTTGGACTTACAAAGTTACAAATACTGGCAACGTCGATCTAACGAATGTTGCGGTCAAAGATGACAATGGTACACCTAGCAATACCAGTGATGACTTTGTAGTAGGAACTATTTCCAGTCTGCCTAAGGGTACTAGCACAACCTTGACCTATAACGGCACTGCCACTACAGGTAACTACTCAAACGTCGGCACAGCAACCGATACTTATACCGATGGTGTGGGTAATAGTACGAACGTGACCGCTACTGACCCCAGTAGCTACTTTGGTGCTAATCCTGGTATTAAGATTAACAAAGTAACGGACAATACTTCTGTTCAAGGAGATGGTCTGTTAATTCAGCAGGGCAATCCAGTCAGTTGGATTTATACAGTCACCAACACAGGCAACGTACCCTTAGCAAATGTCCAGGTTACTGATGACAAAGGGGTAGTTCCTGTTCGGATTAGTGGTGATACGAATAACAATAACCTCCTCGATCTCACTGAAACCTGGGTTTACACCGCTAGTGGTACAGCGATATCAGGTAGCTATCAAAACACGGGTACTGCCACGGGCACCTTCACTGATGATTTTGGTACCTCTAAAAATACAACTGCATCAGATCCTAGCTCCTACACAGGGGTCAAACCCGCCGGCGCGCGGACGCCAGGATTCTGGCAAAATTGGCCGGCTGTGTGGAACGGGATTGCCAGTGACGATTACACCTTTAACACCAAGTCAGGTTTCCCAGGCAGCGACATCCTGCTCAACCCATACTCCCAGTCTCCCCAGGCACCGAAGGTTATCGATCCAGTGACGGGACAGTATACCTTAGGTATTCTGGTGGGCGACTTTAACCGGAACGGACAGACAGACCCTGGTGAAAATACTTTGTTCTACACCCTAGATGAAGCTCGGACAATTGTCAGCGCTGATAAGAAAGTCCAGCAGGATGTTCGCTACACGCTCGATCGCTCTTTAGTGGCCTCTTGGTTGAATTTCCTGGCCGTCAACCCGGCACCGACTGGAGACATAAGTCAGGCGATCCAATGGATCAAGAAATATACTCCTGATGAAAACAGCGATGGCAAGGGAGACGGAAATCTTGTGTTGCAGGCATCAACCTATCGAGTCCCTGCTAGTTCCTCAGCTTGGTCGAATTCGGCTGACTATTACAATGGACTGCCTACAGGTGAAGTCCTCAATGCCAAGTTAGATTATTACAACAACACGGGAAGTTTTGGTACCCAGCCCGTGTAGTGGAGCTAACCTAGCTTTCTAGTCGCAAAGTAATCTTTTAGATCTCCCCCTAATTTTCCTTCTTCTAGGAAGATTAGGGGGGTCTCAATTTTGAAAATATCCCTCTTTGTGGCTCTGGTCATAGTAAAAGATTGAAGCTTCTGTGATTCTATCCATCCGGAACATAAGTAGTTGTTGCAAAATAAATTGCACTTCTCTCAAAAGTGATGTATAAAAGAGAGGAGAGTACAGAAAAAAGGAGAAGGGTGTGAGATTGACAAGAGACTTAAGCTCAGAAACGGAAAAAATGTTATTAAGGATTTACAAAGAGAGCAAGTCTCCTCAAGTCAGACGAAGAGCGGATTGTATCCTGTTAAGATTCAGAGGGTTTGATACCGAGAAATTAATGATAATTTTTGGAGTCAGTCGTAGAACTCTCCAGTATTGGTATAAGAAGTGGGAAGAAGAAAAGTTAGTGGGGCTATATGACCAAATGGGAAGAGGAAGGAAAACCAAATTAAAAGAGGAGCAGAGGGAACAAGTTAGAGAGTGGGTTAAGCAAGAACCAAAACATCTAAAAAGAGTGATTGAGAAAATCCAGAACGAGTGGGGAGTAGATGTTAGTAAAGATACCGTAAAAAGAATCCTAAAAAAGTTTGAGATGAAGTGAAAAAGGATGAAGAGGGGGGAGCCTTTAAGCTGGGAGTACGAAATCAAGCTCGAAAAAATAGTAGAGCTAAAAGAGCTAGAGAAGAAAGGAGAAATAGACTTGAGGTATCTCGATGAATTCGGAATTTTCTTAAGCCTTTATGTACCAGATCGATGGCAAGAAAAAGGAGAGACAATTACCTTAAAAAGTCGGTCTAGCTCTAAAAAAAAATTAACTATATTGGGATTAATGAACCAAAAAAACGAATGAGAGTATCAGTTGATTTCCCAGAAGATAACGAGAGAGGGGGTCATCAATTTCTTAGAGAAATTCAGCCAGAAGATTACCCAAAGAACAGTAGTCATTATGGATAGAGAGCATAAAAAGATGAAGAGAGCATCCTGATGTTTTGACTCCCAGTGTTCAGCCTCGGCTAAGATTAAAAACTCCCTAATGAAATGCAGTTATCGGTTGAGCGGTGTTTGCTCTGAGGTTTGGCGCGATCGCCTTTTTTTTATAAGTTCCTTGGCTATCCACCAAGCACCCGCAGAAGAAAGGATACTAGCAACTAGAGCAATAATGAAGGGATGGGGTAAAAGGAAAGGAAGTTCAATTTTTTTACCGTTTGGAAAAGCCCAAGGCTGGGTGATTAAGCCCAAGGTGGATGAAACGATCGCACCTGCGGCAATTCCTACACCTACCGCTTGGATACGATCTTGCAAGTCTTGATTCGCTTGTTCTTGTAGGTCTTGTTGGTTTTTCTCTCTTTCTTGGCGTTGGCGATCGCGTTCTGCTTGGTCAATTTCCACGATGCCGCGAATGGAGGCGATCGCTTGTTCGATTAAATCGGTTCCATGTTCAAAATAGCCTAAGTCTGCTTTGATTTGGCGCTGGAAATGTGGGGCGGTTTCTTGTCCAAAATACTTGAGAAACGATAGTTCTTCCTTATCGGTTTCTAGTTTACCACAAATTTCCTGAATTGTCTCATTATAATTGTAAAAATTTATCTCAATCGTATTGCCAAAATCTTCCATTTTTCGCAGTAAGCGGGTGTAGGATAGGGATTCTTTGGCGAGGTTTTTTAATTGGGTTTTAAAATCGTCGAGATAAGTGTCGTTGGTATTAGATGTATCGAGTTTTTGTTGGAGGTTATCTAGGTTTGCTTCAATTTTACTATAAGCTTGGTTTAGGGCTGTATAAATCAAGCGGCTATCTTGAAAAGCTTTAACAATTTTAGTTCGATACAGGAATAAACTAATGAGTTCCTGTTGATACTTATCATATTGCCGATCGGCCGTTTCATCGCGGAATAACCAGACAAGAACTTGGGAGTCTTGTTTTGGTTTACCATATTCAAAAATAGCACTATCAAACAACTCACCAGCGCGGTAAAACTCAGGTGTCTTGTCTCCGAGTAAAGTTTGACAACATCGATCAGCTAAGTTGCGGAGATCTTCGCGATCGCGTTGTTTAGTTTTGTTGGTTAACCGAGCAGTAATTAGCAGACTTTGCCCTAAGATTTTATCAGCTTTAGGCAGAATTAAAATATTATTATGCTTGAATTGTTTTAGCATCTCAACCGAGACATCTTCAGCATTTTCATCGGCATCATAATAGCCGATATTGAGCCAAAGCACATAACAATCTTGAATTTTTTGCGGTTGAGCAAATCCTTCTATTTTGGAATCTTGAGCGCTAGTGAAATTTAGGCTATCTTCGTCTGATTTAAGTAGGTAGGTGCGATTATCGTTATTTGAATCATCTGGAAAAATCAATTTATCAGTAATACTTTCACCCTTAAAAAAGCAGTCAATAATTTTATCTGCTTCTTCCCAAAGAGGATTTTTAGATTCTTCTGCGCCATCAATCAAGGAATAAGCAAAGAGGTAAACATTAGGGGCAAAAATCCGGTTATCGCTTTTCTGGTTTGGTTGAGGATTCATAGAAAATAACCTCTCATTAAACGTAGCTGATGCTTCAACTTGAATTAAAGGCTGTTCAGACATCTTCTATCCCTTCCCAAATTTGGGCAACAGGGATAGTTTTTCCAGTCATAGCTTCATGCCACGCTTGACGAAAGTCTTGCAGAATTTCTGCCTTAGATTGTTCTTTTTCATCGATTTCTGATGGTTCGGAAATCAAGACTATCACTTTAACACGACTGTTTATATTATCCATTAAGGGTCGATCTAAAGTTAGTTGTCCCTGTTCATCAATTGTTGCCATCAGCTTGAGTGCTTTCATTTATTGCTCCTTTTGATGCAAATTTTCGATTTTTTGTCGCAAAATTTTAGGGATTTCAGGATAGCGGTTTTCTAGAATATTCTCTAAAGTTATATCTTTACTTTTTTTCGGTTTTGGTTTGCGGTTTGCGACAATAATTGCTTCTGCTAGTCCTTCATAATCATCGCATAAATCTTTAATTCTACTAGCAATATCTTCCAGCGATTCTTGGTTGATCTTTTCAATTTCTTTCAACATCAAATCTAACGCAGCTATTGCCCCAGTTGTCTCGAAAACCTCTGGGTTATTATCCCAAACTTGCAGAAATCCATTAATCAATTTTGCGGGTTCCATGATTTTATATTACTCTAATCAGTTCGTTTAAAAAATATCGCATTCTACTGTCCAACGGCGCAAAAAGCTGCCCAATAATAAGGCGACTCATACCGTTTAACATGAAGTTTTCGCCTCCAGCCTAATGTTAGGTCATCGCACATTGCCTTGCGGCATTCCTCCTTAATCAATCGACAGCCCTGAATCCACTCTAACAACTCTGCAACTGTTCTAGATCGCATCCACTCTTGGGTTTGTTTCAACGCTAACGCTACTGAAATCTGTGTTTCTCCCAAGAGGGTTTCATAAAAGCGAATCATAAAAATGGCTGTCGAGACATCATCCACCGCCCATAATGTGCCCAGGACATTGCGAGCACCTGCAAAGAAAAACCCAGCCAGAATGCTGATATATTCATCGCTGCTGGTGGTAATGTCGGTCATACCTGTTTCGCAGGCGGAAAGGGCAACCAGGCGACAGTTCCGCAAGCGCAGGTTAAAGATTTCTGGCAATGTTAGACATTCATCGGCGTTAAAAGCTCCTCGGCGAGAACGAATCACCGGGATGCCTTTTTCGGTGGCGGCGGTTTCGGGGAGTTTGGCATCGGCGAGTATGAGTCCTGAAATGCGAGGATTGGTGAAATTGAAATAGCCGTGACAGGAGAAATGGGCGAAACTGGTTTCTTTTAACTCGGTGATGGCTTGGTTAAATCCGGTTTTATTGGCGGCTTTTCCTGGTAATACGGTAGCAGGGTTGAAGGCGGTTTGAATTGCTTCGACTTCGATATCGGTGTAGGTTAAATCGGCTGTGGGGTTTTGGATGGCAAAGAGAGATCTTTCCTCGTTATCGCTAATAAAGGTATCCTCCGATAAGGAGATTTGCAAAATCTGACTGCTGGGGGCATAGCGAATGCCTTGGGGGAATCTGTCGCTGAGATACTTTATTGCTTCTCCCCCCTGATTAAGGGGGGCTGGGAGGGATTCAAGTGGTAAGGCGTGGAGGGGGAATAAATGTAGGAAGCGATAGGGGATTAAGATTAACTGCTGATACTGGGAGGGGATTTGGGAAATCAGGTGATTGAGCTCCAGTATTTCGGCTAACCGTTGCAGACGCTGGGGTAACTTTTCTCGCCACTGGTTGTCATCGTTGAGATAATCGTTTAAATACTCTTCTTTCAACTGTTCCAAAGCAGCTAAGGCATTGCGATCGGTAGAGACAACAATGGGCTGTTCGCCTTGGTGGGTGACGATGAAAGCGTGGATGCCTTTACGGGTAAAGTACCACTCGACAAGTGCGGTTTGTGCATTAACTAATGCCTGTATCTCCCCGTAGCGGATGGGTTGGACTTGTTGCCCAAAGCGGAATTTTGGGTCGTGGGGGGTGATTTCGGTGGCAATGAAGTCGTCGATTTGTTGGCGTAACTGGGTGAGGTTTTGGGAGTCGTTGGTGGAACGGGTGTCTGGGGGGGAGGCGCTACCGTCGCGCTGCTGCTGGAGGTTCCACCACTGTTGATATAAATTGTTGTAGCGTTCCCAGATTTCTGGGGAAACTCCTTCGGGTTTGAGGCGGGTAGCGGCAAGGAGTTCGACTAAGTTTCTGGCTTTGCTGCGTTCGGCATATTCTAAGGCGGCGGTGTAGTTGTTTAATTCTAGGCAGACTTCGATCATATTGCGATAGAGTTTCTGCCATTCTTCAGCTAATTTCTGTTTATCTGCCTCACCGCCGAGGGTGATGCTACTGCGAATCTCTTCTACGGTGTCAATGGCGGCGGCAAAGGTATCGTAGGCATTTTGGATTTGGGAAACTTCCCGATAGGCAAGTCCTAAATTAAATAAGGTTTCAGCATGGTTTTGGGGATAAGCAGTACGGGTTCTGACTTCTAAAGCGGCTTGATAGGCGGCGATCGCCATTTCCAGGTTGTCGGCCCGCTCTCCCCGGATGCGGTTGCTGTAGGCATTCCCCAAGTTATTTTGGGTCATTGCCCATTGTTCGGGAAAAGCAGTACGGGTTAAAACTTCTAAAGCAGCTTCATAGGCAGCGATCGCTTTTTCCAGATTGTCGGCCCGCTCTCCCCGGATGCGGTCACTGTAGGCATACCCCAAGTTATTTTGGGTGGTTGCCCATTGTTCGGGAAAAGCAGTACGGGTTAAAACTTCTAAAGCAGCTTGATAAGCAGCGATCGCCTGTTCCAGGTTGTCGGCCCGCTCTCCCCGGATGCGGTTTCTGTAGGCATTCCCCAAGTTATTTTGGGTGGTTGCCCATTTTTCGGGAAAAGCGGTGTGGGTTCTAACAGATAAAGCTTGTTGATAGGCAGCGATCGCCTGTTCCAGGTTGTCGGCCCGCTCTCCCCGGATGCGGTCACTGTAGGCAATCGCCAAGTTATGTTGGGTAATTGCCCATTTTTCGGGAAAAGCAGTACGGGTATAAACGGATAAAGCCGCTTGATAGGCTGCGATGGCGATTTCCAGGTTATCGGCCCGCTCTCCCCGGATGCGGTTACTGTAGGCATTCCCCAAGTTATTTTGGATGGTTGCCCACATTTGGGGGGCTTTGTCTTGGGTATAAACAGTAGAGACGATTTCATAGCCGACAACCCCTATTTCGAGATTATCTGCACGACTTCCCAAGGGAAATTGTTGAATTAAGTTAGCAAAATTGCCAATAACTGTGGCAATACC
>JBLNEP010000136.1:0-2743 GCA_050262755.1 Actinomycetota bacterium | reverse complement strand
AGCCTGTTAAGGAAGACACTGCATGACTGATAAAGGTCATGGTTTCATTGGCATCACACAAGCAACGATAAACCACCCCAGGAATATTAGCAACCAGTGAGCGAAACCTTTCTTCACTCACCCGCATTGCCTCTTGAGCTAGGTAGCGTTCTGTAATATCGTGGGCAAATCCAAGCACTGCAAAAATCTCACCTTCAGCATCCCGTAGGGGAATTTTTTGAGTATCAAAGATGTGCAGCGAACCATCAGCAAAGGTGACTCGCTCGCAGGGGTTATGGACAATTTCACCTGCTAAAGCAGCGCGGTCGTCGGCACGGAATCCCCGAAGATTGCGGTCAGGATCGCCAAAAATTTCTTCTGCTGGAAATCCTAACTCAACATCATCTTTACCGAGAATTTCTTCTACATTTTTACCCATGCCTATGGCGTTGCTTTGGTTCACCAAAATATAGCGGAAATAAGAATCTTTAGCGAAGATTAAGTCAGGGGTGGCATCAATTACGGTTCGCAGCAATTGTTGAGAGCGTTCGCTTTGTTGCCATGCTCGGTGTAGTTCTAACTCAAGTTGCTTGCGAGTGGTAATATTCTCAAAAGCAACGCCGACGCAGTGGTTGGGGAGGGGAAATGCTTTGATGGAAAACGCACGACCGATCGCACCATTTTCGTCATAATCAATCTCTTCTAATTCCACTGCTTTTTGTTCGCGAATTACTTTCGCAAACGTTTGGGGAATACCTTTCGCTCGCTGGTTGGGGAAGATTTCATCAATCGTCATCCCTAAAATATCAGCCATTTCTACACCGGTGAATCGGGTAGAAGCTGGATTCGAGGCGATCGCTCTCAGGGTACGGTCGTCATTGAGGTCTTCTAAATGGTAAACATACAAGCCGATTTGCATATTTTCCACAATTTGCCCGTACAGTCGCACGCTGTCATCAACTTGTTTGCGTTCGGTGATATCTTCGGTAATCCCTAATAGATAGGCAGGGTTTCCTTTGGCGTCGAGGATGGGAATTTTGCGGGTGTGGAGGATTCTTAAACCTTTATGGGGAGTTTGGATCGGTTCTTCAAGAATTTCTTTGATGGGATAGGGACTTTGGTAATGAGCTAAAACTTCTCGGTCTTGGGCAATAATGACTTCTGCTTGCTCTTTCGGAAAAACATCATAGTCGCTTTTACCGACAATTTCTTGGCTGGTAAAGCCGGCTATGGTTTCACCGGCTTTATTCCACAGCACAAATCTGAGGGACTCGGCATCTTTGGCAAAAATTCCGAGGGGGAGGTTTTCCACAACTGAGTTGAGAAACGCTCTGGCTGCTTTCAATTCTGCTTCGGCTCGCTTCCGTTCAATGCCTAAGGCAATGACATCGGCGGCGACGGCGAGCATTTCTAGGGTGGTGTCTGTAAAGGTTTGCTCTCTGATAATCGCCAGAACTCCTACTAATTGATCTTCGACGATCAGGGGATAACCGGCGAAGTTAGCAGTTGAGGCGGGAATGGGGATTTGAGGAGGATTGGCGGGTTGTTTTTCTGGGTGGTTTGCTGCTACTTGAAACTCGGCGGTCGCAAAGTTGCTGTCGATTTCTGGCTGCTGATTTTGGGCAATTAAACCTATTTTCCCTTGTCCCAGGGGGATGCGACGGAGTTCATCTTTAGTGAGGGGAGTGCCAGCAGAAGCTTGTAGTTCTAAGAGCTGTTCTGAGAAATTGTAGATCCAAATGTGGACGGAGGTGGCATCGAGGTGCTCAACGATCGCGTCGCAGCAGGGGTGGAGGATGTCTTGGGGATGGCGGGTGAGGGCAATACCGACATCAGCGGTGAGGGTGGTGAGGCGCGATCGCTCCAGGGTGACTGCTTCTAAGGACTGGCGATCGCTGAGGTTCGGGGTAACAAGTGGTTGGGAGGTGCGATCGCGCGAGAGAATCTCGCGACCCACTGCAAAAACTCGTACAATCTGATGAGTATCGTCTGAAACAGGGGTATAAGCGGTTTCATAAAGTTTAATTTGACCATCTTCGGTGAGGACTTCATGAATCGCTAGATTTTTTTCCCCTGTTAATAATGCTTGTTGCAAGCAGGAGTCTATTTGGGAAATTAACCGTTGAATGCCTGGTCGATCTGGATAAGTTTGTAGTAAATCTTGAGGGGTTTTGCCAATCATTTCCTCAGGATTTAATTGTAACCAAGTTGCGGCAATGGGATTAATAGATTGGTATCTTTTCTGCCGATCGCATTCGAGGAAAGCATCAACAGAGTTAGTTAAAAATGATTGAAACCAGTTGCTTGCTTCCTGCATAGGTTGGGTTGAAGGATTTTAAATTAGCTCCCTCCCTACGAAACAATTTTAATCGGAGAACTGCCTAGGAAGGGGGGAAAAGGCAAAAGGAAATTGTTCCTCTCATTGCTGCAAGGTAGTCTTCTTGATTCTGGTTAGATTGGAGTGATTATTGAGGGATGACGGGTGACTGTTGTCTTCCTCTTTCTCTCCCACTCTCCCTTGATTTCTAGTCATACAACTGTAGCTGGAAATAAGAGTGACTCAAGAATTTTACTAAAAATGTTTGGGTAAAAAAATATTTTTTTACTAATTTTATCGAATTATACCAAAAATTGCCGATATCATATAAAAATTTAAGAATCGGCATTGTATGTATAAAGAAAAAAGCAGCTTGCCTTCAAGAGACAAACTACTCAGCAGTCAGTATGGAGTCGTTAGTAGCAGATCGATCGAGCAATGTCCGTA
>JBLNEP010000135.1:0-8108 GCA_050262755.1 Actinomycetota bacterium | reverse complement strand
GGAATCAAGAATTAGGGAGTAGAGAAATGGAAATTGTGAGAAGAATCAGCAATCTCGATAGTTTCATTGAATGGGCAGAAACTTATCGACACCTTTTAACTGCGGGGCAATATCGATCGGCATTTAAACGCCAATATGTAGAGATTGGTTGGCGTTGTGAACGTGGGAATTTTACCAAAGCTCTTGATGATGAGAGAGCTTATGCGATCGCTGAAAGAGCAGGCTGTCCAGATGCAAAACTTTTTCTGCTTTGCTTATATCAGCGTGGTGGTGGAATTAAAGAACACCGCGACGATACTGGCTACGGTAAAGTAGCTTACGGATTATCTTCAACAGATTACGAGTTTATTCACAATGGTAATCACTACCATTGTGAAGCTGGAACAATCTATAAATTTAATAGCAAACAACCACATTCTGTTCCACCAGTAGCAGCAGAAAGGTGGGCGCTACTTTGGTGGGAGCCTGACTGGAAATATTGGAGTGAGTTAGGTTTCTAGGTTTTTCGCCCTGGCTTTGTAGTCGGGGCTTTCCCATCTTTGGGACCTCTTCCCTTCGGCTCCTCACTGGCGATGGGGCTTGCAGAAGTTTCGCTCATCAAGCTGGCGATCGCCCGTCGCACTAGCTCAACTGCTGTTATCCCTTCAGCCTTTGCTAGCTGCGTTAGCCGTTCCTTCTCCTCCGATTTCATCCTTATCAATATCTGAGCATCCAGTGGTTGCTCTCGCCCATAGTCAAATTTCTTCGAGAAACTTTTACCGAAATTAGGATTTCCCTTAGACATAACTTTATTTCAACGCTAAAGCTACTATAGCGCGATATCGTGCAAAAAGTTTCGTAAAATCTATTGACACTAGCGTGATATCGCGCTATTATAAGAAACATGAGGGGGTTGAAGCGCCCCCCACGTGTTGAGTAATTAATCACCAGTATTTTATCATGATTAACCCCAAGAACTTTGTTTACAGCAAAGCTGCGATCGCTAGAATGCGTGGTGTTGCATTAGCAATGGTTGAGCGTGTTGAGATTTGGTGGAATTGTATTTTTGTAATAGTTAAAGGCTGTCGCCCTAAGTTTTACAGCAAAGATTCTTTTAGGAATCACTTTGTAGATTGGCGGAAAGCCCAATCAGAAGAAATCGATATTTTTGAGACTGAAGGGAATAAATACACTGCAATTAATGAGAGAAAACATTCCATTTATACAGTGGAAGCGCTACAAGACGGCATCCGCTGCGGGTGCGATGATTATCAAAATCAGATTAAGTTCTTAAAAAAAGGCTGTTGTAAACACGGCTATGCTCTATTAAATTACCTCGGTTTTGATAGGCTCAGTGATTACATTGAGCATCACCGATGGTGTAGTTGATAAGGAGGAATTATGTTACCGATTGGGAAAAAAATCTTCTACAAAGATACGAGAGGTAACCACCTGAGACTCGAAACTCAACCAGCAATAATGAAGGAAGGAAAAATCGTGGGAATAGCAGCACAAAACGCTTTTGGAACTTTTTACGATGTTGAGGATGCTGAAACGGGCAGGATAATTCAAACCCACGAAGATAACATAATGTAAATCTTGAAAAAAGGGGGTCGCGCATCCTACACGCGAGCGAGTGTTGAGTAAATTAATCAAGGAAAACAATGCAACCACAAAGACCCCAAATTAGAGTAAGAAAAACCAGACCATCCGACGGACTAATCTATGAACGAAATGAATATTACGCTTACTGGATTGAAGAAGGAGATTTAGAAAAATTTCCCGACATTCCGGAAGATGCAATTAACGGTGCCGCAGGACAGACAGAAGAGGAAGCGATAGCAAGAGCTGAATGCCTTCTTGACAAACCGTGGATCTAGATAGGCTATGGGGGTCGCGCATCCTACACGCGAGCGAGTGTTGAGTAAATTAATCAAAGGATGACGAATTATGTACAACGCAACGACAATTTCTGCGAAAAAACAGACGGCTTTCCGAGCGGATATTTATAAGGAGAAACCCGCAGAACAGCAAGAGTTCGAGGCTGACTGCGAACATAGAATAGTATCAATGAGTGGAGTAACTCGCCAGCAACTTGAAAAGGCAATTGAGGCAGTATTTCCTGAATGGAAACTCTTCTGCTGCTGGGAAATTCAAGAAGATGAATTCTAATTAATTCAATTGAGGGGGATTTTCCCCCTCTAACAGGAGGAGAAATGCAAGAAAAGCAACAGTTTGCAGCCAAAGAATTTCGACGACCAATCAACGACATTCTGGAAGATTTCAGCCGACAAATTCCCCAAAGATTCATCTCAACCAGAATGCAGGGAGGGGCAAGAATTCAGTATATCAGTTGGGTTAATGTAACCAAGCTTTTAGAATTTTTTGCGCCTGGTTTCGACTGGAAAATTGAGATTCACTACGGGGGCGATCGACTCTACGTCGTGGGAACTTTGGTGATTCGTGCAGCCGAGGGCGATTTTACCAGACAAGCAACGGGTAACGAAAGCAGCGACCTTGATAAATTTGGCGACCCCTCATCTAATGCCGAAGCGATGGCATTACGACGGGCAGCAGCCAAGTTTGGTTTAGGTCGTCATCTTTGGGAAAAATAGAAGGAGCAAGGAAAATGCGAAAACTAACACACAACGGCTATGAAATTGTAATTTCCTCACCAGCAGGAAGTAGAAAGAAGTACGGGTACACGATATTCTTTGAGGGAGAAAAGATTGCCCAAAATTTAAATTGTGCCCCTTCGGAGAAAAGTGCAATCGAAGCAGCTAAGGCTGAAATTGGAGGGGGCAAGTAAATGAAAAAACCGCCTTTACTTAAGGAATTAAAGGCAGTGCAACTCGCACTGCCAATTCCTCAAATGAACATCCGAGGAGGGAAGAGAGTGTTAGTTCTTTCTGGAGAACTTGAAGGGAAAACTGGAAGAGTGGTATTTATAGACAGAGGCAACCACTACATCCAGTTCCAAGGGCGACTAGCCAAATCGATATGTAGAAGCCAAACAGACTAAAAAACCTTAAGCCTGGTACTACCGCAAAAGAAATCCTGGAAATGTACGAAAGGAGCGAACAAAATGGAAGATAACCACCGGGAAAAACTTCGACTTCTGGCAAGAACAATTTTGAAGTTTCAACAGCTCGATGAGACAGAAAAGCGGTGGCTTAAGCCACTGCTTTCGAGAGGAATAGTTAACACGCTGAGAATGCTGGAATTACTAGAAAATCGCGCAATGACCTTCGAGGAACTTGCCGACGAGTTGACTATCCACCCGACGACTATTAAGCAACGCATCTATGGGTTAATAGACGGCGGCTATCCAATTAGTCTTGAAGGCAAAGTGGCGATCGCCGAAACCGGAAGACCAAGAAAACTCGCCAGGAAAGCAGTGGAAGAAGACTCTTCCAGTTAACTGATAAGTTGATAAAAAAGGAGCAAACCCCATGAAATGTCCCACTTGTAGCGGACAAGGCTACTTATTAACTGAAACCCAAAACCCACTTTTTAGGCGCATAGAATGTCACGACTGCGACGGCACCGGCTATCTAAATCTACCCACAGGTAACAACTGCCCAGCGTGTGGCGAACCAATCGCACCTGATGCGAAGTGGTGCGATTATCACAAGTCAGCAGAGCAAATTGAAAGGGAATTGAATCAATAAGTTTCAGGGCCGGCGCGCTGCGTCGGCTTCTTCATCTCCTCCACCAACTCCAAGCCGCTTCGGCGCGGAGGGCAGGGCTGGCATAGATAATTTATGTGTGGGAAAATTTATCTAATAGGAAATGTTAAAGGATTCAGATAAATGCTGATAACTTATGAAGAACTAAGGCAGTGGCGCGATTTATGCGAATTCCTCTCGCAGCAGTGGTACAAATGCGAAGAAATTGATAGTTTACGAGTCAAGGTTCCCGGCTGCAATATTTTCAAAAGTGAATGGCGATCGCACCGCGCCGAGCTTTGGCAAAAGTGGGAAATTCAGCTTATTAATTGGGGTTATCACCCAATCATCAGATACTCAAATTCTGCTTACAAACATTACAAAAAGTGGCGCGGTTGGACGTTGGGTCAGGATTGGGAAACTAAGATTGACTTCTTAGAAAAAGTTGTGCTTTTTGACGCTGACCCAGAGCAACTCGATAAGCCTTGGCAGGAGGCGATCGCCAAAACCAGAGAGGAAAAGCTTAGACTCCAGGCGCTGAAGGAACAACGACAACGGGAGGAAAGAAGACGCAGTGAAATGGGCGAGGAAGCTTGGCAAAGAGAGCTTGAGCGACAAGCGCGATTATCACCAGAGGAATTGAAAGCAGAACGGGAGGCAGGCAGAGAATTAATTATGGAAGAGCTGTTAGAAGAAGAGCGCCAACAACTAGCCAAACGCGCCGAGCGATTCTCACAAGGTTTGTGCCAGTGGTGCGGTGTGCCGATGGTTCCTTTAATGATGGATTGCATCCACTGCAAAAGGTCTTATGAATAGACTGAAGACTAAAAAACGCGAAACTTCGCGCTTTTGCCCTCAATATTGGGGGCTTTTTACTATCTAAAAATATTCAATAAAATTTTATAAACTACTTGAAAATCACAAAAAGGGGATATACTGTAAATAGTTTACAGTGTGGTTCTTTTAAGTTTTATGCAACTCTCATCTTGTCAGGCTGACACATACGCAGAATCAACCCTCTGCAATGTCGAATACATCAGCGGTCAAGAACAGCACAGCAGCAGTTGGGCTAAGTTCTACGTCAAGGGCTTGGACAAGTGGGCTGTCAGAGAAACTGACGGCGAGCCACAAAGCGACAAGCACTCAAGCTACAGCCAATTTGTATGTTTGGATGTGCCTGAGTCCCAAGTTTTCACCATATTTGAGCAGGATGGCGACAAAATGGGAACCGATGCTTTCAAATTCCACATCTGCAAAACTTCCAAGGAATTTGGAGCGATTAAATCTGAGTATGGCCGTCGCCACTGCACGGGGAATTTTGAAATTATCTGCGAAGGGCTTGGCAAAACTAGAGCCCCCCGGCTTATGGATTGGTGGCAGAAAGCGGAAAAGCTCACCAACGAGCAGAAGCTGGCTTTTGCTGAACACTGTGCTCAGCACATTCATAAGCGCGGTATCAAGAAACTGCCAGAATTCAAACTGCCAGAGCCGACGATCGCACCAACTGTAAACCCCACTGTAAAGGATGAAAAAGTCCCACCACAACAAACTGACGAAGCAGTAGAGGCAACTGTAAACCCAACTGTAAACAAGTCTGATGAAACTTCCCGACTTGATAGCGGGAAGTTAACCGAGGCGATTGCTCAGGAAACGGAACCAGTAACTGTAAACCCCACTGTAAACCCTGATGAAATTCAGGTAACACCAGAACAACCTGAGACATCAGCAACGCCAACGACGACGACCGCCACTGTAAACCCCACTGTAAACCCAGTGGAAGCAGCGCTATTGGAAAATCCCCACCGAAGCGATCGCTCTATTGCCAAGCTTTGTGGAGTATCCGCGCCCACGGTAGGCAAGTGGCGGAAGCGCTTAGCAGACCAGGGGCTAATTGAATCCGACGAAAAGCGCATCGGAGCCAATGGCAAAGTTATGAGCGTTGAGAACATCGGCACCAAAGCGGCACCGACTCAACTCAAAATCCTAGAACTGGCTGAGACTCTTTCCAGGGAAGAGATTAAGGAAATTATCGAAGTCTTGAGAAATCTGGTCTAGCAAGGCTGAAGGTTGGCGATCGCCCAGTTGCCAGGTGAAAAACGCGAAGTTCCGCGCTTTTGACATTACGGCACACTGCCCAGGTGACGGGCGAGGAAAGGATTGTTACAAAACTTTGCATCTTGTCCTATTTCGCTGTTATCCCGGCTTGACCTCTTCCCCCAGCGCTAACCCCGACCAGACCAAAGCATGAGATAATACAGTGATGCAGTAAGTCATGCAGTAAATCATGCAGTAAGTAAACAAAGATGGCAGTAATCATTGCATTAATCAATCAAAAGGGTGGCTGTGCCAAAAGCACAACTGCCGTGCATTTCGCCTATTGGCTCGTACAGCAGGGCAAACGGGTAATGCTGGTGGATGCCGACGCTCAGCGGTCTAGCTCCCAGTGGTGCGGTCGGATGGAAACACCGATCGCTTGTCAGGTGCTCCAGTCCCCCGATGACTTGCTCGAACAACTGGGAGAGTTAGCTGCTAACGTTGACTTCCTCGTAGTCGATGGCCCAGCGGGATTGAGTGAAGCGACACGGGCCATATTAATGAGGGCTGACTTAGCAGTGGTACCGGTTCAACCATCGGGCATCGATGTGCAATCTGCCGCTGATGCCCTGCGGCTTGTCAAACAAGCTCAACTTGTCCGTGAGGGTAAGCCCCCGGCGGTGATGTTTTTGAGTCGTGCGGTGAAGGGAACTAAGTTAAAAGATGAAGCCTTGAAACTATTAGGGAATTTTTCCCCACAGTTCAAAGTGCTCAAATCGGTCATCCATCAAAAACAGGCGATCGCTGATTCTTCTGGTCAAGTGGCCACGGTGTGGGAACTCTCCGGTCAGCCAGCAAAAGAGGCAGCGCGGGAATATGGGCGGTTATTTAAGGAAATTATGGGAGTGCTACCGTGATTAAGAAGCGCAAACCGATGGATGATGCGATGGCTCAGTTTGTTTTTGGTAAAACACCAGAACTAGATACAGAACCGCCACCTCAATCAGAAGCACTCATACCATCACCACCAGAATTGGAAGCCACACCACCAACACCACCAGCACCTAAACCCACTAAAAAGGAACCCGACTTCATGAGTAAACTGCAAGCTCCAGAAAAAGAACCGACTGTCAGATTTACTGTCGATATGTCCGAATCGTTGCACCGCAAGCTCTCCATGCTTGCCGCCAGAACTGGTCGCAAGAAAGTAGATATTGTGAGGGTGCTGTTGGAAGAGGGTTTGAAGGATGTTGAGGAGTAGAACTTTATTCAGTAATGCAGTAATTCATGCAGTGATGCAGTAAATACTCAGACTTCCATCTCTGAAAATGTATAACTCAATAGTTTTTTGACCTCTACAGTATTTAATTCTCTACTGCATTACTGCATAAATCCGCAACAACTCGTAACACCTCAGCATTAAAACCCATTACCCTACAACGCCCTCACAAGCAGAACCGTGACTTTCGCTAGGGCAAAAACGCGAAGCTTCGCGCTTTTCATTTCCCCAACGATTCGCTGAGAATCTCTCGCTCAACTTGACTCAACGCCTTGGCTTCCATCTCGTACAAATCGCGCAAGATGGCTTTCACATCAGGGAACTGAAAATACTCAGTCAGCGTGCCAATCCGGTAATTAAAGGGCTGATATCGGTGTTTAAAGTACAGCTCCACATTCCCCCGGTGTTCCCACAATCCCAGCAGATTAACCACTACATCGGAGTAATGAGCTTTTAAATCTCGCTGAACTTCGGTAATTCGTTCCTCAATCAACCGAGAAGTCACCCCAATTTTATAGAAGGTGTTGCCATCCGCTTTCACTTCAAGAAAGTAGAGAGAATTGAGAAGAATTCGCCGGAACTGAGCGCGATAAATTCTGAGGTCTGCTAGTCTTTCATTCAAACAGGAAAGATTCGCTCGTTGTGCGGTTGTCGCTTCTCTTGCCAACCTTGCCAATTCTGACAGCAACAGCGGCTCCTGCACTTGATTGAATAGCGCCAGGGGAAGCGCTCCCATTGGGATTTTTCCCAAGTCGGTGAACTGATACGATCGCTCGCTCCCTGATTCCAACAATCCCAACAACCGCCAACGCAAGTTTACCAAATCTCTGGGAATCGGTCGCAGCTCCCGACCGTACTCGCGCCAGAGAACTTTTAACTGCTCCAATTCCTCGCCTTTGAGCTGGATGTGGAAATTGTCATAGAGGGGCAGCGACGGGAAAGCTTTAGTTTTTATCCGCTGACTCACGGGCTTACAAGTTTCCAGGGTGTGAGCGAAATGATGCTCTTTCACCGAACCCTTTTTCGCTGTAAGTTCACCGCCACAGTAGAGACAGGTGAGGTTAGTTTTTCCACGCGCAACTTCATCAATGCTCGCCAGTTCTCCGCTGGGAGCAACACCAAATTTTAGCCACATTGTCGAAAATGCT
>JBLNEP010000134.1:0-10721 GCA_050262755.1 Actinomycetota bacterium | reverse complement strand
AGACACCCTTCTTGGCAAACGCTGGCTTGACGGCTATAACTTTTGATAGTTGGGTTAATTAACACCAAGGGGACGTTAGCGGCGTTGTCGGGTTCGCAGTCTATGACAATCACTTGTTTATGGACGGCGACTTGGGGTGCAGCCAAACCAATGCCATCAGCACTGTACATGGTTTGCAGCATTTCCCGGACGAGTTCCCGAATCTCTGCATCGACGCTAGCAACGCGCTTAGCTGGTTGCCGCAAGACGCGATCGCCTAAGGTATGTATCGTCAGGGGCGGGTTTTCTAACTTTTTCTTTTCTACCAAAACCTCAGAAGTCATTGAATTGTCACTCGTAATAGGGGCTAAATTTTCAACAAGGCTATTCTCTTTAATCTTAGTGGATCTTAATGAGGCGCTGCGACTTATGACCAAGCCTGAACCCCGACCTCGCCCTGTTCTGGATCTAGCACGCTCGCCCTGGGAATGGGTGCTGGAGGTCGTTGCTGGGGTGGGAATGATTGTCTGTGTGGGAATCGTTGTCCAGGCTTGGGAGGCACTGCCTGAACGGATTCCCATTCATTTTGGCATTTCTGGGCGACCTGATGGGTGGGGTGGCAAGGAGGCGATCGCTTTGCTGCCAGCGGTGGGTCTGGTGTTGGAGGGGGTGTTGACCCTTGTAAATCTTTATCCGCACACTTGGAATTATCCGGTGCCCATTACGGAGGAGAATGCCAGGGTGCAGTATCAGTTGGGGCGATCGCTCTTGGTGTGGATGAAGGCGGAATTGATCTGGCTATTGGCGTTGATTTTATGGCAGCAAGTGCAGGTGGCTTTGGGACAAGGAGAGACGATGAATAATGGGTCAATTTTTACCGGGTTAATAGTAATATTTGGGACGGTTGGGGTGTATCTTTGGCAAGCTTATCGGGCGCGGTAGGAAGGGTTGATTGTTTGCTTTTGACGGCAGATGAAGGGATGGATCGCGCAGCGATCGTATCCTCCACCTGTTGATGGTTAAGTTACGCTTGGAGATTCACTACAATCAAATTGACTGACTTGCTGTGCTACGAGGTTTGCATTGAGCTATGACACCCCCCAATTCTTCCCAGCCCGATCCCCAACCATCTTCTGCCAGTTTAGAAAGTCCGAATGGTGCCACGACTCATCTCCCGGCTGAACAACTGGCGGTCATAGCGCCTACGGACCCGGACAAACCGCTACCGCCGCCTCCCTTACGCACCACCAACCAACTGCAACCAACACCGGGTGAAGGATCGGCTTCTGCCCTCACCTTAGGTGCGATCGCGGCGATGATTCTCGGGTTAGCAATTGATAATGTTTGGATTGCGATCCTAGGCGCGATTTTGGCGATCGCAGTTTCTCTACGGATGGTGTGGCCGAGTTGGGGGAAAATTTGGATGCAGGTGATTCCCCCTGCTTGGCGAACGTTGATTATCGCTTGTGTCGGGATTCTGGCTGGGATCGTCGGTTTGCTGATGCTGAGCGGCAGTAATATTGAACAGGGTACTCGCAATATCCAGGTGAATTGGGATGCGATCGGAGCCCTGGGTGAACTAATCGGTGCTTTGGGGCAAATTCTGATTGCCATTCTGGCGGTTTATGTTGCTTGGCGACAATACGTAATTTCCAAGGATTTGACGATCCAGCAAAACCGCATTACTCAGCAGCAAACGATTGATGCTTACTTCCAAGGTGTTTCTGAACTGGCCCTGGATGAACAGGGGTTTCTGGAAGATTGGCCACAGGAACGCGCGATCGCAGAAGGCCGCACGGCTGCGATTATGAGTAGTGTCGATGCAGAGGGTAAAGCGAAAATTATTCGCTTTCTGTCCCAATCGAAATTAGTGACTCCCCTCAAGCGAGACCGCCTTTTAGGTCGGCCGATCCTCGACGGTGAAGGTGGATATGCGGAAGACCGTGCTTATGGCATCCGCGTCATTGACTTGGGTGTGATGTTAGCAGGGGCCAATCTCGCGAATACTGACTTGCGGTGGACGGACTTAAGCGAAGCGAATCTCGTCCGTGCCAACCTTAGCCATTGCGATCTCGTGAAGGCTAACCTCTCACGTACCATTCTCTACGACACTAACTTGGTTGGTGCTGACCTCAAAGGCGCTATTTTATTTTACGGTTCTGTGGAAACCGCGACCCCCCGCAGTCGCACTGAATTCCCCGACTACACCACCGGTCAAAACACGGGTGCTGTCATTGAAAATGCTAACTTTACCGGAGTCAAACGCTTATCTGACGAGCAACGTTATTACTGCTGCGCTTGGTGTGGTTCCCAGTCCAGAGAAACGATTCCTGGTGGTTGTGACGGCATTCCCAATAAATTAGGGAGGTAATGGAGTGAGGGGTAATGGGAGAATTACCAGTCATTCGTCATTGCGATTTTATTCGGGAAGAACTCCGCGTTTCTTGCGGGCTTGCATCGCTTTTTCTAAGAGGGATAAGATGCCTGGGTACTGTTCTTGCAGAGCGAGTAAAAGGCGCTCTCCAGCATCTTCTTCACCTGGGTCTTTCCCTGTTTCCATCACAGCTTGTAACCTGGGGATTGCGACTTCGTCCACAATATGAATTAACCCCCTCAAGCAGCGGTTAAATTGTCGCTCAGTTAAGGTAGAATCTTCTAAGGGAAATTCAATAATCGCCCTGATTTCTCCATCGGAGGGATCGTATTCCCACTGGAGCATTTTTGTTTCCCAGGAAATGCAAAGCATGGTTTGCAAAATCGCTGGTTTGTAGGGGTGGTCGCTCACTCCTGAAATGACTTGAGGAGCAAATATTTTAAAGAAATCTCCATCTTCATCAAGCTGAATGACTATGACAAAGTTCTCGACATTGTCCGCTTGAACAGCCGTGAGAATCCGGGAATTTTCTTCGTCAATCTGATAATCCCATTCTTGATTATCTAAATAACAAGCAATTTCTTGGAGAGTAACGCTCATATTTAGCAGTTTCCTTGGTTGAATCGATATCTTTCTCGATAATAACGCTTAAACTGAGCTATTTTGTTAGCTCAGTTAGGGTGCTGCTTCCCATGCTGCCTGAAAGAAATCTCGTTCGCAGAGCATCGCGTAGCGATAAGCTGCCTCTGCCTCTGGCGAGGCCACCGCGTAGCGATCGCTCATCGCTTCCAGCCGCTGCGCCAATTGCTCAAACTCCTCGCTGCTATAAGTGCGTATCCACTCTGCATATTGATGCTGGGGAATTTCAGGATGCGCTAACTGCTGACCTAAAAAGGCGTATAACCTCATGCAAGGAGTCATCGCTGCTGTGGTTGTACCAACATCCTGTCCCCAAGCGGTAGCCAGCAAAAAATCTGTGTAACGGCGCGTTGCTATCCACGGTTTCGTTGCTTGCAAGTCAATTCCCCACTGGGCAGCATATCCTTGATGTAGGCGGAGTTCTTCTAACACACCGCCAGCCAGGGTGTGGAAAATTTCAAATCCTTCCCAGTCAGGCGCTTTGGCAGCCGCAATGCTGTAGGCGCGGGCAAAAGCTCCTAGGAAAAAGGCATCTTGCCCAACATACTCAGCAAAGCGACTTCGAGGTAGCGTACCGTCTGCGATGCCTCGAACAAAAGGGTTTTCTAAACAATCTGCGCTTAAGTCTTGATTCGCCTGCCATAATTCATGAGAGAGCATCATCATATTTTTCAACCTTTTATTCTGCTGTTGGCTAGAAGATGCCGTTAATTTCACCCAATCGTCATCGGTTACTGATTCATCTTAGTTTACTCATCATTGCTGTTTTAATCGCCATCACCCTTGCATCTCTCTATGTCGCCACTGAACATACTTTTTATTGGTGGGACTATGTGGGTTATCAACGGAGAACGCTTGAGAAAGCAGGGCAACTTCGGGAATCCTTAGTTCAAGGATTATCGACAACTTGGCAGTCAACCGGTGACGACTATAATAGTATTCCCACTCTTTTATTGGCTCCTTTTACAATTTTTTTTGGAAACTCTCGCCTCGTTTATATTCTCAGCATTGCCCTGGTTTATTTGCTTCCCTTTGTGTTAATTTTGGGAGCAATTGCAGTACAATTAATTCCAGTTTATCCCCAAGCTGTTTATTGGTCAACTGTTTTTTTGACTTTACTGATTCCGGCAGCTTGGGCTCCGACTTTACGGGGTTATGTCGATAGCGGTGCTGCTTCATTGACTGTTTTAGCGTTATGGCTTTATCTCGGCGACTTACAATTAAAATCACGGTGGCGCATAGTTGCGATCGGCTTTTTAATTACAACAGCAATCTTATTCCGTCGCCATTTCGCTTATGCTGGGATTGCTTTCTATTTAGCCATGACTTCGCAGGTGGTTTTGACTTCGATCGCTCAGAGGTGGACAGGCTACCAAGAGGCACAACGTTATTTATATTTGAGCTTGATTAAAATTATTACAACTGCAACGATTAGCTTCCTAACTTTAGTTGTTTTAGGCTGGCATTTTTTAAAGAAAGTATTATCAGTTGATTTTGAAAAGCTCTATCAATCTTATGAAATGTCACCGCTTGAATGTTTATGGTATTACGGAGTTGCTTATGGTTGGATTGCTTGGCTGTTAATGGGAACAGGTTTTGTCGCTGGATTCCGTACTCGAACTCTGAACTATCCGGTCGCTATTTTTCTCAATTTATTTGGCTTTTTTTCTTTAATTATTTGGATTTTCAAAGCGAAAATAGTTGGAATACACTATACAACTCATTTTACATCATTCGTGGTGTTAGGCTTGACAGTTTTGGGTTGGACAGTTTGGATGAGAACCCAGGGGAAAATTCGCAGAGTAGCACTGAGTATCGGCGGTATCTATTTAATCTTAAATGCAGGAATTGGGCTAGGATTATTCGAGAATTTTTATCCGAGGGTTTTGAAACCAATCCAACCGGGAATGAGTCAAATACCTGATAGTATCGGCACTAAATTCGGTGAGCTTTTTTCAGCGAGTTACCCACCTTTAGTTCGGGAAGATTACGGAGAACTTGCTCGCTTAATTGATTATTTTCTCACTTTAGATTTTAGGAACAAACCTCTTTATATTGCTGCTTCTTCAAGAATTATCAATCAAAGTATCGTTAATAATGCCAAGCAAAGTTTATACCCAAATTCTCCCCTAATTTCTTTTTCGTTACCGTCTCAAGTTGACTCGAGAGATATCCACCCTCTAGGAGAATTATTAAAAGCAGGCTATGTAGTGGTTGCCAACCCGATTCAGTATCATTTACGACCCGAAGAGCAAGAGGTCGTTAAAGTCGTTGTTGATGCCTTTAATGAGCATTGGGAAATTACCCAAGATTTCCAGCAGTTACCCACCCAATTTAAATTAGAACAAGGCGTAATAATTAATATCTACAAACGAGTCCGACCCACTTCTATTAAAACTGCTTTACTAACCCTAGAGCGGATGAACCAATCTCTTAAAACTCGTCCTGGTGGACAAAGTAGCTGGATGAATTTTAGTCAAGTGCCAGGTCACAGGATCGCTCGCTATCGAACGATTAGAAAATTCCAAGATGTCTACTATCTCAAAACCACTAATAAATTAGTCGGCTCAACCACATTTGTATACTTAGAGGTCCTGACCGATAAAACCCAGATATCAGGAGAAGTTAATTATCTCGATCGATACTGTACGGGAGCGGTCTTACAAGTTAAAACCCTCGATCGAGAAGCAAATCTCATGAATCATGTACAATTATCTCACCGCTCTACCGATCGGCATAACTTTACACAATTAATTCCCACCTCCAAAGCCACTCACTTGCTTTTTGAGCTAACAGTTGAGGATAATCAGCATGATCCAATGAATCATTGTTCAGTTAGAATTAACCATTTAGAGCTATCTGCAAAATAGCTTACCCAAACTCGCAGACCCCTGCGATCGCACCGCTATACTCTCAGCATGGATAGGAGTGTTTTGTGTTGAACTTTAAGACGGGTCTTTTCCTGATCGCAGTCATTTGCTTGCTGGCGACTGCTGTACCAGTTTACTTACTGGGAGGGATCGATCCAGCCAAGCTGCAATTTTGGCTCAAGTCGGCTGGTAGTTGGGCTCCCGTTATCTACATCGCTATCTATATTCTGGCAACACTGCTCCTTCTGCCTTCAACGGCGCTTAATTTAACAGGAGGCGCAATTTTTGGGCCCTGGTTGGGCGCTTTCTGGACAAGCATCGGTGCCATTTTAGCTGCGATCGCAGCCTTTGCTTTTACTCGGGGTGTCGGGCGAGAAGCTGTGGCGAAACGCCTCGCGGGACGCTGGCAAGCAATGGATGCAGAAGTGCAGCGAGGAGGGCTTTTCTATATGTTTGCCATTCGCTTGTTGCCACTCATGCCCTACGGCTTAGTCAATTTTGCTGCGGGGTTAACATCAGTTACTTTCAAAGATTACTTATTAGGAACAGCCTTAGGAACGCTTCCAGGGGTGTTACCATTTGTACTATTAGGTAGCTCTGGCTTAAAAGCCCTGAAAACTGGGGATGTTTTGCCATTATTAGGTGCTTTAGCCATGACTGGGGTTTTAGTGGGAGGATCGACTTGGTATCGTCGCCGTCGTACTTTTCCAGCACAAGCCTTAGAAAAAGCAGCTGGTCAAAATCATTGGGGTGGGCAAGAAATTCCTCCTAAAAAATCAGAGTGATTCAGGGTAGAGTTAGCTACTTGCCCGTCGCTATCGTCAGTATCAGGACCAACTATGTACCCAAAATATTCCTTTGTCATTCCCATTTATAATGAGGAACAAACTTTACCAGAATTGTACCGTCGCATGAGTGCAGTGATGGATCGGATGGATGGAGCCACCGAATTAATTTTAATCAATGATGGCAGTCGCGACCGCTCCCTACAACTCCTGCGAGATTTACACCAAAAAGATTCACGCATTTGTTACTTGAGTTTTGCTCGCAATTTCGGCCATCAAATAGCAGTGACAGCCGGTTTAAACTTTGCCAGAGGTCAAGTAGTGGTCATTCTAGATGGCGACTTGCAAGACCCACCCGAATTAATTCCAGAGCTGATAGAAAAATGGCGACAGGGTTATCAAGTCGTCTATGCTCAACGCACCCAACGCCACCAAGAAAGCTGGTTTAAACGCTTTCCAGCTTATCTATACTATCGAATCTTGCGACATCTAGCTGATGTGGATATTCCCATTGATACCGGAGATTTTTGCTTAATGGATCGATGTGTGGTGGATATCCTCAATAAAATGCCAGAACGCAATCGTTATATCCGAGGACTCAGAGCTTGGATTGGTTTCCAACAAACAGCCGTTCAATTTGAGCGAGACCCTCGCTTTGCTGGAGAAGTTAAATACACGTTTGGCAAATCTTTAAGCTTAGCAATTAATGGATTAGTATCTTTTTCTAAAGTGCCTTTGCGCCTCTCGACCTATATAGGATTATTTGCTGCCTTGGTATCGATGATGATGGCTTTTTTGGTTTTCTACTGGCGAATTTTTTATCCCCATTCAGCCCTCACTGGTTTAGCAACAATTCTGATGGCTATTTTCTTTTTAGGTGCGGTTCAATTAGTGAGTATTGGGATTTTAGGTGAGTATATAGGACGCATTTATGAAGAAATTAAAGGGCGACCCCTCTACACTTTAGCAGAAGTCGTCGGGTTTCACGAAAATCAGTCATGAGAAAAATTTTTATAAAATATTTTGCTAAAATTCCCTGTTCAAACTCTATGAAGCTACACCTTTTGGAAATTGCTATCCTTTTTGAATTAGGATGTAGAATCAAGCTAGGCAGCAACTGAAGCGCTAACTACAGAAACAGGAAAAAGAGTTATAAAATTATTCATATTAAAAGATTGATTGAAAAAATTCTTGTCGCAATCTCGTCAGCTCAAATACTTCATAACCAAGGACGTATTAAGCTATAAAAAATGTAGAGTTGAATCATTAACCTTGCTTTCTTCTACCTCCCTAGGGACAGAAGAGTGATGAATTACGAAAAGTTGAGGAGAGGATCAAGATTTAACGAAGGGTTTTTGCGGAGGAATAGATTAAACAGACAAGGGTTAATTGCTGTTGGGGGAAGTATGAAACTGCAAAACATAGGGGTAGCAACTTTGGCGGCACTGGCGACGGTGCTGGCGGTGGGCGATGTTCCAGTGTTCCGTAAATCTCAATGGCACTTTTCTACTTCCCAGGCGTTGGCTCAAAACCCTACTGAACGGAAAGCTCAAGCAGATCGGCTGTTTCAGCAAGGGAGGGAGCAGTATCAGGTTAGTCAATTTCAAGCAGCTTTGCAGTCTTGGCGACAGGCGTTAAGCCTTTACCGCGAAATTCATGACCGCAATAGTGAGGGGCAAGCTCTAGGTAATCTGGGAGTTGCTTACCGTAACCTGGGCGACTACGGCAAAGCGATTGAGTACGCTCAGCAGTGGCTGGCGATCGCGCGGGAAATCCGAGACCGTTCCAGTGAAGGGGGAGCTCTGAACAATCTGGGACTTGCTTACGGTAACCTGGGCGACTATGGCAAAGCAATTGAGTACGCTCAGCAGTCGTTGGCGATCGCGCGGGAAATCAAAGACCGCAATAGTGAGGGGAAAGCTCTAGGCAATTTGGGAATTGCTTACCTTGACCTCGGCGACTACCCCAAAGCGATTGAGTACACTCAGCAGCTCTTGGCGATCGCGCGGGAAATCCGAGACCGTTCCAGTGAGAGGGGAGCTCTGAACAATCTGGGACTTGCTTACTATAGCCTGGGCGACTATGGCAAAGCGATTGAATACGCTCAGCAGTCGTTGGCGATCGCGCGGGAAATCCGAGACCGCCGAGGCGAGGGAGCCGCTCTGGGCAATCTGGGACTGGCTTACCTGAGCCTAGGCGACTATGGCAAAGCGATTGAGTATTCTGAGCAATTGCTGGCAATCGCGCGGGAAATCCGAGACCGCCAAGGCGAGGGGAGAACTCTGGGCAATCTGGGAGTTGCTTACTATAGCCTGGGCGATTATGGCAAAGCGATTGAATACGCTCAGCAGTCGTTGGCGATCGCGCGGGAAATCCGAGACCGCCGAGGCGAGGGAGCCGCTCTGGGCAATCTGGGACTGGCTTACTATAGCCTGGGCGACTATGACAAAGCGATTGAGTACGCTCAGCAGTTGTTGGCGATCGCCCGGGAAATCAAAGACCGTCAAAGTGAGGGGAAAGCTCTCGGCAATCTGGGAGTTGCTTACAGTAACCTCGGCGACTACGGCAAAGCGATTGAGTACACTCAGCAGTGGTTGGCGATCGCCCAGGAAATCAAAGACCGCAATAGTGAGGGGTTAGCTCTGAATAATTTAGGATTTGCACTCTACCGACAAGGCAATCTCCCGGCAGCCGAAAAAATCCTTTATGAAAGCATACTCGTTGCCGAATCCCTGCGAGCTGGGTTAGAGGATGCCAAGAAAGTGTCAATTTTTGACACGCAAACCAACCCCTACATCAACTTACAACAAGTCCTTATTACTCAGAAGAAAACTCAGGAAGCGCTGGCAATTGCTGAACGGGGTCGAGCCAGAGCGTTTGTGGAGTTATTGGCGACTCGCCTCTCTACTTCTGCCTCGGCTCAAATTCCCATCACCCCGCCCACTATCGAGCAAATCCAACAAATTGCCAAAGAACATAACGCTACCCTCGTCGAGTATTCCATTATTAGCAATCAAGCTCTATTTATTTGGGTCATCAAACCCAGTGGCGAAATAGACTTTCGCTCTGTTGACCTCCAAAGTGGCAATATTAACCTGAAAGAAGCTGCCGAAAACACAAGAATCGCTGCTGGTAGCGATCGGGGATTAACAGAGTCAGATTCAGCCCTTGCCGAGATGATTCGCGGTACTCGCGATTCTTTAGGTGTTCCTGATATTTCCTTCAATCAGAATGCCAACTCTGGCCAGAATGCCCTGCCTACCACTGCTAATATTAATCCTCAACTACAACAGCTTTATCAACTGTTAATTAAACCCATTGATGACCTCTTGCCCGCTGACCCGAATGCTTCAGTAATCTTTATTCCCCATCAATCGCTATTTTTAGTTCCCTTTGCTGCGCTGCAAGATGACAAAGGTCAATATCTGATTGAAAAACATACCATCCTCACCGCTCCCTCTATTCAAGTTTTGCAACTCACCCGACAAGCCAAGCAAAAAGTCCAGCAACTTGCACCTCAAGATATCGTCATTGTCGGTAATCCCACCATGCCGAAAGTTGGCAATCCCCCACGACAATTGCCACCACTGCCTGGGAGCGAACAGGAAGCGCAACTGATTGGCAAGCTGCTGAATGTTCAACCCATAATAGGTGCTCAAGCAACCAAAGTAGCTCTGATTGAAAAGATGCGAAAAGCTCGCATTGTTCACTTAGCAACTCACGGATTACTTAATGAAGTGAAGCGGCGAGAGATACCGGGAGCCATTGCTCTTGCTCCTTCGGGAACCGATGATGGTTTGCTCACCTCCAGTGAAATATTGGATTTAACAATTAATGCTGAATTAGTAGTCTTGAGTGCGTGCAATACAGGCAGGGGAACACTAACGGGTGATGGCGTACTAGGATTGTCCCGCTCATTAATTACGGCTGGGGTTCCTAGCATTCTCGGCTCTTTGTGGTACGTTCCCGATGCTTCAACAGCAGATTTAATGGTTGAATTTTATCGGCAATGGCAGCTCAATCCTAATAAAGCGCAAGCCTTGCGGCAGGCAATGTTAATCATCATGAAAAAAT
>JBLNEP010000133.1:0-21260 GCA_050262755.1 Actinomycetota bacterium | reverse complement strand
AAAACGGATTGGGGATAAAACTGATGGCTCAAGCGAGAAGTTCATAAATTCTTAGAGCTAAGATTTAATTCGCCTAATTGGGTGATAATTAAGAGTTTTAAGAATGCTTTTCTCCGATTATTCATTATTCACAACTATCAATTTTTGTCAAGTTTATTTAGATGCGTTTACCCTGCTTCCAGAGACCCTTGTATGATGCTTGGACTCTGAAATGTAAAGTTTTATTTCTCCCTTCAACACTTCTGCATCCGCAGCATTCTTATCAGCTTTAACAATTACTTTCTTAACTCGATTCAAACTATCGCGTTCGTAGCGAATACTGCCACCATTCGGATAATCCACTCCCACTAACGCATCCGTTTTCGGATGGTAATGGTAAGTCGTCGTACCCGTAGAGTCTGTGACGCTCAAAAGTTGACCCGTTTTGGCATCCCAATTAGAGATCGCTTCCCCATCCAAAGAAGAAACTCGCCTCTTTTCTAACCCCGCAGGTCCCTAAAGCTTCCAACCTGTACCATTGTTGCCGTTCCAGTTTCCTGCTAAATCGAAATACAGGTGTTGCCCTTGTATTCCTTCAAATACGATAAACTTGTCGTTGTTGGGCGTTGGGCAAAGTACCAGAGAGGTTTTGGTCAAAGGGCAAGTCAAAGACGCTCTCGTGGTTGGTAGTCGCAGTGTCGAGGAGACGGAAACTGTAACTGCCCGTGCCTCTCGAGTCTCCATCAATTTCAACTCGGTAAGCACCCGCCTCTTCAAGGGTGATTGGTTTCTGTTCTGCCGTTGTTTGCTGTTGGTACATCTCTTTACCACTGGGACTGAAAATTTTTGTCCGCAAATAAAGGCTATTAGCAACAAGGCTATCTACAACTAGCTGCTGACCTACCTTCCCGGAGATAGTCGTTAATTATTTTTCTACTTTTTAGAACGTTTGGGTGGGGTGACATAGCGGACCCAAAAAGGCTCTTCCCGATCCTGTTGTTGGCGTGCTTCTTCAGCAGCAAGTTTGCGGACCGTGATATCTCGCAGGTAAACCGATAAACCCTCTTCTGAAGGATAAGCACTAATTTCAAACCAAACTCCTAGAGGCTGGCAAAATTCTTCAAACTCCACCGCAACTTGTTCAGACATCGCTTGATTAAATTCGTTAAAAAAGCTAATTCTCATTTCTGTTGGTAACTCTTCCCAGACTTCCTGTCCGATCAGTGTTTGGCGAGATTTTTGGAAAAAGTCCTCGGCCTTGGGATTGAGATAAGTGAATTGCCATTGGCGATCCAGAGCGAAAAATCCATCGGTGATACTTTCTAACACTTTGATAATTTGCTGGCTGGATTTTAGGAGTGCAACTTCTACTTGCTTGCGTTCTGTAATATCACGCGCATTGATCACTAGCCCTTTCAGATGAGAATTTTTGAGCAGGTTGCTAGCAATCACTTCTAAATAGACCCAGGAACCATTCTTATGACATTTGCGATATTCAATGGGGGGTAAAGTCCCGGACGTTTCTAATAACTTCGCAAAATATAATTGCCAAGCTGCTACGTCATCGGGATGCAGCAATTCACCGTGGAATTTGCCGATTCTATCTTGGGGTTTGTAGCCTAAAATTCTCTCCACGGCTGGACTGACATAGCGAATCTGACCATCCGCTTCGACGATGGTAATAATATCTGAAGAATGTTGTAAAATCGCTTGCAGTCGAGCTTCACTTTTCGTCAAGGCTTGAGTGGCGATCCGATGATGACTTTGTGCTTTCTGTAATCGCTCTTCTAAGTCTCGAATTTGAAAAGCTTGCTGAGCAATGGTACACTCTAATTGCTGAGCATTTGTTGTTAGGTTTTTGGTCGTTAATTTCTCTTCAAACAGAGACTGATAGCTGGCGACTAATTCTTGCAAATCTGTGGAAAGTTGTTGAAGGGTACTGGTGAAAATTTCCTGTTGTGGCGGTGGCAATTCATAACTCTGTTCTTGTAAGGTTTGTAAGGCTTGGAAACAGCGATTGGGAAGGTCTAAATGAGTTGACATTGCTACACACTTATGTTAATATAGCCAGGTTAAGCCTTTAAATCAGGGTCAAGTGTGTCAAAACAGTAAGCCACTGCTTTAGTCATTTTAAGCTGTTGTCGCTTTAAGTGGGAGATTCTTAAGAATTAAGAATTGAGACAGGAAAACACTGACTTTTCCTAGCTCTTCGTTTGCTGTGTTTGCCAAAAGATGGGAACCCCCGATCGACAGTGTTATTGATCAGAAGGTCTCCCAAATCGTGGCTAAATCTTTCTACACTAGATGAAGTAGAAACGAAGAGGGTGATATGACTGAGCCAGTTAACGCTCGCGACTTATTTCAAGCGGCCTATGAACACCGCTACACTTGGGACGCTAATTTTCCCGGTTACAGTGCTGATGTCGAACTCAAACAAGGCAACGAAGTCTACCAAGGTCATATCGTCATTAAACCAGACTTAACCGTAGAAGTCACAGGCATCGCTGACGAAGAAGTGAAACAGAGTGTGTACACCCAACTGCGAGATGTAGTGACTCACCGCAAGCGATCGACCTTTGAAGACGCTCACGGGAAAAACAGCTTTAGCTTGGGTGAAGCAGACACCAGTGGCGCAGTCGAAATTCTCGTCCAAGGTGACGCCATGGGCTCTAATTACAAAGTCCGGGGCCAAGAAATTTGCCAAGTGAGCCGAGTCATGGGTCGCATAGCCTTTACCATTAATACTCATGAAAGCTTAGAAACTCCTGAAGGCTACCTTTCCAGTCGCTACACAGCAACTTTCCGAAACCCCCAAACCGGCGAGCCGATCCGCGATCTGGAGTTTGAAGATACCTTTGAGAAAATCGGTGATTACTACGTGATGACTCGCCAAGTCGTCCACTCCCAAGAAAATGGCAAAGTCACCACAACCGAGTTTACCTATTCCCAGGTAAAACTGCTCCAACCAGCCACTGTCTAGGGCTGAAAGCCGTCAAAAAACGAGCAAAAACCGAGGGGTTCCTGACAAAAAAATTAAGTTTAGGAGCAACTGAGAGGATTGCCGGTCAACGCTCAGCAAGTGGCGGTAGGATCGAGAAAGAGAACACTACAGAATATCCTGCAAGGTGAAATATGTCTTTAGCACTCACAAAAGAAAACGTTGAACAAGTTCTGGATGAATTACGACCTTACTTAATGTCTGACGGTGGCAATGTGGAATTGGTAGACATTGAGGGTCCAGTGGTGCAACTGCGCTTGCAGGGAGCCTGTGGCTCTTGCCCCAGCTCAGCCATGACCCTGAGAATGGGAATTGAGCGGCGCCTGCGCGAAGCCATCCCTGAGATCGCTGAAGTTGAACAGGTGATGTAAGGCAGGAGTAATGGGTCATGAGCCCGGTCGTCAGGGTTGACAGCGAAGCGGTTTGCAACCTGCCAACTAGGACCGGTTCCCCATGACCTATTACCCAGGACCCACGATCTATTACTCAGTACCAATGACCCATGTCTCACCCCCTGTACGTCGCCTTCATCTGGCATCAGCACCAGCCCCTGTATAAATCGAGAGCAGCCATTGGCGCTGGGGCGAGGAGCGAATACCGCTTGCCTTGGGTACGGCTGCACGGCATTAAAGATTATTTAGATCTGGCGCTGATTTTGGCAAAATACCCGAAGTTGCACCAAACCATTAACTTGGTGCCTTCGCTGATTTTGCAGCTTGAGGACTACATCGCCGATCGAGCCTTAGACCCTTATCTGGCGGTGACGCTCAAGCCAGTCGAGCAGTTGACCGAGTACGACCGCCAATTTATCATCGATCATTTCTTCGATGCCAATTACCATACCTTAATTGCCCCCCATGCCTGCTATGCCCAGCTCTACACGGAGCGACAGGAAAAGGGAGCAATCTGGTGCTTGAACCATTGGAGCGGTCAAGATTATAGCGACTTGTTGGCGTGGCACAACTTAGCTTGGTTTGACCCTTTGTTTTGGGATGACCCAGACATTGCCCGGTGGTTAAAGCAGGGTCGTAATTTTACCCTGAGCGATCGCCAAAAAATTTACTTAAAGCAAAAAGAAATCCTTGCCAGCATCATCCCCCAGCACCGGGAGATGCAAAAAGCAGGTCAGTTGGAAATTACCACCACTCCCTACACTCACCCAATTTTGCCACTGTTGGCGGATACCAACTGCGGTCGAGTGGCGGTCCCGAAGATGACGTTACCGCAGCACCGCTTTCAGTGGGAAGAAGATATTCCTCGCCACTTGCGAAAAGCTTGGAACGTTTATCAAGACCGCTTTGGGTGCGAACCCCGCGGTTTATGGCCCTCCGAACAGGCGGTGAGTCCTGCGATTTTGCCCTATGTAGCGAAACAAGGATTTAAATGGCTGGTTTCCGATGAAGCAGTGTTGGGGTGGACGCTTCAGCACTTTTTCTCTCGCGATGGTGCGGGGAATTTATATGAGCCAGAGTTATTATATCAGCCTTACCGGTTAGAAACCCCCGCCGGAGATTTAGCGGTCGTGTTTCGCGATCACCGCCTGTCAGATTTGATCGGGTTCACCTATGGCTCGATGGAACCGAAGCAAGCGGCCGCTGATTTAGTCGGGCACTTGGAAGCGGTCGCACGCTCGCTGAAACAGCATAGCTCTGGAGGCACCACCCTCGAAAAACCTTGGCTGGTTACCATTGCCTTGGATGGTGAGAATTGCTGGGAGTTTTATCGTCAAGACGGCAAACCTTTCTTAGAAAATCTCTACCAAACCCTAAGCGATCGCCCAGAAATTAAACTGGTGACGGTTTCTGAATTTATTGACAAATTCCCACCCACAGAAACCTTACCAGCTCAGAAATTGCACAGCGGTTCCTGGGTGGATGGTTCCCTAACGACCTGGATCGGCGACCCTGCCAAAAATCGAGCCTGGGATTTATTAGGACCGGCAAGGCAAGCATTAGCGCAGCATCCAGAAGCAACAGAAGAAAGCAACCCGGAAGCGTGGGAAGCACTGTATGCGGCTGAAGGGTCTGATTGGTTTTGGTGGTTTGGGGAAGGTCATACCTCCAATCAAGATGCGATGTTTGACCAACTATTCCGCGAACACGTAGCAGCGATCTACGAAGCGATCGGCGAACCAGTGCCCCCGGAAGTGCTTAAACCAGTAGAAGTTCACGAAGCGATCGGGGACCACCGTCCCCAAAGCTTTATTCACCCCATTATTGACGGCCTGGGTAACGAACAGGACTGGGATAAAGCAGGTCGCATCGAAGTTGGGGGAGCCAGAGGCACCATGCACCGTAGCGCTCCCATTCAGCGACTTTGGTATGGCTTAGATCACTTGAATTTCTATGTGCGCTTAGACTTTTCCACGGGAGTGAAGCCAGGGATAGATTGTCCACCCCAGATTAATTTACTGTGGTACTATCCTGACCAAACGATGCACAATAGTCCGATTCCTTTAAGGAATTTACCCGATGAAGCGCCCCTGAATTATCAATTTCACCATCACTTGAGCATTAATTTGCTGACGAAATCGATTTGGTTTGAAGAAGCGGGGGAATATTTACAGTGGCAATCCCACACCAGTCGCGCTCAAGTGGGGTTAGATAAATGTTTGGAGGTGGCGATACCTTGGGCTGATTTGCAAGTGAAGCCAGATTGGTCGCTACGACTGATCGTGCTGCTTTCAGATGGCGAAAGTTACTGTAGTTACTTACCAGAGAATGCTTTGATTCCCATTGAAGTTCCCTAATCAGCGACAAAATCAAAAGTAAAAAGACTGTTGACCGTTAACGGTTAACAGTCACTTGTTAATCGTTAACTGTTAATTTTTTACTTGTGTAACATGAGAGTTTTACTGGTAGAAGATGATGAATTAATTGCCCAAGCCCTACGGGCTACCCTTGCAGAGCAACATTACACAGTAGATTTAGCCTGTGATGGTTTATCAGGTTGGGAATATGCAAATGCTTTTACCTATGATTTAATTTTGCTAGATGTGATGTTACCAAAGCTGGATGGCATTAGTTTGTGTCGCCAATTGCGGTCGCAACATTCAGGAACGCCACAACATAGTAACACACCTATTCTGTTATTAACATCCCGCGATCATAGTGCGGATAAAGTGCAAGGGTTAGATGCTGGGGCCGATGACTATATTGTTAAACCCATAGATTTTCAAGAATTGTCAGCTCGAATTCGGGCGATCTTGCGCCGGGGAAGCGGTGTCTTACCAACCGTGCTGGAGTGGGGACAACTACATTTAAACCCCAGCACCTGCGAAGTGACTTACTCTGATACCGTGCTGAATCTGACACCGAAAGAGTATGCCATGCTGGAGCTGTTTTTGCGAAATAACCAGCGGGTATTTAGTCGTCGCGCGATTTTGGATCACCTCTGGTCTTTTGAAGAACCCCCCGCCGAAGATACAGTCAGAGCTCATATCAAAGGGTTACGGAGTAAACTTAAACTCGCCGGCGCTTCCCCAGATTTAATTGAGACGGTTTACGGGTTGGGTTATCGGCTCAAGCAAGAGTCTAAGCCAGAACTTGCCCCAAAGCCACTGCTAACCCCAGAGACCAGAACCGGAGACAGCCAAGTTGGGCCTCAGCAGCAAGAACCTTCTAGTGCCCCTCTGGTCCCGACTCCCAGTGATCGCTCAGAAGTCAGTGATGCGATCGCCAAAGTGTGGGAGCGGTTTAAGGATAAGATTCATGACCGCGTCACCGCGATCGAGGAAGCAACCACGGCTTTGAGCGCCGGGAAACTCGATCCTGAACTCAAGTCTCAAGCTGAGCGAGAAGCTCATAAATTAGTCGGTTCCCTCGGTACCTTTGGTCTTAGCCTTGGTTCCCAGCTGGCACGGGAAATCGAACGATTCTTTCACCAACAACCAGAGCCCACCGTAGCCCCCCACCTATGGGAATTAATTGCAAGACTGCGGCAGCTTCTTCATGAAAGTGCTACAGGTTTAAGTCACCCAACCGACGAAACAGAAGCACCCAGCGATCGCACCCCACTGTCAGCAGAGACTCCCGGTTTAAATTACCCATTGCCGATGTTGCTCGCCGATGAGCGACCCTTACTGTTGATCGTAGACTCCGACCGTTCCCTAACCAAAGACTTAGTGGAACAAGCTTGTAAACAAGGGTTGCGAGTTGAAGTTGCCAATCATGTAGAAGCAGCCAGAGAAGCTTGCCACAACTGTTACCAAAACAGCCAGTCCCGCTGTCCAGAAGTGGTGTTCCTCGATTTATCAAGCTCAGTCACCTACCCTGATGGAGAAGCAACTACTGCAACTCAAGCGGGAACGGTTTCCTCAGAGGCCTTAGCACTCCTGGCAGAACTCTCCAATTTGACACCCCCCGTCCCTGTGATCGTGTCAGCAGTCCAGGGAGACTTCACCAACCGCTTAGAAGTAGCTCGGTTGGGGGGTCGTGCGTTTTTGCAGAAACCGATCTCACCGATGCAAGCGATCGAAGTGGTGATGGATGTACTCCGACGTTCGCAACCCACGGTTGCTAAAGTGATGATGGTTGATGACGACCCCCAAATGCTGACAATTCTGCGAACCTTGCTTGAACCTTGGGGCATTCGCACGATCGCCTTGGAAGATCCCAGGCAATTTTGGAAGACATTGGAAGCCGTCGCTCCCGATCTTCTGGTTCTCGACATTGAAATGCCTTACCTGAGCGGGATTGAACTTTGTCAAGTGGTTCGCAGCGATCCTCACTGGAGTGGCTTGCCGGTGCTGTTCCTCACGGCCCACACCGATCCTCAAGCAGTCCACCAAGTGTTTGCCACCGGTGCCGATGACTATGTCAGTAAACCCGTGGTGGGGCCAGAATTAGTCACTCGAATTCTGAACCGCTTAGAACGCAGTCAACTGCTGCGACAGCAAGCAGAAACCGACCCCCTGACAGGGGTTGCCAACCGTCGCCGCTCCACCCAAGACTTGAGCCAATTTCTTCGCCTCGCTGATGCCAACCACCAACCCCTCTGCTTTGCTTTGTTGGACTTAGATTGCTTTAAACAAGTGAACGATCGGTATGGTCATGCTACTGGGGATGCTGTACTCCGGCGGTTAGGAGAACTTTTGGCGAAGGCCTTCCGCAGCGAAGATGTGGTGGCTCGTTGGGGGGGGGAAGAGTTTGTCGTGGGAATGTATGGCTTGAGTAAGTATGACGGCTTAGAAAGGCTGACAGATTTTCTGACTGAGTGGCGGGCTGAAGAGTTTACAGCTTTTAACGGCACTCGGTTTCGAGTGACCTTGAGTGCAGGGATTGCCGAGTATCCCACCGATGTAATAGTGTCCCACAGTGGAGGCATTCTACACACGTTATACCAGGCAGCCGATGGTGCTCTTTACCAAGCGAAAATTGCCGGACGCGATCGCGTGGCAATGGTGAATTCACCCCTACCCTAGGGTTTGCTGAAAAAGGGAAAAAAGGGGAAAAGGGGAAAAAAGGGGGAAAAGGGAAAAAAGGGGGAAAAGGGAAAAAAGGGGGAAAAGGGGAAAGGGGGAAAGGGAAGAAAAAAGGGGGAAAAGGGGAA
The DNA here is from genome assembly GCA_050262755.1 of Actinomycetota bacterium. GTDB lineage: Bacteria > Cyanobacteriota > Cyanobacteriia > Cyanobacteriales > Microcoleaceae > JBLNEP01. Next base: position 12,733 of record JBLNEP010000133.1, on the reverse strand, counting down.
AAGGGCGAAAGGGGAAAAGGGCGAAAAGGCGAAAGGGCGAAAAGGGCGAAAGGAGAGGAAGGACAAAAAGTGCAAACGTTTTGAGGTCAAGCACCAGATTTGGGAGCGCTTGAGAGGACTTTTCAGGCCGTAAGGACCCTTGATGAATGCAGGTTTTCGCTTTTTTCAGCAAGCCCTACCCTGGACAGGAGGATGACAGGGTTGAGCGAACGGGAGATGAGACAGTAAGCAGGTGAGGAGCAATCACTAACCCTTAACAACAACTCTTCTTAAAAACTAACAAAAATACCTGACCCGATCGGTCAGTTAGTCCTAAAAAGCAGGGAAAATTCAGGCAGCTAACCAGTATCGGGTTGAGGTGAGAGAGAGGTATAGATCGGTTCAGGTACCATGCTATACTCAAAATTAACGAAGTAGCGAACCTTGAGAAAATCGCTTCCGGTTGCATCTGAAATTAATGGGTAATCAAGGGGTGAGTGTGAAAGAAAGATGAATGCTCTCATTAACCGTCAATAGATTAGGTCGGTTTGTGGGAACTGAAGAGAAAAAACTGGTTCTGTGGCATTACTTTCCCAAAGATTCACCCCGTTTTTTTACCATTAAGCATCCCTGGCGTGATTTCTTCTGTCGAAACCTACTAATGGAAAGCTCCCTGGCGTTTCTTAAAGTAATTGACAGATTCAGTTCGTGCTTCCATTCTCTGCTAATGAGAATTGAATCGAGTCATCCTAGGTTTAGGAAAAACCTGAGACCGGGAAACAGGCAAAACATCTTAAGCGACAGTCTCCCATGCACAATCCCCCATCGGAAACAGACTTCCGCTTATTAGTAGAAAGCATCAGGGACTATGCTATTTTCATGCTAGACCCCGATGGGCAGATTCGATCGTGGAATGCAGGGGCTGAGTGCATTCTTGGCTATTGTGCCTCAGAAATTATTGGTAAATATTTTTCCTGCTTGTACCCCGTCGAAGCGATCGTTAACGGTAAACCCCAGCAAGAATTACAACTCGCCACTGTGGCGGGTCAGTGTGAAGATGAAGGCTGGCGTGTCCGTAAGTCGGGATCGCAGGTTTGGGTGAGTGCACTAATTAGTACCATTCGAGACCAACAAGGACAATTACTCGGCTTTTCTGCGATCGCTCGCGAACTCACCGAGCGGGTGCAAGTAGAAAAGCAATTGTGTCACGCGAACCGCAACCTCAGTATTTTCAGTGAGTGCCATCAAGCTTTGGTCCGCGATACTAACGAGCCAGACTTACTCCGTGATATCTGTCGCATTATGGTCGAAATCGGTGGCTACTGCTCGACTTGGGTAGCTTACGCACCGATGGCGGATGATAAATGCCAAGGCAAACCCAGTGGTGAGAAACTCGTACTTCAGGCTGGCTATCAAAAAGCTGCGGGTGCCCTCGATCCTTCCTATCCCCTTCCCTTCCTCGGAGAACTTTCCACAGCAGTGCTGCAAACAGGTCTTCCCTACCGAGCCAATGACATTCTGAATGAACCAGAATTTGCTCCTTGGCATAGCCAAGCGCAGCAACAAGGTATTGCCTCGACCCTAATCCTGCCTTTATTGACGACTGGGGACTGGGCAGCCGTAGGAACTCAGGACTGGGAAAATGCTTGCCCCCTGCCTCTGCTCCCAGCTTCAACGATAGGAGAAGCAGGTAGGCTCGCCACAGCCTCTGCCTTTTGTCTACTCCCTTCTTCCTTAGAACCAACGCCCAACCAAAGCTGTTTCGGCGTCTTAAATATCTGTGCAGCCAAACCAGGAGCCTTCGACACGCCAGAAATCGAATTGTTGTCGAAACTTGCTAACGACTTAGCTTACGGCATTACAGCTAGGCGAGCCAGCCAGGAACGCCTGGAAACTGAAGCAGCTCTCCGTGCCAGAGAACAGCAATTGCGAGCTATCTTCGACGGATCTCTGGAAGCAATGGCGATCGCAGATGACCAAGGCCAATATGTAGAAGTCAATCCCGCAGCCTGCGAACTCTTCGGCTTACCCAAAGCAGAACTGCTACGTCACAGTATAGTTGACTTCAGCGAACCAGGTTTTGACTTCTCGCAAGCCTGGGCTACCTTTCTCCACGAAGGTCGAGCCAGGGGAGAGTTTCGCCTCACCCTTCCAGATGGCACCATCCGTGAGGTTGAGTATTCTGCCAGTGCTGGTTTTCTCCCCAACCGTCACTTGTCCGTCATCCGAGACATCACGGCCCGTAAGCAGGCAGAAGCTCAATTACAACAATATCGCTACCAGTTAGAAGCACTGGTGACAGAACGCACGGCTAAACTCACCGCAGCCAACGAGCAACTGCAACAGGAAATCGCTTCGCGGGTGCGTGTTGAAGCCGCCCTGCGAGAAAGCTCTCAACAGTTGCGGACTCTGATTAATGCCATGCCAGACATTGTCTGCTTTAAAGATGGTGCAGGCAAATGGCTGGAGGCAAATCAAGCCATGCTGCAACTGTTTGACATTAACTCAAGCGACTATCAAGGTCTAACCGATGCTCAACTCGCGACGAGCAACAACTTTTATCGGGACTCTCTCCTCACCTGCGAACGTAGCGATCGGCAAGCCTGGGAAAAAAGAACCCTCTATCGTGGAGAAGAAGCGATTCCCAAACCCGACGGTACAGTCAAAATCTATGACATCCTCAAAGTCCCCCTGTTCCATGCAGATGGCAACCGTCAAGGTTTGGTGGTTTTGGGACGCGACATTACGGAACGGAAGCAGTCAGAGCAGGCATTTAAGCGATTAGCTGCCATTGTCGAGTCTTCGGACGACGCGATTATTGGTAAGCGAATCGACGGCACGATTGACAGTTGGAATGCAGGAGCCGAAAGGATCTACGGTTATACCGCAACCGAAATTCTCGGTCAGTCGATTTCACGGCTGGCAAGCTCAGAGCGCCCGAACGAGATGCCACAAATCTTGGCTAGCATCAGGGCGGGTGGCAGTATTGACCATTATGAAACGGTGCATCTCAGAAAAGATGGCAAGCAAATCGATGTCTCTCTCACCATCTGTCCGATCAAGGATGCAGAGGGCCGGGTGATTGGGGTTTCAACCATTGCTCGTGACGTTAGCGATCGCAAGCGAGTCGAAACAGCCCTCGAACAACTCCGCCATCAAAATGAGTTAATTCTCGACTCTGCTGGCGATGGGATTTGCGGGTTAAATCGACAGGGAAAAATCACCTTTATTAATTCCGCAGTCACTCGTATGACAGGCTATGAGCTCCGGGAACTGATTGACCAACCCCTACACTTAAGCCTGCACCATACCAAGACGAACCCATCCCCTACTGCTGCTTGTGAATCTTGCCAAATTCTCACCACATTGCAAGATGGGGTTGCTCGCCATGTCACCCATGAAGTGTTTTGGCGCAAGGACGGCAGCCATTTTCCGGTGGAATATGTCGCTTCTCCCATTCGTGACAAAGGCGAGATTATCGGAGCGGTTGTTACTTTTAAAGACATCACGGAGCGGTTGGTCGTTGAACGTATGAAAGATGAATTCATTTCAGTGGTGTCCCATGAGTTACGCACCCCGCTGACTTCAATTCACGGCGCCCTTGGCTTGCTGGCTTCCGGTTTGCTAGATGTTCAACCCCAACGCGCGAAGCGGATGTTAGAAATTGCGGTGACGAACACGGACCGCTTAGTGCGCTTGATCAATGACATCCTTGACCTAGAGCGGATGAAATCCAGTCACTTGGCGCTGCCAAAACAAATTTGCCATCTCTCGAAGTTGATGCTTCAGGCGGTCGATGAGATGCAGGCTATGGCCGAGAGGGCAGGAGTGACGTTATTAGTCGTGCCGGTCCAGGCTCAACTCTGGGCAGCTCCCGATCGCTTGCTCCAGGCTTTGACGAATCTGCTCAGTAATGCCATTAAGTTTTCCTCCGTGGGAGCAACCGTTTGGCTGACTGGGACGCTGACTCATCAAGCAAGCAGGATGGAGGATCACACGGAAGGCGAGTCCCCCTCCTGTCCCCTGCCGTTTTGGGAAGTCACCCTCGCAGTCAAAGACGAAGGACGTGGCATTCCTGCGGACAAGCTGGAAAGCATTTTTGAGCGTTTTCAACAGGTGGATGCTTCCGACTCTCGCCAGAAGGGGGGGACTGGCTTGGGTTTGGCGATCAGTCGCAGCATTGTTGAGCAGCATGGAGGTCGGATCTGGGCTGAAAGTGTCTTGGGTGAAGGCAGCACGTTTTTCTTGACTTTGCCAGTGATGGTAGAGGAGGAAAGGAGTGGGGAGAGTGCCTAGAGGCGAGTGGCTGCTTGTGTTTGATTCGCAGTTCAGTAATTCTATTGTCGATGTGAGACCACTGAGTAATGACGATTAAGCGGATTTTACTGATTGATGATGAGGAAGACATCCGGGAAGTTACCCGGTTGAGTTTGGAAATGGTGGGGGGTTGGCAGGTGATGCTAGCTGCATCGGGTCGGGAAGGCTTAGCAGTCGCGCGGTTAGAACTGCCGGATGCCATTCTTTTGGATGTGATGATGCCGGAACTGGATGGTTTCGCAACCTTTCAAGGGCTACAAACCGACTGCGTGACCCGCTCTATCCCGGTGATTTTCCTGACTGCTAAAGTGAATTCAGTCGATCGGCAACTGTTTGAAGAGTTGGCGGTGCGGGGGGTGATTTGTAAACCCTTCGAGCCTCTGAAGCTAGCGGCTCAAGTCGCTCAATTTTTGGGCTGGAACCTGTGAACTCGATCACTGAAAAAATGTGGCCAAAATTACTGATTTTTGAGAGCGTTTCAGCATGCGCTTCACAGGTTCTTCACAGAGGAGGCTTATACTTACAGCTATCTGATTCTCTCGAGTGGGGAGCGACGGGTCAGTTTTTACCGAAATTATTAATTTAAAGCATTGCAGATAGAAAGGAAGAGATTGATTTTGAGCTCAAAGCGGATCTTGGTTATTGACGATGCCGAGGATATTCGGGAAGTGGCACAGGTCAGCCTAGAACTCGTGGGTGGTTGGGAGGTACTGACAGCCAGTTCTGGTCATGAAGGGGTGGTGAAGGCACTTGTGGAACAGCCTGATGCAATTCTCCTCGATGTGATGATGCCGGATCAAGATGGACATACTACTTTTCAACAATTGCAAGCGAATTGTGCTACACAACACATTCCTGTAATTTTATTGACTGCTAAAATACAGGCCTGCGATTCTAGAAAATTCACTGATTTGGGAGTTGTTACCGTCATTACTAAACCGTTTGAGCCTTTGTCTTTAGCCAATCAAGTAGCAAAAGCTTTAGGCTGGAGTTGAAATTATCTAGGGGAAGTATTTTATCTTTTGTGACAACTTCTGAAACCTTCACAACTTCTTCACGTTTTAGCTCTAAGTTTAAGTTATTGCCGGGGATCGCTCCTGACTGCCGCTAAATACCTTAGGAGGTGACGACAATGCCCGCAATGTATATCTTGTTACTAACTGTTTCTCTAGGAGCCATTTGGCTTTTTCTCCGAAACTCCGCTGACGTCTTTGTACTCGCTGCATTAACCGGGCTAATCTGTTTTATTTGGGGTTTCTCTTGTGCTCCTTGGACAGTGCAACTGATGATTGTCGTTTTGCTGCTCAATTGGTACAAGTTCTGCTTACTAGAAAATCAAAGTCTAGGGTGACACTAATTTTTCCGGTGCTTTGCAGGGAGTGGAAGTGCTAGGTTGAAAATCAGTGAATTTGTTGGGAATCGGTTATCAGTTTGTCCTTACGTGAGTTTAAAAAATGTCATGAATACTTGCCCTTGCTGCTCTACTCAATTACTTCGCCACGCTCGCCAAAATCGCGTTTACTGGTTCTGCTCCCACTGCTGGCAAGAAATGCCCGATCTCGCTGAAATGGTAATTGGTCGCAACAAGCGGGCGCAGAAATTAGAAGGTTTAACGAAACTGTCTACTTGGAATAACCGTTTGAGAACCTTGGATGAAGTGGGAATTGCTTAAGGGGTTACAGTGGGTTTTTACGGTGAAAATCAAGCTGACCAATTAATACTGCTAATATTCCTAAGGTAGGTAGGGTGAATTACTACTGTTTGATTCATTAATGATTAGTCTCTCTCGGAGTAGCCGCAGGAGACTTGTAGGTTAGTGGCGCGGTCGTACTCTGTGAAGAGCGGTCGCGCCACTCTTGCTTTAGGAATTACATCAACCCTAACTGGGACAAAATGCCTTGACCGGTGAAGAGTTCAGTGGCTAAACCGATGGCAAACCCCAGCATGGCTAAACGGCCATTCCAAACCTCCGCAAAATCGGTGAAACCAAACTTGGGTGCTTCTTTGCGTTCCATAACCACAAACCTCGCTTAAACTCAACGATTGAAATGAAATGTAACATAAATCTTCAAACTCTGCAACATTTTTTAACAAAAGAGTGGGCGGGAAATCGGTTCAATGGCGTCAAAGGTGAGATTTCTAGGCTGGCTTGAGAAAAAACCGACGGAACAGTCAATGGGGGGAAAGATGGGCTATAAAAAGGACAAGTAAGGCTGCCGGCGGTACTATTTATGAAGCTGATTAAACAAACCACCCTTCACTTTCAGGAAGACCGCTCTGATAAGGTGTACGAAGTTGATTTGTGCGAAGTTGGCCATGACCGCTACCTGGTTAACTTCCGCTACGGTCGCCGAGGCGCAAACCTCAAGGAAGGGACCAAGACGGATGCCGCCGTACCGTTAGCGTCAGCCGAGAAAATTTTCGACAAGTTGGTGGCTGAAAAGGTCAAAAAAGGCTACCGCGATGTCACTGTTCCCAAGGAGAGCGCTTGCACGGCGACGCCACCCCCTCCAACCCCCTTCAACAGTTCAGTCAGCGATCCGCGACAGCAAGCGGTTCTGAACCGCCTCGCGGGGAGTGGCAATTCTGCTTGGCCACTGGAACGAGCGATTTGGCGTGCAGGCGAACTCAAAATTGCAGAGGCAACCCCACTGTTAATCAACCTGATCGGGACCGGTGAACCCTTGAGGGATTACTGTATTGCTTGGGCCTTGGGTTGGTGTGGAGGTAATGAGGCGGTCGCAGTCTTGACTGATTTATACCACCATCCCTCGACTCCAGAATTTGTTGCCCGTATTGCTTGGGAAGCGCGACGGAGGTTGGTGGGTGAGGAGGTGCGCCAGCAATGGCAGTCTGAGGCGATCGCACAATTACCACCTTCCTTGCAACCATTCGCCCGCAATGGTTCCGCCAAGGCATTTTCAGCCGCTTTAAACAGCTATCTGGAGAGTGAAGACAGCGAACGGTTTGCTGTCCTGTATCAGATCTATCAAATCGATCGTGAATTTGTCCGACCTGCTTTAATTAAAATTTTACGAACGGCTCCTTTTCAACGCAATTATTTCAAGGCATTTCGTCACATTTTCAAAAGTGCAGAATACCGTCGCGATGCTAAAGTTTTTGCCATCTTTGCCAGTCGCTTAGAAAGAGAACCCGCACTCTTTGATAGCCAAGCTTGGAATGTTACGCTTCCCGATGGTACGGTTCTCAATCGCTATCAACAACAATATAACCCAGCGACTGGCAAAACTGAATGGATGGAGATCACATTTCGGGATGAAATACAACGACCGAATTCTCGACTTGCTTACAGTCAGAAAACTCGCCGATATTTATTGCGACGGGTGTGGCGAACGCTTCAGAAATTAGGCGAAGCTAGCGAGGTCCATTATATTCAGATGGCAACTCAGATTCTGCTGCAATATTCTGATGCTGATGCTCAACCCTCCCAGCAGACAGTTATTTATCACTGGAATCCGAGCAACTGGACCTCAATTTCTGAGACAATTGAGTGGGATAGTTATGCTGAGTATTTGACATTTAATCACATCCTTTATCAAAACAGTCCTCGCTATAAGCTCGCCTCGAATTCTAAAGCATGGCGTTGTCAAAGCGGTTATAAGCCAGGAGATCCAGAACCAGAAGCACGGGAAGAAGCGTTTCCCCACTTGTGGGAACAACATCCCGATCAATTGCTAAAATTGTTATTAAAAAGTCAGTGTCGCCCCGTGCATCAGTTTGCAGTCAAAGCCCTGCGAAGCTGCCAGTCGTTTTGTGCCACAATCAATCAGGAGACTCTGATTCAACTCCTAGGGAAATCTTACGAAGTTACCGTTGAGTTTAGTTTTGAATGGGTTGTTAATAATGGTTATCATCGGCATCCAGCTAACCGAGAACTGATGCTAGCGGTCGCAAATTGCGTCTCTCAAAAAGTGCGATGCCAAGCTTATCGCTGGATCGAGGAAGAACGCGACTATTTCTTAGCAGATAGCCTGTTGATCGCGGCATTGGTGATGAGTAACCAGTCAGAAACTCGCCAGTTTGCTAGGCAATTTCTGAATTCCTCAATTTTCGATGAAAACACAGCCAAAGTCTTAATTGGGCGAATTCTGATTGCTTTAATGGCTCTGGAACCAGGGTCATCTGAACTGGTCAAAGAAACCGCTGAAACGTTGCTGATGAGTTTTACCCTCCAACTCCGACAGTTAGGTTTAGGAGTGGTGTTGGATTTACTGAAACATCCCTTACCAGAAATTCAGGAATTGGGGGCTAGGATTTTGCTGAATCACGAAACTCCAGCCGTGAATTTACCACCCGGTCTCATAGAATCTCTGCTGGAGTCACCCCATGAATCTATACGGGTAATTGGGGTGAGATTATTTGGGCAATTACCCGATGAAATGCTACTCGGTTCCCAGCGAGTTTTGATTGTCGCAATGGCAGTGAATGCGGTGGCGGGAATTCGGAGTGCGATTAAACCGATTATTCGGCGGTTAGCAGCAGCGAATCGAGGCTTTAGTAGCCAGTTAGCTTCTGAGTTAATCGAGGTGTTAAAATTACCAGAAAGGCATGAAGGCGTTCATCGTGATTTAGTGCGGTTGTTGAGAGAAGATATACCGGGATGGATGCCAACGATTACTAAAGAAACTGCGTTACAGTTAGTGCGATCGCCTGCTTCTGCGGCTCAGGAGTTAGGTGGATTGATACTCAGTACCAATGCGACCCATTGGGCGGCAGAATTTGAGACGGTTGAGATAGTCAAACTTGCCAGCCATGAAATTTTATCGGTGCGCGAGGCGGCGCGACAACTGTTTTTACAAAATTTAGAGCGCTTCCATACTCATCCTCAAGAATTGTTAGCGGCAGTGCGAATCCTAGAGGCCAAGTGGGAAGATTCGCGAGCATTTGCTGCTCAGATTTTTCGAGAGGAATTCACGGCGGAAGAATGGACGCCTGAGGTGATGGTCGCGATTTGCGATAGCATTCGCGAGGAGGTGCGACAATTTGGGAGAGAGTTAGCGACTCGCACGTTTAAAGAAGCTTATGGACAAGATTATTTGTTGAAGTTTAGCGAACATCCTTCAGCAGATATGCAATTGTTTGCCACCCATTATCTGGAGAGTTATGCTGGAGATCGACCAGAGCGATTGAGGGAGTTGATGCCATTTTTTATCGCGGTACTATCGCGGGTGAATAAAGGGAGGGTGGCGAAACAGCGAGTCTTTGCTTTTTTAGACCGGGAAGCACTCAAAAGTGAGGCGACGGCAAGGGTGGTTGCTGAAATTCTGAGCCGACAATCTGCAACCATTGCGATTGGGGATAAGGCGACGGCGATCCAGACAATGGTGAAAATTCATCAGGCTTATCCTCATTTGTCCTTACCCATTCAGGTGAAAGCAGTGGTGGAAGTTAGAAATTAGTAGGGGGGGAGTGATGAAAAAGCGGAAGCTGGTTCAAAAAATATTCAGTTCTCGAAAAGGCTTGCATTCAGAGAAGGCTTGAGCTTGAGTGGGTCATTGACCCGCAATTGCTTAGGTTAAATACAAATAAACTGAATAAAAAAAGGTGAATAATGGAATTTAACTACTCTTACAAAGGAAGTACCGGTGTTACTGAACGGGGTGGCAGTACCCAAATGTCTTTCTCACCCGACACCAAACGACCCCCCACTTATTTTATTGGAGAATTGCGCCAGAATGTTGCATTTCGCGAGGCAATGAGTGCGTTGCACGAGGTCGTTATCTCTGACATGAGGTTCAAACCTAAAGATAAAACGGCTTATAAAGAATGGCGAGCCAAGCAGGAAGAGATGGACTGGCAACTGATCGCTGCTCAGCGACAGGAATTTGGAAATAAAATTAAAGTTTTGCAAAACGAACTGAATGAATTGAATCTCCGGAGACTGGAACGCTTGAAACCCTATTATCAAGCGGTCAGGCATTTTCGCAACTTTGTTTTGCAAAAAGAACTTGACATTTATTTTGTTTTCGATCCAGTGATTACGGTTCATCCTGATGAAGTGTTTTTTGAGTGTTTTAGTGTGGATGAATCTAGTTATGGACGTTTGGGTTGCAACTATGAAGTGTTTAAAAATATCAATGAGTTTGCTTGTGGTACAACCAATGTAGATTACTCAGCGGCACTGTATGATGAGTTTCAAAAGATCCGCAGTTATAAGTCTACGTTGCTGCAAGTCGATCCTTCTGGATTTGAAGTGCAGACAACCCATGAAGAAGCCTATAAAGAAGTTAAAATTGATTTGCCAGACAGTTGGGTGAGGGGGTTTCTGCAAGTTAGTTCCGCGATGTCGCTACCCGCAACGCGGTTTGATTTAGAGCCGATGGATATTTACAATATCTGTTTAATTCTGCGTCGCCATAAGGAGAAGAAAGGGCCGCGGAGTTTGCGCTATCACCTGAAACCAGGGGAACCCGTGCGAATCTTTTTTGACCCTTGGGGAACTGAACTTATTTGTCACCGTTCGATTTATCAGGGTGCGGAGGAACAGGAAATTCGAGTTTGGGGACGCAGGCGCGTACACATTTTAGAACGCTTGATTCCGGTTGCTAAAAAGTTCACGGTGCATCTGTTAGGAACGGGGATGCCTTCTTTTTATGTGGCTGATTTAGGGGATCTGTCATTTACCTTGGGATTGTCTGGTTGGACAGCTAATGATTGGTCGCAATCGGGTAATTTTGATTTAATGGCTCCTCGTGCTGATGTGGATGCTTGGACGCAACAAATTATTTTTGAAGCGTTGCGAGAAAATTGGGTTGAAAATCCCGATCGCTTAGCAGAAAGACTTCAGTTAAGTCGGGGGGCAGTTTTAGGTGCTTTAAGTGCTTATACGCAAGCGGGACGCGCTATTTATGATTTGAATAAACAGGTGTATCGGGTACGAGAATTGAGTCGAGAACCGCTGCCAATGGAACGGTTAAGATTTGCGAATGAGCGTGAGGAAAAGGCAACTCGTTTCTTGAAGGTCAATGAAGTGGAGGTGACGGAGGTTAATCAGGATTTAGCGGGGATGTTGGCAATCCAGGGATTAATTATAGATCGGGAAAAAGTTTTTAATCCATCCTTGACAGTGGATGCAGATGAACGTATAATTCAAGCTGAATGTGATTGTAATTGGCATCAGCAAAATAAGCTGTACAAAGGGCCTTGCGAACACATTTTAGCACTGCGAATGCAACACGCTCGCCAGTGCCGCTAAATGAATCACGCGCACTTTATCCATTGGTAAACAGCCTTGCAATTTGGGCGGTGGATCGCCGTCCTTGCGTTTAGTTGAGACACGCATCACTAGCCTGCTCTTGACTGTGCGGTCTTACGGGTACTGTCCGTAATACGGTTTGGCTTCTGTAAAGCTAATGACCGACAGTACCCGTGACCGCTTGAGTTGATCAGTCTAGTCCTGAGGGGTTTACGAAGGGGCAACCAATGGGGGGCGCGTGATTTTTTTATGAGTAATTAAAGTTAAGCGATCGCGATTGTTTAAAATTAACGTCAGTATGGGTTAAGCAGCGGGGGGTAAAGCCCAGTCTATCTGGAGAGAAGGCTTCTTAGGCTGATGGCAATAAGCAATTAATCCACAGACGACATTGACCAGAAAATGGAGCGCAAGGCAGATGCCTTACACGACAAGCAGGAGAGAATGCAGTTAAAAATCTAGATATCAATAACATGACCCCAGGGCAACCTTATTCTGTTCCTATCCCTGAAGGCTCTGGAGTAGTTGTAAGACCATATAACGAATATCCTCCTACAGGTACTCCACAAAGCCAGCGCTATATTACTGAGCCTGCTGATAGAGCCGTAGTTATCCGTATAGAGGATCGCATCCATTCATTCCCAATAGGTTCCGAGCATCCAGCTTATAATAATCCTGCTCCAACACGTTAGAAGGTAAATTATATGAATTCCAGAAATGCCAGGGTAAACGCATCTAAATAAACTTGACAAAAATTGATCGTTGTGAATAATGAATAATCGGAAAAAAGCATTCTTAAAACTCTTAATTATCACCCAATTAGGCGAATTAAATCTTAGCTCTAAGAATTTATGAGCTTCTCGCTTGAGCCATCAGTTTTATCCCCAATCCGTTGAAGTTTTCGCGTTTTAATGGGCAGAGTTTAAAATTTGGGCTAAATAATTATTATCCATAGCGGCTCGATATCGTTTCATTTTCAAACTGCCTTTAAAGCTTTTCTCTTGTTGGATTAAATTTAAAGCTAAACGACGTAGGAGAGCAAAGTTTTCGGGTGAGTTCTCTTTGCGAATCCGGCTCCGATCTTCAGAAAATGTAACGTCTAATGTCGTAGACTATTTTCAATACCCCAATGACTACGAATAGCACTAGCTATTTTCTCTGCCTCACTGACTAAACTACTCAAATAAAAGTGAACTTCCCTTGTCGTTTTATTCCACAAACGTC
>JBLNEP010000132.1:0-11006 GCA_050262755.1 Actinomycetota bacterium | reverse complement strand
TCCCAATCGATACTGTCATAAAAACGCTGGAGTGCTTCCTCATCGAGGATCAGCCGGAAGACTGGCGCTAAGAAGCGCTCGAAGATCGTGTCTTTGCGAACTGCCATGCTTGAGTTCCTCTAAATTTCGGTGAGTCGGCCATCACTGAGAGAGCTGAGGGAGTCAGTTTTTACTCTGCTTATAAAGTTTCATTACTTTAACGTAAATTTCGAGAAATTATGATAAGTGAGACACCGAGCCATTGTAGGGATGCGCTCAAACCTTTCAGGAGTCGCCAATTCTCTCATTTAAGGCTTTTTTTGCCAGCTTGGTCACATAAACCGTCACAGCGATCGCAGCGAGTAAACCTATGCCATACAAGGCCCACTCGGCCGTGGTGCGCGATCGCCCCTGCACCCCCACAGCGGCCAAACTCCCCGCAAGAGAACCCAGGTAAACATACATCACCGTTCCGGGAATCATCCCCATCCAAGAGGCAAAGAAATAATCTTTCAGAGAAACTTGAGTCACCCCAAAAGCATAATTCAGCAAATTAAAGGGAAAAATGGGAGACAATCTCGTCAATAGCACAATTTTCCATCCTTCTCTCGCCACCGCCCGATCGATCGCCTGGAATTTCTGATTTCCTTCTATCTGTTGCGAAACCCAATCGCGGGTTAAATACCGCCCGACTAAAAACGCACAAGTTGCCCCTAACGTCGCTGCGATCGAGACACAAATCGAACCACCAATCACTCCAAATAAAACCCCCGCCCCCAGTGTTAGCAAAGACCCAGGAATAAATAGTACCGTTGCTAAAATATAGGTCAAAGTAAAAGCAACGGGTCCCCAATAGCCAAGGCTTGCAATCCAATCTAAGGCATTTTTTAAGAGTCCTTGCAAATTCAAAAATTTAGCAGCAATTACCAACGTAATGAGTAGTAAAATCCCTAGCAATAATTTGAGTTTATTTGCCGGGGACTGCGACTTTTTAGGGGGAATTGGATCGTTCATAGTTCCCATTTATTGAATTCAAGGTCATTTAAAAGCAATTTTATGGTTTCTAGCCAAAACCTGAATTTTACCTCCCTACAACCCGTCCTAAAACTTTTGCTCTCCAACTCTTTTCTAGAAATGCTGCTAAGACGCTGATTGATTCTAGCTAAAATCTAACATCAATCTCCAGTAGAAATGTGAGCGAGCAGGTCATCAAACCCACCCTACTCGCTCAAAATTCAAACCAAAGCGCCACCACAACTTGAACCATGCCCAGCCGTGCAACCGTAGCAATAATTAGCAGTATGCACCTCTTGGATTAAATCTAAACTGCCAGCTTCTAACAATTTAGCGATTGTAATGGTTTCCCCCGTGCTGGTTTTTGCGGGTAAGTTTTCCATCTGGTTAAAATCGCAGTCGTAGACATGACCCAGATAGTCAATTGATAACTCATTTCGGCACATTAAATACTCGACCGTCGTCGCATTAAAATTCTCCTCTAAAAATCCGAGGTAAGGTTTCAGCAGCTTTTGGCGTTCGAGATGAAACTTCGTGCGACCGATCGGCAAATTGGTAATCGTGAATAAGTGGTTAAAGCAAATGCCGAAATGTTCCTCTAAATACGCTTTGTAATCTTTCTCTAGCTTACTTTGCTCAGGAGCTAGAGAAAACTTTTCACTAGCAGGGACTTGAGGATTATACACCAAGTCTAAAATTAAATTGGGGTCTTTTCCATAACCCCACTGATTCAGTGATTGCAGAGCGCGAATGGACGCATCAAAGACGCCATCCCCCCGCATTTTATCAACATTTGCTGCTTGGTAGCAAGGAAGAGAAGCAATAATTCTGAGCTGGTGGCGAGCGCAATATTCAGGGATATCCTCAAACCCTTTTTCAAAGTAAATGGTTAAGTTAGAGCGAACAATGACTTCTTTACCAAGGGCGCGGGCTGCTGCGGTAATGGGTTTAAAACCATAGAGCATTTCGGGAGCACCGCCAGTGAGATCGACGGTTTGAATTTGGGGAAAGCGACGAATTAATTCAATAAGCTGGTCGCAAATTTCCGGCGAAATTTCTTCAGTTCGTTTCGGACTGGCTTCGACGTGGCAATGGCTACAAGCGAGGTTACAGCGTTTGCCCAAGTTGATTTGTAAAACACTAATTGGCTTTTTTGTTAAGGCTGCGCCGAGTTTACTTTTGAAAGGTGTGACTGCGGTTTGAATCATCTGTTAATCCTTCTATTGCCCTCTTACAACTCACAGACTCTGGCAAAAATCTCTCTGGACTTTTGCCTCAGGTTGACTAGAGACGATCGCCCAGAACGCCTCTAACAACTTAGCACTATTAACCAGGAATTTTCAGACCAGAAGGGCATTGAAGAGGTAGCCAACGCTGATGATGCCGAGGGTTACAAGGGCAATGAAGATGACTAAGAGTTGAGGTTGCAGCACTTTCCTGAGAATAATCATCTCTGGGAGAGATAAAGCCAGCCATTGTCAAGGAGAGGACATTCCTTGATTAACCAAGGCTTCGGTGATGGGTAAAACGCGGGCGATATTGGCGTAGAGGGGGACACCGATCCCCGCCCACTGGACGATCGAAGAGGTGGGCGCGTCACCCTGAATTCCTACGCCGATCGCAATTCCTCCCACGACATAAAACCAAACTGATGTCAAAATCTCACGAGCGGAGTCGGGATTTGACCGCGCTTTTCACAGTCTCCTCTAATTGATGGCATTTCTTACACCCAGAACCCAAAATTTCCACTTTTAGCCGACTTATACCTTGACTCCTGTCGTGAGAGATTCAATTAATTTTGCAACTCGTTCCTTAATTTCATCTCGAACTCGATGAAATGTCTCGATTGGCTGGCCATCAGGGTCGTCGAGTTGCCAATCTTCAAACACCTCTCGCAGAACCCATGCTTCCGGTAAATTTACGCCACAACCACATAAAGAAATCACTGCATCATAGTCTTCAGGATTAAAATCACTTAACGGTTTAGAGGTTTGATTCGTCAAATCAATGCCAATTTCTGACATAACTTGAATGGCAGTTGGATGAACTTGACTCGCTTCTAAACCAGAACTAATGACCGCAATTTTGCCATCCCCTAATATTCTAGCGAATCCTTCAGCCATTTGGGAACGGCAGGAATTTTTTTTGCAAACCAACATGACTTTTTTCATGATTCTTGTAACCTTTTACTGGTCAGAAATTTGTTGGATTAGCCTAGACAGACCTTAGAGATTTATGGCTCCTAAAAAATCGTTTCTCAAACCAGAGTGCAACGTTCACTAAACTAATCAGCACAGGAACTTCTACTAAGGGCCCAATCACCGCAGCAAAGGCGGCACCAGAGTGAATACCAAATACAGCAATGGCGACAGCAATGGCTAATTCAAAGTTATTGCTAGCAGCAGTGAAAGCCAAACTTGCTGATTTCGCATAGTCAGCTTTGATTTTCCAAGCCATGTAGAAACTAACTAAGAACATGAGTATAAAGTAGATGAGCAGGGGTATTGCTATCCGCACCACATCCATGGGAATCTGCACTATTAAATTTCCCTTTAAGCTAAACATGACTACGATGGTAAACAACAGAGAAATCAACGTAAGGGGACTAATCTTAGGAATAAATTTGCTGTGATACCACTGCTTGCCTTTAGCTTTTACCAACAGGGTGCGAGTTAAAAAGCCTGCTAAAAAGGGAATCCCTAAATAAATAAAAACACTGCGAGCTATTTCTCCAATTCCTATATTAACAATGCTGCCTTTTAAGCCAAATAATGGTGGTAAAACTGTAATAAACACCCAGGCATAAACGCTGTAAAATAAAACCTGAAAAATACTGTTAAATGCGACCAGCCCGGCTGTATATTCAGTATCTCCTTTGGCTAGCTCGTTCCAGACAATAACCATTGCAATACAGCGAGCTAATCCAATCAGGATCAAACCCACCATATATTCAGGGTAATGATGTAGAAACGTGATGGCTAGCACAAACATTAAAGTCGGACCGACTACCCAGTTTTGCACTAATGAGAGACCGAGAATCTTATTATTACGAAATACATCCCCTAACTCTTCATATCGTACCTTGGCAAGGGGTGGATACATCATTAAAATTAAGCCAATCGCAATGGGAATATTGGTCGTTCCAACTTGGAAATGGTTGATAAATCCTTCCATCCCTGGTACGAAAACTCCCAAGGCAACACCGATTACCATTGCTAGAAAAATCCAAAGGGTTAGGTAACGGTCTAGAAAGGAAAGTTGCTTTAAAAGAGTCTGGGTTTTCATCCGTTATTTTCGATTAATTCTGTTGATTGTTTTCAAGCTCTTAGCAGAGTTAATTTCTAGCGCTTTATTAGCGACGGCGATCGTTTCCTTGGCAGCTTTTTCCTTGCGTTCGCTATGGCGGTCTGTTAGATAATCAACGTGGTCGCGCAAAAGCAGGGTGAACTTATAGAGTTCCTCCATCACATCGATCGCGCGGTCGCGATAAGGCGAATCCTTCATTGTTCCATCTTCATTAAATTCCTGATAAGCTTTAGCTACAGAAGATTGATTTGGGATGGTAAACATCCGCATCCACCGTCCTAAAATTCTCAGAGTATTAACTGCATTAAATGACTGGGAACCTCCGCTGACTTGCATTACCGCTAAAGTTCTACCTTGAGTGGGTCTGACTGCACCTAAACTTAAGGGAATCCAGTCAATTTGATTTTTCATAATGCCAGTAATAGTGCCGTGTATTTCTGGACTTGACCACACCTGACCCTCAGACCAAAGACTCAACTCGCGCAATTCTTGAACTTTGGGATGGGTATCAGCAACACTGCCATAAATTGGCAATTCACGGGGGTTGAAAAACTTAACTTCTGCACCGAAATCTTCGATAATTCGGGCTGATTCTTCCGCAAGGAGGCGGCTGTAGGAACGCTCTCGCAAGGAGCCATATAAAAATAGAATTCTGGGTTTGTGAGTAAAGGTTGTCATGATGATTTCCCTTGGGATTTGAGCGCAGGAATTTAGTTGTAGCACCCAATGTTAATTTTTATACTAAGTGTGTGAGAAGCAGGTGTTCTTGCCTGCATCGACCTCACCGCGATGCCTCATTAAGGAGAACACCCCCCAATGATATCAAAAAAAATTGATATGTAAACCAGCAAATCTATCAATTAAAACAACATTTCATTAAGAAATATTGATAGATGGTGGGTTCGGGCAGGAACGACCCGGCAGGATGGGACTGAAGCGGCGGTACTCGGCGAGGTACTGTTCGAGAGCGAGGAATTGGGAGAGATTGAGGCTGTAGTAGATCCAGCGGCCTTCTTGGCGACTGCGGACTAAGGCAGCTTCTTTGAGGGTTTTGAGGTGGAACGAAAGTTTGGACTGGGGTACATTCAGGCGATCGCACAACTCACACACGCATAACTCTTCTTCTCGCAGTAATTCGATCGCCTGAAGCCGCAGGGGGTCAGAAAGAGCGTGAAAGCCAGCAGCGATTTGCTCTAGTGGGGTTGTGGGAGTAGTAACCATCAAGTTTGTTTGAATCTTCTCGATCCTGATTTTAGCGAAAGCTCGTGGGAGTGCTAATCGCGCAAAACGTAACCCAGACCCCGGACTGTTTGAATCAGGCGCTTTTCCTCACTGGCTTCTAGCTTGAGGCGCAAATAGCGGATATAGACTTCAATGATATTAGAATCGCCCGTGTAGTCAGAACCCCAAACGGTTTGGAGGATGCGATCGCGCGTTAATACCTCGCGGGGGTTGGAGAGCAAGTATTCTAATAAATCAAATTCCTTAACCGTTAAATCGATCGAGCGACTGCCCCGATAAACTTTGCGGGTGCGGCGATTTAAACTTAAATCTGCAAATTGCAACAAATCGGGGTCTGGTTCACGACTTGGCTTCAGGTGCGCCCGGACTCTAATTAAAAGTTGCTCAACATTGAACGGCTTAACTATATAGTCATCTGCTCCCGCATCTAAACCCGCTACGCGATCGCTCACCTCCTCTTTGAGTGTTAATAAAATTACAGGGACCATATCCCCAGCAATTCGCAGGCGACGGCATAATTCCAACCCCGACAAGCTAGGCAGCATCCCATCAACAATCATTAAATCAGGCTTCAATTTCTCTGCGGCCGCCAGTCCCCCTAATCCATTGTTAACAACTGTTACTTGATAACCTTCGCATTTAAGTTCTAGCTCAATAAATTGAGCGAGTTTCACTTCTTCTACTACGACTAGGATGTGAGGGTTAGCTTGCATTAGCCAGCAGCTTGAATTGGAGCTTTTAATTACAGGAAGCAGGCGAGAGAAGACCAGTATAAGCTTTTACGGACTTTTTGTCCAGATCGTGCAACCCGTGCGAGCCCCGCTGGTAAACTAGAGTGAGGACTCAGCGGAAAAATCCCTGCTCGCTAGCTGTGCTTTTCAAAAAATGAGGATGAAGCCCTGTATTAAGAAAATCTTTGAAGCCTCAGCGATCGGATCATTTCAGGGAGCAACCAGGTTCAACCTGACACCAGTTCGCAGTTAGCCTCAAAGATTAACGATCGCTTTAATTCCTACTCGTTTTACTGCAAAAAAAACACAACCAGTTTCACCGCCAACCACAAAAAACCTCCTAAATTCCTAATAATAAATCTCCCTCTACAGCCGCCCTCTCATCCCATGAAAGTTCTCAAAAAATGAGAAGTAAAAAACGCTTCACCCCGCTCTACATCCAGCCCTCCATCTTGTCCATCCGCTCATCAAATCAACGCCCCTTTCATTCCCCCAATCAAGCGCTAAACTGGACAATGTACTTGTTATCCTGAGATCATGTCTGAAACAAAGCAACCCCTGTCCTACCCAACCAGCCCCACCCTTGACCAAATTGATGACTATCACGGCGTAAAAGTACCCGATCCCTATCGCTGGTTAGAAGACCCCGACTCAGACGAAACGAAAGCCTGGGTAGAATCACAAAACCAAGTCACCTTTGCCTACCTCAGCGAAATCCCCGCACGAGAAAAAATCAAACAACGGCTAACACAACTGTGGGACTATGAAAAATATGGCATCCCTTTTAAAGAAGGCGATCGCTACTTCTACTTCAAAAACGATGGCCTGCAAAATCAATCAGTCCTCTACACCCTAACCTCCCTCGACGCCGAAGCCAAAGTCCTCCTTGACCCCAACACCCTCTCCGAAGATGGTACCGTCGCCCTTTCCGGAATTGCCATTAGCAACGATGGCAAACTCATGGCCTATGGATTATCAACCTCCGGTTCCGACTGGCAAGAATGGAAAGTCCGCGATGTCGAAACCGGCGAAGATTTATCCGATTATTTAAAATGGATCAAATTCTCCGGTGCATCTTGGACTCACGACAACCAAGGCTTTTTTTATAGTCGCTACGACGAACCCAACGAGAAAACCAAACTCGAAGACGTTAACTACTACCAAAAGCTCTACTACCACCGCCTCGGCACTCCCCAATCAGAAGATACTTTAATTTATGACCGACCTGACCAAAAAGAATGGGGATTTAGTGGCTACGTCACCGAAGATGGCAACTATTTAATTATTTCAGTGTGGCGAGGAACTGACCCCAAAAATCTGATTTTTTATAAAGATTTAACCGTTCCCGAAGCCTCAGTCATCGAATTAATTAGTGAATTCGAGGCTGAATATGGCTTCATTGATAATGAAGGTCCACTCTTCTGGGTGAAAACTGACCTGAATGCACCCCGTAGTCGCGTCATTGCCATTGACACCCAGACCGGCACTCGTACAGAAATTATCCCTCAAGCCGATGAAACTCTCCAAGGCATCGGCTTACTCAATCATCAATTCGTTACCTCCTACCTGAAAGACGCCTACACCCAAATTAAGATTTTCAATCTAGACGGTACTTTTGTCCGAGAAGTAACCCTGCCAGGAATTGGTTCTGCGGGAGGATTTAATGGCAAACGACAGGACAGAGAAACCTTCTATGCCTACACCAGTTTTACCACACCGACCACCATTTACCACTATGACATGGTGACGGGTGAAAGCACGCTTTATCGCCAGCCAAAAGTTGATTTTGACCCGAATCAATACGAAACCAAACAAGTCTTTTATCCCAGCAAAGACGGGACAAAAGTGCCGATGTTCATCACTCATAAAAAAGGCTTACAACTCGATGGTAGTAACCCCACCTATTTGTACGGCTATGGTGGCTTTGGCGCCACCATTACCCCCAGTTTTTCCATTAGCTTGCTAGTTTGGATGGAGATGGGAGGTGTTTATGCTGTTGCCAACCTCCGGGGAGGGGGTGAATACGGCGAAGATTGGCATCAAGCCGGTACTAAATTAAATAAACAAAATGTCTTTGATGACTTCATCGCTGCTGCGGAATGGTTGATTCAAGCTCAATATACCCAACCGCAAAAACTCGCGGTCGCAGGCGGGAGTAACGGGGGTTTATTAGTTGGTGCTTGCATGACTCAACGACCCGAATTATTCGGCGCTGCCTTGCCAGCAGTCGGAGTCATGGATATGTTGCGCTTTCATAAATTTACCATCGGTTGGGCGTGGATTTCTGAATATGGATCGCCGGAAAATCCCGAAGAATTTCAATCAATCTATACCTATTCTCCCCTGCACAATCTTAAACCCGGAACCACTTATCCTGCTACCCTGATTACCACAGCAGACCACGACGATCGAGTGGTTCCTGCTCACAGTTTCAAATTTGCGGCTGCTTTGCAAGCAGTCCATACAGGCGAGCAACCGGTGTTAATTCGCATTGAAACCAAGGCAGGTCACGGAGCCGGCAAACCCACCGCAAAAATCATTGAAGAAATCGCAGATGAGTGGGCTTTTCTCGTCGGAACTCTGAAGATTTCTGTTAATTAAAAAACAGGAATTCAGACTAGTTGAAATTCAGCAAGGGGCGCAAGAGTCGCCCCCAGCTTTAATGGCATGAGGTAGCTGTAAGCATAACCCGCTGGAGGCTCAATTTCCTGTCTCAGAGCTACAGCAGTCTCAAGACGATGCAAATACAAACCCTGAGCAGGTTTAGGACAGTTGAGAAGTTAAAGAGACGGGCAAACAAACGCTAGCATTTTGAGCAATCTATGAGTTGAGAAAAGATCGAACCTGAGGGACTGTAACTTTGATTACAAATAGCGATTCTCTCAGGGATTACTACTATCTTAAGATAAATTTTATGGATAAAATAATAAAAATACTTTATAATTTGTGGACTAGAGCGCAGGAAAAATTTAACAAAATGGTACGAATCCAGCTATCAAGAGAAAAAACGATCGTCAGTGGATTTTTAGTTTCTCTAACAATTTTAGGCTTGCTCAGCTTCTTTTCCTATAAAAACACAATTCAACTGTTTCGGACGACAGATAGAGTTGCCCAGAGTCACCAGTTAATGGAGGAATTCGAGCATTTTCTTCTCAGCTTCCAAGATGCAGAAATAAAGCGCAGAAGCTACATTTTCACCGGAGACCCCCTCCAGCTAGAAGCTTATCAAAGCACCGTTAAAGAACTCGTTCATAAGCTACAACTGCTCCGCCAACTCACAGCAGATAACCCCAATCAGCAACGCTTACTCGACAGCCTCGACCCCTTAATTCAACAAAAACTAAAAGATAGCCAGCAACTCATGCAGTTGCGCCCAGCCCAGGAAACAACGCTCGCTCAAGAATTCCTCTTAAAAACAAGCGATCGCGCCTTAAACGACCAGATCCGCCAACGGGTCGAAGAAATGGAAAACAGCGAAGCTCAACTCTTACAACAGCGAGCCGACGCCTTAGCCACCAGTACCCAAACCCTGCTAGCGGTCAGTATGTTAGGCGCCGTCAGCACCTTAACCCTCATCACCTTAGCAAGCTGGACGAGCGATCGCGACCTGAAAAACCTTAAACAAGTAGAAGCAGCACTGCGGGACAGCGAAGCTCGGTTTGCAGGCATCGTAGACATTGCTCAAGAAGCAATTATTTCCATTGACAGCAACCAAAAAATCATACTCTTTAACCGAGGAGCCGAACAAATCTTCGGCTATTCCTCACAAGCCGCCCTCGGCCAACCCCTCGAAATCCTCTTACCAGAAAAACTCCAAACACTCCATCGCCATCACATCACCACCTTTGCCCAAAGCGCCACCAAAACCCGCCGCATGGGAGAGCGGCCAGGACAAATCTACGGGAGGCGGCTCAACGGTGAAGAATTTCCCGCCGAGGCCTCCATCTCCAGACTGGAAATTAACGGTCAGACCATTTACACCGTCATTCTGCGCGACATCACAGAACGAATGCGGGTAGAAGCAAGAATCGAACAAGCAAACTCAGAACTCACCGACTGGGTCAATACCTTAGAAAAACGCAACGAAGAAATGAGCTTGCTTAATGAAATGAGCGACTTCCTACAAGCCTGCCTCACCTTAGAAGAAGCCTACAGCTTAATCGCTCATCTACTCGAACTTTTATTTCCCAACCTCGTTGGTGGCGTGTACGAACTCAGCGCCTCCAAAAACATCGTTGAAGTCGTCGCCAGTTGGGGAGAAAATCCGAGCTTGTCCCTATTTGCTCCCACAGAATGCTGGGCAATGCGACGAGGTAGAAAACACATAGTCACCAACCCCCATCGCGCCTTAACTTGTCACCACATCCCCGGTTCTACACCCACCGAATATTGTTGCTTGCCCATGATGGCCCAAGGCGAAACTCTAGGAGTGTTACATTTAAGCGCCACCAACAACGGGCAATTGAGCAAAACTCAACAAGTGTTAGCGATGACGGTTGCCGAACAAATCGCCCTCGCCCTCGCAAATTTAAAACTCCGGGACAAACTTCAAAATCAAAGCATCCGCGATCCACTGACTGGACTGTTCAACCGTCGCTACATGGAAGAAACCCTAGAGCGAGAACTCGACCGAGCCAAGCGCAGCCAACAATCTTTAGGCATTATTATGCTCGATGTCGATCACTTCAAGCGCTTCAACGATACCTACGGTCACGAAGCAGGAGATATCGTTTT
>JBLNEP010000131.1:0-114115 GCA_050262755.1 Actinomycetota bacterium | reverse complement strand
AGAATGGCAACGGGTGCGCTCACAAGATGGCGATCGCCGGGAAGGATGGGTGAAGGGAGGTAATACTGAGCGTGTTGAGGGTGAACAGTAATTCAGCACGGGAGGGAATTGTCCAGTCTCTCTCTATTGCTGTGAGTCAAGGTCAGCATCCACTCATCAAACTGCGGCAATGACTGCCTTTGCAGGGGTAGTCACTTGCAGGGGTGACTGTTTGAGTCTGATTTCAACTTTTTATTGATTGCTAAGATTCTTACCACCCGGATGGTGAAAATTCCCCGAAGGTGGATTTTTGCGCTCAATTGAGAGAATTTTAGCAAGAGCAAGATAAAATATCAGCCAACACTACCCGCAAGCCGATCGACTTTCTCATCTTCAGTTTAATTGAGAAGTGTAATCAGCATTTTTGGGTATCCCGAAGTTGCATTATTTTTCCAGGTAAAGTTATGGACTCCCTTGCTTACCTTCAACTGGCACTGGTTTATGAAACATCAGCAGAGTACAAATTTTTTGAGGGACTGAACTGGAACAAGCTTTGTAGCCAAAGTTATCGAGCGTTCTTATCTCTAGCTGTGATACTGTCGGTAATGAGTATCGCGAGTGCGGGGTTCGCACTTCAACAAGGAGACAGTGGTCCGCAGGTGCAAGCTCTCCAGCGACAGTTGCGATCGCGCAACTATTTTAATAACAGCATTACTGGTTACTATGGTTCAGCAACTGAGGCGGCGGTGCGACGCTTCCAGCAACAGGCGAACCTACAGGTGGATGGTATTGCAGGAAGTGCAACCCTGAGAGCTTTGGGTTTGGTTTCGACACAATCCTTGGATACGCCTCCCTCTGCTAGCATTACCCCGGTTTGCAGAGGATTCAGCTTCGGAGATAGAGGTCAATCTGTGAATCTGCTTCAGCAGCAGTTAAAACACTTAGGCTACTTCGAGGGTGATGTTGATGGTAAATTTCGCGAACGCACCCGTTGGGCCGTAACTCGTTTTCAGCAAGTCAATAATCTCCCTTCTACTGGTTGTGCTGATACGGCGACCCTGGAAGCAATTGACGCTAGTATGAGACAGGCTCTACCGACTACCTCTCCAAATTCGGTCAGCCAACCTCAAACCACGATGAGTAGTAATCTCGCTCTTGGGGATAGGGGTACTGACGTAGAAGCGGTTCAGCAACGATTGCAACAATTAAATTATTTTAATGCCCCTGTTACAGGCTACTTTGGTGGAACTACTGAGGCGGCTGTGATTCAGTTCCAACGCGACCGGAGACTCGCAGCAACGGGTGTGGTGGATCGAAGTACCTTTCTAGCCTTACAAGGCAATAGTCCCTCTGCGATCGCACAGCCTAATTTTTCGGGGAATCCCTCTGTGACACTCCGGAGTGGCGATCGCGGAGCGGCGGTTACTCAACTCCAGATGCGATTAAGAGAGTTAGGGTACAATCCAGGTGCTATGGATGGAGTCTTTGGAAATGACACAAAATTTGCGGTTCGTCGTTTTCAAGAAGACCAAGGCTTGTTAGCAAACGGAATTGCCACCCCTAATACTCTCTCAGCATTGTTTGGACTATCCAGTTCAAATGTTCTCACAACTGCGGCTGTTCCTTTCGGCACAATTTCCGCTGCTAACAATCTTAGCCGAGCAAGTGTCTTAGAATTGCAAAGACGGCTGAAAGCCTACGGATTTTATACAGGGCCACTCAATGGCATTTACAATAATCAGACACAAACTGCTATTCGACAGGCTCAACGCCGTTATGGACTCAGCATTGATGATATCCTCGCAGGAGCTTTTTAGTTGATACTAATTTACGCCGGTTTCGCCTTCTATGCTGTGTTAGAAAAAGTGGTTTGTATGGGTGCTTGATATTGACCTGAAAGTTAGGACCGCTCTGAAGCAAGCTGATTGCATTGAACTGAGTAGGATCGTGGCTTCAATCCGATGATTCGTTTAATGCACCATTAAGATTAGCGATCGCTCTCGGACAGGACCAATTACTCGATAGCATGGATGGCCATCCCATTCTTAAAGCTTCATGGCAAACTGTATGAATGGTTAATTGACAATCTAACAAATGTAACCCAGCTTTTTCTGCCTGTTTCATACCTAGTTTTAAAATCGAGTCATTGGTAAATTCGATGGTTCTATTACACTGAACGCAGACTAAATGGTGGTGGTGATGGGGATAAGGTTGATTAATCTCATAATGCTTATGTCCTTCTGCGAGTTCGAGTTCCCGCAGAATGCTCATCCTAGCCATTAACTTTAAAGTTCGGTAAATGGTGGACAAGCTGATCTTTTCCCCTCGATTTTGTAGCACATTGTAAAGATCCTCCGCACTCAGGTGGTTACCTTTGGGGAGGTTTTGAAAGACGTGGAGAATGGTCTCCCGCTGTGGAGTCATGCGCCAGCCCTTCTCATTGAGTTCTGATTTAAATGAGGTTGCTGTGTAAAGTCCCATAGTAACTTTTCAAGAAAGTCTGCCTATTGACAATCATACACAGAAACTGTGGGACTTTTCAAAAATTTTGAGTTATTGAAAATCAATAGTGACCCTCTAGCTGACTCTACAGGTATTCGCAGAGGGGAGTGAATCTGAAACCTACTGTCACCCAGATTCCCCATCATGAGCAAAGGGGAGTAGCAAAGCTGACTCCCCTCAAGCGATCGCTGATGACCAATCTTTCTAACTAAGCGACTCTAAATAATCCCGCACCCGGTTACGGCGCTTGGGTTGTCGTAGCTTTTGCAGTGCTTTCGCTTCAATTTGGCGGACTCGTTCTCGCGATAAGTCGAGGGCCCGACCAATTTCAGCCAGAGAGTAGGGGTGTCCGTCACCTAAACCGAAGCGCATTAAGATCACATCTCGCTCCCGGCTGGTCAAATCTGCTAATAGTTGCTGCAAATCTCGGTGCAGTGCTTCCCGCATCAGCATTTCTTCTGGGGAAATACCATCTGTTTCTAGTAAGTCGCCCAATTCAGTATCTTTCTCGTTCCCCACTTTGGTTTCTAGGGACACAGAACGGGGAACTCGCAGTAAAACTTCCCGTACTTGGGGTGCTGTCATATCCAGTTCGGCGGCGATATCTTCAATGGTTGCAGTCCGCCCTTTTTCTTGAGAAATTTTGCGCTGAGCTTTTTTAATTTTGTTGAGCTTTTCTGTGATGTGGACAGGCAGGCGGATAGTACGGCTTTGGGTGGCGATCGCTCGCGTAATTCCCTGACGAATCCACCAGTAAGCATAGGTACTGAACCGATAGCCGCGGGTGGGGTCAAACTTCTCAACGGCTCGTTCCAGTCCCAGAGTCCCTTCTTGGATTAAATCTAAAAGCTCTAAACCTCGATTTTGATACTTCTTCGCCACCGAAACGACCAGGCGCAGGTTCGCCTTGATCATGTGATCCTTAGCGTCGATGCCTTCGGCTTGAACCCGCTCTAGGGCCTCTACCGTGAGTCCTGCTAACTCTGCCCAGCGACGCTTGCCTTCCGTCATCATCCGCTTTAATTCAGGCAAGTCAGCAGCACCCGCGGCGATCGCCCACCGTTCCAGGGAAGGTCGATGTCCTAACTGGGCAGCTAAACGATCTCGCACCTCAATCAACTCGACATAGCGCCGAATTACTCCTTCCTCCTTCTGAGCCGCTTCATTTCGCAGTTCTAGCAACCGGATGTAGCGTTGGACTTTTTGGGCCTCAGAGACTTCCTCATCTCGTCCCAATAAGCGAACCCGACCGATTTCCTGAAGGTACAGGCGGACTAAATCCGTAGTACGGCGATTGGTTGTGCTAGGAAGCTTTGCTAGATCTGTATCCTCTTCTCCCTCAACTTCTAGAGTTCCTAGATCTTCGAGGAGTTCATCGACAGCTTCTTCAGCATCCTCATCCAGCACGTCGTCGGCTTGCAAAGGATTAATTTGCAGTTGCTCGTCGTATTCGGCATCAGCGTAAAAAGAGGTGGCTGGCATAGTGATTATCTCAGTTGCTCCGGGTGACAAGATGCTACGCTTAGCGGCGGTTTGTGTTTATGATGCCCACTTAATAAAGACGAAGCATCACCGCTGTTAGTTCCATTTTTTCCCTTCACCAACCTTGATCCTGGTGTCTGGTCTAGCTCAGTATCTGTCTCTCGTTAATTTCTAGGTTGACAGGTAGCAACTCTAGCATCAAACCGCGTAGGAGGTTGGGAAAGAAGTTAAGCTTCTTGGTTTGGTAGCTAGTATAGAAAAAATATCAGCTACCTAAGAGTGACCTTCGTCAGAAGCTATGTTAATCTTCATCACCGTTAAGACTGGTTCCCGATCACTTCGGAAAATTCGCAAAAATCTTTATAAAACTTTATATTTTCTCAGGAAATCTCAGCGTTTCTACTGCTGTGACCAGCTCTCTTCATTACATCGTAAAGCTTCTAGAGTTTTGTTCGTTTTGGACCCTTCCTCTGCTCCCAGTGCCTGAGTTGCGACCGCCCGTACCCAGCTGTTAACAGGGATAGACACCATCACCAAGAAGTTGACGTTGCGAACAGCTTTGTTGAGATTTCGATCGCACGGTTCCTGAGCCAGGGAAGTTTGAGAATCAGGCGCACAATCGCAACAACTTCTGTAACCAGACTAACAGAAATTCCTAAGAACTCACCCTTAGCTTCCTATCGCTGGCGTGGATAGCGTGCCATTAAAGCTCTCACTTGCTCAGCATGGTAGGAACTCCGTGTCAAGGGAGAAGCTACCACTTGTAAAAACCCGATAGATTCGCCAAACTGCCGCCAAGCTTCAAACTGTTCCGGTGGTACAAAGGTTTCAACTGATAAGTGCTTTTGGCTGGGTTGCAGATATTGCCCAATTGTTAAAATATCGCAATCAACGGCTCGTAAATCCAGCATCGCTTCTCGGATTTCGGCATCGGTTTCCCCCAACCCCACCATCAGCCCAGATTTACTGTAGATCCAAGGAGCAATTTCCCGGCTTCGTCTTAATAATTCCAGGGTCCGTCCGTAGTCTCCCTGGGGGCGTACCCGGCGGTACATTCGCTTGACTGTTTCTGTATTGTGGTTGAGGACTTCTGGCTGTGCTTCTAGAATTGTTGCTAAGGCTTGCCAGTTCCCGCATAAGTCTGGAATTAAGACTTCAATTGTGGTTTGTGGCATCAGCGATCGCACAGCTTGAATGCACTTGACAAACTGACTTGCGCCACCATCGACTAAATCATCGCGGTTGACTGAAGTAATGACCACATGATTCAGCTTAAGACGCTGTACTGCCTGAGCTAGCCGTTCCGGTTCTGTCGGGTCAAGGGGTTTCGGCTTTTTCTCAAAATCTATGTCACAGTAGGGGCAGGCGCGGGTACAGGCTGGCCCCATGATTAAAAATGTAGCAGTACCGGCATGGAAGCACTCGCCGATATTGGGACAGGATGCCTCTTCACAAACGGTATTGAGAGCTAAATCCCGCAGAATTTCCTGAACGGAACCGATCCGCTGCCATTGGGGGGCTTTGACTCGCAACCAGTCTGGCTTAACTACCACGCCTGCCTCGATCTGCTGATGTTTTACAAGTTCCTATGATACAGTGCGAGGTAGGTGTCTGGTCGGCATCGCCAAAATTTCAGAGGTTCTGCTCTGACTGGGATATTTCTCAGAAAACACTAAAGTTTTGATGGGAAAGTTGCACGATTGCGAATCAGGCATGATAGAATAGCAAAGTTGATATTGACCGGGATGTAGCGCAGCTTGGTAGCGCACCTCGTTCGGGACGAGGGGGTCGCAGGTTCAAATCCTGTCATCCCGATTTTAAGTTTTTGTAATAATCACAGATTGTTGGTCGCGGATAGCCAAGGTGTTTGAGGTGGCAAGGGGTAGGCGACACTCGCTACGCGAACACTTCGTAAACGCTTCCTTAAAATCTGGTCAGCCTGTGATTCCTTTGTGGTTAGATCGAATCCATCAGCAGGTTGCTAGTAAGCTGGTTAGGTAAGTGCGATCGCATTGATCGGAACTATTTTTTACTTAAGTTTAAGTATCTTTTTATGGGTAAGTTGACTCTGCCACAACTGGAACGACATCTGTTTGCTGCTGCTGATATCCTGCGGGGAAAAATGGATGCTTCGGACTTTAAAGAGTATGTTTTTGGGATGCTATTCCTCAAACGCGCTTCGGATGTGTTTGAGCAACGTTATGACCAAATTATGCAGGACAACCTGGTACGGGGACGCACGCCAGAAGAAGCAAAAAAGAGGGCGGAAAATCCCATTAGTTACAAAGAAGCTTTTTTTGTACCGGAAAAAGCACGATGGGCTTATATTCGCGACGAACTGCATCAAAAAGTAGCTGATGGGCTCAATAAGGCTTTGGCAGGTCTGGAAGAGAATAGCCAAGCTTTAGCTGGAGTCTTGAACCATATTGACTTTAAACGTCAAGTGGGTAAAAGTAGAATTTCTGACCAGAAACTTCGCAAATTAATTAAGCATTTTAGCAAATATAGATTGAGAAATGAAGATTTTGTATTTCCCGATTTATTGGGCGCTGCTTACGAGTATTTAATTAAAGAATTTGCTGATTCAGCGGGGAAGAAAGGGGGGGATTTTATACGCCGCGAGAAGTCGTGCAGTTAATGGTGCGGTTGATGAAACCACAGGAGGGGATGTCTGTTTATGACCCTTGTTGTGGTTCGGGGGGGATATTAATTCAGGCAAAACAATATCTAGAAGAATGTGGTGGTGATGCGAGAAATTTAGCGCTTTACGGACAGGATAATAACGGCGGCGTGTGGGCAATTTCTAAGATTAATATGCTGTTGCATGGAATTCGGGATGCAGAGATTCACAACGATGATACTCTGTTTAATCCCTTATATATTGAAGGCGGGGAACTCATGCGGTTTCACCGAGTCATTAGCAATCCGCCTTTTTCTCAGAACTACAGCAGTGATGGGATGGCATTTAAGGGCAGGTTTACGCATGGGTTTTGTCCAGAATCAGGGAAAAAAGCCGATTTAATGTTTGCTCAGCACATGATAGCGGTGCTGAAAGATGAGGGCTTGATGGCGACGGTAATGCCTCACGGGGTGCTATTTCGGGGAGGTGAAGAAAAGAAAATTCGGGAAAGTTTAATTGACAAAGATCATTTAGAAGCAGCGATCGGTTTGCCACCAAATTTATTTTATGGCACGGGGATTCCTGCCTGTATTTTAGTGATGCGGGGGAGTAAAAACGCGAAACCTGCGGAACGGAAAGATCGGGTATTATTTATTAATGCCGATGCCGAATATTATGCGGGTCGCGCTCAGAATTATTTGCGTCCCGAACATATTGAAAAGATTACCTGGGTGTTTGAAAATTTTCAGGCTTTACCGGGTTATTCGGCTGTGGTGACAAAGCAGGAATTGGCGGAAAATGATTATAACTGCAATATTCGGCGTTATGCGGATAATGCGCCACCACCGGAACCGCAGGATGTGAAGGCTCATTTATTAGGAGGAATTCCTAAGGTTGAAGTAGAGGCAAAGCGTCCCTTGTTAGAGGCGCACGGGTTCGATCCAACTCGAATTTTAGTGGAGCGTTGTTAAGATGAACAGTTTCACTCTCAATTTACCGCCTATTCTCAAATTAACAGATCAGCAGTTTGAACAATTGGCGGCTGTGAATCGGGATTTACGATTGGAATTGACAGCGAAGGGAGAATTAATGATTATGCCACCAATGGGGGGAGAAACAGGAAACCGAAATTTTGAGGCTTACATTGACTTAGGAATTTGGAATCGTCAAAATCGTCTGGGGAAAGCCTTTGATTCTTCTACAGGATTTCGCTTGCCAAATGGTGCAACTCGTTCCCCGGATATTTCTTGGGTGACGATTGAACGATGGAATAATTTGACTGAGGAACAAAGAAAGAAATTTTTACCGCTATGTCCCGATTTTGCGATCGAACTGCTTTCGGAAAGCGATGATGTGGAAGAAACGCGAGCAAAGATGCAGGAATATTTAGAAAATGGGTTGCGGTTGGGATGGTTGATTAATCCTCAACTCGGGCAAGTGGAAATTTATCGCCCGAACCGAGAGGTAGAGGTTTTGGAATCTCCGAAGACTTTATCGGGTGGGGATGTTTTACCGGGGTTTGTTTTAGAGTTAGAGGTCATTTTTTCATAATGGATTATTTAGATTTTATTGCTTCAATTACAGAAAGAGGTCAGATTAAAAATTTTATTGAATCTGATGCTGGCGTTCGCCAACAAGAAAGCAAGCTTTACAGTGTTTTTGCTGCTTGGTGGCAACTTCATGCACCCGGTTTGGGCGAGTTGCCAAAAACCAAGAAGGTGATGGAATTACGGGGGGAGTTTTTGCGCTCTTTTGTTGAGAGTTTGGAACCGGTGGGTTTACTCGATCGCTTCAAAGTTGCGGGGGTAGTGGCGAGTTGGTGGGATGAGGTAAAGTATGAACTCAGAACGCTCTCAGAATCGAACTTTGGCGGATTAGTTGACAGTTGGGTAGATACGATTCGCGATGCTTTGGAAGAGGATGAGGAAGAGCAGAAAAAGCAGGCAAAATTCGACCCGCTCAATCATAAATTGGTGGGGCGGTTGATGCCGGATTATTTGCAGGAAATTGCGGATGCTGAGGCAAAAATTGCCGAGTTAGAGCAGCAAAAAGAAGCGTTTGAACGGGGAGAAGAAGCGGAAGTTGATGAGGCAGAAGTCAGTGAAGAGGATGCAGAAGCGGTTAATTTTGTTAAGGAGATGGAGATAAGATTAAAGACGCTAAAAGCGACGGTTAAGGAGCAGAAAAAAGAACTAAAAACCTTGAAAAAATCGCCTTTGTTGTATGGCAAAAAGATTGCGGAGTTTGAGCAATTGGTGCAATCGGTAGAAGCAGAAATTGCCGAAATTGAGGAACAATTAAAACCTTACAATGAAATTAAGAAGCAGTTGGGGGAAGCAAAGGGAAAACTACGGACGTTAAAGAATGAATTGGTGAAGCGTTTGGAAGCTAAACGGGCGAGTTTGATAGATGAAGATTGTCAGAGGTTGGTGTTAGCAACTTTTGAGGATGGGTTAACGGTTGAATTAGAGCGATATGTGACAGCGCATCGCCAGCAGGTAATTGCGACAGTAGAGAATTGGTGGGATAAGTATCGGGTGACGTTGCAGGATATTGAAAGGGAACGGGATGCAGCGGCGAAGCAGTTGAGTGAATTTTTGAAGGGGTTGGGATATGCTTAAGTTAATTGTGTTTCTAATCCTGTCACAGTTAAGTTAACCAATCATAGAGGAATGGGTTGTAAGGGGTCATAATTAAGAGGTGGTTATGGTTGCAGTTCCAGAGCAGCAATACTTAACTCCCCAGCAATATTTAGACTGGGAAGAAAAACAATCACTTAAATATGAATATATTGATGGTGAAGTTTTGGCGATGACGGGGGGAACCATTCCCCATAACGATCTGGCGGTTAACCTGACAACGCTGTTAAAAAATCACCTGCGAGGGAAAGGGTGTAAAGTTTCAATGGCAGATGCTAAGGTTGGTGTGTCGGAAAGTGGGCCGTTTTACTATCCCGATGTCATGGTTAGTTGTGATGAACGGGATAAAAAAGCAATTCAAGTTATTTATAATCCTTGTTTAATCGCTGAGGTTCTTTCTCCTAGCACTGAGGCTAAAGATAGAGGAAAAAAGTTCCGAAATTATCGCCGTATTTCTAGCTTACGGGAATACGTTTTAATTGGTTTTGAGCAGAAGGTGATTGAGTGTTATCGATTAAACGATCGGGGAATTTGGGAGCTTTATACTTATTCAGAAGGGGATGAGGTTGAATTAAAGAGTGTGGATTTTTGCGGTTCGATTGAGTTGATTTATGAGGATGTGATATTAGAAGCGGCTGAGGGAGAGGAAGAGTAAGGGGAAAGTAAGAGGTTAAAAGGTTTGGGTATGGGTGAGACTTTGGTTAAAAATGAGGAGTTTAAGGGAGTTGATTGCTATGCTTAAACTAAGGAACGGGATGCGGCAGCGCAGCGGTTGAGTGAATTTTTGACGGAGTTGGGGTATGCTTAAAGTAAGTGAATTGAGCAAAACTGATGAAAGTTAAAGTAACAGAACAAGGTGTAGTCATTCCCAAGGATTTTCTAGAGGGAGTTGAAGAGGTAGAAATCCGTAAGGAAAATAATATTATTTTTGTGATAGTAACGAATAAAAGCGATCCAATTTTTGAAATGGGAATGAACCCTGTTAATTGCGGTATTTCTGATGCGTCGGTAAATTTAGATAACTATATTTACGGTTCTGTTGAATGAACAGCTTTTTTTTAGATACGAGTTATATTATCGCTTTAGAAACAGCCGATGATATCAATCATGCTCGGACATTAAAACATTGGCAAGATTTGATTAAGGAGACACCGAAGTTTGTAACTACTTCTTACATTTTTGATGAAATGGCGACATTTTTTAATAGTCGAAATTGTCATCATAAAGCTGTTGAAGTTGGGAGTCGCTTATTGGGTAGTGCGTTAGTTCAGTTTATCCATGTTGATGAAGTGCTGTTTTTTGAGGGATGGCATTTATTTCAACGATATGATGATAAATCATACTCACTGACTGATTGTATTTCCTTTGTGGTAATGACTCAGTTAAATATTCGTACAGCTTTAACTTTTGACAATCATTTTGTTCAAGCTGGTTTTGCAAAGTTGCCTTAATGATGACGAGATTTTGTACAGGGGTTGGGTATGGGTGAAACTGGGGTTAAAACTGAGGAGTTTAAGGATTCGCATTTTAACATTCCCTCTGGATGGCAGTTGACAACTTTAGGTCAGATTTCTCGTATTAGACGAGGAGCTAGTCCCAGACCTATTGATAGCCCAGAATGGTTTGCTGATGAAGGATTTGGATGGGTGAGAATTACAGATGTTACTCGCTCTAATGGTCGCCTTCGGACTACGGAACAACGTTTATCACCAAAAGGAGTAGCTAAGAGTGTCCCAGTAAAACCTGGACAGTTAATAATGAGTATCTGTGCGACTATCGGCGAGCCAGCAATAGTTGAAATAGATGTCTGTATTCATGACGGTTTTGTAGTATTTGATGAATATGAAAATTGTTTAGATACTCAATTTCTTTACCATTTCCTTCGCTATTGGACTCCAAATTTTAGAGGATACGGTCAAACTGGAACGCAGGCAAATCTCAACACAGACATTGTAGGAGCTACTAGCATTCTACTTCCTCCCAAAGAGGAACAGCGACTCATTGCTGAAATTCTAGACACGATCGACTCCGCGATCGCACACACCACCACCCTCATCGCCAAGCTCAAGCAGATGAAAGCTGGACTGCTGCACGACTTGCTGACGCGGGGGTTAGATGAAAATGGGGAATTGAGGGATGCGACGCAACACCCCGAACAGTTCAAAGACTCACCATTGGGACAAATTCCGCAAGAGTGGGAAGTTGTTCCTATTCAACAGGCAGCTTCTCAAGTTCCAGGCGCTACAACAATTGGACCTTTCGGTAGCAATCTCCTTGCTAGTGATTATCGCTCTGTTGGTGTACCAGTGACCTTTGTACGAGATATCAAGGTTGATGGTTTTCAGTGGAACAGCAATATTTACGTTGAACCTAAAAAAGCTCGTGAATTATCAGAACATTCTGTTCAATCTGGAGATTTTTTAGCTACAAAAATGGGTTTGCCTCCATGTATTGCTTGTGTTTATCCAGAATGGATGACATCAGGCATTATTACAGCAGATATCATTCGACTTAGACCAGATACTCAAATTTCTACATCTCAATGGTTATCGTTATTCGTTAATAGTCATGCTTTTATCCAACAAGTTCGAGGAATAAGAGGAGGTATTACTAGAGATAAAATAACCTTGTATTTTTTTAGAAAATTACTTATTGCTTTACCTAAATTGGAAGAACAAAAGCAAATTACGAATCTACTCGCTACCTATAAGACCCGCATCCGTACAGAAGAAGCCTACCGCGACAAGCTCAAGCTCCAGAAACAAGGACTCATGCACGACCTATTAACCGGGAAAGTGCGAGTCAAAAATGCTTTAAATTGAACCAAAGTAACCTAAATAAGAGGAAATATCAAACCGTGTCTATCTGGATTATTCGTCATGCTCAAAGTCAATCTAATGCAGGGTTGGCAACTCTTGGGCCCCATAAAAACGCCTTAAGTGAATTGGGCTACCGACAATCCAAATGTATTCCCACTGCTGTTAAACAACCTCCAGACTTGATTGTAACTTCACCTTATCTCAGAACCCAACTCACCGCTCAACCATTGATTGAAAAATTTCCACATACACCCGTTGAAGTTTGGCAAGTTCAGGAATTTACCTATCTAGACCTACCGCTCGACCAACCAACCACACCCCGCGATCGCAAACCTCTGAGCAAAGCTTACTGGGACCGCTGCGACCCAGAATATATCGATGGAACCAACGCTGAATCCTTGGTTCAACTCATGGAAAGAGTCCGAACTACCCTGAACCAATTGCAACAACAATCTGGTTTTGTCGTTGTCTTTACACATGGATTTTTTATCAAAGCGATGCTGTGGCAGATTTTAGCTAATCCAACGGTCATTGATAGCGTTGCTATGAATCGCCTTTTGGGATTTTCGCGAGGATTTCGAGTCCCGAATGCGTCAATTTTGCAGATGGAATTTGACTCAGGCGGCATACCTCACTGGAGTTCCTTTATTACCAATCATCTGCCCCCTGAGCTAGAATCAGTAACACCCGATGCAACAGTGGTGAGCGATGCAGGCGATCAACCCTCGTAACCTACCGTTACTAAAATAATGCCCCAACAAACTCCCGAATATATCCACTCTGAAAAACCCATAATTGACCAACTAATCAGTATGGGTTGGCAACAGATCGAAGGGGACTGGAACAACCCCCAAGTGACTGAACGGGAGAACTTCAAACAAGTCTTAATTACACAACGCCTCAAAGCCGCCATTAAACGCATCAACCTAGACGAAAACGGCAACGAATGGCTGGACGAAACCCAAGTCAACGCCACAGCCAGCAAATTAGAACGCCTCGCTTCCCAGAAACTCATGGAAGCCAATCAAGTCGCCACAGAATTATTACTAAAAGGTACCGCTGTAGAAGGGCCAGATCGACACCAAGCTACCCCATCCATCATTCGCAGAGCCTCACTGTCCCACACAGATTAAAAACCCGGTTCCTAGGAGAAACCGGGTTTTTTAAATAGAGCTGTATCAGATAGCTAATCGTCTTTTTGCCCAAAGACCATCTGAAGTACCATCGTCGGTTCGCCCCTTTTATGGTAGCGATCGGCCCAAGCACGGATCACTTCATCCAACTCCTCTAGAGCTTGATCCAGCCGTTCCGGTGGAATATCCAACTCTTCGAGAATTCGCATGACCTTATTTTGGCGATCGGCCCAATCCTTCATCAAGCGGAAATACCTAGCCGTATCTTCCACCATGATATAGGTGCGCTCTTCCTGCTCCGCGGGAGAGTAAGTCGCACGGGTGAGCGCGTAGAAAGGCATTCCCCAAGGAGAATCAATCCGAGTGACCGTACCAGAATAAATCAAGCGACGCTTGATATGTTCTGCGAGAGCTTCACTCAAAGGCATCCGCCGATCGGAGGGCAAATCTTCCTGAGAACGCCTATGTAAAAATTCGATCAATTCCATGAACTGAAAAGAATTGATCAATTGAGCATCCGGCAAGTTAGGCGGTAACTTGCCTTCTAGATATCGCTTCTCTTCAGCAGTTAGGCTATTGCCTGGAATGCGCGATCGCCCAGGTTGCCACGGATACTGCTCTAGCCATACATAAGGAAACTGAATTAGATAGCGAGGCTCCTGAGAACCCAGCATTTTTAACAGTTTACCTTTGGTCAACGCCTCCCGGACTTCCTCCACAATCACCTTGACCCGTTTGGGTTCAATGTGATGTAAGTGCCCCGTCATCCGCAGATTTTGACCCTGCTCAATATAAGTCATATAAATGGCACACTTCGCCGCCGTTGCTGCCGCATCCAGAAAAGCGCCGTGCCTGTGTCCACTTGTCCTCATGGCACTAAAGGCCAGATAAAGCATGATCTGATCCATTGCACTGGGGCTGAGGCTTTTGATCAGATCCAAAGACTCGTTGCTCATCACAATCCCCGAAATAGCCAAACTTGGAGGCATGGTATCATCCTCCGTTAATTGTTGCGAATCCACTGATTCCAGTCATGCCGATGGTCGAGCCAGTCAGCAATCTTGCTCATACCCCTTACGTCCCCTGAGGCTATTGGGGCTTGAGCGCGGAAGCGGTCGCACCGATCTGTGCCAATAGTTGGCGAATTCAAGTAGATTGTTGCACCCTTTGCACTCAGGGTTTCCTCAAATGTTAACTCAAGGCCTATTATAGCCCAGCTCTCCACAATTTATATACTGCCTAGGGGTTGAAGCTCTAGAACCTATACAAAACCGCCAAACACCCTGAATGGATCGAGGGGTGAATGGCGGTTAAGCAAAGTTCCAGAATCTGAACTAAGGCACAAAAGAATCTCCTTTAAACAGATAACAAGAAGTCTAACTGTGGCTATTGCCTGAGAAGCGAAAGTCAAAACAGCCCCAGTTAGCAACAGGTTTGATACAGCCTCATCAGTTCGCCTCAAAGATCGGGTGCACAGTCCCAGGTCCCACTGATTCAGGCTGAGACAGTTACCCACCTTTACAACAAAGAGGCAGGCAGAAAATCAGCCGGTTGGTAATCCCGTCGCCCACTTCCCCTTTCTGGCCGGGCCTCACCTTTGTGCTCAGTTTGAGCTGATAGCATATTCTGAGCAGTCGCAGATTCCAGACTTTGAATTGCTGCTACTGGATAATCTAGGGCTTGTGCATTCGCAGCAAAACTAATGCTTAGTAAAGACAAAACGATAGTAGAATAGAGTTGCATAGGAAATGTCCATCTCAGAGTGTCCATTACCTGATACAGACCCTTCCCTAACAAATCAGGAAAAAGCTTAAATTTTTATAAGGTTCGACTTCTGGAAAAAATCAGCAAAAATCCTCTCATCCCCTCCTTGATCCCCCTTTCGCCAGACGAAAAAGCCCTCCTGTTTCCTCCTTTTCTCCTCCAAAAATCAAGAAACAAATTGTGATTCATGAGGAGGGTCTCTCTGCAATTTGCAGAGCTCCCGCTCAGTCCCGATTCATTTTGATTTCACAGCTTCTACTAGCAACCAACGACCCGAAAAATTCAATCGCCCCCAAACTGTAATCGGTTGCTCACCCAAACAATCTTGTAAAAATCTGTCAACTTCAGGGCGTAACGTTACCAGTCTCCAACTTTCGCCTGCCATTACCCTAGGACTGCTTAACGTCAAGCTGTAGTCTTGTAGATTGTGGCGGTGAAACAGACCCGAAAATCCCTGCTGTTCGCACTCCACTGGCGGTCGCAAATTGCCACTCACTACTAACTCCGGGTGGCTAACCCCTGTAACAGGACAATCACCGCTCATCGGATACTCCTCAGGATGCTCTAAATAATAGCGCTGCCAATCCAACCAGTCTGAGCGATCGCCCGTCAAATTAAACAAAGGAATCACCGCCGCTGGAGCCACTGGATCTTGCAACAACGCCTCTTGCAGCATCCTCACCGATAAATTCCGCGGCTCACACCTTTGTTGCATACACAGCGCCGCCGCCATCCCCGCCGCTTGGCCAATCCCCATCACCACCGGTTGCAAGCGCGTCGCTCCATTCGCCATGTGAGAGACAGAAACATTCTTCTCACAAACCAGCAACCCTTCCACCTCAGCAGGAATCAGGCAACTGTAGGGAATCGTAAACGGCGTTCCCGTCCAGCGACCCCCCCAGCGCAGAGATTTAGGTTGCAGCGGAATATCACCACTGGGGTAATGGTGGTCATTTGCGTAGTTCCCGATCGCCACCGCCTCACAATCTCCCGCTGCATTGAGTGGTAATTTCGCCACCCTCCCTTCAACCACAGGCAAAATATCCTGCTCTCGCACCGTTGTTACCCCTTGCAAG
The DNA here is from genome assembly GCA_050262755.1 of Actinomycetota bacterium. Lineage (GTDB taxonomy): Bacteria > Cyanobacteriota > Cyanobacteriia > Cyanobacteriales > Microcoleaceae > JBLNEP01. The sequence goes on along the minus strand of JBLNEP010000131.1, from coordinate 98,101 downwards.
CGACGACTTTCCCGGTAGTAAGGATGCAACCCAAAGGCAGAATCAATCAAGGATAAGCACTCATTCTCCCCCCTTCCCAGGTGCGCCAACTTGGAAACGGGAAAAACACCCGTGGCTAATCCGTAACGGCGGCCTAATTGGCGTTGAATGAAGCGAGCAAAACTTTGACTGTACCACCGACACTCCTGTAAAAATTCCCGGCGACTAGACTCAGGACCCATTAAACGACTGATTCCCTCCCCATAATCATTTCCCCGCAGCGGCCAATTGATCATCAACAAATTCCCCGGACAGCGGCCATAGTTGAGAAACCGCTCAGGACCGTGGTTATCCCAAGCACCGACGAAGCGGTCGGAACCATCAATGGGTGGTGCAGGAATTTCCGGTGCCACTGCTCCCTCCCCGAAATCCTGGAGGAACACCACCCAAGTCGGCGCTTGAACTGGATAACGTTCTAACAACGGATGATGAGCGGAGGGAGCGCTGGGTTCTCCCCACTCCGCTTGTAATTCCCAACCCCAGCGATGAGGAATCTCAGCGATCGCCAATAAATCTCCCAGTTCTGTCGCATCTAAAGTCACAGCAGCGCGGACTGTAAAATCCTCAAACCGAACCCCTGTAATCCAATTGCCTGCCTTTAAGACTTCCCGGGGTCGCTGTCCCGCCACCCAGTACAAATTGGGCAATTGCTTCACCCAATCTGCAAAGATTTGGGCACCAATGCGGGGGTCGAAGGTAAAGAAACTCACCCAACCCCGATCCAACCCTCCTGGCTGTCGCTGCTGAAGTTCCCTTAAAAAAGCACCCCACAACCCGGTTTGAAAGGCTGCCAATTCATTACCGTCCGGGGCCGAGACACCGGCTGTGGTCAACATCCCTCCCAACCAAGGAAATTCGCTCATGAGGATGGTTTTAGCTCCCAGGCGAGCTGCTTGAATCGCCGCCGCCGTGCCACCAGTGCCACCCCCTACCACTAAGACATCCGCTTGTAATTCATTCATCCGCAATTTGCTTGGCTTACAGTTTCTAGTTCGCTGTTCGCGTTCAACTCATGTCATTAATGAACAGTGAACCATCAACAGTGAATCACAGATGAAAGCACAAGTTTTCAGGGGAGTCAATCAATTAAGTTACGAAGAAGTGCCAGTCCCGGCGCTGGAATCCGATGAAGTGCTAGTACAGGTGCGAGTGGTGGGTCTGTGTCAGTCGGATATTAAAAAGATCCGCTATCCCCTCTATGAACCGCCGCGTGTCTTTGGCCACGAAACCGCTGGCGTGATTGCGGCGGTGGGCGATCGCGTCAGCGGTTGGCAAGTGGGTCAGCGAGTGGCGGTGATGCACCATATTCCCTGTATGCACTGTGCCTACTGCCTGAATGAAAATTTTTCCATGTGCGAAACTTACAAAAACATCACGACAACGGCTGGGTTTGCGCCCAGTGGCGGGGGTTTTGCAGAGTATGTCAAGGTTCCTGGTCATATTGTTCGCAATGGAGGGTTGATTCCGATTCCTGAGGATGTGACCTTTGAGGAAGCAAGTTTTGTGGAGCCGACGAATTGCTGCCTCAAAGCGGTTAAAAAAGCTCAAATTGCCCCAGGACAAACTGTTTTGGTGGTGGGGGCCGGGCCCATTGGTTTGATGTTTGTGATGCTGGTGAAATATTTTGGTGCCAAAGCGATCGCCACGGATCTGTTGCCGGCTCGCATTGAAAAGGCCTTGAGTCTGGGAGCAGAGGCGGCTTTTGATGCCCGCGACCCCGATTTAACGGCCAAGATTGGGGCGATTACGGGTGGTATGGGGGTTGATACAAGTTTGTTAGCGGTTCCCAGTGAAAAAGCGTTTTTTCAGGCCCTGGATAATACCCGCAAAGGTGGAAAAATTTTGTTTTTTGCTGAGTTTCCTGATGAGGTAGAAATTGCCCTGAATCCTAACATCCTCTATCGGAAAGAAGTGGATTTAATGGGCAGCTACAGTTCCTCTTACAAGTTGCAATCTCTGGCGGCGGATATTGTTTTTAATCGGCGGATTAATGTGGAAGCTTTAATCAGCGATCGCTATCCCCTGCAAGACTTAGCAGCCGCAGTGGAACAGGCGTTACAGCCAACGGCTCAGACTTATAAGATCTTACTTTATCCCTAAAAAACCTTAGAATTTAGCCTTCGAGCTTTAAAATTACAAGCTTGAAGGCTAGGGGCGAGTTCCAGAATATTTATGTATTCTTGATTCACACTTCTAGCTCATGTATTGTGAAGGATGAGGGAACTCACAATCGGCAATTTCCGACTAATTAGAGTTAATCGTGAGTAAGGACAAATACAGAATGAAGGAACAAGGTTTTATTTTATGGTTCACCGGTTTGAGCGGTTCCGGGAAAACCACGATTAGTCAAGCAATCGAACCCTTATTGAAAGCAAGGGGTTGTAAAGTAGAAATCCTAGACGGTGATATAGTGCGGACACATCTATCTAAAGGCTTAGGATTCAGTAAAGAAGACCGAGATATTAATATTCGCCGGATTGGCTTTGTCGCTCACCTGCTGAGTCGGAATGGAGTCGTAGCAATTGTGGCAGCCATTAGTCCCTACCGAGAAATTCGGGAAGAAATTCGCCAGATGGAACCCAATTTTGTCGAAGTTTATGTAGAGGCTCCCTTAGAGGTTTGCGAAGTTCGCGATATCAAGGGATTGTATGCGAAAGCGCGAGCGGGAGAAATTAAAGGCTTTACCGGCATTGATGACCCCTATGAGCCTCCCTTGAACCCCGAAATCATCTGTAACACTTCTAAAGAAACGCCCGAAGAAAGTGCTACTCATGTCATTACGAAATTGGAGCAGTTGGGTTACATTTAAGGATGGCAGCAAAAAAATAAACAATAGGCGATTGCCGATTGTGATGAAAACGTTTCTAGGCAGAAAAGTCATCCAGAGTTTAACGGGGTCAGGTCTGATCGCGCTGTTAGGCTCCCCCGTTACTCAAGCTCAGATCCTTGTACCACCACCGCCACCAGGAATGCCGACAACGCTACCTCCCATGCAGTCCGTAGAAGCCTATACCTTGGGAGCTGGCGATCGCATTCAGATGGATATCTACAATGTCCCTGAATACAGTGGTGAGAACGGCCAGCACCAAATCCTCGCCGATGGCTATCTCAACCTCCCCTTAGTCGGTAAAATCTCGGTGGCGGGTCTCACCTTAGACCAAGCGGCTGAGGTCATTAAACAGCGATATACCAAATATATCAAGCGTCCCTGGGTAACAGTACGACTGCTAGCAGCCCGACCCTTACAAATTGCAGTCGCAGGCGAAGTCCATCGACCCGGTTCCTACACAGTTGCCCCCCCAGCCGGTGCCACCGGTCCAGCCGGTCAAGTCGCCAGCCAACTTCCCACCGTCACCCGAGCGCTACAAATGGCTGGCGGCATCACCCCCTCCGCAGAGGTGCGACAAATCAAGATTCGTCGCTCCCAACGAGAAGGACCGGAACAAATCATTAATGTCGATCTGTGGGAACTCCTGCAAAACGGCGACTTGCGGGCTGATATTACCCTCCGAGACGGAGACAGTATTTTTGTCCCCACTGCCACCGACCTGAACCGACAACAAGCCCGGACGTTAGCAGATGCTAACTTTGCTGGAGAAAGCACCCAACCCATTAGCGTCGCAGTTGTTGGGGAAGTTGCCCGGCCCGGTACCTATACCCTCTCCAGAGACTTCAAACCCACCCCCATTAAAACCAGCGATATTGAGGGCATCCCCACCACAATGGGGACCAACGAAGCCATCCCTAATGAAACGATCGGCCCCAGCACTGTCACCAAAGCCATTAAATTGGCTGGAGGCATCACCTCAGCCGCAGATCTCCGGCAAATTCAAGTGCGCCGGATCACGCGAGCCGGTACCGAACAACTGCTCACGGCCGATCTTTGGCAACTCTTACAAACAGGGGATGTCACCCAAGATATTGCCCTGCAACAGGGAGATACTGTGGTTGTCCCGAAGGCAGCAGAGGGCGAGCAAAACTCAGCCGCTCAAACTACACCCTCTAGTTTCTCTCCTGATACCATTCGCATCAGTGTGGTTGGGGAAGTCTTCCGACCGGGAGCAATGGCCGTACCACCCAACACCTCTTTAAACCAAGCGCTCGTCGCAGCCGGTGGCTTTAACAAAGCTCGTGCTGAAACCAATTCTGTGGATCTAATTCGCCTCAACCCCAACGGCACCGTGTCTCGGCAGGAAGTCCCCATTAACTTTGCAACGGGCGTCAACGATCAAACTAACCCGATCCTCCGTAATAACGATGTGATTATGGTTAGACGCTCTGGTAGAGCGGCTTTCTCGGATAAGGTTGGCAACACCCTCGCTCCCCTTAGCCCTGTTTTGGGGATCTTCAGGCTGTTTGACTTGTTTCGGTGAAGCCAAAATTTTTAGTTTATGATGGTCTTATTTGAGGAGAGCAGGAAACCCATTCATTGAGATTTAAACCTGAAAGCAAATCGCGGACTGTTCGCAGCTTCAAGTTAAGAGTACAAGCGCCGAGCCCAGACTTAAGAGGTGAATATGAAAACCGGAGACAATCATCAGCTATCCGCGTTTAACCAACCGGAAAAGCAAATAGAGTCCAGGCGAAACTTAGCAGTTTTTCAAACGCCTTCCTACCAGAGCGACTCCCGAGAATTCGATCAAAAACCGCAGGAAGAACACGGGGGGATTGGAGGGTTGTTGCGCCGCAGAGTTCTTTTAATTGTCGGGGTGGCAGTTGCGGTCACTACGGCTGTTTATAGCTGGACCTTAAATCAGCCCAATCGATATGAAGGTCGATTGCAATTATTAGTAGAACCGATGGCGGTTCCCAATTCCTCAGCGCGGGTTGCGGCGGGAGAAGCAAAGCAGCCAGTTGCCAACTCAGTCAAGCCATCCGAGGAAACTGGTTTTGACTATGAATCTCAAATTCAAGTGTTGCAAAGCCCCCAATTTATGGCACCGATTCTTCAGCGAGTGCGAACTCGGTATCCAGAAGTTGACTATGGCTCGTTATTTGCTAAAAAGACTCAAAAAACTCAATGGGGAGAAGATGCTCTCTCCATTCAGCGTGTCAATAAAACCAAGATTATAGAAGTCAGCTATCGGGATTCCGATCCCAACAAAATTAAATTTGTTTTAGACCAAGTTGCTCAAGGATTTCTCAAATACAGCCGGGAGACTAGTGAAAAGACGAATGCTGGTCAAGGACTGAAGTATGTACAGTCTCAAATGCCACCAGTGGTTAAGCAGGTGGAAACGCTGCAAGGGGAAATTCAGAAATTGCGGCAACAGTATAAATTTATCGACCCGCAAATTCAAAGCAAACAACTAGCCGATCAAATTAATCAGATTCAAAATCAGCGCCTGGAAGCGGAAACGCAACTGAATCAGCAGCGATCGCTCTATGAACTCTTGCAAGTGCAGCTAGGACTCGATTCGCAGCAGGCGTTGATGGCTTCTGCCTTAACTCAAGCGCCTACCTATCAATCGCTCCTGAATCAACTGCAACAGCTCGAGGTGAAAATTGCCACGGAGTCAGCGACTTATACAGAAGCCAGTCCTCAACTGCAAAGTTTGTTAGAGCAGCATAAAAATATCATACCTCTGTTGAAGCAAGAAGCAGAGCGGGTGCTGAGGACAGATGTCGCTAAAGTCAACCCAAAGGTACTTGCTTACCAAGATTCAGTGCGGATGGGGTTGATTCAGCAACTGGTGAATGCAGCAAATCAAATTCAATTGCTAGGAGTGCGAGCGCAAGTTCTCAATCAAGCGGCTCAGGAACTAAATCAATATGCTCAAGTGTTTCCGGTGGTGGTGCGTCGCTATGGGGAGTTGCAGCAGCAGTTAGGAATTGCGAATACCATGCTGAATAATTTATTAGCAAAACGGGAATCGTTGCAGCTTGAAGCGGCGACTCAGAAAGTGTTGCCTTGGGAACTGCTTTCCCAACCCCAAATTCCTCAAAATCAGCAGGGTCAATGGTTGGCATTTTATCCGAATCTGCCTTTAAATTTAGCGCTAGGGGGAGTGGCAGGTTTAGCGTTGGGGTTGGGAGTGGCGGCGGTTGCTGAACGACTCAGCGATCAAAATGTGTTCCGCAGTCCAGAGGATGTGAAACACGCAAGTCGGTTGCCTTTATTGGGAGTAATTCCGGCCAGTGACAAAATTGTGAGACTGCCTTCGGCGAGTGCTGAACTGGTGGGGATGAATGGTTCGCCTGTACCGACTCACCCCTTTCATGAAGCATTTAGATCGCTCAATGCCAACATCCGTCTGCTCAGAACTGACCGTCCAGTCCGCTCTTGCGCGGTCACGTCCTGTCAGGTGGCGGATGGTAAGTCTACGGTGGCGGTGAATTTGGCGGCGGCGGCGGCGGCGATGGGTCAGCGGGTGCTGCTGGTGGATGCTGACTTGCGGCGGCCTCAGGTTCATGAGATGTTGCACCTACCCAACCAACAGGGACTTAGCAGTGTGATTACCCAGGATTTGGATGTTGAGGCAGTGTGGCAGCGGTCGCAACTCGATCCTAATCTTTATGTCCTCACGGCCGGTCCCATCCCGCCTGACCCCACGAAGTTACTCTCGTCTCGTCGCCTACAGCATTTAATGGGACATTTGTCAAGTCATTTCGACTTAATTGTTTACGATACACCCCCTCTGTTAGGGTTAGCAGATGCTAATTTGCTGGGAGCCAGTACCGATGGGTTGATGCTGGTGGTGGGACTTCACCAAACGGAGCGTGAAGCATTGCTGTTAGCCTTAGAGGATTTGAAATTGGCTGGAATTCCTTTGTTGGGGATGGTGGCGAATGGCGATAAAGGCAGCTACTATTCGCAATACTACGCCCAGAACTATGTGGAGGCACAATCCGCTTAGAACTGAGTCGGGGGGGCCGACCCGCGAGCAAGACTGAGGGGAGAAGGGAAGAGAGTGGGATGTTTGCTGACCGACTCACCTCTTCTCCTTCAACTTGCTACCATTTTTTGCAGGGGAGTTTCTAGTTTTTGAGGTTCAAAATCTAATCGCAATCTTGTAGAAAGCAGAGAATGGGAGCAGGGGAAAGGGAAAAAAAAGGGAAAAAGGCGAAAAGGGAAAAAAGGGAAAAAAGGAAAAGTGAATCAGGCGATCGGACTCTATCCCAGACAGCAGTTGAAACAAAACTCTTATTGTTAAGGTTTCGCTACAACGTTAATTTTCATCCTGAATTGAAATTGCGACCGTTGCGCGAGTGCAATGAAGATATAATTAAAGATTGATAGCTCTAAAGAAGACAAGGCACGAGCCACAGGGTTTGAGGCAGTATTAGATTAAATCGACTACCACCCCCACCCCCAGGAAAGCTTGGAGGGGGTTTTTGCATCTTTTTACAAAGGAGATGAAAGTATGGCTATCGCTACGATTAACCCAGCAACAGGAGAGACGCTGAAAACGTTTGAGCCACTGACGGACGAGGAAGTAGAAGCTAAGCTAGAACTAGCACAGCAGGTATTCTATAAATATCGCCGTTTTTCATTTGAGCAAAAGGCGCAGTGGATGCAAAAAGCTGCGGAGATTTTGGAGCGCGATCGCGAGCACTTTGGCAAAATCATGACCCTGGAAATGGGTAAAACGCTGAAGTCCGCCATCGCAGAAGTGGAAAAGTGCGCTGCGGTGTGTCGCTACTATGCGGAAAACGCTCCCCAATTTTTGGCAGATACACCCACTCCCAGTGATACTCCCCACAGTTTTGTCCGCTACGACCCCATCGGCCCCGTTTTGGCCGTCATGCCTTGGAATTTCCCCTTCTGGCAAGTTTTCCGCTTCGCTGCACCCGCGTTGATGGCGGGAAATGTGGGATTGCTCAAACACGCCTCCAACGTACCTCAATCCGCCTTAGCCATTGAAGAGATCTTCAAAGCAGCGGGTTTTCCCGAAGGAGTGTTTCAAACCCTGCTGGTTGGATCCGAGAGAGTCGCTGCGATCGTTGCTGACGATCGCGTTAAAGCAGCAACCCTAACCGGAAGCGAACCAGCCGGTGCTAGCTTAGCAGCGACGGCGGGCAAAAATTTGAAGAAGACTGTTCTGGAATTGGGGGGTAGCGACCCGTATATTGTGATGCCGAGTGCTGACCTCGAAGCAGCCGTCTCAATGGCTGTCACGGCCCGGATGATCAATAGCGGCCAGTCTTGCATTGCGGCTAAACGCTTTATTCTGGCAGAAGCGATCGCAGACGAATTTCAAAAACGCTTTGTTGAGAAATTTGAGGCGCTCAAAGTGGGCGATCCGATGTTACCAGACACAGATATCGGTCCTTTAGCTACCCCAGGGATGCTCCAAGAACTAGATGGCCAGGTGCAAGCTTGTATCCAGACAGGGGCAAAGGTTCTCACGGGCGGTCGCCCCTTAGGGGACAGTCCTGGGAATTTCTACTTACCCACCATTTTGGCTGACATTCCTCCCGGCGCTCCCGCCTATCAAGAGGAATTTTTCGGTCCTGTGGCACTGGTGTTCCGGGTAGCAGGGATTGAGGAAGCGATCGAACTGGCCAACAGCACTTGTTTCGGTTTGGGGGCCAGTGCTTGGACTACCTCAGAGGTAGAACGCGACCGCTTCATTCGTGAACTAGAAGCGGGTGCTGTGTTTATCAATAACATGGTCAAGTCCGACCCACGTTTGCCCTTTGGTGGCATCAAGCGTTCCGGGTACGGACGCGAATTGAGCGTACAGGGCATCCACGAATTTGTCAATATTAAAACAGTGTGGGTCAAGTGAACCATGAAGCATGAAAGCTGAAGGATGAAGTTGATACGAAGGAGGTCAACTGCTCAAAACAGCCTATGCTACTGGCACAACTCCTAACTTTTTTCAGCCTGAAATTTCATGCTTCAGAATCATTGCTACCTGCTGATGGAGGAGAAAATTAAATGAATACAGCTCAACTCTTGGTACGCTGCCTAGAAAATGAAGGAGTAGAATATGTTTTTGGACTTCCCGGTGAAGAAAACCTCGAAGTTCTGGAAGCACTGAGAAATTCTTCGATTCAATTTATCACGACGCGGCACGAACAAGGCGCAGCTTTTATGGCTGATGTCTATGGTCGTCTGACTGGCAAAGCAGGTGTCTGCTTATCAACCTTAGGGCCCGGTGCCACCAACTTAATGACAGGGGTGGCGGATGCAAATTTAGATGGTGCTCCCTTAGTCGCGATTACGGGACAAGTGGGTACAGACCGAATGCACAAAGAATCCCACCAATATCTTGATTTAGTGGCACTCTTTGCTCCCGTTACTAAATGGAATGCTCAAATTGTCCGCCCCAGCATTACTCCAGAAATTGTCCGCAAAGCTTTTAAACTGGCTCAGACGGAAAAACCGGGGGCCGTTCACATTGATTTGCCAGAAAATATCGCGGCAATGGAAGTTGAGGGAGAACCACTCAACAAAGATAACCGGGAAAAAACCTATGCTGCTTATCAAAGTATTAATAAAGCAGCGGTGGCTATTTCTAAGTCAAACTATCCGATGATTTTAGTCGGAAATGGAGCCATTCGGGCGAATGCTAGTGAAGCATTAACGGAGTTCGCCACTCAATTAAATATCCCAGTTGCTAATACCTTCATGGGCAAAGGAGTGATTCCTTATACTCATCCCTTGGCCTTGTGGTCAGCGGGTTTGCAAAAGCGGGATTTTATTAGCTGTGCCTTTGATAAAACGGATTTAGTGATTGCCATTGGCTATGATTTGATTGAGTATTCCCCGAAAAAGTGGAATCCAGACGGCAAAATTCCCATTATTCACATTGCAGCATTACCCGCAGAAATTGATAGCAGTTATATTCCAACCGTTGAAGTGGTTGGGGATATAGCCGACTCACTGACTGAAATTTTGCGACGGGTCTCTCGCATGGGAAAACCCGATCCTTTTTCCCATCAGCTGCGGACAGATATTCGGGCTGAGTACGAACGCTATGCAGAGGATGATGGATTTCCTATTAAGCCACAAAAACTGATTTATGACCTGCGGCAAGTGATGGGGCCTGAAGATATTGTGATTTCCGATGTGGGAGCTCATAAAATGTGGATGGCGCGACACTACCACTGCGACCGGCCCAATACTTGCTTGATTTCTAATGGGTTTGCAGCAATGGGAATTGCCATTCCGGGTGCGATCGCAGCGAAATTAGTTTATCCTGACCGGAAGGTGGTAGCCGTAACAGGGGATGGCGGCTTTATGATGAATTGCCAAGAGTTGGAAACTGCCTTGCGAGTCGGTACCAACTTCGTTACCCTCATTTTTAATGATGGCGGTTATGGATTAATTGAGTGGAAGCAGGAAGATTATTTTGGGAATTCAGCCTTTATTAAATTTGGCAATCCCGATTTTGTCAAATTTGCTGAAAGTATGGGCTTAAAAGGTTATCGAGTGGAGTCTGCAACTGATTTAATTCCCACACTCAAAGAAGCATTAGCGCAAGATCTGCCTGCGGTCATCGACTGTCCTGTAGACTACCGAGAAAATGCCCGCTTTAGCAAACAAGCTGGCGGGTTAAGCTGCAAAATCTGAATGAGGTGAGTGGAATTAATCATCAGTTAATGGTTCGTAGAGTTCATTGAAATCCTATCACCCTGAGCAAGAACAGGCAGAATGCCTGTTCCACTCCTCACTCATTTTATGATCAAATAGGCCTCCTGCCTAGGACTGGAGTGATTGAGTCCGCTCGGGTAGTAGAAAGTTGCTTGACAATTCGCTACTACAGGAGACGAACGATCGCCACCCTACGAACCACTAACCATTAACCAGCATGAAAATTGCCACTTGGAATGTTAATTCAATTCGGACCCGGTTAGAACAAGTTACTGACTGGTTGCAGACCAACTCAATTGAGGTTCTCTGTCTGCAAGAAACCAAAGTCATCGATCAAGATTTTCCCCAACAACCCTTCACTGAACTTGGCTATCAGTGTTACATTTCCGGTCAAAAATCTTATAATGGAGTTGCCATTCTCAGTCGCTTGCCAGTCACAGATATTAGTGTAGGATTTACTCCGATTTTAGGAGCCGAGCAGGTTGGGAATTTAGACGATCAAAAGCGCTTAATTACAGGAGTCATCGGTGAAATCCGCATTATTTCTGCTTATGTTCCCAATGGTGCAGAGGTGGGCAGTGATAAATATTCCTATAAATTGACTTGGCTTAATTTGCTGCGAAATTATCTCAAAATCCTCATCGCTCAATCACCTTATTTATGTATTTGTGGTGATTTTAATATCGCTCCTGACGACCGAGATATCCATAATCCCAGTGCCTATAAAAACCGGATCATGGCTTCTCCAGCCGAGCGTCAAGCTTTAAAAGAAATTCTCGATTTGGGATTAGGAGATGCTTTTCGCAAATTTACTGAAGAGGGCGGTCATTTTAGTTGGTGGGACTATCGCGCAGCGGCATTTCAACGGAACTGGGGATGGCGGATCGATCATCATTATCTCAGCGTTCCTCTGTATGAACAAGCGAAAAGCTGTATGATTGATAAATCTCCGAGAAAATTGCCCAAACCGAGCGATCACACGCCGGTCATTGTAGAAATTTAAGCAGGAATCTGGACCCTAAGATTACTTTTTTTATGCAAGTAGGATACCCCGATCGGTAGGGCATCTCAAATGATGGGTCATTCTATCCTGAATCTCAACCCCTCCCCACAAAATCGGGGAGGCATCCTCGGCAGTCAAGCTGAGCATTTAAGCTGAGCAAGTAAGCTGATGTGCAGCTAAATTGCCATAGCGAAATTGTCGTAATGGGTGTGGGGTGTGGGGTGTAGGGTGTGGAAATATGTAAATTAAATGCGTCACAGCTTATTACGATCGCGGGTGCGATCGCACCTGCTACCCTTCCCTGTGCCCTTGAGATTTTCCATCCATCCTGCACCGCAGTGAAAATCGCTATAGAATATCAGTAGGAACCCAGAGACAGGTTAGATATCTATAACTACAAATTGATAACAAATCGCCATGTTTTTAGTAACTGGAGCTACAGGTGGACTCGGCCGTCAAATTGTGCAGGTGTTGCGAGAGCAAGAATTACCAGTGCGAGCGTTTGTTCGCCTCACCTCGCGCTATTCAGAATTAGAAAACCGAGGGGCTGAAATTTTTATCGGCGATTTAAAGCAAGATAAAGATCTACAAAAAGCGTGCCGAGGTGTCAAGTATATCATTAGTACGCATGGTAGTGACGGTGAAGTAGCAGCAGTTCAATACCGAGCCAACATTGAATTGATCGATGCGGCTCAAGCAGCGGGAGTCAAACATTTTGTATTGATTTCTGTACTAGGAGCCGATCGGGGATATGAAGATTCTGCTGTCTTTAAAGCCAAGCGGGAAGTAGAAAAATATCTGCAAGTCAGCGGTTTAAATTATACAATTTTGCGACCTGCGGGTTTATCCTCAAGTTTGCTCCCCCTGGCCGAAAGGTTTCGAGAAACAGGAATCTATTTATTAATTGGTGACCCCAAAAATCGCACTTCGCTTGTCAGTACCGATGATTTAGCTAAAATTGCAGTGGATTCCGTGACGGTAGCAGCAGCTCAGAATCAAATTTTACCAATTGGGGGTCCAGATATACTCCTACGGGAAGACATTCCCCGCCTTTTTAGCCGGATTTTTCATCGGGAACCCATTGTCATTAACCCACCGCTGTTTGTCTTTGATGGGGTACGAGGTGCGTTCGGTTTAATCAATCCTCAACTTCAAAAAAATTTAGGCACATTGCGGGTTTTATTAGCCAATGAATTTTTCTGTACACCCCATGAAGTGGAAAATGTCGAGAGAATTTTCAACCTAAAAATGGAGTCACTGGAGACTTATTTACGGCGGCATTTGGGAGTGTAATGAGCGGTTACACAGTTGCTGGACGGACATTTTGCCCGTCCTCTCACCCCAATCAAAAATCAGGACTGAAGCAGAATCAAGTATCATCCTCAGTGACGGATGAGACAGAGCTAATTTATAAATTTGGTGTCACTGTGACTGGTAGTGTACTGGGTCGCGCAATCAAATAACCTTGAGCAAAGGTTGCTCCCTGCTCCCGCACCCACTGCAATTCCTCTTGGGTTTCTACCCCTTCCGCCACCGTTTTGATCTCCAAATTATTAGCAATGTCTAAGAGCTTTTCAGTAATCATTGCTTTGTAAGGATCGCGGTCTACATTGCGGATTAAGTGCATATCCAATTTGACAAAATCAGGACGCAACTGATGAATTAAATTCAAATTAGAATAGCCGCTCCCAAAATCATCTAGTGCGACCAAAAACCCAGCATCCTGATAAAACTTCAAGATTTTCACCAGGTGTTTGAGATCGGGTGGTTGCTCAGATTCTGCTACCTCAAATACAATCTTATTGTGAGGGATACCCACTTCATCAATCGCCCGCACTGTCATGCGGAGGCAAGTTGTCGGATCGTAGACAGAAGTTGGAGAAAAATTGATAAAGATTAACTCTTTGATGCCATGCTTGCTCGCCTCTCGAATCGCACTTGCCCTCGCTAAAGCATCTAATTGAAAAATTAATCCGGCTGACTCCGCTTGAGCAAAAATTTGCCCAGGAAAAATCACTTTTCCCTGCTCATCAAATCCTCGTAGCAAGGCCTCGTGGGCAAAAACTTGGGTAGGATTTGAAGTATAAACAATTGGCTGAAAATAACTGCTAATCCGCTGGGAAGATAACAGATCCAGTAACCAATCTGATTGGCTAAGACTAATAAAATTATCCAGGGAAGTTACGCGAAAAAAATCGTTAAATTCTGGTTGCTCACCATTAGGCATCCACAGAACCTGTGTTTCTTTTAACTCTTTCGCTGTGAGTTTCTTTGTGAGCAAGTTGCTAAAATTCTCTGCGTCTGTTTTATCCAGTGCAATGTCTAAGCATCTACCATTTTCTAACAATTCATAGTCTAAATCAGCCTTTTGCAAAGCTGAAATCACTTTGTTGAGTGTGTGTCCCACTGGAAACCATAGGTAGAGTCCGCCCTTGCCCTCAATTTTACTGGGGAGAGTGTCGCAGCGAGTACATAGCCCCAAGGTTGTGCCATTTTGATTCACAATGATTCCTTACCTACGAAGGTTGAGGTTGGATAAAGATTTTGCCTGAATCTTAGGCTAAAGTATTAGCTAGCTCATCCTTCCAGAGGCAGAGTTTATTTTTAAATTGGATGTATAGAATAATACTTAGCAAGGGGGAGTTCAGTTAAATGCCTATGCGACTTATACCTAGAAGCATCCAAGTCTCCAGCTTGATGAAAGTAAGGAACCGCTGAAATTTCATACTCTTTTTTGAGCTGGCAAACCCAATCGTTTACCCTATAATCAAATTATCTCTTGTGGAAGAGGCGCTCTGTTTGTTCTTGCTAAGGTTACAAGCAATGAATAACCTCTTATGTTTGCAAATATACAACTGTTGGCTAGACTTCAAGAGCTGTGTAGGAGAGACGCCTGCACTGCAACAAATCAGGTTTTCTGGCAAATTCTGCTTCTCCCCTCCACTATTTAACCCAACTGATAGCTTTCAGTTAACAGTCAGGAGTCTGCCTCACCCTGTGTCCTAAGTTTCCTTAAGTAACTCAACCTCTAGATAGACTTGTACTTTCCTACCAGTACAGTACAATCTCTGTTAATTATTGACGATCGTCAAAGACTCTACCAGGTTAGGATACTTGAGCTAAATTTCATATTTTTTTAAAGTTAGTGTAAATCGAAGTTTTTTACAACTCCCTGACCCAATTAATTGCTCTAGTAACTATCGTCCCTTCTGCCAGACAAACTCATTATTATGATACCTCCAGCCTTCCTTAGCCAAGTTCCTTCCTCTGTTACACAGTCGCGTGAAGGGAAAATCGCCAAGCGTTATGGAACCGAAGCAGACTTACAGGAGTGCCAGAGAAAACCCAGCTATATGTTAGCCAATGTACCGGGTCTCATTTATCAATTCTTACTGCGCCAAGACGGTTCACTAAATTTTCTCTTCCTCACTCCTAATTTTGGAGAATTTTTTGAGCTGGATTCCTGGGAAATGGAATTAGATACAGACGCCCTCATTGCGATGATTCATCCCGAGGACTTAGAGGATTTTTACCACTCTATTTCTTGGGCCGCAAAAATGATGCAAACCTGGAGATGGGTTGGGCGATTCATCTTACCCTCAGGTCAAACTAAATGGATTCAGTGGGATGCTCAACCCTCTTCTCAGGCTAATGGAAATATTTTTTGGAATGGATTGCTAGTCGATGTGACTAGTCACCAACAATTACAAGTTGAAGTAAAGCGACTCTCATTTTTACTCAGTTTAACAGAACGCTTACAAAACTCTTCAGATTTAGAGGAAATTTCTGAGTTTGCTCTCAACTACCTTGTCAGCACTACTAATTCTTCCTTTGGAGATGTAAAAGTTATTAGAGGCATTGACGAGAACTGCCAAGCTTGCGCTATTACAAATGATATCTTCGCTGAATGCGTTGCCTCTTATCGTGAAGGAGTCGATCCTGAAGCCGACATCCTACTTGAAAAAGAAATCCCCAAAGGTCAGGGATTACTTTGGGAAGTCGTAGCAACCGGTCAACCCTTATTTGTCAGCTCTTGCACTTATCTGTCTCAGAATTCACCAGAAATCAGTCATCCAAGCATTAATCAATTAGCAATTTTTCCCATTACTACGACCGATGAAACTGTCATCGGTACCCTTACTCTTAAAACCCAGCAATTGCAATTTATCAAGGAAAAACCCCAGCGAGAGTTACTGCTAGCCGCTAGCCGAATTATCGGCGTTTGCATTGAACGCGCTAAAGCTCAAGAACGTTTAAAAAAGACCAATCTTGATTTAGAGAATACTTCTCAAGAATTAAGACAAAAAGCTCAACAACTAGAGCAAACACTACAGGCATTACAACAAGCTCAAATCCAATTGATTCAGAGCGAAAAAATGTCTTCTTTAGGTTCTTTAGTCGCCGGAATTGCCCACGAAATCAATAACCCTATCAGTTTTATTCGGGGGAACCTCCCTCACGCTCGTCAATATTTTTTAAATCTCCTGAAACTACTGGAACTTTACCAGCAGCATCATCCCGAACCCGCACCCGCCATTGCAGAAATTCTTGATGAATTCGATATAGATTTTATCTCAGAAGACTTGCCAAAATTACTATCCTCCATGCAAGCAGGAACCGATCGCATTCGCGAAATTATCTTAAATTTACGAAATTTTTCACGTCTTGACGAAGCCGAATTTAAAGAAGTAGACCTTCATGTCGGCGTTGAAAATACATTAATGATTTTAGATAATCGACTCAAAGGCCAAGGTCTGCGCCCGGAAATTCAGACGATCAAAGAATATGGAAAATTACCTTTAGTTCAGTGTTGTGCTAGTCAGATAAACCAAGTATTTATGTATATTTTAGCAAATGCTATTGATGCCCTAGAAGAGAAAAAATGGTTAAATGCTCGGGAGCAAAGCCACCTAAAAAAAGAGGAAGGGTTATTAGAAGAGTCGCCTCCTATCCTCAATTCTCCATTTTCAACTCCCACAATTTGGATTCGGACAGAAATGAAGAATTTCAACTCAGTGACAATTAGCATCAAAGATAACGGTCCTGGTATATCAGATTCACTTCAGTCGCGGGTTTTTGAGCCTTTTTTTACAACGAAATCTGCTGCTAAAGGAACCGGATTAGGCTTATCAATTTCCCAGCGAATTGTGGAGGAACAGCACCAGGGAGAATTGAGATGTTCTTCTGTAGAGGGGCAGGGAACAGAGTTTACAATCGTGATTCCCATCCAGCCCCCTCAAACTTCGTAACTTAGGAGCAAGCGGTCAGGAAACAGCCACCCTTTCCCCCTTTCCTACAAAAACGCGAAAGAATGCCAAGCCCAAGCTAATAAAACCGCTGCTACTGCGCCCAGTAAAGTGTTAATAAAATTCACAAATTCATTGGTAAGCCACTCAAACTGAGATTGCAACGTCGCCCCAATTAAACTCTCTAAATTTGTGGCAATAAACGCTGCCACTACACAAAAACCAACCCCTGGTAAATCAATTAAACCAACGACCCAGCCGATCAGCGCGATCGCCACTGAAGCCACCACACCCGCTAGGGTCCCCTCCAAACTCACGGCCCCTTCCGTTCCTCTCGGTACCGGTTGCAAAGTGGTAATCAAAAACGTCCGCTTGCCATAAGCTTTGCCAATTTCACTGGCACAGGTGTCAGAAAGCTTGGTACTAAAACTTGCCACATAGCCCAGCAATAGCAGAGATAAAACAGATTTTGGCAGCAATGGCTGACCACCCTCACCGAAAATCGAGAGAACCAGCACTCCCACCGCACAGAAAGTACCTGTCAGCGCCGAACCCCAGACATTTTCCGGTCCCCTCGCGCCAGACCGCTTTTCAGCAATGCCTGCCGCCTCCTTCTGTGCCAAACCGATGCGGGTGACACCCGATCCAACCAGAAAATAAAATATCACTACAGCATAGCCCTGCCAGCCCAAACAGCCCCAAATCAGCACCCCCAACAGCCAACCGTGAAACAGTCCCGCCGGAGTCAGTAACTTTTTCGGTGCGATCCAGGCGATCGCCGCTAAAACAGAATTTAATGCGACCGCCACCAGCCAAGGAGACCACCAGGATGAATAATGAAAGAGGAATTCTGAGTTCAGCATCGTGACTTTATACCTCCAATGAACCAAGTTCTATTTCATCTTGCCTTTCCCGTCACAGACATCGCTCAAGCCAAAACTTTTTATGCTGAGGGCCTTGGCTGTGAAGTCGGTCGCGAAACCGCCCATTCCATGATTCTAAATTTGTGCGGTCATCAAATTGTCGCCCATGTCACCCACGAACCCATCACCCCCCAACGTGGTATTTATCCCCGGCACTTTGGTTTAATTTTCACCTCAGAAGCAGACTGGGAAGCCCTCCTAGAGCGAGCCACTCAGAAACAATTATCCTTCTACCAAGAACCAAAACGGCGGTTTGTCGGCTTGCTCACCGAACACCGTACTTTCTTTTTAGAAGACCCCTTCCACAATTTCTTGGAATTTAAATATTACTCTCAACCGGAAGCAATTTTTGGTCACAGTGAGATTGCCCTAATTGGGGACGCGGTTTAACTGGGGCCGCCAGTGCTTCAGCAACAGTCGCCAAACTTTGAGCATGCCTTGCCATCCAGGCATGGGCAAAGATCCAGAGTTTGACCTCTTTGCCTACTGGTAGTTGCGAACTCGTAGCCGGCACAATGATGAAGTCCCAAGGCGTCCAAATTGAGGTGAAATTGATTTGTGCCAAAACAGCAGCATCCTGATTTAAGTCAGCCAGAAAGGCACTGCCGGGACGCATCTGCACGCAGCCTTGTCCCCAGAGGGCATAGGCCATCCAAGTACCGTTGTGAGGGGAAGAAATGGTAATCAAGCGCTGCACCCGGTTCATGCCTCCCAGGCGTTGCACATAATAGCGACTGACTAAGCCGCCCATACTTAAGCCGACAAGGTCGATCGCTTGTTCTGGAGGAAAGGTTTTTTCGACATAAGTAGCTACTTGCTGAGCCAACTCTATAAGACAGGCATTGCCATAATGAGGTGCGAGGTCAAGGGTATGTACCGTCCAGCCTAATTGAGTCAAGTAAACCGCCATTTTGCGAAACACAGCAGATTTAATTAAGATGCCGTGAATCAACAGCACTGGGTTGCGATCGCTCATGGGTTCTAAACTTTGGCAGTGGGAATGGGTGTTTGTAGGACCTCAACCAAACGCTCGAGGCTCTGCGGATGAGTCACCATCTGATGATGAAACCAAACATTAACTTTCACCTGTCGGCCAACTGGCATTTCAGAACTGTTCGCCGGCACGATCATCGCATCAAATGGCGTCCAAATCGAAGTAAAGTTAACTTTCGCTAAGCTGGCAGCATCTTGATTCAAATCCCGCAAAAAAGCGCTGCCAGGTCGCATCTGTATATACCCCGGTAGCGGTAGAGCATAGGCAGTCAAGGTGCCGTGGTGGGGGGAAGAAAGGGTAACGAAACGCTGAATGCGGTCAATACCGCCGAGGCGTTGTACGTAATAGCGACTCACCAAACCCCCCATACTGAAGCCAACTAAATCAAAGGGTTGACTGGGGTCAAAAGTTTGGGTGACAAAATCTGCAATGAGTTGAGCCAGACTGTCAAGACCAACTCTGCCATCATTGGGAATCAGATTCAAGCTATAAACAGCCCAACCTCGCTCGCTTAAGTAGGTATTCATACTATTAAAAATTGCTGTTGTATCCCAGATGCCATGAATCAGCAGAATGGGATTGCGATCGGTAGAACTATTCATCTCATTTGTAAAGGTGCTTCCAGTTTCCAGCTTACCGTTGCTAGGCTCGCTAACTTGAGGCGCAGTGGGACAGGTCCTCATCCGGATAACAGTGGTCATTCTTCCCAAATCCTGAGACCATTGTAAACAAGTACAAAGAAAAATTGGCTTTTCTACCACTCCAAGGTCTAAGTACCAATACCTATCCGGGTCTTCTGTAAACTTTAATAAAGAATTATAGACAAAGGTTGCGTTAGCCGATACTGTGATGTGTTTATAAAGCTAGTAGACATTTCTCTAAAAAAACACAAGGAGTAAGTCTAATGTTCGGTTTTATCAAAAATTTGTTCGCTGGTATTTTCGGTTTCTTTGGCAGACTCTTTAGTTTCAAAAAATCCGAATATGTCCTCGACCTCGGTGGCGATCAGGAGAATCAGCCCGCCAAAGCTGAGCCTGCCGTAGCAAAACCCCTAGCAGTAGCAGCCCCAGCAGCATCTGAGGCAGCTACATCTGGAGAAGCTGCACCCGCTCAAGCTGAAAAGCCTAAAGCGAAAAAATCCAGCAAATCTTCAGCGAAAGCTAAACCCCAGCCGGAACCCGTCAAAGCACCAGCCGCCAGCAATGGCAAGGTACCGACTCAAGTTCAACCATTGCTCACCTTTGCTCCTGATTATTTAGTCCCGGCCTCCACTTCCAGCCGTCGCCTACCTGGTCCCAGCCTCAACAGCTTCCGGGAAATGGCACGCCAAGTCAAAACCAAGTAGTCTCAAACATTTGATTTTTGAGAGGGAATCGGGAACAGGGGTTATATAATAGCGTTTCTCAAAGAGTTGAGGTACATACC
The DNA here is from genome assembly GCA_050262755.1 of Actinomycetota bacterium. Classification (GTDB taxonomy): domain Bacteria; phylum Cyanobacteriota; class Cyanobacteriia; order Cyanobacteriales; family Microcoleaceae; genus JBLNEP01. The sequence continues at coordinate 77,928 of JBLNEP010000131.1, read as the reverse complement.
TGAAAGGGGAAAAAGGGGAAAGGGGGAAAAATGGCTGTACCTCATTAATCTGAGAAATGCTATAGATCATTCCTCATTCCTAGACTTAAAAGTAGGGACGAATCGCCATTCGCTCCTACTTTTTTTTCTTACTTCTGCCACGATTCTCAACAAATAGGGTTTGCTGAAGAAGGGGTAAAAGGGGGAAAGGAGAGTCGGGACAAAAAGTGCAAACGTTTTGAGGTCAAGCACCAGATTTGGGAGCACTTGACAGGACTTTTAAGGCCGAATGGACCCTTGATGAATGCAGGTTTTCGCTTTTTTCAGCAAGCCCCAAATAGGCAGAAGCTTTTTTCTGAATGTTCCTTCCAAATAGCAGCGATCGTTGTCGGATTAATATTCAGTTCTTTAGGGTCTCTTTTCTGTTGCTTTGAGCCTACAATTCAATTAAATTCTGTCCGACTTAACTTTGATTTCTAAGGAAAACTAAGCCACTATATAATTGAAAAGCAGGGTCCCAAGGAGTCTCGGCTTTACGTTCTAGGTCGATGTGGGGTTTGAGGCGACTTAATAAGTGGGTATAATCCAAGGCTGTTTCTGCAAAGGGGATAAAGTCAGACCAAATTGGCACTTGAGGAAGTTGCTGACTCAGAGCCTCGATTAAAGAATTCCAATTGATTCTAGCTGTGTTCTGGGATAAAGAGTAAGCAGCCGACTTGTGAGGAGATTTTGCCGATGCTGGAGGAGACAGCTCAGCCGATGGTTGGGTGAAGGAACGGTCCTGTTGAAATTGATAGGTTTGTTCGCACAATCGCAGGATACAACGTCGCCCTGGGAGGTGGAGGTCACAAATTTGGGTGTAATCTTGAGTGATTTCTTTGTGACGGAACTTATCCTTACGCCGATGGGGAGCGTAATCCATAATTTCGATAAATAAAGGCAACTGACCTTCAATTTTGCTAGTCACTTCTGACCAGTTAAAACTGAGAGAACCCAGTTGCTCGGAAGCATTTTTACAAATAACAACAGGTTGAGGAGAAAGACTCTGAAAATATTGAACTCGGAAGACTTGGAGGTTCTGAATATCAGCAAGGGTGGCACAGAAAGCCGGAATTCCGGCTTGAACCAGTTCCTGGGTATAAACCCGCAATTCTCCGATTGCACCAGTCCGGTACAGCCGCCACCCCCGACTTTGTAGTTGCATCCGCGCCGTGTAGGGGTCAACCTTCAAAATTTTGCTGATATTTTGAATCGCAGCGGGTTTATGATCTGGACTCACAGCTTCGAGAATTAAGAGACCTGGTTCATTGCTGGTTGGATCGGAGCGCGACTGAGCGATCGCTTCTTGTCGTCGCTGCTGCTCTGCTGCTTCCAGACGTTGCAACCCTTGTCGAGCTGCACCCACTACTTTCGGGTTAGTGGTGTCGCGCAAGAGTTGGCGGTAAAGTTTTTCAGCAACCTCTCCTTTCTTCATAATTTCGTAGTAACGCCCCATGTAAAACTTAACCCAAGGATTTTGGGGCGACTCTTGTTGTAACTGTTTGAGCAATCGAGCTGCTTCTCGATAGTCTTGACGGTCAAGGGCAGCAGCAAGTTGATTAATATTATTCATAGAACCGGGGGCTGTCTTTCAACATGGGGGCCCAAGGGGTGCGCGATCGCTGATTGTTAAGTTTTTCCAACTTTTTAGGAATTGATCCTCTTTACAAGTTCTATCATATTCGGGCAGACGTAGCATTGCCTAGCGTTTGAAGCTTTTTCCCTTTACCCCTCCTTGAAAACCAAATTTTGACTCCTCAGACTGTAGCAACCTGAGCTAATAGGTTTGTGCAACTTGTTTGTGAGCATTGCTTGCTCACCTCACGCCCAAAACTAAGCTAAGATCCGGAAATCATAGCCGGGATCAATCAACAGCAATCGCCAAGGATTAATCCCTAGGTCTGGATTGACTGCTATCCTTCTCGCCCGACTGACTAAGGCTGTTATCATGAACGTGAATGAAAATCCAGCGACTCAACTCCTTCACGTTAGTTGCTAGTGTTCATGCGATCGCCTCTCCCCTCCCCAATTCCCCAAATTTTCGGAAGCGAAGGAGAGCGATCGCTAGCCAGTGGGAGCATCCTATCTTTAAATAAATATAGCGTTTCTCAAAGAGTTGAGATACATACATGAAAGGGGGAAAAAGGGGAAAAAGGGGAAAAAGGGGAAAATCGCTGTACCTCATTAATCTGAGAAATGCTATATACAATTGTCATCTGGGTTCCAGAACCCTGCGTTGACACTCCAGGGAATCAGGTTTTCTCAGCAATAGGAATCACCTCGAGCGATCGAGATCAGGAAGGAAAGAAGAAACAATGTCAAAAGTTTTAGTTGTAGATGACGTACCCAGTGAACTGGAAATAATCTGCCGGATCTTACAAAGAGCGGGAATGCAAGTATTCCGAGCTAGTGATGGCGAAGAAGCAATTGCCCGCATCCAAGAAACATTACCGGATCTTGTTGTTTTAGATGTTATTATGCCTCGGATGAACGGCTTTGAAGTGATTCGAGAATTACGAGATAACGAGAGAACTAAAAATTTACCCGTGGTGTTTTGCACTCAAAAAAATACTGAGATTGATAAAAGTTGGGGGTTAGACTTAGGGGCGGATGCTTATATGAGCAAGCCTTTTGAACCCCAACAATTACTGAATATTGTCGAACGTCTCCTTGCTTAAACTCTCAATCAAAAGTTGAGTTTACGGGCGGCTAGTTGTTGGCAAAAAGTACAGATTTTTCCAAGATTTTGTAAAAATGCTTGTACTGTTTATTTTCACTAAGCTTGTTCTGGACTCCTCCTTTCTCGACCCCATCTCCTCTTCCCCAGAGGAAATGAGGAGGAGTTCAGTTTCAAGAACATCTAGAAAAATTAGATTGTTCGATCGATTTATAAAAAAAGGGATGAAACAGCACGAATTCTCTGCGAGAGTTAGGCTAGCTGAATCAGCCCAGAAAACTGCAATTATTCCTCCACTTAACTTTCACCAATGAGTTAACCAGCTACTCCGAAAAAAATATGAAAACCACAACTTTTTCCGACCCTAAAAGCTACCTTAAAAACTCTCAACAATTTCTCCTATTTACTCAAAAAGATAACCTTTTCGCTGTCGAATTAGCCTCGGTGCGCGAAGTGCTTTGCTTGAGCGAAGAGTTGATTGCTCCCGTCCCGAACACTCTGCCATTTTTGCTAGGATTAATTAATTTACGAGGTGAGATTTTAGTAGTAGCAGATTTTGGTCGCTTCATTACCCTTGACCCAGTCGATTCTCACCATCCCCAGAGTCGAATCCTATTGGTAGAAGCACCCGATCCGCGAGATGTAAGATTACCAGTAATGCGAATGGGACTAGCAGTGAGTCGCGTCGAGGGAGTATTAACTTTAAATCCAGAGCGAATTGTCTCCGCAGTCGAAGTCAGTCCAGAACTCGCTCCCTTCCTGAAAGGCTTATACAATAGTGACGGACGCTTACTGATGGTGGTCGATGTTGAAGCGATCGCCCATTCAAAACGGTGGTAACTCTTGACAAATCCCCAGACCAAATCCCAATTTGATTATGAATAATTTCCCGAGTTTAGCAACCATCACTTATACCCTCACCGTTCCCGATTTTTCCATGCTGTGGATACAGGGAATCGCTAATTTTACTATTGCTACCTGTTACTTCATTATTGCCATTCTGGTCTGCTTAAGCTTGTGGCGTAACCGCCAATTTGGGTTAGATACCCTTGCGCTCGTGACAGCCAGTATATTTTTTAGTAATGCTTTAAGTCATGCTGGACACACCGCCGAATCCTTAGGATGGGGATACTCAGAACTTGGACAAACGCTCTGGGATGCCTTAACAACCATTCCCGCACTTGCCTTCTTAGGCTTATCTAATCGCTATGAATTGTTCATCGGCTCTTCCCAACTCCTAAAAATCAAAAAAGAAACAGAAATTGCCCTCCAAGCCAGCGAACAGAAATTTCAAGCCATCTTTGAAAAAGCCTTTCAATTGATCGGTGTTTTACAACCAGATGGCACTCTCCTGGAAGTAAATGAAACGGCCCTTAACTTTGGAGGAATGCAACGCTCAGAGGCAGTTGGCTTAAAATTTTGGCAGACTTCTTGGTGGGCTGACTCCCCCAGCAACCAACAACAACTTCAAATCCATATTCAACAAGCAGCTAAAGGCGAATTTGTGCGGAGCGAATACGACATCCCCGGCAAAAATCATCAAACCCTCACCCTGGATATTTCCTTCAAACCCATCTTCGACTCCAGCGGCAACGTCTTTCAAACGATCGCTGAAGCTCGCGACATTACTCAGCGCAAACAAATAGAAGCACAACTCCAACAACTCACCGGAGAACTAGAAAAGCGAGTCAATGAACGCACCGAACAACTGCTGCTCAGCAATGCTCAATTGCAGCAAGAAATTAGCGATCGCCAGCAAGCCGAAGCAGCCCTCCGACAAAGCGAACAACTCTATCGCACCTTAGCTCGCAACTTCCCCAATGGCACAGTCTTCCTCTTTGACCATCACTATCGCTACACCTTAGTAGAAGGCAGCGATTTAGCAACCCTCGACCTTTCCAAACCAGCCCTCGAAGGTAAAACCATCTGGGAAGCCTTAGACCCCGAAACCGCCCGCCTTCTAGAACCCAGCTACCGAGCCGCCCTCAACGGAGAAACCAGCGTCAGCGAACTCCCCTACCGCGATCGCACCTACCTCCTGCATACTGTCCCGCTGACCAACGAAAACGGCCAGATCCTCGGCGGGATGATGATGAGCCAAAACATCACAGAACGCAAACAAGCCGAACAAGAGCGCGATCGCTTCTTCACCCTCTCCCTAGAACTGCTGTGCACCATCGGCAAAGACGGCACCTTTAAACGCCTCAACCCCGCCTGCGAACGCATTCTCGGCTACAGCACCGCCGAACTCCTCGCCCAACCCTTCCTCAACTTCGTCCATCCAGAGGATCGAGAAGCCACCCTCGCAGCTCACCAGCAAGTCACCACTACCCAAAATCCCATCTGCTTTGAAAATCGCTACCGTTGCAAAGACGGTTCCTACAAATGGTTGCTGTGGACAGAAAGCGCCTTGATCGGCGATGTCAGCTACGTCACCGCGCGAGACATTACCAAAGTCAAACTTGCAGAAACCGTTTTGCGAGACTCCGAGCGTCGCTTCCGCGCCATTTTTAACCAATCCTTTCAATTTGTCGCGCTGCTAGAGCCAGACGGCACCCTCCTAGAAGCCAACCAAACCGCCCTCGCCTTCGGTAACCTTAAATTAGGAGAGATCGTGGGTCTCCCCTTCTGGAGCGCTCCTTGGTGGCAACTATCTCCCCAAACCCAAAACCAACTCCAAGCCGCAGTAGTCGAAGCCGCCCAAGGCCATACCGTCCGCTACGAAGTCGAGATGGTAGGAGTGGATGGGAGCAGCACCACCCTCGACCTTTCCATCAAACCCGTCAAAGACGAAAGCGGCCAAGTCGTCTTGCTCATTCCCGAAGGTCGCAACCTCACCGATCGCAAAACCCTCGAACGAGAACTCGCTACCCGTCAAGCTCGCTTCGACGCCTTTTTCACCGCCGCCCCCGCTTCCCTGTTTATCTTGGACAACCAATTGCGGTTCGTGCAAGTCAACCATAGATTTGCGGAAGTCACTGGGTTATCCGTAACAGCACACTCCGGAAAAACCTTCGAGGAAGTCCTGCCCAATCTAGCCACCGACCTCGACCCCTTGCTACGACAAGTCCTCACCCGCAACGAACCAATTTTAAACCTGGAGGTATCAGGCTTAACCGCCGCTCAGCCAGAGAACTTGCAACATTGGCTGGTTTCCTACTTCCCCTTACCGGGAGCAGACGACCAACCGATGGGTGTTGGAGGCGTCGCCTTTGAAATTACCGATCGCAAAAAAGCCGAAGAAGAGCGCGATCGCTTCTTTAGCCTCTCCCTCGATCTGCTCTGCGTGGCCAGCTTCGACGGTGCCTTCAAACGTCTCAACCCCTCCTGGACCACCACCTTAGGCTACAGTCCCGACGAACTCCTCGATCGCCCTTTTCTCGACTTAGTCCACCCAGACGACCTAGAAGTCACCTTAGCGGAAGTACAACACCTCTCCAGTGGCCAGGAAACCCTCGCCTTTGAAAATCGCTACCGCTGCAAAGACGGCTCCTATCGATGGCTCTCGTGGAAAGCCCGACCCCTTCCAGAAAAACAACTGATCTATGCAGCCGCCCGCGACATTACCGAAAGCAAGCACGCTCTCGCGCAATTGCAGGATACCACCGCTCAGTTAACTCGCTCAGAAGCTCAACTGCGACAACAAACCAATCTGTTGCAATTACTCCTCAATAGCATCGCCGATGGCGTGATCGGTGCGGACGAACAAGGTAAATTTATCCTGTTCAACCCCGCAGCCGCCCAGATGTTTGGCAAAGGCGCTAGCGATAGTCGCCCCGATCAGTGGTCAGGTCACTACGGCTTATTCTTACCAGATACAACCACTCCCTTTCCTCCCCATGAGATCCCCTTAACCAGGGCGATCCGTGGCGAATCCGTCGAGAATGTGGAACTGTTCGCCCGCCATCCGGGGAACCCAGAGGGATTATGGGTGAAAGTCAATGCCACACCCCTCAGGGATGAAGCCGGCATCCTCAGAGGGGGAGTTGCTGTCTGTCGCAACGTCACCGAAGACAAGCGAGCCAAAGAACGACTCCAGCAGCTAGCCGCAGAGCAAGAACGGTTGCTGCAAGAGTTGAAAACCCGTCAACACGCCCTCGACGAAGCTGCGATCGTCAGTGAGACTGACCTCAACGGCATCGTGATTTATGCCAATCACAAATTCTGTGAAATTTCTGGCTACAGCCCAGAAGAAGCGATCGGTAAAAATCACAATTTAATCAATTCTGGTTATCATCCCAAGTCATTTTTTCAAGAGATGTGGTCAACGATTTCTCGTGGGTTTGTGTGGAAAGGAGAAATCAAAAACCGTCGCAAAGATGGGACCCTTTATTGGGTAGACTCGACTATTGCTCCTATTTTTGATACCAACGGTCGCCCGATTAAATATATCGCCATCCGTTTCGAGATTACGGAGCGTAAACTAGCAGAAGAAAGGCTAGAAAAATTGGCAACAGAACGCAAACTCGAAGCAGATTCTCTCACCCAGCAAGTGCTGAAGCTCCTGAGCGAAATTAAAGGAGCCGCCCAAGGAGATTTGACCGTTCGAGCTGAAGTTACCAATGATGTTTTAGGAGCGGTTGCTGACTCATTTAATTTCTTAATTGGTTCTCTTCGCAAAGTTGTAATTGGCATTCAAACTTTAGCCACCCAAGTAACTACAGCTACTAGCACCTCCATTGTGAATACAGGTGAATTAATTCAACAAGCACAAATTCAAGCAGCAAAAATCTCAACGATGCTGCGAGAAATTGAACGAATTGTTAATTCGATTCGGGACGTGCGCGATGTTTCAGCGAGAGCTGAGCAAGTAGCTCAGCAAGCTTCAAAAACAGCGGAAGTCGGAGGGATGGCGGTCGAGCGCGCAGTAGAGGGAATTAATGAACTGCGACAGACCATTGCCTCAACCTCTAAGATGATGAAACGCTTAGGAGAATCTTCGCAGCAAATCGGTAAAATTGTTACGTCGATTTCTCAAATTGCCTCGCAAACCAACTTGTTAGCTTTGAATGCAACCATTGAAGCAGCACGAGCGGGAGAGCAAGGATTAGGGTTTGCGGTCGTTGCGGAAGAAGTGAGGAAATTAGCTGAACGTTCAGCTTCCGCCACGGAGGAAATTTCTGAGATTGTTGCGGCGATTCAAGAGGAAATTAGTCATGTGATGAAGGCGATGGAATCAGGGACTCAAGAGGTAGTAGAAGGGACGAAATTAGCGAATGAAGCGAAGACTCATCTGAGTGCCATTATTGAAGTGTGTCGCGAAATGAATGCGTTAGTGCAGAATATTACTCGTGCGGCTGCTAAGCAAACAGGTTCTGCAGAAGAAATTGCTAACAGTATGCAGCAAGTCAATGAAATTGCTGCCACCACCGCTCAGAAAGGAATGGATGTTCAAGGTTCTCTGGATGACCTTTCTGGTGCAGTGGGTAAGCTACAAAAATCAGTGGCTAATTTTCGGAATTAGGAAAGAAGTAAGTCGTCGATCGGGAGGTGAAAGAATTAATTTTCCTCTCTGGCTGAATCCAGTTTGAAGTAAGGAGGTAGGGGAAGGCTCTAGTTGACAGTCATTTAAAACGGTTTGAGAATACAGAGTTTGATCGCTTGATTCATTGGCACTCATTCCCCAATTCTCCCCTCTTTTCCCTTTCTCGGCTCCCCTTTCTCCCTCTTCTCGTTCTCCTTTTCATGACTCCCAAGTCCCACCAAGCACGAAGATAAATGAGCAATGAACAGTGATGATTTTAAAGAATTAATCGGCGCGTTCATCGCTGAGACGCAGGAATTTCTCCAGTTGATTGAGGGTCACTTGCTAGCGATGGAACAAACAAATATCCATCAGCGACAAGCGGCCGTTAAAGAAATGTTCCGGGCCGCTCACTCAATTAAAGGTTCGGCAGCAATGATGGGCTTTCAAAGTCTCTCTGCTGTGGCTCATGGTCTGGAGGATTGTTTTGCCATTTTGCGCGATCGCGCGGACCTCTCGGCGTTGGAAACGACAACTGTGACCGCATTACTCCAGGGGGTGGATCTACTCAGACACCTGACCGATGAATGTACTCAAAGCAGTGCTGAAGTCCCTGTGGCAACGGACAGTCAATTGCAGGCGATCGCAGAGATTAAAGTTCAACTCGAAACCCTCTACAGTCGGCCCCAAGCGCTTCAAGTCTCCCCTGTCCCCGTGGCAGGGGAAACCCTCAAGCTGATTTTTCAGTCCGAGTTACCCCCCGTCTTCGATCGCTTGGAAACTGAACTCTCCCAGGCCTCTGACTCCACCCTCGCCAGCAGCGTATCAGCGATCGATCGTATTTACTACCAACTCTCAGGCATCGCTGGGATGTTGCAGTTACCAGAACTCCAGCAACTTGCAGAAGGCCTCAGAGAGCTGATCGATCGCCCTGACTTAACCGTCCCCCAATTGCAATCAACTGGGTGGGCGGTCGCACAGTCTCTGCAAATACTCCGGACTCAAATCTTAGAAGGACAAGCGGTCGCATTGCCCTCCTTAGAGGAAACTCCCGCTTCCTCGCAAACGGATGCAGAGGCCATTCCTCCTACAACCAAAGATGAAGCAGTCACAGGTTCCCCTCCCCCCTCTTCCCCCATCCCCAATCTCCAGCGCCCCTCGATCCGGGTAGACTTAGAACGCCTGACAGAATTAGTCAACCTCGTCGGAGAATTAGTCATTAACCGCACCAACCTAGAACTCCAAGAATCACAATTGCGGAGTGAAGTCAGGCGCATCCGTCGCAGCATCCTCGAACTAAACCACTTCCGCAGTCAATTGCAAGAAGAATACGACCGCTTACTCATTGCCAGGAAACCCAACCATTCCAGTAGTCTCCCCATTCTCAACGGCGATCTTCCCCTCCTGACCCCAGAGGCGAATACAACCCCTCAGGAGACTTTACCCTTTCCCATCCATTCCCCCTCTCTCCATGCCTTCGATGCCTTGGAATTGGATCAATATACAGAATTCCACGCCACCGCTAGCGAAGCGATCGAGACCACCGAAGCGATCGCCCACTCAGCAACCAAATTAGATGGTCTTGCTACCCAATTTGAACGCAGTACCGATCAACTCCGCCGCATCACCGAACAACTCCGCAGTCGCGTCATGCAATTACGGGTGGTGAATTTCAGTCGCGCCGTCGATCACTTACCCCGTGCCCTCCGGGAAATGTGCCTCACCTATCACAAGGATGTGAATTTACTGCTGTTGGGGCGGGACACAAAAATTGATGAAAGCTTGCTAGATGCCCTGCGTGACCCCCTGGTTCAGCTTGTCCGCAATGCTTTTGACCACGGCATTGAACCGCCGGAGGTACGCCTCGCCCTCGGTAAACCCGCCAGTGGTCAAATTGAAATTGAGGCCCGCCACCAAGGTGGTCAAACCATTGTCACCATTACCGATGATGGTCGTGGTATTGATCCAGAAGCGATCCGTCGCAAGGTGGTTGAAAAAGGACTGGCGACCCAGGAACAAGCACAGGATTTTGCGATCGCAGAACTCTACGAATTTCTATTTTTGCCCGGTTTCAGCACGGCCGATCGAGTGAATGACCTTTCTGGTCGGGGAGTGGGTTTGGATGTGGTGAAAGCGAATTTGCGGTCAGTCCGGGGTACTGTTAAGGTTGATTCTCGCCCTGGAAAAGGAACGAGCTTTATTCTGAAACTGCCGCTGATGCTGTCGATCGCCGATGCGTTAATGGTGAGGACGGATCACAATACGGTGGCCATTCCGTTAGATGCGGTGGAGGAGATCTTACAGATTCAAGCGCCTCAAGTTCAAATGGCGGGACACCAACCAATGCTCTGGTGGCGGGAGGAGTTTATCCGGTTGGTGCGGTTGCAAGATTTGCTGCACTACAGCATTCCCCATCCAGATGGTCCTTCTCCCGATCCCCTGGGTCAAGATTACATTCCGGTCCTGGTGTTAGCGTCCAGCGAAGGGGTGTTGGCGGTGGCGGTGGAACGAGCGCTCGGTCTTCAGGAAATTGTGGTGAAACCCTTGCCACCGCCTTTATCAAAACCGCGTGGCGTCTTGGGGAGTACGATTTTGGGAGACGGCCAGGTGGTATCAATTATTGATGTAGATGATTTAGTCAGTCAAGCCCAGGGTCAGAGTACGGCGGTGGTGATGTCAGATCGGGGACTGTTACCTCCTAGTTCTAGCCAAGCACCGCAAATTTTAGTGGTCGATGATTCTTATACGATCCGTCATTTACTCTCGTTGACCCTGACTCGTGCTCGCTACCGGGTTTTGCAAGCGAAAGATGGCTTAGATGCGCTAGAAAAGTTACAGAATGGGGTGGATTGCAGTTTAGTGATTGCTGATATTGAGATGCCTCGGATGGATGGGTTTGAGTTATTGCGATCGCTGAAAACAACTCCCCAGTTTGCTCAGATCCCTGTGGCAATGTTGACTTCGCGCAGTGGCGCGAAACATCGACAAATGGCGCTGGAATTGGGAGCCCAGCAATACTTTACCAAGCCGTACAGTGAGGTGCAACTGTTGGAGGCTGTCTCTCAACTGTTAAAGGGTTCGTTTGGGGTTTGATTCAAGGTAGTTAAACTGAGCCATGATTTATCCAAATTACCAACGTCGCTTCCGGACTAGACAGCAAGGAACGGTGAGAATTCCTACCAAAAAACTTGTTGTCTTTGAACTAGGGTGTGAGAAATATGCCATTTCAATTGAACGAGTGCAGCGAGTTCTGAATGAGTTTATTCCCTATGGTTCCCTCAGGGGGGGTCAGAGTTTGGTCCGATACCATGAAGAAATTATTACTCTGATTGATTTTTCTCAATTCTTTTTAGGAAGCAACGATGAACGAGGGCGGAATTATTTAATTGTTTGTACCTTAACGACCAGCGAACGCTTGGGGATTCCCGTTCCAACCCTGCCAAAAATATTGGAAGTTCCCGCCGCTCAATTTGAAGAGATTCCGCAAGTTTACCGTCAGGGAGCATTACATCAAGCGGTAGAAAAACTGATTCATATACCGGACGGAACAGAAGTTTTTTATCTCAATTTGGATGCGACGCTCGGCCGTTCTAAACAAGGGGAAAAGACAATAGAAAATTCGATGAAATACTCAGGATGACCAGGCAATTTCAAACGATGAGGGTGAATCGACCGGATATGAGATGACCAATTATTTTAGTACAATAAGTATCAATCTTACGACCCCAATGGTGCTTGTTTAGGGGGTCGAGGCAGACGAGATTGGAGAGGACTGAGGATCTTGTTAAGCTGGCGGAGTTGTTCGGCGGTGCCCATGCAGATTAGCATATCTCCTCCGATAATCGGCGTGTCGGCAGTGGGACCGGCAATGAGGGTGCCGTCCGTGCGACGAATGGCTAAAACTAAGGCCCCAGACTGCGATCGCAACTTGGCGTCTCTTAAGGTTTGTCCGACATAGGGACAACTGTCGGCATCGACTAGCAATTCTTCCATATAAAATGAACGGTCTGTTCCTGTAAGGATGCCGTCCACAAAATCCATGACTTGGGGGCGTAAGGCCGCGGCTGCCATCCGTTTACCACCTGTAATATAAGGGGAGACGACCTCATCGGCCCCACCTCGCTGTAGCTTTTGCGAAGCTTCTTCGGTTGTGGCCCGCGCGATCGCCCGCACATTGGGATTGAGGGTTTTCGCAGATAAAACGGTATAGAGATTTTCTGCATCTGAGGGTAAGGCGGTGACGATGCAGAGGGCACGTTTAATTCCCACATTCAACAAGGTTTCGTCAAGGGTCGCGTCCCCTTGAATCGCTGTATAGTTCAAAAGCAAAGCTTCTTGAACCGATTCTGGGTTGGAATCTACGATCACGAAAGAGATTCCTTCTGCCTTGAACTCCAAGGCAATATGGCGACCCATGCGCCCAAACCCACAGAGAATATAATGACCCGTTAATGAATCTACCAAGCGCCACTGTTGCCTAAGTCTTGCTCTTTCTTGAAAGTAACCTTGAATGAGGGCTTCTGTAAAGAGGTTGACCATATAACCGATGGTGAGTACGCCCATTAAAATCAGGCAGATGGTAAACATCCGTCCGCGACTACCGAGGGGGTGAATTTCACCATACCCAACTGTTGCGAGGGTAAAGACGGTCATGTAGGCAGCATCTAGCAGGGGCCATCCTTCCACTAACCAATACCAAAGGGTACCAACTAAGAGGACGCCCCCTAGAATGAGGACTCCTCCTATCAATTGTTTTTGCAGGCGTTGGTATCTTTGCTCTAGCATTGTTTCCATCCCGTTACCGAGATTTTACTCGTTAATGGGGTGCGTGATGGGATCTCTTCTTTGCTACTAAAAGCTGGTTGGCAGTTCGCTGGAAAAGTTGGTCAGCTAACAAAGCGATCGCTGGACTTTTCATGGGTTAGCTATCGATCGCAGCCTGCGCTCTCACCGCCAATATCCAATCATAAGCAAATCAATATATCTTGTCTAGATCGGAGGAGGGTCCTAGGGTTGCTGGTGTAACAATACCATCGCAGAGAGAGCGATCGTTGGGATTCACGTGAGGATTTGTTTGAAGAGAATTGCGGACTAAATTGCAACCCTGTCTCCAGAGGTCATCTAGCTGAAAATTCCAGAGGGTGACGGTTCCATCCACCTCAACAGTTGCTAGCACTTCCCCCTTTGGACTAAAACTCACACTTGCTACCTGTTTTTTGTGTCCTTTCAAGGTTTTAACCAACGTCCCGTCTCGTTTCCAAATTCTCACTATTTTATCTGTACTCGCCGAAGCCAGCATCTGACCATCCGGGCTAAAACTTACACTGGTTACTGGACTGGGATGCTTTAAGACGCTGACTGGTATCCCTTCTTGACTCCAGATTTTGACAGTTTTTCCAGCCGTTGCTGCTGCAAAGAGCAAACTATCGGGACTGAAAGTAACAGTTCCACTGAACTCAGATTTAGCCAAAAACTTTCCGGATAATTTTTGAGCTGTTTTGACCTCAATAAATGGTAAATTTTGCCAATCATACCCTGCTTCTGTTAATTTCCAAACCCTGACAGTCCCATCATTCCAAGCTGATGCTAACATCTTACCATCAGGGCTAAAATTAACGCTAATGACTCCGCCTTGATGACTAAAATTTCCTAAAACTTGACCCTGAATACTCCAAATGGTGACCGTACCATCGGTACTCCCTGAAGCCAATATCTCACGGCTTGGATTCAAACTAATGCTTGCGATCTGACCCGGATTTCTTGGGAACGTATGAATCAGTTGACCCTCTGTCGTCCAGAGTTTGATCGTGTTATCATGACTAGCACTAGCAATCATTTGACCATCGCTACTAAATTGAATATTTCTAATCGGAGCTGTATGACCGGATAAACTTGATTTTAAACCCCCATTTAATAACCAAATATTAATTTTATTTCCCTGGCTTAAAGTTGCAAGTTTTTGACCATCCGGACTAAAAATTACCCCTGAAGTAGTATTAGTTTTTTCCGGTAACTGGTTGCGTTTCCGGAAGCGATAAACTACCTGTTCTAGCGTCATTGCCACTCGCAGTTGTAGATCGGCATTAACTCCGATCGAACGTTTCATTTCTCTAACTGCTCTCAGACTTTCTATTAAAGCCTCCTGTTTCCGATCGGCGTCAAATAGGGCATCAGAAAATAAACAAAGGGTTAAAATTTTATTGTTTCTTTCCTCAATGGAAGGTTTGACCCAAAAAGCTACGATTAAAATTGAAATCAAAACCGCAGAACATCCTGTAAAGAATTGCATTCTGAGTTGCTGTTCGCGGATGAGTTTTGCTTCCGTAGATTTACGGCGCTTTTGCTCTTGAGCCAGTTCTTCTAATAATTGTTTTTCCCGGCGGAGTTGCTCAATTTCTGCTTGACTTTGTACTTCTTTTTGGCGCAACCGAGTAAATTCTGATTCTTGACTCGCTGCTAAAAATTGATAATCTTGAGTATTTAAACTTTTACCCATTGCCCATTCTTGAGCATCTCGCAACGCTTGACCCCGCAAGAGACGGGATTCATCTTGACCGTGAGAAGCTAACCAAGCGGTTAAAGATTCAGCATAGGGACGCAAATTACAAAGAGCTTGTTCTACCCAAGTTTGATTAAAAACTGCTGCATAAATTAAATTATAAATCGTTAACTTTCCGCCCCGCCTTACTACTAAACCGCTAAGCTGTAATTCAGTCTGTTCCGGCGTGTCATCGGCAACAATTCCTTCCCCTTGATTAGCCAGAGACGACTGTAAAATTTTCTGATAAAGTCCTAAGAGACGACTGGTGCGTTGCTGATTTCTCAGGATGCGGTCGCGAATAGTTTTTAAGTGCGTCGGTTCATCATTGGCTTCCCAATTTTCAATCAAATAGGGTTTAACAATTTCTGTGATTAGAACTGATTGATGAGTGAAAACTTCTGTTTTTTCCTCAGTTTTCTCCCATCTTTTTTCCTGCACCTGCATCACAAGATTACAAAGTTTTTGAGTTAAAAATGGTTGCCCTCCTGTCCATTCCAGAATTTCTTTTAAAACTGCTTGAGCGTTATCCACTTTCCCTTCTAACCCCTTGGCTAAAGGCATTGCTTCGTGGAGTTGAAAGCCTTGTAATTCAATGGCTCGACCGATATTAAAAGGTGTTCGAGTTGGATCGCTAATTAAATCTGAGGGGGTAGCAACTCCCAGCAAAGTGAAGGTGATTCGTTGATAGTCTGGTTTTTGAGCGCGTCGATTATAGCAAGAGCGAATCAAGGCAAAAAAGTCATCAAGAGAAGCTGTAAAACTGAGGACGCTATCAATTTCATCAATAAAAATTACAATATTTTTTGAGACTCTTTCCAGCAGCACTTCTTCAATTAAATCTCCCAAGCGTTGCACAGGTGGCATTAATTCTCGCTCCCGCCACCAAGTCATAAATTCAACCGGGTTAAATAAGTTAAAGCTGCTGAGTAATTTATAAGCAACGCCCCCATACCATTTATCTAAAGAAACCTGTTGATTGCCAATATCGGAGAGGTCGATGGTGGCACAGGCAAAGCCATCAGTTTGTAATTTTTGCAGAGTTTGTACTAATAAGCTAGACTTCCCCATTTGTCTAGAATTGAGGACATAACAAAATTCCCCATTCTTGAGGGCTTCGTAGAGTTCAAAGTCAGCTTTACGAACTACATAAGTAGGAGCATTTTCTGGAAGACAGCCACCGATTTGATAGTGGTAGTTGGAAGTCATTGTTTCTGTTTAATTACTTTTTTTTGAAAGAAAGATCAATGGCTTGATTATAGCTTAGGTTTAAATTCATGAGGGATAAAATTTACAAGTTTAAGAGGTTTCGTAATCAGGCATATAGCATTTTAATCTTCAGTAGTTTTATGCTAAAATAAAGGATTGTGATAGATTGACGATAGCAATCCTTACAGATGATCCGAATGTTCAGGATTGCTATCGAGAATAATCGAGCGCTGAAACCGGCTAATTTCTAGGTTTAAACTCGTGCTTTTTGTACCTGTTTTTGCTCAAGAGATGCTGTCTGAACAACCTGACTCCCAATGGAAAAGTTGCGTAATTCCACTCGAGTAAACTTCACTCCCCAAGGGTCGGTGATGGTATCCAACTCTTCGACTAAAGCATTATTGATTTCAGTGCGAGCGGTGTATAATTCCTCTACACTTAATTGAGCAATCTGAGTCCGAATTGAAAGGAGCAGCATATTTAGCATTGCTTCCTTGAGGTTTTGCACCTTGTAGCAAGCTTTTTCTAGGTCAATGACTCGCCAATAAACAATAAACTCAACCATGACAGCTCTGCGATCGCGTGTTGTACATTGTTGCGGTTGTAGATTTAAAATTTGCTCTCGCAGGGTTTCTTTATAAGCCACTTGTTCGATAAAGGGAATGAGAAAGGTTAAACCGGGGTCGAGTTTTTTGCCATCATATTTTCCAAAAATTTCAACTAAAGCTTCATCTCCTTGGCGGACAATTTTGACACTACTTGCTAAGGATACCCCAGTAATCGTAAACAACAACATCAAAAAATACTGATACATTGTCAATCTCCTGGTTTGTGTGAACAAAAAATGAATCTAAGCTTGTGGGTTTAGCTGCTGAGACGAATTAATTTTTCTGGCACAACAATCAGCGTGTTACCTTCACGACGCAAAACATACACTTTTTGACGGGGTGCTACCGCTCCTTGGGAATCTTCATTGCGAGCTTTCCATGAAACGCCTTCATAAACAACCATTCCCGTCTCTCCTGGCAAAATTTCTGAGAGGGTGATGGCTTCAGTTGCTTCTGGAATAACGAACTTTTTACGAGGAATAAAAATCGGTCGAATCCAGATTGAGAGGGCAAGAGCGATGCCCATCCAGTAGAAGATCTGCCAGTCAAAATCTTCATACATAACCATCGACCAACTAAAGTGAAAGGCGAGGGAACCCCTCCACAAAATAAAAGATTCTAGGAGAGCAGCAACTCCCATCATCAGTGCAAAAAACCTATGTCTTTGTTGCTGATTTTTAAGCAAGAGTTCAATGAGACTCAAACTCACGCCTAAGATTAACCACAGCAGCGGTGGTGTGATCGCGAAAGCAGATTTTTGGGCTGTCGATGCTAGTGACCAAATTAGGATCGAGGACACAACACAGTTACCTTTAGGTGCTTTAACCTTGCTATGTCCGATCAAACCAGGTTCTTATTTGAGTTGAGAGCTGACTTCTTTTAAAACTCATTGACTTTTCATCGACTTTGGGGATAATTGGCATTTAGGATCATGAGTTAAGTATCTTTGCCGTAGCCCCTAATGCCGCGATCGTTGTTGGTGCGTTCTGAATGTCTCCCTCTCGTGAAGTCGTCTCTCCTCAGAAATGGCTTCCCCAGCCAAAAAATCTTAGCTGAAGATTTAGGAATTGCTCAATCGACGGTCAGCAATTTCCTGAACGGCAAACCCGTTGACTATGCGAATTTTATCGAAATTTGTGCGAGATTAGGTCAGGAGTGGCGAGATATCGCTTCTTTGGAAGAGAGACCCCCCTTAGAAGCAGGATCAAAGACGATTGCGGTGAAGATTTGGGTGGGCGATCGTGGCGCGTCTTTGGGTTTGAGCCGGCAATTGCAGCAAGCATTGAGTGCCACTGGCTATCAAGTATTTTTAGGAACTCAGAATGCGAGGGTGGGCGAATATTTAAATCAATGTGATTATTTGTTACTGCTGTTATCTGAGGAATCCGTCGCCAGTGAAATTGCTGTTGAGGAAGTACAATTTGCTCAGGAACTGCATCAGCAAACCCCACAAAAGCCAGCAATCTTACCAATTTATATTGACTTTTCTGCTGAATTTCCCCTTTCCTTTGACTTATTCAGCTATTTGCAATACCTCCAGCCTTGGCAGTGGAATTCTGCCCAGGATTCCTCAAGATTAATCTCAGAAATTCTTGCTGTCCTTCGTGAAGGGCGCAGGGGCTTACCTGCGGATGCTGAGCTAGCATTCAATGGGGCAGGGATTACTGTGAGTCGAGAACCTGCGATCGCGCAACCTGTACCGACAGCAGCGCCAGAATTGCCGGGGGGACAAGTGGCGATCGCTTCCCACTTTTATATCCCGCGCCCTCCCATCGAATCGCGCTGCTATGAAACCATTAGCCAACCGGGGGCCCTCATTCGGATCAAAGCACCTCGACAAATGGGTAAAACCTCATTGATGGCGAGAATTTTGCAGAGTGCGGAGCAGCAGGGTTCGAGAACCGTCGCTTTAAGTTTTCAATTAGCAAATAAGCGGGTTTTTACAAATTCTGATACTTTTTTACAGTGGTTTTGTGCAATTATTGGTCAAGAGCTAGGGCAATTAGAATTTTTAAACAAATGTTGGGAATTAGCGGATATTATTGGGAGTAACTTATGCTGCAAAGCTTACTTTGAACAGTATTTATTGTCAGAAAATTCTACCCCGATTACTTTAGGATTAGATGAAGTAGACCGAGTCTTTGAATCTCCAGAAATTGCTGATGATTTTTTTGGGCTGCTGCGAGCTTTGCATGAAGAAGCAAAGCGACGAGAGATTTGGAAAAAATTTCGCTTGGTTGTGGTACATTCAACGGAAGTTTATATCCCGCTTGATGTGAATAAATCACCTTTTAATGTGGGGTTGCCGATTGAATTGCCAGAATTTAACTCGCAACAGGTGCAAGAGTTAGCGAAACGACATGGATTGATTTGGAATGTAGCGGAAGTAGAAGAATTGATGGCTTTAGTCGGAGGGCATCCGTATTTAGTACGATTGGCACTCTATCACATTGCGCGACAAGATATTACTTTAAATAAACTGATGCAACAAGCACCCACGGAAGCGGGAATTTATGGCGATCATTTACGGCGGCACTTGTGGAATTTAGAGAAATATGCAGAATTGATGGCAGGAATGAGAGAAGTGGTGAATACGACAGGGTCAGTGCGATTGCGGTCTGAACTTGCCTTTAAATTAAATAGTATGGGATTAGTTAAGTTAGAGGGGAATGATTGTAGTCCGAGGTGCAAGCTGTATGAGGAGTATTTCCGCGATCGCTTAAGCAGTCAATAAATTTATGGAGCAGGATTGAGCCGATCAATTGCTGAGTTCTAGCATCCAGCTCAGTGTACCGCCCGTCCGCCATGAGACTGGCTGGGTCGCAGACGGAATGCCTACTTTACAAATATAAAGTTTTTGTAAGATTGGGAGGCTGCGCTGACCAGTCGATGAGAACTCAATGAGAACTCAGTTGCGATCTGAAAAAGCCAGGGTATTTAATGGAGATATTAAGAAGGAAAGGCTTCGCATAAGCCTCTGGCAGTCAGACATATCTACTGGTTTCAGGACCAGATGTTGCGATCGCCTTGGGAGAACGAAGATGCAACTTAAAAAATAATTCAATTTTCTCTTGATTCCTCTTGTAGAGTCAACACCCCGCCCACCCAACAACCACTCCTAAAAATTTACCAGCTAAGGAGAGATCATGAGTTACTGCCTCAATCCCGCTTGCCAGCACCCGCAAAATTTGAAAGATGCCGAAGTATGCCAAACTTGTGGTGCTCAACTCCTGCTCAACGGCATCTATCGCGCCCTGAAACCCTTGGGAGCGGGAGGTATGGGTCGCACGTTTTTAGCACTTGATATCTCCCAAGCGCAGCAACCTCACTGTGTCATTAAGCAATTTTTTCCCCAAAACTTTGGGACTGGGAATCATCAGAAAGCCGCCGAGTTATTTCAACAGGAAGCGACGCGACTCAAAGAATTAGGAAATCACCCTCAAATTCCTCAACTCCTGGGAGCAATTGAGCAGGAAAATCAACAATATTTAGTTCAACAATATATAAAAGGACGCAACCTTGCTCAGGAATTGAGCGAGGAAGGTGCTTTCAGCGAAGCAAAAATTCGCCAACTCCTCGATAGTTTACTGCCAGTGCTGCAATTTGTACACCAGCATCGAGTGATTCATCGAGATATCAAGCCAGAAAATATTATTCGGGCTGAAAAAACTCAGCAGTTTTTCTTAGTCGATTTCGGTGCTGCGAAATTTACCACTCAGACAAGTCTGGGAAAAACTGGAACGATGATTGGTTCTGCTGCGTACACTGCTCCCGAACAAGTACGAGGAAAAGCAATTTTTGCCAGTGATTTCTATAGTTTAGGAGTGACCTGTATTCACCTGCTAACTCAAGTTCCTCCCTTTGACTTATTTGATAGTAGTGAAGATGCGTGGGTATGGCGACACTATCTACCAACACCGATCGGCGATCGACTGAGTCAGATTCTCGATAAAATGCTGCAAAGCGCTACGAAACTACGCTATCAATCAGCCGCAGAAATTCGTCGAGATTTATCTCAGCCATCTACCCAACTCACTCCCCGTAAAAAGTCGAAAACGAAATGGTTCCTTGGCGGTACTATTGGTAGCTTATTAGTCGCCTATCTGGGACTTGGCTATTTAAATTTTATTTCTCGGCAGTCAGTTCCGCTTCAGCAGCCAGTTGCCCTCCAACCCTCGTCTATTTCTCCAGAAACTTCTCAATCTCAACCGCGAATCGAGACTCCTAATTTTGGTGGATTGTATAGCAAATCAAAAGATGGCAAAGAACAAGTTTTCCCCTTAAAACATACAGAAGTAACGGCAAAAATTACGGGGAATGTATCGCGAGTTGAGGTTGTGCAAAGTTTTGAAAATCCTTATGAAACTCCTTTAGAAGCGGTTTATAAATTTCCTTTGCCTGATGAGTCGGCCGTGGATGACATGGAAATTCGCATTGGCGATCGCACGATCAAAGGATTCATCAAGAAACGCGAAGAAGCCAAAAAGATTTATGAGCAAGCTAAGCAAGAGGGAAAAACGGCGGGATTGCTCGAACAACAACGAGATAATGTCTTTACTCAGTCGGTTACTAACATCAAACCGGGAGAAAAAATAGAAGTAGTTATTCGCTATACTGATTCTCTAAAATTTCAAGGAGGGGATTATGAATTTGTCTTTCCAATGGTTGTGGGTCCCCGCTATGATTCCGGGACATCCACTGAATCCACTGGCGGTGCAGCCACTATTAATTCACCGATGACTCCCCCGAAAGTTCGTGCGGGTCACGATATCGGCGTGACTGTAGAAATTGATGCGGGGGTTCCGGTTGCGACTGTGAGTTCTCCTTCCCATAAAATCCAAACTCAAAAGATTCAATCTGATGGTCCTATCCCCCTTACACAAGTGCAATTGAGCAACGAAGATACGATTCCTAACAAAGATTTGATTTTGCGTTATCGGGTTGCGGGTCAAGAAACTCAGTCTACTGTCCTCACCCACGGTGATAATCGGGGGGGTCACTTTGCTGCTTATTTAATTCCAGCAATTGAGTATCAGTCGAATCAGATTGTCCCGAAAGATGTGGTCTTTTTGATGGATACCTCTGGTTCCCAAGATGGAGCACCTTTAGAACAGTCAAAGGCACTGATGCAACGATTTATTAAGGGGTTAAATCCGGGGGATACCTTCACGATTATTGATTTTGCCAACCGCACCCAAGCACTTTCTCCGGAACCGTTGGCGAATACAGAAGTTAACCGCAAAAAAGCACTGGATTATATTAATCGCCTCCAAGCAAATGGTGGTACTGAATTGCTCAATGGTATTAATACAGTTCTGAATTTCCCATCACCAACGAATGGGCGATTGCGGAGTATTGTGCTGTTAACGGATGGCTACATTGACAATGACAATCAAGTGATTGCTGCGGTCCAGAAGCAACTCAAACCGGGAAATCGCCTCTATAGTTTTGGTGTTGGGAGTTCTGTTAACCGTTTTCTGCTAGATCGGATGGCAGAAGTGGGACGGGGTACGGTTCACATTGTCCGCTATGACGAACCGATCGCTCAAGTGACTGAAGACTTTTTCCGCCAAATCAATAATCCAGTGCTGACGGATATTGAAGTGAAATGGGAGGGGTTGGGGAAACCGCCGGAAATTTATCCGCTGAACCCGCCAGATTTGTTTGCAGAACAACCTTTAGTTGTGTTTGGTCGGAAGCAAGACCGCCTCAGCGGTAATTTACGAATTGCGGGAACTGCTGCGGGTGGCAAACGTTACGAGAAGGTGTTTCACCTCAAGTTTGATGAGAATGGCGGTAATGTCGCGATCGCACAACTCTGGGGACGAGCCAAAATTAAAGAACTAACCACTCAAATGGCCGGGGCTGAGACAGCTACTAACGTAGCAGCCGTTACAGATATTGCCTTAGCCTATCGGTTAATGTCTAGTTATACTTCATTTGTTGCGGTCAGCGAAGAAGTACGGGTCGATCCCAATGGCGATCGCAAAAAAGTGCAAGTTCCAGTTGAAACGCCCGACGGCATGAGTGGTACTGAGGTCAGTGAAACTGTGCCAGAACCAAGCGTTTTCTGGTCAATCCTTTTGTTTGGGGTGATCTTTGGTTGGAAGCGGTGGATCTGGTTGAGAAAAGGCTTATATCGCCCCTCAGCACCCAAACAGCATTAAACATGGTAGGACTGTCGCAGAACTCTTAACGGCAGGGCGAGAATTCCTCGCCCTTTTTTCATGGCATCACTGTCTGGTTATCTTCATTCTGGTTGCACCGGCCTGAGGAGAAAAGGCAAACAAGCGGAAAGGGAAGAGGACGATTTGACTGAGAAAGTAGTGTCAAGGGTTACACTTTGTTACCCAAATTTTTGAAGGAACTGTGACGATTTCGGATGCAGAATTTTGATTGGCATCTTGTGGAGTCGGAACACCCATGAGCTCCAAGCTAAAAATTTCCAGAGAATTGAGAATCGTTAATAGTGTAGAGCTGGCTTTTTAAGTTCATGACTTCCTCACAAGTCTCACAAAATATCGGTTACAAATCTTTTTAAACCCTTGCTTTAAACTCCAGTAGCTCTGCATTATCAACCCTCACTTTTTCAGGATTTTCTGAAAGAAATATAAATTTATTTTAACAACCTAAATTCTGTATTGGAGTTAACAGATTGATTTTTTTTATCCCTCTATCGTGAGATTTATTTAGATATTTTTTACAATCCTTCTCTATTTCTCTAGTCTAACTTTTTAGCAAGTCTCACTAGCGACAGATAGTAGTCATCACTACATTAAGACAATTGGCAGATTTCAATCTTGCTTAAAAATTGGAGATTAGGAATGAAAGGAAATTTATTGAGAAACCTAGCAGTAAGTGGTATGACATTCTTTAATTATTCCGTCCCCCCCCTGCGCCGCAAGCAGCTTACACTTGATATTCTAGATGATGAAGGACTTGTGTGCCTTCACTTACAAATCGGCAAAGACCGGTCTTATTCAAAGTTCTATACCCGCATTGACCAAGCTTGCTTATTTTGGGGCATCCTCGTATTACCAATGTTTTTTACAGCTCAATTTATCCCATTGAGTTGGACACTCCAAGCAGGTTTGTGGTCGGTTTTGAGTTTGCTCGGCACCTTGACAATGGTATGCTGGACCCATTATTGGGTCAAAGTAGAACGAGTTAGCTGGGTCCTCTATGGTTGGGTAATGCTGATGTTTTTAGGACTCATCCTTACAGACTTAGGTGTTTTCCTAGGTTGGGGAAGTGTCTTAGCAAACCTCTGTCCTCTGTGGTTAGGATTGAGTAGTTTAGGTTATTTAGGAACTGGGTTTGCTGTGCGATCGCGTGCTATCCTCGCCATAGGTTTCATTCACTTGGGAGCCATTTTAGTTTTGCCTTATATTGGCAGTTGGTCTTTTCTGTTTACAGGAATTGTGATGGCGCTGAGTCTGCTAATCTTGGCAGAATTTCAATGGGATATGCAACACTCAACCAATTATCTTCTCCTCACCACCAGAAAACGGCAATTTAACCTGCGTAAGCACCCTCAACATCAGCTCTCTGGTGAACAGCTTTAATCTATTTTGTCAATCATTTGGGTCGTACTAAAATGAATGGTGAGGAGTGAGTTTATTTAAATTTAAGCAATAAAATAGTCAGATAAATTCTTGTCTAACCCAGCTTCAAGCTGCCAGAGTGGGAAACCTTTGTTTGACCGCAAACCTTCTTTCAAAGACAACTCAGATTCGCTCTTTTAGCTCTGAGAAAGAAACTTCAATTTCTAGTAAAAAAAGACAATTAATTACTTTTTACCAAAACCTATTCTAGCATTTCTCAGATTAATGAGGTACAGGCATTTTTACCTTTTCCCCCCTTTCCCTTTTCCCCCCTTTCCCCTTTTCCTAATACCTCAACTATTTGAGAAACGCTAGAATTTTAATTCAAGTTTACTCAACAGTCCCTTAAAATCAAGAAACTCTCAACAATTAATAAGCCCGGAAAACCGGGCTTGGAGTTTAATGGAATCGTCGTAAAGGGCGGGAGTTAGTGAGCGAGCTAAGAAACTTAATTACCACCAGATTGAATTGATTTGCGGGTAATGTTTGGATCGTCTCCTTTGTGTCGCCAACTGCCATCACTATTTTGAATGTATTCACTTTTGACGCTGTTCCAAGCAACACTCATTGCGGCCTGTTCGCTGAGTCCATCATGAGTCGCGCTCTGAAAAGCAGCCTGAAAAATTTGCTGTGCTCCTTGAGGAAGTGCGTTCGCTTCTTGTGGTAACTCTACTGTTTTATCTGCCATAATTCTCTCCTACTTTTTCAGCTAAAACTAATCATAATTAGCCGGGTCAATCACTTTCCTCATACTGGAAGAAAGTGATGCCGGCTGACTGACTATTCCCTGAGGCGGTTTTAATATAAACCGCTTTTGTAACCGTTTATACAACTCAGTCTTAAAAATTTGCATCTTTGAGAATCAGATGGCGATCGCTATCTAAGCTGATCGACCCTTGTCGCTGCAACTTGTTAAGCTCCCGCGTGATCGTTACCCGTGTTGTACAGCAAGCGGAGGCAAGTTCCTCATGGGTGAGGCGAACCGTGAGGCGAGTCCCGTGCCGGGTCGGTTCACCAATTTCCTGCTTCAATAACATTAAGAGGCGCTCTAACCGTTCTTTCACTCGTCGCTGTCCAGCGATCGCTAATAGCAATTCTGTCTGTCGAAGTCGCTGATTAACTTTCGGTAACAACGTTTGCGCTAAATTTGGTGAAATTGTCAGTTCTGTTAGAGAAATGCAAACTAACTCAACCTCCGACAAAGCAGTTGCTTGATAAACCTGCAAAGCAGTCAAACTAGAGCCAAAAGGCGTACTAGAACCTGCAAACCCAACAATCACTTCTTCACCATTCTCCGAAAGGGTACTCAACTTCACTAAACCTTTGCAGACCAGCCAAAGAGTTTGGGGAATTAAGGGAATCACCTCACCTTTAGAGTAATAGTGCTTAGGACGATCCTGACGGGGGTCATAATCACTCTTTTGCAAAGCCGCCTCTGCTCGCTTGCGCTCGGTGATGTCGCGCACGCACAGTCTCACGGCGAGCACCTCATTTCTCTGATTACAGACATGATTCGCGGTTACACCCGCCTCAAAAGGCTCACCATTCCGTGGTTGTAAGCGCGTGTGCCACTCGCAGTGCTCCCGCTCAATTAAAAGATTCAGCTCACAGCGGAACTTGGGTCGCTCTGCTTCCGGGACAAAGACAGCCAAAGGTTTGGAAATCAGGTAGTTGTGTGAAATATTAAACAACAGGCAGGCGGAGCGGTTGGCTTCTTGAATCACGCCTTCTTGATTGATAACCAGGTAGGCATCTGGCGCAAACTCAAAAAGCTCTATGTATCGCTGGCGTTCAAGTTCCAATTGCGACTGTGCGGTTGCTAAAGCCTCATTCTGTTGGAGCAGTTCCTCGGCTGCTAATTGCAGTTTTTCCGAGGCTGTGCCCAGTTCTTTATAGGCGACGGGAAGAACCCGTGATAGCTGCGTAGGAGATGAGCTGGCGTCTCGGTAGAGTTCAGCTAATCGTCCATACATATTTTCTATTTGCTGGACAAATATATCTACGTTCACATCACACCTTCCGTGCTTGCCATCATGCACAGAAGCATAGAAGGAATTTCATGACTTGTACATTCACTTCTAGAGAGATTTATGTATGTGTTCTAGAACACACTGTTACTTTACAATAACTTTCTTCCTCCGACAGAAGCCATTTCTAACCAGGAGCAGATACGATGCGGGTACTTGTACAAACGGCTATTTCTCAGCTCATTTATGAAACAAAACAAAAAAAGAAAAAATTTAACAACTTCTTCTCGTTGAAATTCGGATTTCCGAAATTCCAGGGAAGTTAGCTGCTGATTTTTCAAAACGACTTTGCGCTGAAGAAATAGCGGTCATTCTTGAAAATATCGGGTTAAAAAGATGATTCAAAAACTTGCTCCCCATACAACGGAACGTTCCTGTCAAAAACTGCTTTGTTTTTATGTAAATGCCACCAACCATTTACAAATTATTCGTCTCACTCATAGCACCACTTTTACCTGTGAACGAGTCATCTTTCCGGGTCAACGCTTCCTGTTTGAAGCAGAACCAGAAGCAGTTCTAGAAGTAATTATGGCTGATAGCCCGACCGCGATGCTCGCAGACAAAATTAACTGCTCTTCACTGGAGGTCCAGCAAGGCCTCAACCTGCTCCTACCACTGGCACCCTCCTCAACAGCAGCCTAGACTTTCCTTTGAGATTCATAGCTCGCGGCTCAAAGCCATAAGCACTAAACCGCGAACCATGAATATTTATCGTCTTTTGTAAGACGCCAGGAATCTGGTACTCAAGATAAAGGTCTTTCGGGAAGGGCTACCTCTATCCCTAGGCAGAATCAAGGCTAAAACTGACACTTTGTGAGCGCCTCAACAACTCTCTCCTCATCGATTAAAAAGATGAGCTTAGCAACTGAGGAAAAACAGTTGTGTCAGTTCTGAATTCTCTGAAAATCGTCGCTCAAAAATTCCTGAAAAGTCGCTTTGTCGATTTCGCTCCAATCAACAAAAGGTCAGCCATAAAGACCCGAGTTCCCACAAAGGATTAAACCAGCGATCGGGAACTCCCCCAAAGAAGAATCAACAGCTCAACAACAAGAGAATCAGCATTAACAAAATACTCCTCAAGATGATTGGCGAACCTCAAACGTTGATTTTAACTTAAGACTATTCAGTTAAGTTGCTGCTGCCGTTTACCAAACGTAAGCGATCGCACAGCTCTATAAGATCAGAGCAACCATGACCATGAAATCTCATCACTTGTTCAAAATAGTTTTGGCTGGTGCTTGTACTTTGAGTTTAGTAACTCTACCCTTAGGTTTACCTGCTTCTGCCCAGTCTAGTGGGGGTGCGGGTGGTAGTGGTAGCGGTGCTGGCGGTGGCTCTAGTTCAGGTAGTAGCACAACAGGCACTGGTACAGGTACGACAGGCACTGGTACAGGCACAACAGGCACTGGTACGACAGGCACTGGTACGACAGGCACTGGAACTGACAGCACTGGAACTTACGGTACAGGTACAGGTACAACAGGCACGGGTACTGGTACAACAGGCACGGGTACTGGCAGCACTGGAACTTACGGTGGTACAGGTACAGGCACAACAGGCACGGGTACTTCTGGAACTGGAACTGGCAGCACTGGCACTTACGGTGGTACAGGTACAGGCACAACAGGCACGGGTACTTCTGGAACTGGAACTGGCAGCACTGGCACTTATGGCCGTACTGGCACGACAGGTACTTCTGGAACTGGAACTGGCAGCACTGGCACAACAGGCACTGGTAGTGGTACTTCTGGAACTGGAACTGGCACAACAGGCACCACTGGAACTTACGGTACAGGTACAGGTACAACAGGCACTTCTGGAACTGGAACTGGCAGCACTGGCACAACAGGCACTGGTAGTGGTACTTCTGGCACGGGTACTAGCACAACAGGCACTGGTAGTAGCAGCACTGGCACTCCTAGCAGCACAACTTCAACAACAACTACTCCGGGTGGTACGACTTCAACGACTACCACTATTATTGAGCGCTCTGGCGGAACGACAACAACGAGTCCAAGTGACACAACTTCCGGCACAACTGTAACTCCTAGTAGCACAACTTCCGACACCACGACAGCGCCCTATGGGGGGACTTCCGCAGCTACTGCTGACAGGAGCGATCGCCACAATAATTTGGGTTGGCTGGGTGTATTTGGCTTAATCGGCTTAGCCAATCTCTTCCGCCAGCGGGAACCTGTTGTCAATCGTCGCTAACTCCATACAGCCATGCGATGCCAGCAATAGAGATTGACGCAAGATTGCTGAGTTGGAAGGGTCATAGATACCCTCCCTAAAATCAACCAGGGAGCATCTACTCTGCATCAGTCCTCAAAACTGCACCGCAGCGGGAGACATTTTCCAAACAGCTATTTTCAGCAACCCCTAACTGAGGTAGGGGGTAGAGATTGTAATGACAATTTTTTGCTCAAACTCAAACAAGTTTAGAAAACTATGAATCTGAACAACCGGGAAAATTTACTGCTCAAGTTCGCTGGTTTCCTAGGCATTGCTAGCCTCAGTTCCTTCCTGAGCTTCCCTGGAATTGCTAAGGCAAATTCTCAGACTCACTTTTTTCAGCAAACGAGCGATCGCTCATTAGAGTTGGCTCAAAGCACCCCCAGTAATAGCAATTCTCCGAGTGGCGGTTCTAACACTCCCAGCAATACCAATACTCCGGGTGGTTCTTCCAACACTCCCAGCAATCGGAATAATTCCGGTGGCTCTAACACCCCCAGCAATACCAATACTCCGGGTGGTTCTTCCAACACTCCTAACCAGAGAAATTCTCAAAGCTCCCTCAGCACTAGAGACAGAAACTTTATTAACCAAGCGGCTCAACTCGGAATGCTAGAAGTGCAATTAGGACAGCTAGCAGTGCAACAGGGTTCTAGCAATGCTGTCAAACAGTATGGACAACGGATGGTTCAAGAACATACGCAGGCGAACCAGCAACTGATGCAGTTAGCTAGACAAAAAGGTGTGACTCCCGCTAGCCAACTGGATAACCAACATCAAGCTGTCAGGAGTCGGCTTTCCAAGCTCAGTGGTTCAAGTTTTGATGAAGCGTACATGAGGGAAATGATTAATAGTCACAATCAGGCTATTGCTCTCTTCCAAGCTCAGGCTCAGCAGGGAAATGATTCTGATTTAAAAGCTTGGGCGGGTCGGACGATTCCTAACCTACAGGCACACTTACAAATGGCGAACCAAACTGCACAAAATACCCAACAAAATAGACGTTAGCTAGATGTAATAGCGTTTCTCAGATTGATGAGGTACAGCCATTTTTCTCTTTTCCCCTTTTTTCCCCTTTCATGTATGTACCTCAACTCTTTGAGAAACGCTATAAGACCATTGGTTGCCACTGGGAACTGAATTTTTTCCCCTCTCAACCTCTCTCAAAAATTGGGGAGGTTGGGAGGGAATCGGATTGATGAGACTGCGACTTCATCTAGCAGATGAGATAGTTAACAATTGACGGTTAATTTCAAGACAATGGAAGATACCATTCGTAGTTTATTCGGCAACCATGTTACCTTAGCATGGTTATTTTTGATCGTGAGCTTTTGTTGGTTAGCTTACATTCCGGGGCGTCCTCCTCACTCTAGGGGCTAGCTCACTTTGTTTTTACTTGAATTGATTGACAGGGAATCATTCTTTCGCTCGCTTTTTTCTGATTGTTTCGTTCTAATTAGTAAGCCTATCATTTCATTTTTTTATTGCTTTAATAATTAAAAAACCGCTTAAACAAGAGCTATGTTAGGCGGTTTTTTATAATTTTTTAGTAGTTTAATCTGCTTGAATTTTCTACAAGTTGCTAGACATTAACATACTTCTTTTGGTTGACCTTCAGCTTTAACTTTAGAGAGATAGCAGGCTAGAAATCGGAACGTTACGATCGGGGTAACAACATTGTTAAGGAATGTAAATCATCATGGAAAACCGTACTACTGAACTACCTCCCGTTGCTAGTGCCTACAATGGCAAAGATCGCAATGCTTTTCTGTTTGGTTGGAATCCTCAAGCTGAACTTTGGAATGGTCGCTTAGCCATGATTGGTTTCCTAGCTTATCTGCTATGGGATTTGGCTGGCTATAGCGTTCTTCGCGATGTCCTTCACTTCCTACCCACCTATATCGCTCGCTAGCACTTAATTCTTGTCTTTTTTATTAGGCTGGTAGCTTGGGGAAGCCCTCAAGTTACCAGCCTAATTTTAGATTTTAAGTTGTATTTGTGGGTCACAATTTTGTTCGGCAGTTAGGCAAAACAGTTCATCACTGTTTCAGAGAGAGGAGTCTCCCATTAGTCAGCTTCCCCAATTAAAGTAAACGCTGCCCAATCTCTGGGAGTGGGATATTTTGCCAACGTTGTCAGCATCGCTTGTCGTAAAGCTTGAGCTTTATCTGGTACTTTTTGATAAGTTTGATAGAATGTCAACATTAAGTCAGCGGTTGGTTTATCTGGCACTTTCCACAGAGAAACAATCACACTGACCGCACCAGCGGCCATGAAGGAACG
This sequence comes from Actinomycetota bacterium, assembly GCA_050262755.1. GTDB lineage: Bacteria > Cyanobacteriota > Cyanobacteriia > Cyanobacteriales > Microcoleaceae > JBLNEP01. The sequence continues at coordinate 47,265 of JBLNEP010000131.1, read as the reverse complement.
AGAGAGACCAATGACACCATCACCACTGATGCGGCCACGTCCAGTGTCGCAGGCACTTAATACCACCAATTCTGCTTTTAATGGCAGGTTGATGATTTCTCTGGCGGTGAGAAAACCATCCTTTCTGATGGTATTTGCTTGGTTTGTGGGCGGATCGGGAGCGAAGGCTAAGGAGCTTTGAAACCCTGCTAAACTGTCGAGTAATCCGTGAGTTGCTAGGTGAATAAAGCGAGCTTTGGGCATCTGTTGGATGACGGCGGTTTCTGTGGCTTGAGCACCAATTAAGGGTTGAGTCTTGAGTAAAGATGCGATCGCATTGGCTTCTACTTCTGCTCCTGGCAAACTCGGCAATTGAGTGGGGGCTTCTCCGGGTTGGGTACTCAGACTCGGCATGGTTGGGTTCCCAACGACCAAAGCAGTGGTACTAGCAGAGGTTTTGAGTTGTTGTCGCTGTTGGTGGGTAAGCTCCAACGCTTGAATGGAGGGGGCCGTTAGGAGGGTATGTTTTTCGATCAGGTATTTGCCATTAGCGTCTTGCAAGGCGGGAAAGGGAACGAGAAATAAAGCATTCTGGGGAATAAACGTGATTCGCTGTTGAGGATCGGTGGGGAGGAGGTCTGCGATCGGGTCGATCAAAATATGATGAAGCTGCTGTAATTGCTGAGATACTTCGCGGGCACTGGTCGCGCGATCGCTTCCTGCTGGATTTTCGCTAGCGGTACTGCTTCTGCCCCTTAAAAAAATCGAGTTGCGAGCATCAATTACAAAGGAAGTTAATCGAAAATACTTGCTCTGTGTAGGTTGAAATTGTGACCAAACTGGTTCTAAATCACCTTTGCGAAATATTACTTCGCCGGTCGGTTTAATCACCCAAATATACAAAGTAGTTTCATAGAGCTCCTGTTTTCCAAGCTGTACCATCGAAAATATATTTTTATTATAGACCACTGAATACTGCACCAAGGTAGAATTTTGCGCTTTGGCAATTTGACGCATTTGGGCGACAGTCAGATCTGGGGTGGTTTTGAGAGATTGAGGAGGCACTCCTAAATTAGTGGTCAACAAGTCAATAAACGCTCTAGCTTTACCAGATTCTGCGACTTCCAAAGCTTCGTCTAAGCGATTTGTTGCTACTAAAATCTGTTGCAAATTTCGATAAAGATCGGCGATCGCATCGCGGAGGCTGATATTAAGTTCATCGCGAGTATAAGCAAAGAGATTAGTATTCCCTAGTACCAGTTTTCCGGCCTGATTATAAGCTGCTAAAGCTTTTTTGATCGTTGTTTCTGCTGCTGAAAATTGACCCATTTTATATTGTTGATAGCCGAGATTCGAGAGGGCAACACTTTCCATGCTTTCGAGAGAAGCGATCCCCTGTTGACGCAGCTTTTGATAAATCTCTAAACCTTGGCTCTGTAGTTCGATGCCTTTAGCATAGTTTCCGAGCAAACCATAAGTGATGCTCAGATATTGCAAGGTAAAAGCTTGTAAAAAAGGGTTATTAATTTTTTGAGAAAGTGCTAAAGCAGCCTCTAAGGCAGAAATTAACTTTTGAGAGTTACCCAAGCGACCATGCAGTAAGCCAAGCTGTTGCAGCGCAAAGATTTCTCCAGTCGGATCTTGAGCTTTCTGTGCGATTTGCACTGCTTGTTCCGCAGCAGCGATCGCGTCTTGAACTCGCTCCACTTCTGGGTAAGCATAAATTAAACTAGACAGTGCAGAAAGTTGTAGCGATACGTTGCCAATTTCTTGAGCAATCGCTAGTTGTTGTTCTAGCAGAGTAATTTGTTTTTCAGGTTGCTTGGTTAAACCATAAGCGCGACTGAGAATGTTTAAAGCATTGGCTTCTTCGCTGCGGTCTTTGCTAGCTCGAATGAGGGGGAGATACTCTTCATAGATTTCAATAACTCTGGGGTACTCAAAAATAGAAAGATAAGCTAATCCTAAATTCTTTAAAAGAATCCCCGTGTAAGTGCGATCGCCACTTGCTTTGGCTTGTTTTAACTGTTCTGTTAAGAAATTAATCCCCCGATTATCTCCCTGTTGGCTGTAAGCAGCAGTCAGCCTTTGCACAATCGTGTCGGTGAAAGCTGGTTCTGACAGTGTTTTCGCGATTGCTAGCGCTTCTAGATACAAGTCAACGGCTTTTTGATACTCTCCCAAAAATTGATAAGCTAGGCCAGCATTCGACATAGTTTGTGCTTCCAGCAAGCGATTTCCCGCTTGTCTCGCTTCGATTAACTGTTGGGGATAGATTTCAATGGTTTGCTGAAAAGTTTTCCGTAATTGCTCTGAATCCTGTGCAGTTGCCGGTAGCAATCCGGAGCCATTCAACAGACATAAACCCAGAACCAATAATTGTTTTTGCCAGCGACGAATAAACGGAGTTATAGCAGCCATAAGTGCTAATTGAGGAATTGTTTTAAGGGTGATAGTTAAGCGAGTTGCCTTCTCGGTGGAACGAACATCCGATCCGTCTGGAAGTGCAAGGTAAATCTACCATAGCTGATCTTTCTGACAGGGCGGTAAAATCAAGCTGCGGGTGAGTGGTAATTTGGTAAACCAGTGATTAGAGGAGAGTAGACAATGGCTAGACCCCATATCGAGTTTATACAATCAGCCGATGTTGAACCAGAAACTTGGAATCTACTAGGTTTCTCTGCAAATACAATCACCCAAATCCTCAGCCGTGATGAGCAAACAGGTGCTTCCACCGAGTTAGTTGAGTTACCTCAAGGTTGGAAAAATCATGGGGGCTACTTTACTGCGGATTTAGAGATATTTATATTGAAGGGAGAATTGCAAATAGGTTCCTACCAATTGGGATGCTATAGCTATGCTTCGATCCCGGCTGGAGTTTGTACTGGCAAGTGGCGAGCAATTCAGGACACAAAAATGCTTTGGATGCCTGCGGCGAGCATTCAATTGATTTCAGCTTCTGAGGATCTGCCAACAGCCAAACGACACCTCTATATTCCCTCGCTGAATACCTTTTCGCTCCCCTGGGGAGGAACCATTACCCCTGGCTTTCCACCCGGTGCGATGCGTAAGTCATTACGAACCGATCCAGAGGCTGCAATTAATACTTGGATGCTGGGGGTACTTCCTCAATGGGCTGATTTTAGAAGTCGCTACCATCCTGTTTTTGAAGAAACATTTGTATTGCAAGGTACGATTACAGGAAATCGGGGGACTATGACTGAGGGTCGTTATTTTTGGCGACCCTCCCACATTCCTCACGGCCCCTACCACACTGATACAGGACTCCTAATTTTTGTTCGGGCTGGTCATCCTTTTCAAACTTATTATGGGTGGGAACCTGTCGCTCATTACAATTCGTAGGTGCCACAGGATTCGTAATAATTATCGCATCCGTTCCTCTTGAATTAAAGTCCGCCGAAAAATTTGATGGTTATTAAACCATTGCCAGGTGCGGGCGCGATAATTGTTGCAGGGACTAATCTGAATCATTTCATATAAATACATCCCTGGCATAGTTTTGTAGTTAAAGTACAGGATAATGGTGGAATCGTCTACTTCCCAAGCTTTCCCTTCAATGCGCTCTGTATCAAACCAGATTTTTCGATCTCGATAGGTAGCTGGGAATTGATGTTCTTCGCGCTTACCATCCAGCCACTTATATCGATTAATCTGGAAGTAGGGATAGGGGGTATTGGTTGGGAACTGACAGGTTAAATGGGAGTTGTGCTTGTCGAGGATATTTCCTTCGGTATCAAGGACCAAATAAGTACCCACCCAGTCACCTTCATGTCGAGCCAGTACAGGCATTTCTTCTCGAAGATTAGACATACAAATCCTCTGCTTTTAGGGCTAGATTTAATTTGAATTATACAAGAATTGGCTGTTTTTGTTCCAGGCGCGTTGCGACCATCCGCAAATTGCCAGGGGGTGCGAGCGTTAATCCACGACGCACAGGCTGCACGGGGCGCCGATCAACAAGGCTGAGTTTAAATTGGGACAAAATTGTCATTAACACCAATTTCATTTCAAACTGAGCAAAAGCCATGCCGATACAACGACGATTCCCTCCTCCAAAGGGTAAATATTCATAGGGTGAAAATTGCTTTTCTAGAAATCGCTCTGGTTTAAATTTTTGAGGTTCGGGATAAACTTCTTCTCGGTGGTGAGCCATGTAAATACAGGGTAATAAAGCCGTTCCCGGCTCAAATTCATAGTCCATGATTTGGATGGGCGCTCGCACCACCCGCATGAAAGTTGTAGCCGTAATTGGGTAAATTCGCAGCGTTTCTGAGCAAACTGCACTTAAGTAGGGGAGTTTGGCGATCGCACTCGCATCTGATAAATTCGCATGGCTGAGTTCGGACAGTAACCGCTCCCGGATTTCCGGATGGCGATCGAGCCAGTAAAAAGCCCAGGTTAAAGCCGAAGCTGTTGTTTCATGGCCTGCTAGCAGCAGCGTCATTAATTCATCGCGCAATTCTGTATCTGACATCCCCTCGCCTGCTTCATCTTTGGCTGCCATTAATAAAGTAAAAATATCCTTGCGATTCGGGTCAAACTGTTGACGTTGCTGCTGAATTTCTGCATAGAGTAATTCATCCAGGTGCTGTTTCTGGCGGATGAAACGACCCCAAGGACTCCAAGGGCCATAATCCCGTTGCAGACTCTTAAAAAAGAAGACGCTGGAAAAGATCGGAGAGTTAAAATTATCTAAAATCGCTGTTAAAATTTGTTTGATTTCCTCAAAGCGCTGCCCTTCCTGCAAGCCAAAAATCAACCGTAAAATCACTTGCAAGGTGATTTCCTGCATCGCAGGACGCAACAAAAAAGGGCGATCCAGGGGCCACTGTTCCGTCACTTGCTGAGCAATTTGACAGATGAGCTTGCCGTAAGCTTGCATCCGTTCCCCATGAAACGGAGGAGTTAACAGTTGGCGCTTTCGTTTGTGGCGATCGCCGGAGACAAATAGCAATGAGTGCTCCCCCAGCAAGAATTGTAAAACTCGATCTCCCGCACCAATATCTTCTAATTTCCCCCCTTCAGCAGCAAAGATTTCTTGAAGAGCTCGGGGGTGACTCAAGTAGACAATGGCAGAATTCTGACGCCCCACAATTGCAAAATTATCCCCATACTGTCGCTGGTAATCTTCTAGGTATGCGACCGGTCGCAGAATCAGCTTCAGCAACCGCAGCACTCTTGGTGTGTTCTTCGGGCCGTCAGGTAATTTCATCGCAATTCTTCCCCTAGGAATTTTATTTTTCTCATCACTTGCACTGAGTTCAGAAATCGGCAGGCTGCCTGTTTCCCAAGAGATTTATTTTTTGTTAGGCAGCTTAAAAACTAACTGGTTGTCAAACTTATTGAGTGCCAGATGTTCGTTTAATCATAACTGATTTAGATATTCTTAAACCACCAAGGATCGCGGACGGCTTCAGTCTTAATCAAAAACGCTTTTTTTCGCACAAACCGCTTCAAAGCTGCTGCTCCCATCCGTGACCCCCCCATCCCAGAAAACTTAAAAGCATTTTTTTCTGCTTCGTGTATCACTGCGGTTAAGGCTGCATCATTAATGCTAATTGCCCCCGCATCTAGGTGGTAGGCGACTGCAAGCGCATCCTCTGGAGTCCCTGCAAAAACCGCTGCACTTAACCCATAAATAGTATCATTGGCAAGAGCGATCGCCTGCTCAAGACTATCAAAGGACATCACCGGCATCAGGGGTCCAAAATTCTCTTCAACCATCACTTTCATCCCATGATGAACCTGAGTTAAAACCGTCGGCCGGCACCACAGACCCCCTCCTAATGCTTCTATCTTCCCACCACAATGAATGATGGCTCCTTGTTCGATCGCATCTTGTAGATGTTCTTGAATAATAGCAGCTTGTCTTTCAGCAATAATCGGTCCAATCTCTCCCGCTTCTAAAGTCGGATAAGCTAAATTCAGTCTCTGAGCTTTTTTAATTAATTTTTTCACAAACTCTTCAAAAATTGAGGCGGCAACATAAATGCGTTCTGTCGAAAGGCAAGATTGACCTGTATTCACAACCGACCCCCACAAAATCGCTGATGTTGCTAATTCTAAATCGGCTGATTCAAGAACAATTGCGGGGTCTTTCCCTCCCAATTCCAAAAAATAGGGAATAAACCGCTTTGCTGCTGCTTCTGCTACTTTTTTCCCCGTGGCAACACTGCCTGTAAAGCAGAGCAAATCCACGAATTCAATTAAGGTATCACCGGTATCGCCAGCACCTTCTAGATATGTTAACACCTCTCCCAGCAAGGGAATTGTTGCTAGGCTTTCTAACAACGGTTGCACGAAGCGAGGCGCAATTTTACTGGGTTTGACTACCACTGCACAACCGGCTAATAAAGCAGGAATTGTATCAATGGTCGATAACAACAGTGGAAAATTCCAAGGACTGATTGCACCAACCAAAGGGTAGGGAACCAGTTGACTTTGCAATCGAATCAAGGGAAAAGCTGTTTGTTTGTCATCTTCTACCAGTAATTCCGGTGCTAAGCGACACCAGCGATCGATACTAGAGATAAACGACTCAAATTCCAGAAGAGAAACTGACAATCTGCCTGTATCGGTTACTAAAGCGGTCATCAGCTTTTCTTGGTTAGACAAGATCGATTCTTTCCACTGCTGCAACGCTTCAATTCGCCTGACTAACCCTCCCTGCTGCCACTCGATTTGAGCCTCACGTAACTTCGCACATTTCGCAGCAATTTGTTCCCGATTGGGCGGTTCTATCCAGTAATCAATGCTTCCATTTCGAGGATTGCGAACGCTGATTTTAGCACCCATATTCAAAACCTTTGATGAATTTGATTCCACCGACTTATCAATCCCGATCTAGAACCCGTTGATTCGCTTGTATCTGCGGTTTCCTAATACCCCTCCTCATCAAATAATTTCCAACTTGATTAACCGCTCAATAGTTTCTTGCTGAGTTTTAATAAAATGTTTCCGATCCACCTCTCCTTGACTCATGCTATTAGCTGGGTAAAATTGAAACTGACGGTAACTTTCAGCATACAATTCCAAACGTTGCCGAGATAGTAAATTATTCATCCCAGGACGACGGCGATATTGTCGCAGCGCTCCTAAATCAATGTCGGCAAAAGCAGCCATACTTTCTCCTGCACCAGCTTCTGCTAACACGAGTCCTCGATAATCAATGATTTTTGAACCCCCATCGGCTGAAGCAATGGGCATGGCAATATTAGCAACGCCTGCTGTATTCGCTGAGACTACGTAAGCAATATTTTCGATGGCACGAGCCAGTTTGGCGATATCTTTCGGCGATCGCTCTTTTCCGTACACTTCCGAAGTGGAGTGCAGGAAAATTTCTGCTCCCCGCATGGCTAAACACCTTGCTACTTCCGGAAACAAAATTTCTTCGGAAGCAATGGCAGCTAAATTGCCAATAGCGGTTTTAGCAACGGGAAAAACCCCTTCTAAACCGTAGCAGTCCAGATACTTTTCCCAGACATCGTGCGGGGTTGGAGCAAACATAGAATTTAACCGCCGATAGCGTAAAATCAGTGAGCCAGAGGGATCGAGGATAAAGCAAGTTTGAAAATATAAAGTTGGAAAATTTGGGTCAAGTTCATAGCAATTGCCAGCCAGAAAAATGCTGTATTTTTGAGCAATTTTTCCCAACGCTTCATATTCAGCACCTGCCATCTCAAGACAAGCTTTTTCGGCCCACGCTGCGAGTGATTCTCCCATCGGAAAACCGGTTAAAAAATATTCTGGCAGCACCACCAGTTTGCAGTCAGAACCAATAAAGGCGATACTCGCTGCAATTTGTTGAGAGAGAGTTTGAATGGTTTTCAACATGAGCGATCGCACCTCTTGACGATCGCTTGCTTGGTTCACTGCATGGCAAGTGACCTGAAGAGCCAAAGCTCTGAAAGAGTTAACGGTATTTGCTTCCATACTGCTGGGGAATCTGCGGTGAGAGATACAGTATTACATTACTAAGTGAGACTCTGCTTGTAAGCGGCTGGCGTCATCCCCCTTCAGAGAGAGTTTTAACCGATGCTAAAGGGTCAATCGTGACCCAGAATCAGCTTAATGAAATCAAAAACCTTGCCTGTAAACTAGCCGATAACCAAACACCAAGTTTTAACGATCTTTCGCTTTTTCTTGACAAACCACCTTCTATAAGGGAAATTTTATACCTGTGCTATCCCGTTTTAACCCATTTTTTTACAGGTTGATTTATGTCTGCTGGACAAAAGCTGCGGCAGTTGCTCGATCGCCCCGAAATTCTTGTCATTCCTGGCGTCTACGACTGCCTGGGAGCCAAATTAGCGGAACAGCTAGGCTTTGAAGTGGTGGCCACTAGCGGCTTTGGCATTGCTGCCTCTACCCTAGGCCTACCCGACTACGGCTTTCTCACCGCGACGGAAGTCTTCTACAGCGTGGGACGAATTACTCAGTCCGTCAACATTCCCCTCATTGCAGACATGGACACCGGCTATGGCAATGCCTTAAATGTCATCCGCATTATCAGAGATGCTGTGCAGTTAGGCTTAGCCGGCATTATTTTGGAAGACCAAGAGTGGCCGAAAAAGTGTGGTCACTTTGAGGGGAAGCGAGTGATCGCAGCCGCGGAACACGCAGGAAAAATTCGAGCCGCAGTCCAGGCAAGGGGGGATAGCAGCTTGGTGATCGTTGCTCGCACGGATGCGCGGGCACCCTTGGGTTTAGAGGAAGCGATCGCGCGGGGACACGCTTATTTAGAAGCTGGAGCTGATTTGCTGTTTGTGGAAGCTCCCCAGTCTTTGGAGGAATTGAAGGCGATCGCAGCCGCTTTTCCAGGGGCCCCGTTGGTTGCCAATATCGTAGAAGGAGGAAAAACCCCTGAACTTTCTGCCTCTGAGTTAGCAGAATTAGGCTTTAAAATTGCATTTTTCCCCGTTTCCGGCCTCCTAGCCACCACTTATAGTTTAACGGCTTGTTTACAGCACTTAAGAGAACGGGGAAGCACGGTTGACTTTAAAGCATTAGTTGGATTTAAAGAATTTGAAAAGCTCATTGGTGTCCCCCAATATCACCAATTAGAACAACAATTTGCTGTGCCAAAAGAGGCAACGCTGGAATAACCTCTGCTCGACTGTAGAGACAGGCTCGGATTCACACCTTGACTACAATTCGCTCAATTCGGTATTAATCAGGAGTCGATCAATGGCTATTAACCAACAAGAGTTGACGGCTAAGGAATGGGTCAAAGTACGCAGCTCCTTAGATGGCACAGCAACCTTCCTGACTTGGGATGGTGCTATCTACTCATTTGTCCCTGGTGAACCGAAACGGCGACTCTTTAAAATCGTGGGTATGAGTGTCAGTCGGTGTATTGCCGTGAGTGAAAATGCCTGGAAATTTACCTCACGGGAATTAACCTACTATCTCGAACCCAATACCTGGGAAATTATCCATAGATGGGAGAACCCTTGGACGGGGGAAACAGTGCCTGTTGTTCACGTTGCTAATAACCCCGTGCAAGGAAATTTCCGAGGGAATTTCCCGGCAAAAGTGGAGGAAGACTATACTACATTTGTCTTTGATTTATTCCCCACTTATCCGAATCCTTTAGCAGAAGACCCGAAATTTATTGAGTACAGTCCGAATCCGACCTATCAAGCAGCCGAGTTATTTAAACTTAGCGTTCCGACTGAGGATCTGCTCAATCCTGAAATAGCATCCGTGTCTAAACTTAGATTAGCTTGGGATAGAATTGGTCCTTGGCTTCCTTGGATGAAAATGGGGGAGAGAACCGGTCATCTCATCTACAGTGCCACTGGTTTAAAAGTGAAAAGTTTTGAAGAATTGCCACCGTTGTTGCAAGCAGAAATTAATAGCCGTGTCCCCTTGTATAAAGATGCTCCTCCCGACCAATTAGAGACAGAGGATATGACTTCTTGGCTTTACTTTAAAGAACATTTTGACGCCTATCTCGCTGGAGAACAGTTCCCAATTCCAATCGCGTCTGAGTGAGAATTTATAGGTCGCAGTGAGCTGTTTACCGACTGATTAATGTCCAGAAGTAACCATCAGGAGCGACAAAAGAAAAACTTTGTTCCCCAAATTCATTGTTGATTATGTCAGTCAGGTGAGTGGCATGACTCGCTCGGACTTTTTGATAATAGTCTGCAAGGTCTCGGACTCGATAGGTATAGAGAGAGAGTCCTAAACAACCAGGTTTTGCTCGCTCAAAGTGTTCCTCTAATCGGAGAGAGTCAGGGAAGCGAAGAATATAAAGTCGGCCAGAACGAGTCGCCATAAAATCTTGCTTTGAGGAGCGAGGATCGTCAAATGAGGTTACAAAAAATCGTTCATGAGGTTGTAGCTCAAAAATCTGCCGACCCGCTTCGGAAGATTCATAACTGGTTTCGACATCGTCACGACTCCGTAGTAATCCTAGTACATCTTCATAAAATCGGAGAATTTCTTTGCTATCATCTTGAACAATTAAACCTGCATGGGTAATTTGGCTCGTTTTGAAAAAAGAATGCTCATTGATTTTGCCATAATGGGGAATAGTATAATTGAAGCGCTGAAATAAAACCTGCCGAGTTAAGGGTTGTAATAACATCATTTCTCGCACCCCAACAGCCGGATCGACAAAAGGGCGAGGTTTTCTATCTTTATTGTAAATAATTTCCCATTGAGGAGTTGTAAATTTTAAGGAGAAGTTAGCTGCGATTGCATCTTCGGCATGATTTAAAATATTCAAAGTATCAGCAGTTAATGAGGTTGCCCAGCGGTTGCCTTTCACCTTCATTGAGGACATTTGCAAGCCATCATTAATCGGAGATTCCCACACCATCAGGCGGACTAAGCCATGATCTGCATCTTGGTGGTAGAGACGAAGGGAACGGAGCGCCGAATTGACCCCGTATAATTGAGAGGCAACGGGTGCAGCTAATTCGCCCATTTCACCGATGCGATAGCCAAATTGCTGCCAATATTGAATTTGCGGGATCGGATCGGGAACCCCGATACAAACTTCATAGATACCTTCGATTGAGTTCATTTTACTTGATTTAGAGAACAGCTTCAACGATTGCGATAAAAATTATTAAAATATTAAAAGTTAACCCCCTATTTCTATTTTAGGCAGCATGATTTGACTCTGGAATTCTTCTAAAATTCTTCTTCCATATAAAGTAATGACAACTTCACTGATACTTTGGCTTTCATCAGCTAAATCTTCGGAGAGTTGTGACAGCATCGCTGGCCAAACTTGTTTCACAGAAAACCCAAATCCTCCTGTCCCTAGCAAAGGAAAAGCGATACTTTTCAATTGGTATTGATTCGCTTGGTTTAGGCAATTATGCACCACTCGCTTAATCACCTCTCCTGACAAAAATTTATCAGACCCAAGGACGCCATGAAATATTTTAATCGCCCGCAATTTTCCGGCTGTAGTGACTGCAACATCGCCGATTAATAAAGGTGCGAGTTTACTAACCTCTTGGTAAATTTCCTCACCACCCACCTCTCGAATCCTGCGACCAATCATCCCGTTCATCGTCAAGTAACGATTGTCAGAAGTGACAATGATATCAACAATCAAGTTAGTAATATCGCCCTGATAAATTCTGAGTAATTTTTTATTTAATACAAACTCTTCTAAAAAACCTTCTTTGGGATGAGTCGCAGTTGTTCTAATAAATCGCTGTCTCTCTTTTTCTGAAGTTGTTGTTAGTAGGGGAGGCAAACTTGGTGAAATCTCCCTGTCACTTCTCTCATTTGGAATGAGAGTTTCAGCAATTTCTCTCAAGTTTCTATGAGTTGGAATTTCTTCTAATTTGGCTGCTTCTTCAGGATGAACCTTCAGGTAATTTTTCAACCAATCACACCCTCGCGCTAGAAGTTCATCTAAATTTTCCACTCGCCAGAGTTGTACCGTCCCATCATCGCCAGCAATCGCTATTCGTTTTCCACTTTCACAAAAACTTAGGCTCCAAATCCAACCCTGATTGCTCTTGAATTCAGCTAACTGCTGCCCAGCTAGAGTCCAGAGTTTAACCGTTCCTTCCTTCCCTGCTGTAGCAAGTATTTGCCCATCCGGGCTAATTCGTAAACAAAAAGCTTTCTCTTGCTCAATCGTAAGTTCTGCTAGCAAATTCCCTTTTAAATCCCAGAGACAAACAGTTCCACTCGCTCCTAAAGTCCCTAACCGTTGCCCATCGGGGTGAAAACAAATACTTCTAATTTCGCCTCGACAAGTTTTCCATTGCGAAATCTGATTCCCTTCCACATCCCAGATCGCAACTTTCCCATTCGAGCCTCCTGTCGCGAAAAATTCTTGTTCATTGTTTTTTGGAGCCCTCGGGCTAAAAGTTACACTATTCACCCAACTTAAAGGAAGTTGATGATAGAAGGTAATTAGATAATCCAGAACTCCCTTCCGATTTTCAATCATCCAAACAGGATTTTGATCGGCTGCTAAAGGAAGGATAACCGGCAAATTTTTATGAGATCCCGACTGGGTAATTCGCCACAGTCGCACCTTTCCATCTGCTCCTGCTGTAACTAAATAGTTCATTCCGGGGCTAAAACTTGCATTTCTCGCCCAGCCTTGAGGATCGTCAACTTGAGCTAATTGCTTCCCTCTAAGATTCCACACACGAATTTTGCCATCCGCTCCTTCAGTTAAAATATGCTTTTGGCTAGAGGTAAAGCACACATTGTAGACGGCGCCACCATCAGCATTCCATTGAGCTAAATACTTCGGTGAAAACTCCCATAATCGGATCGTACCATCGACCCCTGCTGTAGCAAGAGAGCGTCCATCTGGGCTAAATTTTACTCTTTTAATTGCACCTTGATGACCTTTGAATTGAGCAATTTGCTGACCTGATAAATTCCAAACGATCGCTGTACCATCTGCCCCGGCGGTGGCAATCAACTGCCCATCTTGGCTACAAGTGACATGAAAAATTTCTCCTTGTTGCGCTTGCCAGTCCAACCATCGCATCTTAGAAAAATCCCAGATGCGAATGGTAGAATGATTTGTAGCAGCCACCAAGAATTCTCCCTCAGGACTCAAACTGATTGTTGTCACCTCACCTTCTTGGCTCTGATTCACCTTCCATTCAGAGGGTTGTCGTCTTAATCCTTTCCAAAGTCGTACTGTTTCTTCTCGCACCGCCACAGCGAGGCATTGCCCATTGCGATCGAAACTTGCACTTGCCCTCCAGCTTGAATGAGTATGCCGTTGAGCAACTTGCTGCCCTGACAGGTTCCATAAGCGCACTCCGTCACTGGCAATCGTTGCTAAACGTTTGCTATCCGAGCTAAATTCGACTCGATCGATGCTGTTGAGATGCCTCTCAAGTCGAGTTAATTCATAGCCCGATAAATCCCAAATTCCGACTGTATTATCGGCTCCGGCTGTTGCTAGATATTGTCCGTCTGGACTCCAAGCAATATCACCAACTCCACCCTGATTTGCTTCAAATTGCCTGAGGTTATTTCCCGCTCGGTCCCACAGAATCACTGTGTCATCCATTCCCGCTGTCACTAAACGCTTGCCATCCGGACTAAAGCTGATTCCCAGAACTTGACCTTGATGGCTGACTAAGCGATTTTGCTCGTGAATCTTGTCCAGAATTGTTTGTAACACGAGGAGGGGTTGGACCGTTGGATAATCTTGGAGTGGAAGACGATCCTGTACTAAACTTTTCAAGGTTTTACCCACCTGAATTGCTGACAGTAAAGCTTCAATTTCTGCTAATTCAAATTGTTGCAAAGCTTCACGGCTGAATTGATGTAATTGTTCTGAATCTTGCGCCGATCTTTCTTTAACTTCTGCTTGTTGTCGAACTTCGGTCACTCTCTGGTGCGCTTCCACAAGTTCTCTCGTTTCTAAGGCTTGGCTTGCTGTTAAAAACTGATAATCTTGAGGGCTTAAATTCTTGTCCGCGGCCCAGGTCCAAGCCTCCTGCAAGGCTTGCCCCCGCAAGAGATAAGCTTCATTCTGACGGTTAGATGCTTCCCAGGCTGCGATCGCCTCTCCATAGGGTCGAAAATTTGCTAAGGCTCCATTCACCCAACTAAGGTTAAAAACTGACTGGTAAATGCGGTTATTCACCTTTAACTTAGCCGCTCGCTTCACGACTAACCCGCTCAGTCGCAATTCCATTTGTTCCGGGCTGTCATTGGTCGCAATTTCTGTGTGTTGTAAAATTTGCTGATATAAGCGTAATAGGTGCCCGGTACGTTGGGAGCCTCTGGTGAGGCGGTCGCGAATTGTCCTAAAATGTTCTGGCTCGTCGTTGGCTTCCCAGTTTTCAATGAGGCAGAATTTTACTGCTTTCTCAACCCATTCTGCCTCGGTTCCACTCTCAATTAAAAAACAATCTTTGCTACAAATAGTCTGGAGCAGCCGACACACTTTTTGAGTCAAAAACGGTTGCCCCCCTGTCCAAGCTAAAATTTCCCTGAGTACCGCGAGCGGTTCACTGGCTCGCCCTACAAATCCTGCTGCTAACGTGCCAGCTTCCTCTAATTGAAACCCCTGTAATTCAATGGCTCGCCCAATATTAAACGGTGTAATTCGGTTCGCATCATTAATTAAATCTGAGGGCGTTGCCACTCCCAACAGTGCAAAAGTAAGGCGGTTATAGTCAGAGCGATCGGCTCGCTTATTGTAGCAAGCACGAATCAGCGCAAAAAAATCATCGACTTGAAAATTTAAGCTGAGAATGCTGTCAATTTCATCAATAAAAATCGCCAGACGTTGAGTCACTTCCCGCAGTAAAACTTCCTCGATAAACTGGCTTAACCGTTGCACCGGCGCGAGAAATGAACGATCGCACCACCAATGACTAATATCAACTTTTTCTAAAAGCTCAAAACTACTGGCTAAGGTATAAATCAGCCCAGCATACCACTGCTCGATCGTAATGCCCTGAGAGCCGATCGCACTCAAGTCAATCGCAGCACAAGCAATCCCATCAGCTTGTAACCGCTTCATGGTTTGCACCCGCAAGCTAGACTTACCCATCTGTCGCGAATTGAGTACATAGCAAAACTCCCCCGCCTTCAATCCATTGTAGAGGTCGTCATCTGCTTGCCGCCTCACATAGGTAGGAGCATCGACTGGCAAACTGCCACCAACTTGATAGGGGTAGGTTGAGTTTTCTCCTGTACTCATCTGACTGCTTAATTTTTGAATTTTAATGATTTCATCCGCTGTTCCATTCACCCTCAAGCAAATCTTTCATAACATTCAAAAATTACCTTGTCAAGGAATGTTTTGTTTTATGAAGGATAGATCGACCGAACCAAAATTCATGACTAAAGCAAGATTTAAATTCTCTAAAGATTTAACAAACCACCGGATTTCCTCAATATCCCGATCTTCATAGTGATTGAACAAAATAGAGAACCGTTTTTCCAGATAAAACTTGACTTGGCGCGAGAGCAGCACAATTTTTAGTAACAGAGCAGTTGTCTGAATCGTACCCATATTAGAAACCAAATCTAGAAATACATAATGATTAGGATTCTGGGGACTTTCTACAATTAAGAAATTGAAAAGTTGGCTGCAAGTCCTCATGATTAAAAAATCAGTTAATTTCTGAGAATCACTTTGAGAAAATGTATTCTTTAAAAATTTAGACAAACGCTCATTAAACTGCCGTTGACCATATTCTGGTTCAATAGAAGCCACTAAATATTCATATAAATCCAGTTTAAATCTGCGGTAGGTTTGAACTTCTCTGGTCCGAGTTAGGAAAAGTTGAGCTAAGTCTTGATAAGTGTAGGAGCCTTCAACTCTCCCCACAAAGTGTTTAGTGGCTAAATACAATTCGCGATCGCTCAAAAGAGTTGGGTTAGCCACGGGTTGCACGATCTGGGCGACTAAATGAGGATTATTCTTGCGAGCAAGTTGAGTCTGCCTAATTAAGTAGGGTAAATATTGAGATAAATTGATTTCAAACTGGCGTTGTCTTTGAGCTTGAATCTCTCGAATGGTCTGTTGATGCTCGTAAGAGCTATGATTAGGAAGTAAACAATGATTATATAAATAAGGATAGCGAGAAATCAGCTTACCTAAGGAGAGATTGACAATTTTTTCTTTTTCTGGCTTTTCACCGTGATCTACCACTTTAACCAAACGTTGTAACATCTGGTACTCCTCACTTTCGATAAAGTAAAGGACCAAATCATGCAAGCGTTTCACTAAGCCGGATTGAGCCTTTAATTTCCCAGTACCAGCAGGATAACTTTTAAATAAAGAAACCAAATAAGAAACCGCTTTTTTATCACGGTAGTGTACTTGCCAGCGGTTGATGAGAATATGGCAGCAGCGGTTAAGAATATATTTAAATTCTAGTTCGCTCTGCTCAGAAAGGATGATTCGATTCAGAGCACTTCTGACCTCCAGATCGGGGTAGTTCACTCCTTCAAAAAATAATTGACGAAAGCGTTCAATCAGTTGTTCTGGCGATTCTTGGTGGACCCAATAAATCAGATGATCGTAGAGAGTTTGCTCATCAAAACTCGTAGAGCGATTGTCACAAGAAACCGGATCGATTGGGATAATGGGTATAGGCTTAGGGATAGGAGGCGTGAGAATTTCTAATTGTTTTAGCACCCAATTAAGATTAAAAATTGACTCATAAATGCGATTATAAGCTTTTAACACTCCATTCTGCTTCACGGCTAAACCAGACAGCCGCAGTTCCATTTGCTCGGTGCTGTCATCAGCAGGAATTTCCCGATTTTGTAAAATTCCTTGGTAGAGAGTGAGGATTCGCTTTGTATTAGAACTACTTCGTAAGATGCGGTCGCGAATCGTCTTTAAATGCTCTGGTTCATCCTGCGCTTCCCAGTTTTCAAGGATGCGGGTTTTGACTAGGGCTGCTACCCATTCCGACTCACCGCTAACAGGAATAGGCGAGGGAGAGGTGTAAGCAAGTTGACAAAGTTTTTGAGTTAAAAAAGGTTTGCCACCCGTCCAGGCTAAGACCGCTTTTAGGACCGCTTTGGGATTATTTGTTTTATGAACTAGCCCCTTTGCTAAAGGTAAACTTTCATGCAGTTTAAAGCCAGTTAATTCAATCGCATGGCCAATATCAAAGGGAGTGCGATTGATATCTTGCATCAATTCCGAGGGAGTAGCGACACCAAGGAGCGCAAACGTCAAGCGCCTGAAAATAGGGCGGTCAGCTCTTTTGTTGTAGCAGGCTCGAATCAAAGCAAAAAAATCATCCAGCGAGAAATTCAGGCTCTTAACACAATCAATTTCATCAATAAAAATAACAATCTCTTTCGTTATTTCTTTAAGGATGACTCGTTCCACAAACTCGCTCAGACGCTGCACGGGAGAAAGAAACTCGCGATCGCACCACCAACTGCCAATATCAAACTGTTCCAGTAGATCAAAACTGCTCGCTAAACTATAAACAATGCCCGCATACCATTGGTTCGGAGTAATATCAGAACTACCGATCGCTGTTAAATCAATCGCCGCACAAGCAATACCGTCCGCTTCCAGCTTCCTCATCGCTCGCACCCGCAGGCTAGACTTCCCCATCTGTCGCGAGTTCAACACATAGCAAAATTCTCCAGCCTTTAAACCATTGTAGAGGTCAAAATCGGCTTGTCGCACTACATAGCTAGGAGCATCCAGCGGCAGGCTGCCCCCGACTTGATAAGCTGTCGCGCATTGAACTTGCATAATGGAGATGCTGAGTCCCTGGATTAGCTGACTCGGTTCCAAAAAAGATTCACCTGCTTCATGCTAGCAGGAGTTTCGTGCTGACGTGACTGCTCAAGACCAGCTCTGAGTTAGTTTGAGCCTAGTCAAACACGCAACCTGGGATTTGGCGAGCGATCCGACTCTAGCACAGACAGTCAGCTCTTAAAACTTCCAGAACTTTTCAAAGTGAACTGAAATCTGAACTTGAGGAACTTCAATTCTCTACTCGATCTTCCGCCCCCATCACAAAACCACCTGTTCTCTTTTTAAGCGATTTGAGTTAAGCGATCGCCAAAATATTGCCGATATAAATTACAGCGAGGTGTGACCAAATTTCCCTGCAAATTTACCAATCCCATACTATGCAACTTAAACGCCTGCATCGACTCTAGTTGCACCCCTTGCAGTCCATCTGTCACCTTTTTAGCCGCGACAGCCAATTCAGGATGTTGTTGCAAATTCCACAGATGTCGCCGTAAATGATCCCCATAAATTCCTCCATCAGTGGCTGCTGTTTCTAACAGTTCCTCTAGGGCAATATCTCCCCGAGTAATATGATATAGTGCCAATCTGACTAAATAGGGATGACCTCCCACTAAATCCATTAAAATTTTAACCTCTTGCTCCGTCCAATTCAACTCATACCGCTGCGCTAAATCTTGCACTTGGTACTGGTTAAATTCAGGTAATTCTATGGGTAATCCTACATTAAAAGGCGATTGATTAATATCCATTGGTACATAAGCTTCCGTCGAATGCACCACCACCAGCCGCAATTTTTTCCAAATCTCACGGTTCTTTGACTCTTCATGCCAAGCTCGCAGCAATCCAAAAAAATCTGCGGCTACTTCTGGATGTTGAAAAATTCGATCCACTTCATCCAAACCTAGCGCTAAGGGACTGCCAGTATTTTTTAAAAGATACCTTTCAAAATAAGACTTACAAGCAACTTTACTGCCAAAAATCGCATTCCAGTAATCATCTAAGCGAATCGGCAAATCTAAATCTAGCGCTATATTCGCACAAAACCACTGCAAAAATCGATCCAAATCGCTGAAAATTTTGCTATCCGCTAATTGAAAGCTTAAAGCCACAGTTCGATAACCTAAATTAGTTGCTTGGTGGAGGACCCTCGCCATCAAAGAAGTTTTACCCATTTGCCGAGGTGCTTTAATCCGAATCAGCGCTCCGGGTCTGACAATTTCTTCATAACAGCGCTCCTCAATGGGCGGTCTTTCTACATAAAAAGCTGAAGCTAAACCAACTTGACCTTCTGGCAATTCCGGCCCGGCCGCTGGCAAGGGAGGAGAGTCGAGACTGTCCCATACTTGCCCGGAAATTGAAGCATTTTGGGGTGATGCTTCTAAAGCACGGCCTTCCTCAACCACAGTCAAAACTTCTTGAATTAAACTCGGAGTATCTAGATCCGACTGCCATTCTCGTTGCTGAATTTGATCGAGGTAGCCGTAGAGATTGTAATTCACGGGAAAACTCAGTGGCAACTTCACCCGAATCGGCAAAATCATCGGTTTACCATCACTGCGACCATCCCGTAATTCTTTCGCTCGTCGCACTTCTTCTGTGACCATTTCACTGGTTGCTGATTGCTCAGATAACAGGAGGAGTAAATAATCAGATTGTTTTAATTCTGCTTCAATTCGTGCCGGCCAATTTTCTCCCAGACGAATGCTTTCCCCGGCCATAAAAGCTTGGTGACCAGCAGTGGTTAACGCTTCGTAAAATTGCTGGGCAAGGTGTTTATCAGGTTCTTGGGCGCGATAGGAAATAAAAACTTTGTGAGGTTGAGTGCTGGTTAAGTTCCGGGGCGTATAAATTTGATAAACCGGCACTGGTTCGTTAATGCCTTTTATTTTCCGCAAACCGCCATAGGTCGCTGGTAAGGACAGGCGAGTTTTAACCACATCATAAACTGTTTGGGAAATGCAAATCCCCCCCGGTGCAGCAAGAGCTTGCAGCCTGGCGGCGATATTGACCCCATTTCCCATCACATCGTTTCCGCTAAACAGTACATCTCCTAAGTGAATGCCAATGCGATGAATGAGGATATCGCGTTCTGGTAAATTGGCAGCAGTGGCAACGAGAATTTTTTGAATTTCGATCGCTGCGGTAACGGCTTTTTCTGCACTAACGAAATAAATCAGTAGACCATCGCCTAGAGATTTCAGGACCTGTCCGTCAAAGCGGTCGCACACTTGACCCATGATGTCGAAATCTCGCTGGATCAAGGCCAGGGTATGTTTTTCATCTGCCGCCATTTTCGGCGTGAAAGACTCCACATCCGTGAAGACGATCGCGGCTAGGGCGCTTTCTCCTCGCAGGTTTGATGGTAATGCTACATTCTCAATGGGGTTCATAGCGGCAGAGTTGCAAGTACCGATAGACTGGAGAACAATCTACTGAGTTAGAGTGTAACTTGGTTAGGGCTGAAACAGAACCAGGAGGAAATACCAAAAATAATTTCAGGTTGGTGCATTTTGTCAAAAATTTTTAACCGATCGCTGTCTCATTTCCCTATTTTCCCTGCCCTAGTCTCTCATCCTACACCGACAGTAACCGCACTGCTTCTCCGAAGGGGAAGTATTCCAACCCCAACCCACCGGGACTCACCACCCAAAGGACCGGGAGAGTCGGTGGTTCTGAGGGAAAATCACCATACCCATCAGTGAGGTAAACACAGACACCTGTCAGGTGCCAATCTCGATTTTCTTCAATTTTTTTAAAAAAGGGGATAAAAGATGTACCGCCCCCACCTACTCGTCTGGGAATTTCCCCTTTTGCTGTTAAGTAATAGGGACCATAAGCTTCTGTATCAGCGTAGTATAATTCACAGATTAGATGGGGGTAGGCGCTGAGAATTCCCACAACTTCGCTGAGAAACATCTGCATTTGTCGATCGCTAATAGAACCACTGGTATCGACCGCAACAAATACTTGGATAGAGTCTTCTGCTAGGGCTTCTAGATACAATTTGCGACCGATAAAACGGCGGTCAAACCCACTAAAATCTGTCGGCGTTTGCACTAAATACCGCCATAAATAAGAACGCCAATCTAATTGGGAGGTTGTTAAGGCTCCTAGTTCTCGCTGGATGCTAGCGGGAATCATCCCTTGAGAATTGCTAGAGTGAGCGACAACAAAAGCTTGCTGCATCGCATTGCGCCAGTAAGCTTCTAATGCCGCTTGTTTTGCTTGGTCGAGACTGCCAACTTCCTCCTGATTGGCATCTGAACAATCACTAGGAGGATGATTTAATAAATCTACTAAAAACAGCGGATAATAATTAGCGTTTTTATTCAGTAAAATTTCATAGATTTCTTCAACACTAAATCGTTCTAATTGGGAGTCGCAAATCGCCCCTGTAGGAAGTTCAAATCCTACCTGTTGGACGATCATCCCATTGACAACGATATCAGCAGCAATATTCCATAGTAGCAACTCTCGCTGTCCTCGTCGCACAACGTGTAGCAAAGCAGCGTGGAGGACTTCGTGCAATAACACACCGTCGAGTTCGGGGGAAGAGAGCGATCGCACAAATTCTGGGTTAATAAAAATATCTTTGCCATCTGTACCGGCTGTTGGCAATGCTTCTGTTGCTCTCACCTGGGTAAAGAGTGCGAGTGTTGCAAAAAAAGGAGACTTAATTTGCAGTCGTAGCAGGGAAGCACTGATAATTTTTTCAAGATCGGGTGCAAATTTCATTCTGGAGAATGGGGATATTTTTTTTGAGGAATGATGAGGGTTGACTCCTGAAAATTTATTTAACGACTAAACTTTGAAACTCTTTAATAAAATTTTGAATGCGCGAATCTTTTTGAGCCATCATCGCTAAAGCCCCCATCTTCCCCTTCACGCGCATCTGCTGGAACAAATCTAAAATAAATAATCGCACCCACTCCGGTGTTGCCATCTGGCTAATCCAAGTGAAAGCATGATATCCTTCCGTTGCATCGCTGGCTCGCACTGCTAAAGCAATGGTTGTAGCATAGCGCACAGAAGGTTCTTGAGGAAAAGCGATCTTCTTGCCTTCCCCTCTGAAAATTAGCGCTAAATCCGGTAGCTTTTCATAGACTTGTAGAAACGCATAAAATTCTGCTGCTGTTTCCCTGCCTACTGCCGGTGAAATCTCTAATTTAGCTCGGTGTAATTGACTGGCCATTACCCAAGATCGAGGCGAAGGCCAAGCAGGTTGTTGATGATCGAGCTTATGGAGTAACGTGGGACGAAACGCAAGAAATGCTATCATTTGTTCGTGGACTTTTGCGGTTAAAGCAAAAGCTTTAAAACTGTCAAGATCTGGTTCGACTTGCAGGTGCAAAAAGCGGTTCGCCAGGGGAGAAGGCATATCAAAAACAGCCGCTCGATCTTCTTTGCGATTCCCAGCGGCCCAAACATACCAATTCTCAGGAACTTTGTAGGAACCGACGCACCGATCTAAAATTAACTGTTGAGCCACTCCTTGCATAGCGGGAGGAGCCATATTGAGTTCATCTAAAAACAGAATTCCTTGACCAGAACGAGGAAGGAATTCCGGGGGATACCACTTAGAAATACCCTCTTCTGCAACCGGTAAACCCCGCAGATCGGTGGGAGCTAATTGGGAGAGACGCACATCGATAAAGTCCATTTTTTGCAGGTGGGCAATTTGAGCCACGATGCTAGATTTACCAATCCCAGGTGGACCCCAAATCATGGTGCTAATTTTTAGATTTTCACTGACAAGGTGATTGAGGTAAGCTTTGAGGGCGCTAGGAGTCATGTCGATCGATCCTGGGAGTTTTTAGAGGAAATGGCGATTTTTTAAATTTGTTTCAGCCAGAACTCTCACCACTTGATTGGGATTATTGGCTAAGGCTTTGAGCGTCTGAATTGAGGCATTAGGATTTTCAGCAACCGCATAGCTAATCCCGCCGCCACATTGAGCTAACTTATGTAATAACTCTTGGGGAGTGTTGCGGTTTTTGGCAACCTCATATTTAATATGGCTGCTGCGTTGAATAACTGCTAGTTCTAACACAAAAAGGGGAACTTTCTCGTGTTGGAGAATCGCGAGCAAGGTATCGATGGGCATTTGATAAAATAAACCAGGATTTTCTAGAAAAAGCAGCGAAAATACTGGGTTAGAAAAGAGTTGTTCAGGAAACTCACCTCCGAGTTCCAGCAAGACTTCTGTGGGAGTATTGGGATTGGTTGCAACGTTTTTGCGAGTCAAGTCATCTTCACTTAGACTCAAGGCTCGTAGAAGTTCGCTCGAAGCATTAGGATTAAGCGCGACTGATTGGGCTAATTTAACACTGAGGGTCGCCAGTTCAGCGAGGCGATCGCTGGGAGTATTGGCATCGAGAGCCTGCTGTTCTAAGTTAGGGAGTTTAGCAGGTTTGACGACTCTAGCGGTTTGGAGAAAGTTGCGAAGATTCATGGGTGAATACTCAAAGTTGAAAGGCTCTCTAGTGATTGATTTTAAACTGAGCTACAGGTAAGTTTTATGAGTAAAAATTCTTGGGTTAGATGATTGCTGCGCTGGGAACTGTGAGTTTCTTTTTCTCCCCGTTGCTCATCCTACCGGAGCGAGGTACACCAAGCAACTGCTAACTGGATGATTTCCGCAGAGTAGCAGGGGTTAGACTCTTGTCAGTCAAGGAGGTTTTTTTAGGATGGTTTGCAACATTTTGGCGGACCCAATTGTTCCGATCTCCTGCTAATTTTTCTAAAATTCTCAGAGGAGTATTAGGATTTCGCGCCACTTCACCCCGGACCATTTCCTCCTCATCCATTGCTAGTTCTTGCAGCATGGCTTCTGGGGTCTGGGGGTTCTTTGCAAATTCTAAGCGAATCCACCAATCCCGGTCTTTTACCAATTGTTGCAGAATAAATTCGGGTGTGTTGGGATTGCGAGCAACTTCCAGCCTCACTAACCAATCTGACTCTAGAGCTAAGTCTTGGAGAATTTGAACGGGAGTTTCAGGGTTGCGAGCGATCGCCTGACGAATGGCTTGATGGTTAATTAACTGTGGGTTTTCTACTAATAGCAGCGAAAACACAGGGTTGTTAATCACTTCTTGGGGAAAATCAGGTGCTAACTCTAGCAACGTGTGAGTGGGAGTATTGGGATTAGCAGCAACATTCTTGCGAGTCATAAGATCGGAGTCCAGAGCGAGTTCGCGCAGCAATTCAGGGGGTGTTGACGGGTTGTTGGCGACGAGTTGCGCGAGTTGAGAATGTTGTCGGCTGAGTTGCTTAAGGAGTGCCGGTGGAGTATTTTCATTGGCAGCTTGTTGTTTCAGAAACAGCAGGGGAAGTAAAGAGCAATTCTTCATGGTCTGTTTGGTGAAAGTGACTCCTGATCTTAAGCCTGAAAGTGGCATTGGTGATGGATAATATCTCTGACGGAATTTGGCCTATGCAGTTGCTTCATCCCTGACAATGTTTGATTTTGACTGGGGTGAGGGACAATGGGAACGGGAAATCGTTACTCCCACAGGCGGTCGTCAAAGGCTCGTCGTGAATGAGCAATGGGGAAGGGTGGCTGGGTGCATCCAGTAGTCCATCGCTGAACCTTTAGCCGGCTGAGGCATCACCAGTGCGATCGCAGGGTGCGCCGAACTCTGTTGTCAGCGGCTAACATCAGCCAGCGCAACTCTGCCATTTATTCTCAAAAGCGGTCAAAAAATTGCTATAAATTAGAATTGGCTAGCAATTCCGCGGCAACTCAGAACCTAACCAGCAGGATTCTACCAACTCTGATACTGATTATTCTGGAAGGGAGCATCTAGGGAGTCAACATCGCTGGGTGAGGCAGACAGAAAAGAAAAACTGATGTTGAAAAAGATGACCAGTCGAGTTCAGAAAGGCTCACCGAAGGTGCCTCTGCGCCTTGTCCTGTTGATGCCGTTGGTTCTGCAAATCTCAGCCGCGGTAGGTCTCACCGGATGGCTTTCTTTTCGCAATGGCCAGAAAGCGGTTAATGACGTAGCAGCGAAATTGAGCCAGGAAGTCACAGCTCGTACCAAAGAACATTTCCAAACCTTTGCAGATGTTTCTCACCTATTCCTAGAAATGAACTCGGCGGCCATTCGAGTCGGGAATTTAGATCCAGACGATTTCCCAAAGCTAGAGCGTTATTTCTGGGAGCTCACGAGATTGAGCGATCGCGTGACCACGATCTACTATGGCGATGAAAAAGGCCACTTTCTGCTAGTAAAGAGAGAAGCCGAACAATTAGTGTACATTCGTGACGATACGACGGCTCCTTTGCGGCATATTTATCGCCTGGACAGTCAAGGCCAGCGTGCTGGTTTCGTTAAAACTCAAGCCTACGAGCCCCGGACTCGACCTTGGTACAAAGCCGCCAAGGCAGTGGGCAAACCAACTTGGTCCCCCATTTATGTTTTTAGCGCTTCACCTGTCCTAGGTATTACACCAGTTGTACCGATTTACAACCAAGCAGGGACTCTGCGGGGAGTGCTTGCCATTGACCTCACCCTCTCACAAATCAGTGATTTCCTCAAGCGCCTCAAAATCAGTAAATCAGGACAAGCTTTTGCGATGGAGCGCACCGGTGAGATTGTCGGCACTTCCACAACTGAGTTGCCGTTTGTCCCCATCAAAAATGGTCAACAACGCATCAAAGCAACTGATAGCAGCAATGAATTAATCCGAACAACTGCTAACTATTTACAGCAGAAATTTGGTGGGTTCGATCGGATTAGCGAAGGTAGTCAACTGGTATTTGAGCATCAGGGTCAACGGCAATTTGTGACAGTGGCTCCCCTCTCCGACGGTAGGGGCCTTGATTGGCTGCTGGTGGTGGTGATTCCAGAAGCAGACTTCATAGAACAAGTCCAGGCTAATTTCCGCAGTACCATTGTGCTGTGCTTTTTTGCCTTAGTGCTGGCGATCGCGCTCGGCATTGTCACCTCGCGCTGGATCAATCAGCCAATTCGGCGGTTACTGGAAGCAAGCCAAGCGATCGCATCCGGTGAATTAGACCAACAACTAGAAGTCAAAGGCATCAACGAACTCGAAGTCCTCGCTCACTCTTTCAACCGCATGGCTCAACAGTTGCGCGAGTCCTTCTCTGCCAAAGAAAAAGCCAACTTTGAACTAGAGCAACTCGTGGCGGAGCGCACCGCTTCCCTGCAAGAAACGGAAGCAGAACTAAGGGCCTTGTTCGCGGCCATGAATGAGTTAATTTTTGTCAAAGATGCCGAGGGCCGTTACTTAAAAATTGCTCCCACCAACCCAACGCTGCTTTACAAACCGGCGGAGCAAGTAGTTGGTAAAACGCTCCATGAAATTTTTCCCGCTGCGATCGCAGATTCCTTCCTGGGTTACATCCAGCAGGTCCTCGAGAGCAAGGAAACCCTCCATATCGAATACTCCCTCACCATTGACAAGCAAGACACTTGCTTTGCTGCCACCATCTCACCCCTCTCAGAGAATTCCGTGATTTGGGTGGCCCGCGATGTCACCAACCACAAACAAATCGAAGCAGCGCGGCAGTATAGCGAACGGCAATTGCTCCGGCAAAAAGCGGTTTTAGTCGAACTCGCCAAAAATAAAAGCTTGTATCGAGGGAATTTAACAGCAGCTAGCCAGAAAATCGCTGAAGTGGTCGTCCACACCCTAGAAGTGGATCGAGCTGGTGTCTGGCTCTATGATGAAAGTCGGTTGAGCTTGGAATGTCTAGATTTATTTGAACGAAGTACCGGTATCCATTCCAATGGCCACCTGTTAAGTGTCGTTGATTACCCGATTTATTTCCAAGCACTCGAAGCCGATCGCACGATCGCAGCATCTGACGCTTGCTCCGATCCGAGAACGAAAGAACTTGCTACCTCTTACTTTGCCACGTCTGACACCGTTTCCACCCTCGATGCTTCCATCCGCCTCATGGGTCAGATCGTCGGCGTGATTTGTCTCGAAGCGATCGGCCAGAGGCGCGACTGGACGCTAGAGGAGCAGCATTTCGCTGCCTCCCTTGCTGATTTAGTGTCTTTGGCGATCGAAGCATCCGAGCGCCAACGAGCAGAACAAGCGCTCCGCCAAGCGGAAGAGAAATATCGCAGCATCTTTGAGAATGCAGTAGAAGGCATTTTTCAGCAGACGGCGGAAGATGGTCGCTTCCTCAGTGCGAATCCTGCTCTCGCTCGCATTTATGGCTATGATTCTCCAGAGGAGTTGAAGGCGAATTTAACAGACATCAGAACTCAAGTTTATGTTGAACCAAGTCGGCGCGATGAGTTTGTTCGCTTGATGGTGACAGCGAACAGCGTATCAGGGTTTGAATCTCAGGTGTATCGTAAGGACGGCAGCATCATCTGGATTTCAGAGAATGCTCGCACCGTCTGGGATTCGGACGGCACACCACTTTATTATGAGGGCAGCGTTGAGGACATTACCGACCGTAAGCTATTTGAGTCGGCATTACAAGTGGCTTTGCAAGCCGCAGAAGCTGCTTCAACGGCGAAGAGTGTCTTTCTCGCGAATATGAGCCATGAACTACGGACGCCTTTAAATGCCATTATCGGCTACAGTGAAATGCTGCAAGAAGAAGCAGAAGAGATGGAATATGCCGACCTCCTTTGCGACTTAGAGAAAATCCATACAGCAGGCAAACATTTACTGGCACTGATTAATGATATTTTGGACATTTCTAAGATTGAAGCCGGTCGCATGGATCTTTACTTGGAAACGTTTGATATCGGAGCTTTAATTACAGAAGTTGCTACCACGGCTCAACCGTTGGTTGAGAAGAATTCTAATGTTTTCCGGGTCTACAAACTAACTGAACTCGGCACGATGTACGCTGACGTTACAAAGGTGCGACAAGTGCTTTTAAATATTCTGAGTAATGCTGCTAAATTTACGAAGAATGGTCAAATTTCTTTAACCATTAACCGGGTAAAAGTGACAGAAAATCACCCGAATATTGAAGAAACTCTCACTCAGGAATCCTCTCTTATTTCCGCTTCAGAATTCATTGTCTTTGAGTGCGTGGATACTGGGATTGGCATGAGTCCTGAACAGTTGGAACTGATCTTTCAACCCTTTACACAAGCAGATGCTTCCACCACCCGCAAATATGGAGGCACGGGGTTGGGGTTGGCGATTAGCCAGCGCTTCTGTGAGATGATGGGAGGCGAGATCGGTGTGGAGAGCCAAGTCGGGGTTGGTTCTACCTTTACGATCAAGCTTCCTGCTGAAGTGACTGCCAAAGCGTCAGTGCAATAAGGAAGTTGGAGAGGAGGGGGAGCAAGACGCGATCGCCTTTCCACCTCTAGGCGGAGCGATCGGCTCGCTGAAGGGCCGAACAAATTCCCAGACACAAGGCAAACGTTAAGGGATCGGGGTCTTCTTTTCGCAACATTTCCAGCTCAGCAACCAGGCAGCCGCGGGACTCCATGAAATCCAGCAGCCATCTAGCCGCCATTGGAGAATTAATCAATTTTGCCCCAAAGCACACAGGACATATTTCCCCCTGAATTGAACCAGTGCTGTTGCATTCTGGACAATCCCAATGGGGGGTAACAGGGAGGGAGGAAAGGGGTAGATGGTTCATGGCAGTTGACTGTTGACTGTTGGCTGTTAACTGTTGACTGTTCACAGTCAAGCAATCCCGTCTTTAGACAGGGAGCAACCAAGGGAGTGTGATGAAACCGTATCTAGTGTATCGCTTCGATCGCTCACCTTTGTTAACGGTTTGTCAGTTGACTCCTGTGCTAAATTCCTCTGGCAGTCTGGATTTGACGACTGAGCAGTAGCCGCGAGCGCCAATGAGTGTTTAATGAGGGCAATTTTCTCCTTAATTAAATTTTAATCTCTGCTGGCTGGGAATTTCACAAAACATCAATTTTTTCAAAGATTTGTGAGAGTCGGTCTCAATTCTGTTTCCCCTGTTACTCTCAGACTTTAAGAGCCGCCACAGACAGGAGACTGCCTCTCTCTTGTCCATAATTTTGTCAGAACCTTGGAGAAACAAGGGAAAAGGGAAAACAATTATTTTCTGAATGTTGGGCATTTCCTTAGCTATACCATGCCGACGTGACCGGATGTGAACTCACTGCATAGGCGCTCCCCCTACAACTCAAACTCTCTCATGACCCACTATTAATTACCAGGGAGTTTAATCCCTGGTAATGAGGGTCATTCGAGGAGGGTGTCTAGTTTATCGAGAGCTGGCTAAAGCTTCCTGCAATTTCGGACGACGCTGGGGTTTATGAGGAAGCGGTGGAGTGGCTAGCTTCAAAATGAATTCTAATAGCCAAGGAGCAATGCGATGGCAGCACACAGCTAAATGGCTTTGCCAACCAACTAAGATTTCAGAGGAGTCTTTTTGCAATCCTGAAATCAGTGCTTGTGCAACTTTTTCAGGGCTCATGGAAACGACCCAGCGAAAAGTTTGCAAGCCTCGCATCATGTCAGTCTCGGTTAGAGAAGGTAGCAAAGCAGCTACTCGGATGTTGTAGGGGGCCAACTCTCTGCGGAGTGCTTGGGTAAAGCCTAAAATGGCAAATTTGGTTGCAGAATAGGTGGCCATTGTCGGAGCCGCAATTTTCCCCATCAAGCTGGAAACGTTGACAATTGTCCCTTCTTGTTGAGCAGCCATTCGTCGCGCGATCAAGCGCGTTAGGGTGTAGGTTCCTAACAAATTGAGGGCAATTTCTTCATGAATGAGGGGTAAAGGAGAGTTTAAGAAAGGTGCTTGATGAGCGACACCGGCGCAGTTGACGAGTAGGTGAATGGGGCCGTAATCTCGCCAAGCTTGGGCGATCGCAATATTGACTGCGACTGACTCGGTTAAGTCTAATGGCAGAGACACGACTTCCACACCTAAGTTGCTAATTTCAGCAGCGACTTCGGCTAATTGCTGGCGGTTCCGTGCCACTAGCAACAGACGCTTCAGTCCTTGTTTGGCTAATTCTAAGGCGATCGCTCGCCCAATTCCACGAGAAGCTCCGGTTACAAGAGCTATTTTTCCTTGAAGTTTCATACGTTAAAACTCCTTGTGTTGGGTTCTCACCGCGCGAAATTAATGTGCTGAGACCGCAGAGAATGAGCTATATCCTCGGCACTGGGTGAGATGTACTTTGTTACTCTTGATGGGTGATGGAACTTTCAATTAGGTCGCCAGATCCGTTGCTTTGATCTGACAAACCAACCTCATGCAAGTAGACTCTCCTAAAGTTTCAAATCCTCAAAGGTTGATTCAGTCATTAATGGCTCATTAATCTGTAGGTTGTACCTTTGAAGAAAGTTGAATGGATGTTTTGGCCACACTGTTCATCAATGGCTGGGGAGTTTGGGGATGTAGAGCATTGAGGGGACACCTCCTCGATTAGAGCTACTACAGGTTGGTCTTAAGCACACCTTAGCAACGGGATCAAGAATATGCAACATTTTTTAATAAATTCTCTGTAACATTTCTTTACAAAGAACCCAGAAAGCAAAGGGGACGGCGATAGCAACCGACCGCTTCTAAGTCTTCACCTGGAAGGCTGAGGATTCCAGGTACCATGAAAGCTTAAGGGTACGGCCTGGGGTAAGGCTAAGCGACAGGTGGGTTCTTGGTCGAGGGCGTTGCTGTCATAGATCCAAACTTCGCTTTCGTCTGAATCACCGTCATAGATGACAGTCAAAATCCAACCTTGGTGAGGGTTAAGGGAGTCTGGGGCGTAGATGGGCTCTGCGGGGTAACGATTTTCGCCACAGTCGGCAAGGGTGAGGGTACGGGTTTGGTTGTCGAAACGCGCGATCGCGCCGTAGCGTTCGGGGACTATTTCTACACCGGGTCGATATACGGCCAGATAGGTATAGCGCGAGGGTTGTCCTACCTCAGCCGCGGGTATGGTGGGAAACTCACAGGGGCGGTCGCATAATTCCTCCAGCGCTGTCACTTTGCCAGTTTCAGGGTTGAGGGAAACTCGCCACAAACTCCCCTCGGCGTCGGTGGTGGTTGCACCCCTTGCGACTTCTTTGAGGCGTTGGTTGGTTTGAAAGTCGGGGAAGCGAACGAGATCCACGAGCGCTGAACCCTCCTCGCTGACATAACCGTTGGCGAAATGCCACTGAAACCAGGGATCGGCCTCGCCACGACTGACTAAAGAGAGGGTGTCGCGATCGAACACTAAGACCTGAGTGCCGAACTGAGGTTGCCACTGGAGCGAGTCGCCGTAGCTGCTGAGCCCTGCAAGCACGGGCCAAGGGTTAACCTGGAGGGGGGGGATGAAAAATACCAAATACTGCCCTGCCAACACGAAATCGTGAATGAGCGAGAGGCGATCGAGGAGAACCGTGGTTTTTTGAATGATTTTGCCCGTGGCGTTGCTTTTATAAACGTTCAGCTTGCTTTTGATGCCAGGGATTAAGCCAAAGTTAAATAGATGGCCGGTGTGGGGATCGCGCTTACAGTGGGCCGAATAGGTCCATCCACTCTTGAGACCGCTGAGGTCGTCGAGGCCTTTAGTTTCCAAGGTTTCCAGGTCGAGGGCGTGGGGGAAGCCGCCTTCCCAGAGGGCAAGTAATCGATCGGGAAGGGCGATCGTGGAGGTATTGGCGGTATTTTTGACCGATTTGAGCCACTTGAGCCAGAGGGGGCCAGGCGCAGTCATGCCATAGTTACTGTAGAGGAATTTGCCTGCGTTCTCTTCGGCTTGATAGCCTGCGGTTTGGACGTAGCGGTAGGTGGCAGTGGCGATCGCCTCGCTAAAATGGATTGCGAGTATGGCACCGTCGCCATCAAACCAATGGCCGACGCGATCGCTGCCACGTTGCAACCGAGCCGGGCCATTCCGGTAGAGGCTGCCCCGTAACCCGGCCGGGATTTTGCCACTCTTGACAGCTAACTGAGTGGGGGGAAATTCTATGGCTGGACGGGACATCACCTTTGCCCAAGCTTTTTTTGTGGCAACTTGCTCTGCTGTTTTCATCGTTACTAATTACATCTTTTTAGGGGCTTTACCCCCTAAATCTAGCGCCCAAAACTGCTAAGCTTATTATAGCAAATCGTGTCAATTTAAGCAAAAATGGAAGGGTAAAACTTAAGAAAAATGCTGAAAAAGTTTTTGAAACATTTTTTGATCTTGTTCTCAGGATAGGAGTAGATTGTAGCAGATCAAAATCCCCTGAGCAGTTTAACCAAGTTACAGAAAAGTGAAGGGAATTGTAGAGAATGACTCTTTTCCGTCGTCAATTGCTCGCCACCTGCGGTCTCGCCGCCCTCGCGACATTTTTACCCTCTATTGCCCAAATACAGCCACAGGAAAAATCAATCATCAAGCCGCCTCGCCTCAAAGTTGGTGATACAGTCGGACTCATTAATCCGGCTGGTTTCACTTACCAAAAAGAAATTGAACCTTTTTTAAAAATCCTACCTAAACTCGGATTAAACGTTAAATATGGAGCGCATTTTTTTGACCGTTACGGTTATTTGGCGGGAAGCGATGCGGACCGAGCAGCGGATGTTAATACCATGTTTGCTGACCCCTCCATTCAAGCAATTTTTGCAGGAATGGGAGGTTGGGGATGTAATCGGATTTTACCGCTCCTTGATTATGAATTAATCCGCAATCATCCGAAAATTATCATGGGCTACAGCGATTTAACTTCGCTCTTACTCGCGATTTATGCTAAAAGTAATATCGTCACTTTTCATGGTCCGCTTCTGGTATCTAAGTGGAATCCATTTACAGTAACTTCAGCACAAAAAGCTCTCTTTAACCGCGAACCGTTCCTTTTACAAAATCTCAATACCGTTCCCATCCAAACCATCGCTCCCGGTAAAACGAGAGGTCGGTTAATTGGGGGGAATTTATCAGTTTTAACGGCGATGATTGGGTCTTCTTATTTACCAGACTGGAAGCAAAGTATCTTGTTTGTTGAAGAAATTGGAGAAGAAGTTTATCGAATCGATCGGATGTTAACTCAGTTAAAATTAGCAGGAATTTTAGATAAAATTTCCGGGTTTATTTTTGGACAATGTAGCCACTGCGACCCCGAAAAACCTCAGGAATCACTGACATTAATGCAAGTGCTATCAGACCACATTCTCCCCTTGAAAATTCCTGCCTGGTATGGTTCAATGATCGGTCATGTTCGAGATATTTTTACTGTACCTGTAGGAGCGGAGGTTGAAATTGATGCGAGTGCTGGTACGATTCAGTTGCTAGAGTCGGCTGTGGCTTAGCGCAGATTTACGATCGAGCTTAGGGATGAAAGAGCGATGAGTTTCTCCAAACACTATCAAGCTAGGCTGAAACAATTTGGTATCCTTTTGTTTATTGTTACTTGCTGGTTATTTTTGAATGCTTGTACCCCTGTTATCGCGAGAGAGGTTACCCATGATGAGGAAATTTATCAGCAACGAACACTCCATAATCCGGATGGTATTGGTAAGTTTTATCTGGGGCGAGAAATTGCTCAAGTGATGGGACATCAGGGAGCAGGTTGGTTAGAAAGAGGGGCGCGCGAACGGGAGGAAAAACCCTCTCAGGCGGTTCAGGCTTTAAAGTTGAGACCAACTGATGTAGTAGCGGATATTGGAGCAGGGACAGGCTATTTTAGCTTTCGCATTGCTCCTTTAGTACCAGAAGGAAAAGTATTGGCGGTAGATATTCAACCGGAAATGATTCAGGTTCTGGAATTTTTGAAAAAAGAGAAGGAAATTAGCAATGTTGAACCAATTTTAGGAAATGTATCCGATCCAAATTTACCACCAGAAAGCGTTGATTTAGCTTTGATGGTAGATGCTTATCACGAATTTGAGTATCCCAGAGAAATGATGACAGGAATTGTCAAGGGGTTGAAACCAGGGGGTCGGGTGGTTTTGTTGGAGTACCGGGGGGAAGATCCATTTGTTTCGATCAAGCCACTGCACAAAATGACTCAGAAACAGGTTAAGAAGGAAATGGCTGCGGTAGGATTGGTTTGGAAAGAAACAAAGGATTTGTTGCCGCAGCAACATTTGATGGTGTTTGAGAAATTACAGCAGTTGAAAGCTGCTGTAAGTCAGAATAATTGGTGATGTTTGGTAACCCAAGTTGCTGTTTCTACCTCCGGTTAAATTTAGCTTTTAAATCATCAAGGCTGGGAGATTTCTGGGGTTTAGCAGTCACTTTTTTCTCGCTACTGGGTTTATCCTGCGACCGCATGGTCAAACTAATCCGCTTGAGTTTTTCATTGACTTCCAAAACTCGCACTTTCACGACTTGTCCTACTTTGACGATTTGCTTGGGATCGTCCACAAACCGATCCGCCAATTGAGAAATATGAACTAACCCGTCTTGATGCACACCAATATCGACAAAGGCGCCAAAGTTGGCAACGTTGGTGACAATTCCTTCTAATTCCATGCCAACTTGCAAATCAGAAATTTCTTTGATTCCTTCTTTAAAAGTCGCGTATTTAAACTCTTCGCGCGGGTCTCTCCCTGGTTTTTCGAGTTCTGAAATAATGTCTCGCAAAGTTGGTTCGCCCACTTGCTCGGTGACATATTTCTTGAGATTAATTGACTTGATTTTGCTGGAGAGTTGGGTGATGTCTTTGAGGGGGACGCTTAAATCTTTAGCGATCGCCTCCACTACGACATAACTTTCCGGGTGTACCGCCGTATTGTCCAAGGGATTTTCACCGCCCCGAATTCGCAGGAAACCCGCCGCCTGTTCAAACGCTTTTGGGCCTAACTTCGGTACTTTCAAGAGTTGGCGACGATTTTTAAAGGCTCCATTTTCGTTGCGGTAGGCAACAATATTATTTGCAACCGTTGGAGTAATTCCTGAGACAAAGGTCAGCAGTTCTTTGGAGGCGGTATTTAAGTCTACGCCGACATAGTTGACGCAGCTTTCGACGGTCTCGTCCAGTTTTCTTTTGAGAAGTTTTTGGTCAACATCATGCTGGTATTGTCCTACCCCAATCGATTTGGGATCGATTTTGACGAGTTCAGCGAGGGGGTCTTGCAGGCGACGGCCGATGCTGATCGCACCCCTGACAGTAATGTCGAGGTCGGGAAACTCTGCGATCGCCACATCACTGGCTGAATAAATGGACGCGCCCGATTCATTGACCATCACTTTAATCGGCTTCCGTTCTAAACCAGCTAAAACTTCAGCTACAAATTCATCGGTTTCGCGGGAAGCTGTACCGTTACCAATCGCGATCAGCTCAATTTGATACTTTTCAATCAAGTTTTTGAGAAGATTCGCTGCTTGTTGGCGCTGACCACTAGCTTGGTGAGGAAAAATGGCTTGATATTCTAAGAATTTCCCGGTGCGATCGAGGACAGAGACTTTACATCCAGTCCGAAACCCTGGATCTATCGCTAAGGTTGGTTTCATTCCGGCCGGTGCCGACAGCAATAACTCACGGAGATTCGTTTCAAACGTTTTGATTGACTCCAGATCTGCATAACTTTTCCGGTCAGTCCGTACTTCTGTAATAAGCGAAGTTTTCATCAGGCGGTTGAAGGCATCTTTGAGCATCGCGCGATAAAATTCCTTAACAGCCGGAATCTTCGTTTTTATTTCTTGAGATTCCAGGTAAGCCATCACCGCTAATTCGTCAAAAGACAAATCTAAATCTAAAATGCCTTCCGCTTCACCCCGTAATAAAGCCAGCATATTATGGGGCTGAATACTCTTAACCGCACTTTGGTAGTTTCGGTACATTTCAAACTTAGTGCTTCCTTCCGGATATTCAGCCTTAATCTGCGAAATAAATGTACCATTTTTCATTAAAAATTCGCGCAGATAAGCCCGTAATTCTGCTTTTTCAGAAACTGCTTCTGCTAAAATATCAGCAGCTCCTTTAAGCGCTTCTTCGGCGGTATTGACCCCCTTTTCTTCAGAGATATATTTCGCTGCTTCTTCTTCAAAAGCTGTGGGTTTAGCTTGGGGAGTATTCAAGCTTTTAATGAATTCAGCTAGCGGTTCTAACCCTTTTTCTCTCGCGATAGTTGCTCTGGTGCGGCGTTTAGGTTTGTAGGGGAGGTAGAGGTCTTCTAATTCATTTTTTTGGAGGCAAGATTCAATTTTAGCTTTCAGTTCGTCGGTGAGTTTGCCTTGAGAGGCGATCGCCTCCAAAATACTTTTTTTACGGTCTTCGAGTTCTGTGAGGTAGGTGAAGCGTTCTGATAGATCGCGCAACTGAATTTCATCAAGGGAGCCTGTCCGCTCTTTACGGTAGCGAGCAATGAAGGGAATGGTGGCTCCTTCGGCAAAAAGTTCGAGTGCATTTTGAACTTGAAAAAGTTTGAGATCGAGTTCTTCAGTAATGAGTTGAGGGATGTTGAGCATAGCGTAAAAATCCGAAAAAACTGCTAAAGGCTAAGAATTAATTGCCTTTTAGGGTCCGTCAAAAACCATTAACAAAGTGAACGACCAGAAATCATATTATAGCAGTTTTTCTCAAAATTGGGATAGCAATGGAGATTCTGCATTCCGATTGAGAGGCAAAAGTATAGTTACCGTGAATATCGTTAGCCATCAACCACTCTGCATAGGGTAACGGTGAAGCATCAGTCCTAATTGATTGGATACCTGCTGCTAGAGCCAAGTAAATATCTTTCGTTGAGGGACTCCAATCTAAGTAAATAGAAATAGGAACTAAAGCTTTGTGAGTGGCTTCGCTACAAAGGGCTTAATGATTTTCCGTATTTAACTTTACTGGGGTGACTTTACAGCATGGCAGGAATTTATCAGGTTTCTGCTGCATCAATAACAGCTCTTACTCCTTCTAGGTTGTAGACATTGAATGCACCGATCGCGTAACCACTATGTTGGGCTGCTTGCAGTAATTCACTGCCGACAGCCAGTATAATTCGTTTTTGAAGTAAATTGTTTTTGGCAAAGAAAATCTAGCCAGCCATTGATCTATCAATTCGCATTTTTAGGGTTCAAAGGCTTGCTGAACTCATTGGTCCCTGAAGTGTAGCCAGAAGATGGAAAACAAGAGCAAATCCGTAAACTTTCTCAAGAATGTCAAACAATCTGATCGCTCTGGTTACCGATCGTGCTTGATAGGCTAGACTAAAGTTAGTCCTGCTCAAAGGTTTTACCTAAAGCAGCGGGCGGTGTAATGCGAATCATTTGAGCGATCGCTCTCCGCCAGTTAGAGGGGAACGGCTTTAAAATTCGTTCTAACCAGTCGCTAGAAGTCAGTACCAATCCGAGAATCATGAGAGCAAAAGGAGCTACTGAAAATACCTGAGTTGGTACGTTAGGAATGGCACTTTGGGCGACACTGGCGAGGGATTGTAAAATTCCAAAAAGATACGCTCCCAACGCAACTCGCAAAGGATTCCAACCGCCAAAAATGACGATAGCTAAGGCAATCCAACCATAACCTGCGGTGTGTCGGTGGCTCCAACCCGCTTTAAAATCTAGGGAAAAAGCAGCACCAGCAATGCCCATTAAAGCACCACCAATGAGCGTGTAAATATAGCGCTGCAAAACAATATTTGTACCCCGTGCAAAAGCCGAAGCTGGCTGTTCACCGATCGCTCTTAATAATAATCCAGGTTGGGTGTGGTAGAAATAAAACCAAGTGAATAAAATTAAACTATAACTGATATAAACCAGCAAGTCACTTTGAAAAAAAAGTACACCTAAAATCGGGATATTTTGCAAGATTGGCAATTTAAAATTCGGAACAGTTAAACCAGATATCCGCACAATTGGGTTGCCTAAAAATGAGGATAAATCGCTGAATAATAGGGTAAGTACAAAACCAATTGCAACTTGAGATTGTTTGAGGCTAATGCTGCCAAAGGCGAGAATTAAGGCAATGAATGCACCCATAATTCCTGCTGCCAAAAAACCGAGTAACAGATTATTAGTATATTTAGTAATGGCAAATCCTGTCATGGCTCCCATTAACAATGTACCTTCGGCGGATAAATTAATAATCCCTGCCCGTTCATTGATGGTTTCACCAATACAGGCAAAAATTAAAGGGGTGGAGTTAGCGATCGCTGTTGCAAGGATTTGAATAATTTCCATTAGATAAAAATAGAATGAATTACAGATTTTTTAGCAGAATAAATTCAATTTAGTTTGTCATCCATTACCTAAGACTTCTTGCTTCTTTTTTGCTAAGGTAAAACCGCGGCTCAAGATAACAAATAAGACCAACATTCCTTGAATTACTCCTGCCAGAGAAGATTCTAAATTCAAGGTAAGTGGTAATTGTAAACTGCCGATATTTAAGGCACTGAAAAATAACGAAATCGGCAAAAGCAAAACAATCTTACTCCCGGCTAACATGACGACTAATAATCCTAAAAATCCGAAGTTACTGGATATGCTGGGAATTAAGCGGTGAAAGACGGCTAGCACTTGCAAAGCTCCTGCTAACCCGGCAAATGCACCACAGATCCCAAAAGCATTTAATAGTTGTTGTGTTGCTGGAATTCCTAATAGATAAGCTGCTCGAAAATTTTGCCCGACTGCTCTCAGTTGCAAGCCAAAGTAAGTACCACGCATGACGACCACTGTCAGCAGCAATCCCAGGGCTGCTAATATCAGAGCAATGGGGCTTGCTTCTGTTTGATTCAGGGCAGGAAGCCATAAAGATTCGTTAAATAATTCTGTGCCACTCATGGAGGCAATTCCAGGACGTTTCCAAGGACCAAAAACTAAATAAAGGGCTAATCCTTGAGCGATAAAATTTAAACCCAATCCCACAAATATTTCACTGATCTTTCCGTTAATATTGAAGATTCCCGTTAATAAGCCCCATAAAGTACCACCGATAATTCCTGCAATTATTCCCAATAAAATACCGAGGGGAGCTGGGAAAAAATCTGGGAAAATACGCAGGGCAAAAGTAGTAGAAATCGCCCCCATTGTAATTTGTCCTTCTATGCCCAAATTATACAAACTAGCTGCGAAGGTAAAAACTAAGCCGCAAGCAGACAAAAGTAATGGCACGAGGGTAGAAAAAACCCGTGCTACCCGATCGAGAGTACCAAAAGCGCCATTCCATAAACTAGCAGCAACTTGTAAGGGAGATGCGCCAGCTAGGAAGACGAGAAAGCCGACAAACGCTAAGGAAAAGGCAATTGATAAAAAGCGATAAACATTGCTCATTTCTACTCCTTTTTAAAAAGCTTTAGTTATGAAATAGGGGCAAAAGTAATTATTTTTTGACTACTACCTTCCCGTAAGTGTCAGTGATTGAATTTACCTCCAATCATTTCTCCGATTTTTTCAACGGTTAACGATCGAGTCTCCATTGGTTCTGAAACAGAACCACCACTGAAAACGATCGCGCGATCGCTGTACTGCATCATCTCATCTAAATCCGAGGAAGTAAACAGAATGGCTGTACCAGTTTGACACCTGGTAATTAACTGCTGCCACACCCAAATTGCAGATTCAATGTCTAAACCTCGGGTTGGATGTTCCATGAGGAGTAAGTTTAAAGGCACTGGCAATAAAGCTAATTGAGTCCGCTGTTGATTGCCACCGGATAACCTTTCAACTAAGCTGTTTGGTTTTCCCCGAATATTGAAAAAAGCAATCGCCTGTTGTGTCATTTTCAGTGTTTCTTTCCAGTTAAAAAAGAAGCGATTTCTGGTTGACCGTAATGCAACGTGTTCGTGAATCGATAAACCACTAATTAGGCCTTCTTTTAATCGATCTGCTGGCAAAAATCCGATTCCGGCTTTCAAATACTCTTGATAAGATTGATGGGTCATATCAGCACCGTTGATGTAAATTTTACCAGACTGAGGAGGAAGCAAGCCCGCACAGAGTTGTAAAAGTAATCTTTGACCACTGCCTTCTAAACCTGCTAGTCCAATTACTTCACCACACTGCACCGCTAAGCGATCGATTTTGACCTGTAATCGCTCATTTTTTAGGAGAATATGATTCAGCTCTAAGGCAATCTCCGATTGGGAAGTTTTCAGCTTACTGGGTTGAGCAAGTTCTCGACCAAACATCATCTCAACCAAGCAGTTGCTAGGGCAAGGGATGTCTGCATGACCAACCACTTGTCCTTGTCGCATCACTGTAACGCGATCGCACAACCTCTCCACATCTTCCAGCTTATGAGAGACAAAAATAATAGATTTACCGGAGGCTGCTAATTGTTTCATCGCTGCAAACAAAGCAGTTTTTTGATCGATGGAAATTCCTGTCGTTGGCTCATCTAAAATTAACGTTCTTACCCCTAATGAAAGGAGACGTACTATCTCCAATTGTTGTCGTTCTCCCATACTGAGGCTGGCGACTCTTGCATGAATATCTAAATTAAAATTAAACTGATTCGCTAATTCATTTAACTCCCTAATCGCAAGTTTTTTCGGTAACATCCAAGCAGAAAATTTCCTCACTGTTCTGCTTTGATTTTCCCTCTTGCCAAGCATAAAATTTTCTAAAACAGATAAGGAAGGAAAGTCGAGGGGGTCTTGATGCAGCATTCCGATTCCGTGTTGAAGCGCTGACTCTGGGGTATTCATTTCAACCGGGCGATCGTCGAGCAAAATTGCACCCCGGTCGCGCTCGATCAAACCACTTAAAATTTTCATTAACGTAGTTTTTCCCGCCCCATTCTCGCCGAGTAAACCGTGAATAGTGCCAGCTTCAACTAGGAAAGATACACGATCGTTTGCTAGCACAGATCCAAACCGCTTACAAATTAATTGCAGTTCTATTTTCATGGGACTCTTACCCTTAATTGGCGATTGTTAGAGGCGAGTAGCAAGTCAAAAAATCAGCTATTGACTCGGTCCTTCTATTCCTTGGAGTAACTGTGGCATATACCAGATTTGCTGCGGGGTTGCTATTTCTCCCGGTTTCAAAAATGAAGTTTTATCTTGATAATTGAGGGGACCTTTGTAGAGATTAATCCTACCCTCACCTAATCCTTTAATAAAGTCTGATAAATTTTTTTTACTCTCTTCACTCAAAGCCTGACCTTGGACAAATCCCACCGCTGAAGTATCGGGATTATTGATATCATTCCAATCAGGCTTTGACCAAATAAAATCACCCTTAAAATTTCCGGCTTGGGTTTGCTTAATGGCTGCTAAATAAGAGGGTCCCCAGTTATAAACTGGTACACCCACGCAGATATCCGGTGCTAGGTTGCAACCTGACTTGAGAGTATAGTGTAAGAATTTGACCTTTTTTCCTGCCTCAGCAGCCTTCTTGCCTTGCACCGCAGCTTCTGGCGTATCCAGACCAGTCATGAGTACATCGTAGCCGTTATTATAGAAATCATCAGCTACTTTAGTAGGGTCTAAAGTTTGACCAGGAATATTGAACCAAAAGCCGATCCAAGTCACTTTAAAATTTAAGCTTTCAGGATTTTTTTTGCGGTAGTTTTCCCAGCAATATTTACTCCCTAAATAAGCAGCAGAAACTAAGCGTCGCGTTTCGTCATTAATCAAGGGGCCTAAAAAGCCAATTTTACCTGTTTCACTGCTGAGGGCAGCAGCACAACCCGCAATCATTCTGCCGTATTCCATTTGTGGCATGACGTTACCTAAGTTGGGTTGATTTTTGTAATTTCTTCCCTCTTTCCAGGCAGAATCTCCTGAGGCGTGAATGACAGTTATTTTTGGATACTTTTTAGCGGTTTCTAAGGCATCATCTTTAAAATCATCTGAGTTAAAAATAATCATTTTTGCCCCTTTTGCAACTAAGTCATCAGCGACTTGAGAACCTTTAATATTTGGGCGATCGCCAGGATTAACTTTATCTACATATTCTATTTCAACAGTCGGTATTTTTTGTTTAACATACTCCAATGCTTCATAGTGTGTTTGACTCCAACCAGCATCATTTTTAGGACCAACCATGACGAGGCCTACGATAAATTTTTCCTTGGCTGAATTGGGAGTAGCTGGACTTTTTTCTGTTTGCTGGTTTGAAGGAGGCGTGGGGTTCGCGCAAGCGCTCAAGCAGAAGGCGATCGCACTCACCAGTATCAGGCGTTTGATTGCATCAATTTTCATGGGGTTTTCTGCCGTAAGGATTTCTCTGCCTGACTCTATTCTAGGTCAAACTCTGCAATTATTCTGCCTCATTCCTGAGCAGAGAATCGCTGGACAGACAGATTGCTCCTCGATGGCTTTAGCAAAAATTGGTACTGGGACAAGCAAGATGCCCGTCCCAGGAAACCAGTGATTAGAACCATCCTCACCTAGCTGTTAAGAGGAGAT
The DNA here is from genome assembly GCA_050262755.1 of Actinomycetota bacterium. Taxonomy (GTDB): domain Bacteria; phylum Cyanobacteriota; class Cyanobacteriia; order Cyanobacteriales; family Microcoleaceae; genus JBLNEP01. Next base: position 5,365 of record JBLNEP010000131.1, on the reverse strand, counting down.
CCAAAAACCTGAGTCCAATAACGATTGTAATTCACGCTCCCCGTATCATTTGCTAAGAAATAGTAACCCACACCAATCTCTCGATAATTCCCATTCAAAATATTGGCTCGATGGCCGGAACTGTTCATCCAAGCTGCAACCGTTTCCTCTGGGGTACTGTAACCAGCACCGATATTTTCCCCCACGGTAGACCATTGATAACCAGTTGCCGTGACCCGAGTTGCAACCGTTGAACCATCGCGCCCTGTATGCTCAAAAAAGTCTTGCAAAGCCATATTTTGGCTTTGAGTTTGTGCCGCCGTTCCTAACTGAGAATTGACAACGAGAGGAGGCAAACCTAACTTAGCTCGTTCTGCATTTGTCAGTTCTACCACCCGATTAATAAAATCTTGGTTCCCAGATGGAGGAGAATTGATTGGAGTTCCTCCTGAACCACTTGCAGTAAAATTAGAACTCGTTAAGCTGCCAGCAGAAACATTATTAACTTGGGCTAAGGCTTGACCCGTTACTGCATCAATAATTAAAGTATTCGCACCACTGCTTTGGAGACGGATATTACTAACCCCCGCAGGTAATTGAATCAGATCGACTCCATTTTCAAAATCTGTAATAATATCCAATCCTCCATCTGCTAACAGAACAAACGTGTCTTTTCCTGCGCCTCCTGTCAGGGTATCGCTATCTCGATCGCCGGATAAAACATCATCCCCAGCATCACCAAAAAGCTGGTCATTGCCTCTACCGCCAAATAAACTATCATTCCCATCGCCACCCCTGACAATATCTGCATCCAGATCGCCTCGAACTAAATCATTTCCTGCCCCTCCATCTAATCGATCGCTCTCTTTACCACCCATGAGAGTATCATTGCCACTACCACCGGAAATACTATCTAAACCTGTATTACCCATGAGCAGTTCGGAATCAGCAGATCCTTGCACGATATCATTACCGCCAAGAGCCCATAAACCACCTGGATAATTGGTTAATTCTCCGGAAGATAAGCTAATAGTATCATCGCTGTCACTCGCAAGTAAGCGATCGCTACTTGGCGTCAATGCCAATGCAGAAGTAGGTGTCGGGGTCGCTGAACTATTAATCATCGCTTCTCCTGTGGAATCAATTTTTTTACCAAACCACAAAACAGCATATCCCTGATAAATTCCAACTCCCAAGGCATTCCAAACTTGATGTTTCCAGAGGCCTTGATTCAAAATCACGGTATTATGAGCTGAGCGATTTTTCCAAGCTTCTAAGGCATTTTCAGCATTCGCTTGAAACTCGCCCGCTTTGCCAAAAGCTATTACTAGGATAGCCTGTATTTAATTATTGTGCCTCTTCCCAGATGGCAAGCCAACTGGTTAGGATTACTGGAGTCATAGGGGGCGTTACTCTCAGTATGAGTGAAAATCCCAAGGTTTTCTACTAACTCCTTCATGAAAAGGGGAAAAGAGGGAAAAGGGAAAAAGGGGAAAAAGGGGAAAAAGGCTGTACCTCATTAATCTGAGCAATGCTATATCAACTGTCATTTGCAAAAACTGAAATGGTTTAAAGATTGGATGGTTGCTCTCTCTACTCTTCAAGAGCAACCGCAAGTTTTATGCAGAGTCGCAATTTTTTTTACAAAAACTTACATAAATCTGAGTCGAAACTCAGGAAATTCCCCAACTCTCCTCGGCTCAAACCTGCTTTTGACTATCTCAAAAAGCACTCACTCTGCATTGCGAACAATAGGGACTAAACCTCTGCCAAGACAACTAACTGGTGCTGACCACCCCCAATCGCCTTGAAAAATTTAATAAAATGTTATAAAACTTAAAATAAAAGTAAAAACCTTAAATGCCAATGCGAGAAACTTCTTTGAATGCGATCGCCATTACGGTCTTCGCTATGACCTTTTTTGCGTTGCTGGGACCGATGTTCAATCTGTCGCCAGCCATCCCTGCGATCGCAGTAGCTTGCCTATTAGGATTGGCAACCCTCGATACCTTTCAATGGCAAGGCCAAGGTGGTACCCTCCTTTTAGATTGGTTGGCTGGTGCTTCCCCTGACAGGCGCGATCGCATCCTCCGCCACGAAGCCGGACACTTCCTTGTCGCTCATTTATTAGGAATTCCCGTTACTAGCTACGCCCTCAACGCCTGGGAAGCCTTCCGCCAAGGACAATCTGCCCAAGGTGGCGTCCGGTTTGAAGACCAAGAATTAGCCACCCAACTACAACAAGGCGCACTTTCCAGCCAACTTTTAGACCGATATTGCATTGTTTGGATGGCCGGGATTGCCGCCGAAAATCTGGTTTATGGCAACGTCGAAGGAGGAGCAGAAGACCGTGCTAAAATTCGGACAATTTTGACCCAACTGCGGCGTCCAGCTTCTGAGTACAAACTCAAAGAAAACTGGGCATCTTTGCAAGCTAAAAATTTACTCCAAACCCATCAACTCGCCTACGAGGCCTTAGTGGCTGTCATGGCCGAACGCACTCCCGTTACTGAATGTTATCGCATCCTCGAACAACTTGAACAGAGTTCTCTCACCCACTAAACTCTGAGTTAAATCCCCTTGATTTTTCCTGAATCTTGGGGTTATCTCATTCCCTAAATTCGAGTTCAATTAGACCTTGACAGATAATCTGCTTAAAAGCAGGATGCCTACACAAAATATTGGGAAAATTCTGCTTAACTCTGGTGCTTCTTTTTCTGCTCCAAGAGTGCTTTCACCTTCGCTTTAATGTCCGCGTGCTGCACTACTCCCTCGTAAGCATAGCGATTATAGCCATTTCTAGTAATCAGTTCTTGCAAATAGCGAATCCGTTCATCGGTATCAGGGTGAGTTGACAAAAAACTAAGAACCTCCGGAGTTTTATCTTCCTGTTTTAAGGTCACCATGAGATTGTACAACCCATCGGCTGCATAACCGGCTGCCACTAAAATTCGAGTTCCCAAGACATCCGCTTGGCGTTCCATCTCTCGGCTATAATTGAGAAAAGCTAAATCACTAATCGTACCTCCAAAGGGAATAAATTGAGTTACACTTTCAACCAAGCTACTTTCAACCGCTAATTGATACCCATGAGAGAGAACTGCATGAGATAACTCATGGGAAATTAACCCCGCTAATTCTGCTTCTGAGTTCGCCTTAGCAATCGCTCCCGCATTAATAAAGACTTTCCCACCGGGAAGGGCAAAAGCATTGATTTTATCATCTAATACCACAAAAAACTCATATTTAAACTCATCGCGACCTGCAACTTTAGCAAGCTTTTGCCCAAGTCGATCGAGATAAGCTTGTACTGCTTCATCTTTGACAATCTTCAGTTCCCGTTTAGCAGCATCCGCGATCGTCTCCCCGATACCAGATTCACCTTTTAGCAGCAAAACCGTTGTTTCTACAGCCGATAAAGCCAAAAAAGGATTCCCTGTAAAGGCAACTCCCGCCGCAGTCGTTAAGAAACTACCGATCGCATTTCCCTGCAAGCGATTCCGCAAGTAAGAACGAAACTTTTTTAAATTCTCCTCAGCCACTTGAGTTAACTCCGCAGCTTGGGGATGCTGAGGATTCATTAAAGCAAATTGTCGGGCTGCCAAGGATGCTTCTAGCCACTTTTCAGCGCTCGACAAAGCAGAAATTCTTGCTTGTAAAAGTGAAAGTTCCTGAGGGTACAAAGTACAAGCTCGCTCTAAAACCCTCAGCGCTTCCTCAGAAGAAGTATAATTTCGCAGCACCTCAGCAAGTCGTAAGTGACCGGGGATAAATTCAGGATACTCCTTGACCAACAGTTGTAGCGAAACTATACTTTTAGTAGGCAAAGGATCGTTTAACCCTTCCTGAGATTGTCGCCAATAAACTTGGGCAGCCGCCGATAATGAAGCGACCTCGTAGGTCGGTTGACTGCGGTTAATCGTTGCTTCCTGAGAGTCTGAAGAAAAGGGTGCTTTCACCTCGCGATAAAGTTTTTCCGCAGCTGCTAGTTGCCCCTCTAAATAAAGTTTGTCTGCTTCTGCTAATTTTTGAAACTTTATTTCTTGAGGGCTGCTTGAAGAAGGATTTTCGGGTAGGACAGGTATTTTGCTAGGACCAACCGGGGGTGTATCAGAGTTAAAAACAGGTTTTTTAGTCACCGAAGGTGCTGCTACTGATTCAGCTTGAACAGAGGGAGCCAGTAACAGGAAGCTAAGGAGAATAAGGAGGAGATTCCAAAGAAGTTTCATGGCTAAAGCCTCTCAATCGATCGTTCACAAACAAGACAAAAAAACTCAGATTGTGGTCCGAACAGGGAATAAACTCAAAGGAAGAGCCGTTATGATAAAGTACGATCCACGGAGCTTCCTTTCTTCCTCAGAAGAATTACCAGGGCCAGGGGGAGCCTCTATCAGTCACGCGCTCTAAAATTTAGCTCCTAACTTGCTGTTAGCGATCTTAACTCGGCTGTGGGCAACCCGTACAGAAAAGTTTTGATGGCGAAGCGGATCGCAGACTGCTGGCTTGACCATTCACTGCAAACTTCCATGAACAACACTTCTGCTTCAACTCCCCGTAAAAAACTCAGCTTTTGGACAAAACTCGCCTTTGGCGCTGGCGATCTCGGTACTGCCGTTACTGCAAATATTTTGGTATTTTTCCTGCTGTACTTTTTCACGAGCGTCGCTAAATTACCGGCGGGAATGGCAGGCAGCATTCTGATGATTGGTAAGATTTGGGATGCCATCAACGATCCCATTATTGGAGTTATGAGCGATCGCACCAACCACCCCTGGGGTCGTCGCTATCCCTGGATGGTCTTTGGTGCAATTCCCCTGGGAATTTCCTTTTTCTTACAGTGGCTGGTCCCCACGGATAACCAGTGGCTCTTATTTGGGTACTATGTCCTTATCGGCTTAGTTTTTAACTCTGCCTATACAGCCGTTAACCTCCCCTACACGGCCCTCACCCCAGAACTCACCCAAGATTACGACGAACGCACCAGTCTTAACAGCTTCCGATTTACCTTTTCTATTGGGGGTAGCATCCTCTCATTAATCCTGGCTCAAGTTATTTTTGCCTTGATTCCCAATGACCCAGGTCAGCAATATTTAGTATTAGGTGCAGTTTGTGCAATTATCGCTGTCTTACCAATCTACTGGTGTGTCCTCGGCACTCGCAAACAGGTCGCTTCTTTAAATCAAAAAGAAGGCTATGAAGAAGACCGATCTGCATCCTTACCCATCCCGGAACAATTACGAATCGCTTTTAGTAATCGTCCTTTTTTGTATGTCATTGGCATTTATCTGTGTTCTTGGCTAGCAGTGCAGTTGACTGCTTCCATCATTCCCTACTTTGTCGTCAACTGCATGAAATTACCCGCTTCTGTCTTCATTCAAGTCTCGAT
>JBLNEP010000130.1:0-2545 GCA_050262755.1 Actinomycetota bacterium | reverse complement strand
TGTATAAATTCCTAGATCCGAATAAAATTTCTGTAACCTTGGTTGCCAGCGATGCTAATAGACTGGGTGTTTACCACCGTCATCGAGTCCGTCGGATTACTCCGCGAGAAGCTGCAAGGTTACAAGGATTTCCTGATAGTTTTATCCTCCATCCTAATGATGATAAAGCTTACTATCAATTGGGGAATAGCGTGAGTATTAATGTTGTGCAAGCGGTGGCAAAAGAAATGATAATCTCGCTCTGATTTGTATTTCATCAACGTGGAATCTCCTAAAAATCCCCGCGAATACAAGACCGGGGAGAAGTTAAGGCTAAAACGCTCTGATAGGGAATGGTAGTTGCGAAGCCCAGAGTCCGTCAATCTTGGCAATCAATTCATTACCTGACCAGAGAAAGGTTTGAGTAATCAGATTTTGTGCCTCAATATTCAAGCCACCCAAAATGATGTCAGTTGCTGGATTGAATTTCTCTATCTTGGCGTAATCATTCAGACCACCGTTTGAGTACCAATTTTTGAGATTATCGCCAATATAAAATACGTTAAGGGATTGACCGTTGTTACCAATTAAAGTATCTACCTCAACATTAGACAAACTGTTATTTTCTGAACCTCTTAATATATTCTGACCGGTACCCCCTTCTAGAGTATCGTTTCCAGAACCGCCAAACAACAGATTCGTTCCGCTTCCACCCGTGAGATAATCATTGTCACCTTCACCATAAACGGTATTTCTGCCATTGCCGGCGCTAATGGTGTCATTTCCATTCCCGCCATAAATTGTATCATTACCAGTACCAGCCGTGATAATGTCATTGCCTTCGTCGCCACGGATGGTATTGTTCCCATTGCCGGCGCTAATGTTGTCATTTCCAGCCCCGCCAGAGATGGTGTCATCACCTGCGCCAGCCTTGAGAAAATCATCACCTTCTTCACCAAAAATCGAGTTATTCCCTTCTCCGCCATCAAGGGCGTCAACTCCAGCGCCACCTAAAATGATGTCATTACCTGTGCCAGCAGAAACAATGTCGTCCCCATTCCCTAAATAATAAGTATGGTTGCCGTTGTTGTTGTAATATTTGGCAAAAATTCCAGTTCCTATTAATGTGTCGTTTTTGTTAGTGCCGTAGATAATTCGGTCATCGGTTCCGCCATTCAGCTTCGCAGCAACGAGAAATAAAGGATTTTTTTGCTCGTCAACGGGAATCACGCCTTCATGCACTTGAACGGAGTTCTTAAAATTCCCTTTATAGAAGTTGGGTCGAAACTGATGATCCGCCTGCGTGTCACTCAGACCCAGAATATTGTTAGCTAAACGAGAATTACCGGCTGCATCGGTTTTAACCAAATTTGTGTAGGCGATGACAACACCGTTGTGTTGAGCGATTTGGTCTGCGAGATTACCTGCATTGGTGCCGAAGTCAAACAGAAAAGATTCCTTAGCTGTTCCTGCTTGAGCTTCATTTCCCGCTAAACTACTGATGCCATTAAAACTTCTTGAAGTCGCAGCACCACCAAAGTCTAAGGGTTTGATAGGGTCTGGAGTGCCTCCGTTTTCTAAGTATCCATTTGATAGGTCAGTATCATAGCCATTATCTGTATCGTATGGACTCCTTTGTTTTGCTTGATTTGATGCTGGGTCAAGGGCTGTCACCGAACTTACTTGACTCCCGTTGGCAGTGAAACTAGCAGCAAGTTCGCTGGCTAGGTGAGCGCCCAAACTATTCCCAACTATATTAAGTGCTTCGGCTGGCATTCCCCACTCAACAAGTTTGTTTCGGACTGCTGCTGCCAGTGGAGTAATCCATGAAGCCGACCTGTAAAGGTCTCCTGCTGCGATTCCTGCTGGTCCGATATTGAAGTATTTGGTGCCACTCACTTGAGTCCAGTCCAGGGCTAGAACTGTATCGTTTGGGTTAGCATCGCTGATAGCTTTTGCCAGAGTCGGATCGTAATAATCTGCGGGATTTGTAAAACCCGGAAGCAGCAGCCATACTTTTTGCCCAGTCCATCGATCCGCGGGGGGAACGTTGAAGGGCGCACGAATCTGGATTTTACGCTCATTTGGCTTATAAGCATTGCTAGGTGGATTTTTAGTTTCGCCACCTGTCACCACAAACTCATCGATGACTGCCATCGTTCATTCCTCTCAAGTTAGGTTGTTAAAGATTTTTTGTTTCTGTTGACTAACTTTTTCTCGACTTTTTCCACAAGTGAGCTGCACCCAAGCCCAAGAAAGCTAACAATGAGGCCAATGGGGAGGTGTTCTCCGGTACAGTTGGAGGAGGAGACTCGTTAATTTCTAAGGTCACACTCCCATCACCACCAATAGTTCCATTTTGCAGGAAGAAAAAAAATGCTTTGGGATCTGCGAACATAAGTCCGTTATTTCCGGAGATAACTTGGAAGCTAAATTGAGTGGGAATTCCGTTCTCGAAACCCAAAACAGGAGCGTCAGGGAATTCGCTATCTTGACTTGCCGTATAGGTAACAGGAGTTAAGCCCTCTGCAAAATCCAGAAATCTAAAGTTCAGAGCTAGCAGTCC
>JBLNEP010000129.1:0-7672 GCA_050262755.1 Actinomycetota bacterium | reverse complement strand
ACTGGTAATAACACCCCTTTCATCCCACTAACCGCCGCCAACAATGGTGACAATCTCCAAACGATCGCCCTCCTGTATCAGAGTTTCCTCCCAAAATTGCCGATGCAAAATCTCCCCATTGTACTCAACAGCAATTAAACGAGGATTGAGTCCCAACTGCGCCAATAAACTTGGCAACTTCGTTTCCGAGGGACAAGTCTGGTGTTCTCCATTCACAAGCAGCGTAATTTGACTCGACATAATCAATTGATAACAGTTGAAATTGATGGTAAAAGTCTGCCCACTCTTCACGTTCCCGGCAGAATTTTCTGAGTTTTGAGCGTCTGCATTCGAGTCAACTGCGACACAAAATACTGCGTGACTAACGTGGGTTGTTCCGCCTCCATAATGGCACGCACTACAGCAACCCGTTCAGCACCCGCCTTCAACACTCCTTCCAGATTATTAATATCAATTCCCCCGATCGCGAACCAAGGGATCTTGGCATTTTGAGCCGCATGGCGGACATACTCCAAACCAGCCGGTGCTTTATCCGCCTTAGTGGGTGTCGCATACACCGGTCCTACCCCAATATAATCCGCTCCCTCCTGTACCGCCCGCTGCATCTCCTCTGCATTCGTCGTCGATCGCCCAACAATGCGGCCAGGGCCCAACAACTGCCTCGCCAACGCCATCGGAATATCCTGCTGGCCTAGGTGTACCCCATCCGCACCAGAGGCGATCGCCAAATCCACCCGGTCATTCACAATAAACAAAGCCCCATAGCGGTGACACAATTCTCGCAACTTTTGTGCCCTGCTAATTCGCAGACTATCATCCGCCGTCTTATCCCGGTACTGCACCAGCGTCAGTCCCCCCTGCAACGCCGCCTCCACAATGCCAAACAAATGGTCCGAAGGCGAAGTCACCAAATAAAGCTGCGATCGCCGCAGCACCTGATGCCGCTGATAAGCCAACAGCGAACTTTCCAAAGCATACACCCGGTAGCGCACCTGCTTAAACGCAGACCCCATCTCCGCACGATACAGCTTACCGTACTCCTCCAACACCCGCAGCGCTTCCTGCACCCGGCAAAAATTCACCTGCAACAACTGCTCAAGACTCGAACGACTCTCCTCCTGGGGGTGAGTCAACTCGGTTCCCGCATCCCCCAGCGTATCCCGCGACTGTCGCAACTGAGGATCGTGCCAACTCGCCAACTCTTGCCGTAATTGCTTACACTCGCCAGCTAACTGCGTACTATTAAGCCCAAACCGACACCACTCCTCAATAATTCTCAAGCCTTCGCGAGCCCGGTCTAAATTGGCATCCAGAATCCGACACAGAGCCGGTTCGGCCATCAAACTCCAATTATTTGTATTCGCCATCGGAACCATCCCAATTAAATTTTATCTTAACGCCAGCTTTTCATCGTCCTGCATCGCCAACTCTGCGACGGAACCCCTGCAAAACAGAGCTGCTGACCGGATATACTTTATATCAATTTTGCAGCCCGATTCTCATGTACTGAAAGCGCCGCCCTGGGGATGTTACTTAACAATAGTGGAATCCTGAAACTCTATCACTGCATTTGGGAGGAAATCCGTGAACTTAATACCCCCTCACACTGATCGCCACACTGAGACCCCAGCGAAACAAAGAAGCCCTAGAGTCAGGGAGGAACCCTCCTTCCTCGCGAAACGTCTCTCTCCCCTCTGCGTCGCCGTCGCTTTGTTGGGACCCTCCAGCCCCGTGGTTGCCCAAGAGTTGCAGCACAGAAATCAGTCCTCTGCTGACTCTCTCATACCCAAACTATCCCCTGTCACCGCAGAGCGACAAATCGCCCAAATACCCCAAAACGGCTCACAACTGATTCTCCTCTACGTTAGCCCTTCCTCCGGCAATGACAGCTCCGGTAACGGTAGCGATCGCGCCCCCTTCAAAACCATTACCCGTGCCTTAAACGCCGCCGGACCCAACACAGCCATCTTGCTCGCCCCCGGTACCTACAGCGCCCAAACCGGCGAGAAATTTCCCCTGATGCTGAAACCCAAGGTTAGCCTTCAGGGAAACCCCAACTCTCGCGGTCAGAATATCATCATCCAAGGCAGCGGCTATTTCCTCAGCCCCACCTCCGCGGGTCAAAACATCACGATTTTAGCTGCTGACGAAGCTGCGATCAGTGGGGTCACCATCACCAACCCCAGCGATCGGGGCTACGGCCTTTGGATCGAATCGAGTTCTCCCATCATCACCAACAACACCTTCACCGGTAACACCCATGACGGCATTTCCGTCGTCGGGACTGCGGCCCCCTTGATTCGTGGCAATTACTTCTCGCAAAATGGAGCCAACGGCATCACCCTCTTCGGCACCTCGCGGGCGCAAGTCGAGGAAAACACCTTTGAAAGAACTGGCTTTGGGATCAATGTCGCCCAAGAAGCAGCTCCCTTGTTAATTGGGAACCGCATCTCGTTTAATAAAGACGGGGTCGTTGTGCAAGCATCCGCTCGACCGGTTCTACGCAACAACTCCATTGAACGCAACCAGCGAGATGGTGTCATTGCGATCGCCCAAGCTCAACCGGATCTCGGCACTTCCGCTGAACCAGGGGGCAATGTCATCCGCAACAACGGTCGCTATGATATACATAACGCAGCTCCCAGTTGGACGATCCCTGCCTACGGCAATCAAATCACCAGTCGGCGCACCCAAGGCCGCATTGACATTGCGGGTACTTACCGCCCCGCACCCCAACCCCCAGTCGCGAGTCGGCCCCTACCGACCCCCCAGGATAGAACTCCCCAACGCCCCATTGTGACTCCCCCGCCTGCGACTCCTCCCTCTGCGACCGCTCCCCCTCCAACTGCTGTACAACCCCCCCGCACCGGATCGGGGAATGGCCAACTTCCACCCTTGCCCTCCCGCCGCACCAACACCAGCAGCCGCTCAACCATTCCGGCGGATGCGGTGGAAATTCCTGTGCCGGCGGCGCAAGAGATCTCGCAACCACTCCCTCCCTCAACTCCCCCCAATTTCGGTAGTAATACGCCCATTTCCTCGGAGGGCATTTTGCCAGTTCCTGGGCCGAATATCCCGGTCGGACGCGGTGGCTACGTACCCAGAAGTATGATTGGTAGTACCTTACCGGATACAACGGGGAACCCACCAGCCCCCCCGGCTCGCGGAGCCGTTTTGGGGTTACGCTATCGGGTGGTGGTTGATGCTGATAGTGGGAATGAGGTTGAGAGAGTGCAGGCGGTCGCACCGGGTGCTTTTCGCAATGTTGTGAATGGTCGTTCTGTGATGCAGGCGGGAGCGTTTCAGGAACGTCAAAAAGCGGAAGCATTACTGCAATTACTGACAGCGAATGGTTTGAAGGCCAGAATTGAGGAAATGCAATGAGGGGGTGATGGGCGGTTGACAGTTAGCGAGGGATTCCTGCTAATTGCGACCGCCAAGCTGCTAGGTTATAGTAGAATCAACATTTTTTGACTCTTAGAAGCAAGGAGAGTCATCATTGCTCGGATTTAAAAGTGAGAGTAATTCATTTTCCTTTGGCTGTCTCAATTGATTCAGGGAGCATCACCAGTCCGGTAGAGCTGCGATCGCTGAACAAATCCTGAAAAATGATCGGCAAATTTTATGAGAAAAGCTCTATTATTGGTCAACCGCCATGCACGACAAGGAAAAGAGTTACTGCCAGCAGCGGTTCGGCAATTGCAACAGCTTGGTTTAGAATTGATTGAAGAATCTACCGAACATCCCCAGCACCTCTGTGAAGTGATTTCTTCCTATCAGCATCAAGTCGATCTCGTGATTATTGGGGGAGGGGATGGTACTTTGAATGCTGCGATCGAGGCGTTAATTGACACTCAGCTTCCTTTAGGAATTTTGCCATTGGGAACAGCCAATGATTTAGCTCGGACTCTGGGAATTCCGCTGTCTTTACCAGAAGCTTGCCAAGTTATTGCCACCGGTCAAGTGCGGCAGATTGATTTAGGATGGGTGAATGGCAAGCATTTTTTTAATGTCGCGAGTTTAGGGTTGAGCGTGCAAATTACGCAGCGACTGACTCAACAAGCAAAACGTCGTTGGGGAATTTTTGCTTATGCTTTTACCGCCCTACAAGTCCTCTGGCAAGCGCGACTCTTTCGAGCTGAAATTCGCGTTGATGGAGGTCCACCGATTCGGGTAAAAACGATTCAAATTGCGGTGGGAAATGGGCGTTATTATGGCGGAGGAATGACGGTTGCTGAAGATGCAGCCATCGACGATCAGCGGTTAGATTTATATAGTTTAGAAAGAAAGCATTGGTGGGAAATTATTGCTTTATTGCCAGCCATGCGACGAGGAGAACATGCAAAGTTGCAGGGAGTCCAGGCACTTCACGGCACTGAAATTGAAATTTATACGAGTAAGAAACGAGAAATTAATACCGATGGCGAAATTACAACTGATACCCCCGCTAAATTTAAGGTAATTCCCCGAGCTTTAGCCGTGATGACTCCGAAAGAGTAAGCGGGATTGCGGAGTGGGTATGGGTTGAAACTTACAGCAGTTTTAAACGGCTCTCTGGTACAGAATCCAATCATTTTTTACTTTCCCTTTTTCCCCCTCTTCCCGGTCCCCTTTTTTTCGTTGTCTCGCCATCAATTGGAATCAGGGGAGAGGAGGAGAAAAAAAGACGATCGACTCTCATCTCGGTGTTACTAAAATCAACATTCTACCTTTAGATAGAGGTTAGAAAACTTCTTCTATGTGAGTTTCAAGGTAGAACTTAGAAGGTTATACAAAATGCCTCACGTTTTACTGGTAGATGATGAAGCACCCTTGCGCGAAAGCCTGACTTACACCTTACAAAAAGAAGGGTATGAGGTCACAACGGCTGGTGATGGTCTCAGTGCAATTAAACAATTTCACAAGCAAGTCCCAGATATCATTTTGCTTGACCTGATGTTGCCAGAGGTTGATGGTATGGAACTCTGCTGGCGTATTCGAGCTTTTTCTGATGTCCCGATTGTTATTCTCACAGCCAAAGACCAAGATATTGATAAGGTCTGGGGGTTAGAAGCAGGCGCCGATGATTACGTAACGAAACCGTTTAATACCCGCGAACTCTTAGCACGAATTAAAGCAGTGCTAAGACGTAGAGCAACGGAGCAAATTTCCCAATGAGTTGGCTGCCTCCCCTGAAATGGAATTCAATTCATGCCAAGCTATTAGCGACTTACGTACTACTAACCACTCTCGGAACTTCGCTGATGGCTAGTTATATTTTGTGGTCATTTTATGCTTATTTCATGGAAGCGCGACGCACCGATCTAGAGAATTGGACGGCGGCACTGAGCGAGAGTATAGCAGATGCTTTAGAAGAAAAAGATAGGCAGCGGGTGGAGATATTGGTGCAACGCTACGGCGCACCAGAGTCGGTGACACTTCGGGTTTTCGATCCTCAAGGTCACTTGATTTCTACTTCTGATCCCCAGATAGATTCACAGGTAAAAAACTGGGAGGTCATTCCGGGTATGAAAGAAGCGCTAGCACAGCGTTCAGCACATGGAATGGCGAAAGGAATTTTATCACAGCAAGACCGTCTGTTCATTGCCAGACCGATTCTCCGGGACGGTCAATTTTTAGGCATTTTACGAATGTCAATTACCCTCAAACAGTTTCAGCGTCAATTCGCTAAAGTGATTTGGACTGTTTTAGGGACTTTATCACTGACGCTCTTACTGTGCGCCTTGATTAGCGATCGCTTGGCCCGCAGCTTGTCAAAACCGATTGAAACGATGCAGAACTTTGCGATCCGCTTAGGGAGTGGTCATTTTGGCGACAAACTCTGCATCCGCCAAAGCAATGAATTAGACCAGTTGGCGGTAGAACTGAACCGGATGAGCGAACGTCTGGCCTCGCTGGATCAAGAACGCCGCGCCTTTCTTGCCAATGTCTCCCACGAACTCCGGACTCCGATCAGCAATGTCCAGGTGACAGTAGAAGCTTTGAGAAATGGTGCGGCGGAAGAACCGGAATTGCGCGATCGCTTCTTTCAAATTGTTGAAGATGAAACGAAACGCCTGTCTCGCTTACTCCGCGACTTGCTCGACTTAGGCCGGTTGGAAGCAGGAGTCGCTCAACTCGAATACCAAGTTTTACCGCTTCGTCGCTTATTGGAACGCGCCGTTAACGCAATGAAACTCCGGATGGAAACTCAAGGGGTTTCTGTCAGGTTAGAGGTGGAGGATCTGCAATTGTCCGCCGATCCAGAGCGACTTTTACAAGCACTTTTAAATGTAATTGACAACGCCATCAAGCACTCAGCGCCGAATTCTGAGGTGTTTATTGCTGGGTATAAACAGGGAAAACAAGCGACGATCAAAATTCAGGATCAAGGGCCAGGGATTAGTCCCAGCGACTTACCCCGCATTTTCGATCAGTTTTATACGACTAATCCCTCTCGTTCCGGTAACAGCACTGGTTTAGGACTCGCGATCGCTAAGCGCATTATTGAAGCTCACAATGGCAGCATTAATGCCGATAGTACACCCGGTCAAGGTGCAACTTTTACGATTTGTTTGCCTCTTTGACATCCTCCGCTGGCTAAGGTCAGGTAGTCGCCTACCTGCCTCGCCTACAAAACCGGACGTGAGACTTTTCACCTCATCCGGCTCCTCAGTGACTTAGGTAACTGTCAATACTACCCCCAACCGAACCATCTTCGGCTGTTTTTGCATCGTGGCAGTGTTTGTGTAAAAGCTGGAGATTGTTGTATTCATCCTTGCCGCCTTTAGAGCGGGGGATGTTATGGTCAATTTCCCATATATCTCCATCTCTGAAAAACAGTCCGCAATGGTTACACTTGCCCTTTTGTTTCTTCAGTAGAGTTGACTCTCTTGTTGAGACATCAGGGTGTTTTCCCATTCTTGAACTCCAGTAAACTAGGTTGGCATCGTATGGTGACGATTCGCCTTTAACTTTCACATGACGGACTATTGGAGTCTCGCTATGTGTTCGTAACCGCATTAGGTTTTCACCTCCTGTCTTGGTTGCGAATACCCAGTTATTACCGCCAATGGTTTTCCAGTATCTCTTGATAATCCACTGGATGGACTTTTGTGGATGACGGCGTTTTGCCCAAGCCTTAAGCTTTTGAAACATTAGATGGTCTTGTTCTTCGTAAGCACCGCTACTTACGACAGTTGAGTAGTAGTTTGCCCACCCTCGAATGATTGGATTTAGTTTTCCAATTAGCGCTTGTTGGGTTGCTGTCCTGTGGGCGTAGATGATATTAGCTACTTGCTCGTAATGTATCTTCTGTTTTTCTTGGCTTGGGGTAATGATTGTCTTAAAACCCAGTAATTTGCCATTATTCTTTCCTGAGTGGTGTTTTCCTACCCGGAATTGCCTTATATTGAACCCCAGGAAGTTGAAACCAGGGGTTTCCCCCTCGTGTTCTTCAAGGGTATGGGCTAGGCGCGTTTTACTAGGCTTTAGTTCTAAGCCCATGCCTTTTAACCATTCAGAGATTATTTCCCTGCACCTTTGGACAACGGTTATGTCTTCGTGGAGAATTACGAAGTCGTCGGCGTATCGGATAAAGTTTGGGGCTGTAAAGAGTCCAGCATATTTCCCATTCTTGTAGACCTTCTTAGTGGGGAAGGCTTGTGTTATCCGACTTTCCATCCCGTGAAGG
>JBLNEP010000128.1:0-56196 GCA_050262755.1 Actinomycetota bacterium | reverse complement strand
AGACTGTTGTCCCCCCCTTCCCAAAGAGGACTGGAGAAGACTGTTGTCCCCCCTTCCCAAGGGGGACTGGAGAAAACTCTTGTCCCCCCCTTCCCAAAGAGGACTGGAGAAGACTGTTGTCCCCCCCTTCCCAAGGGGGGCTAGGGGGGATCGAAGAACTAAGCGTTAAACAGTTAACTGATCTACCTTTGACGTGAAGTTGACACCAACGGGGGGCAATAGACAGAAACTTCAGTCCCTGACAGGTTAGCGACTCCTGAAATAGCCTTTAATGCAACGTTTCATCCCAGACACCAATGTAAATGCGATCGCTGTCATTACGCTTGATCGTCCCCTTTAGCGAACCCTTCTGAAACGTAAACTGACGCGACTGGCGCTGGTGTACCTTGCGAAAACCGCGATCGACTTCTTGCGGAGTTCCGCCCAACATCCCATTTAAGGCAGTTCGCACCACTAAATCATCAACGGACTGGGCAAAAGACGCCTCAGTTTGCCGCAGTATCCCCGAATCTCGGTCATAAATATAGCCTAAGGTGATTTGATCCGGTACCAACTCATAAATCGCCGTGCGAGTATTCGGCCACAAACCCTTTGCGGTGCTCTTCGTTGGTTGTCCGAGTTCCGCTACCACCTGACTCTCCGGCGTTCCCACTGCAAACCCAGGGACTCTGGGAATTTGCGGGTAGGTGGTGGTTGGGTTCTCGGAAGGAACTGGGGTCGGTGAGGGTTGAGTTGGGATCGGTTCCTCCACAGGGGGTGTTACCGGGGTTGGTGATATAGAAGGAGACGGAGTGGGCGTAGGAGAGGGGGGGATTATCGGTGTAGGCGTAGGAGTAGGAGAGGGGGGGATCGTCGGCGTGGGTGTTGGTAACTCTTCTCTGGGGGTGGGAACGGGTGTGGGTTTTGGGGTCGAGATAGGTTGAGGGCGATCGCTTTCCCTTTCCACCGGTGAAGGGGGGCGGTCGCGATCGGCAACCGGAGGCGATGTAGGTGATAGCCAACTATGAATCACCACCGTTGCAAAACCAACCACCCCAGCTAAAAGTGCTGCGACCGCGACGAGTCCCCACCCCAAAAACCGCTGACAACCCTGCCCCTGACTTGGTTGTACTCCCGCAGAGACTGTTGCCGCACCCACCGACCTCTGAGGAGAATGATGCTGGGGAATTAGCGGTACTGTGGGCCCGGTACTCGGTGACTGGGCAACAGGCGAGGCTGCTTGCCCGGTCGCTGAGGCCTGAGGCAACAAAGATAACCACTCATCCACACTCGCAGGCCGGTATTGCGCCTCTACAGCCATCCCCCGCATCACCGCTTGATTCACCGCCATACTTAACTGTCGTTGTAAGTCACGGGGTGCAGGCATCGCTTGCTGACTCCGCAGAATCGCCGGAATGGGCACCTGGGCCGTTAGCAGCGTGTACAGCGTCGCTGCCAACCCATAAACATCGGTGGCTGGCGTAAACTGACCGTGGACGAGGTACTGTTCCAGTGGCGCGTAACCATCCGAGACCATATTTGTGTGAGTTTGAGTCCTCCCTGGCGTAAACTCCCGCGCAATGCCAAAGTCAATCAGCACCACTTCCTGAGTTCCTTGGCGCACAATAATATTTTGTGGCTTGACATCCCGATGCAATAAGCCATTCTGATGAACGACCCGCAGCGCCGCCCCAATTTGTCGGATGTAGTGAACTGCGACCGCCTCTGGCAGTGGCTGGTTGGGATATACCACATCAGCTAACGTCTGACCAGGGATATAATCCATGACCATGTAAGGCAGCCCATCTTCAACAAAAAAATCACTCACTCGCACAATATTCGGATGGGTACATAACGCCAACCGTCGCGCTTCATCCTGAAACTTGCGCTGAAAATCAGCAAAATTGGGGTGCTGTCGCAGAGATTCATTCAGGGTTTTAATCACGACAACCTGTCTCAAATAGTGATGAGTTGCTTTGAAGGTAATGCCAAAGCCACCCCGCCCTAGTTCTTGTTCTAGGGTATATTTGCCACCCTGCAACGTTTTGCCAATCAGGCTGTCCATCCAAACTCCTTGATAATGAAAATCAACTTAACCAGATTTTTAATTAACTAAAATTACTAATTTTGAGAGAAGGCTAATGGGGAACTGAGCCAGGAAAATTGGGAATTGCTCTTCCTCATTTTTTAGTTTTATTGAGATTTTTCCTGATGTCTTGATGATAGCAAGTATAAAAAGTGAAGTTGCTGACACAATCTCTACCGATCGCGCCCAATCTTTCCAATTTAGCGCCGATCTAGGTAAAATTCCACCTGCTAAGGCATAATGGTCAGTCAGCTTGAAGGTCTCTCTTCATCCAGTTACTCGCTGTTAAACTTGCTTTAGATCTAGGGGAATGTTGGCTTGAAGTTACTTTGTCTCAGCAATGGTCATGGAGAAGATGCGATCGCAGTTCGCATCTTGCAAGAACTACAACAATACCCTCACCCGCCAGAATTAGCTGCTTTGCCAATTGTGGGGGAAGGGGCAGCTTACGCTCAACTGCCAAATATTCCGATTATTGGACCCGTGCAGCGAATGCCTTCTGGTGGTTTTATTTATATGGATGGGCGACAGTTTTTTCGGGATCTTCAGGGGGGCCTGTTACAGCTTACCCTCGCTCAGTTTAAAACCATCCGTGCTTGGGCAAAACAAGGGGGAGTGGTCTTGGCAGTTGGTGATATTGTGCCACTTTTATTTGCTTGGTTAAGCGGTGCCACTTATGCCTTTGTGGGTACAGCAAAATCTGAATATTATTTGCGGGATGAAGCAGGGCCCCTCTCGCCGAAGTCGAAGGGACAAAGTTGGGGGGGGTGGTCCGGATCGGTGTATTTGCCTTGGGAACGATGGTTAATGAGTCGTCGCCGTTGTCAAGCGGTTTTTCCCAGAGATACCCTGACAACTGAGAGGTTACAACAGTTTAGGATTCCGGCTTACGATATGGGAAATCCGATGATCGATGGCTTGGTGCCGGAACAGCCAGCGGCAACTTTTTATGGAGGTGATTTAGAATGGCAGGAGCGACAGCGATCGCTGACGGTGACGCTTCTCCCTGGTTCTCGGGCCCCGGAAGCTTACGCGAATTGGCAGCTGATCTTGCAGGCAGTATCGGGGTTAATGGAGGTTTTTTGGGAGCGTAATTTGCTGTTTTTAGCAGCGATCGCACCGGCGTTAAATCAAGAGGTTTTGCGTTCTAGTCTAGAATCCTACGGCTGGCGTTTAGAGTCGGATGCCACCTCTCAGGGAGGGGGAAGCTTTTTACCATCCTCAATAACTTCATCCGCTTTTTTCCAGTCACCCCTAACCTTTACTCAGAGAAAGGCAACGCTGGTTTTAACGCAACATCACTTTAACGATTGTTTGCAGCAAGGGGATTTTGCCATTGCGATGGCGGGAACTGCCACAGAACAGTTTGTAGGTTTGGGTAAACCTGCGATCGCAATCCCTGGAAGTGGGCCTCAATTTACACCAGCTTTTGCGGAAGCACAAAGTCGCCTGCTAGGACCCTCGCTGATTTTGGTAGAGCGATCGGCTCAAGTTGCTGAAGCGATTCAGACTTTGTTACGCGACCCCGATCGCTTGCAATTAATCTCAGATAATGGCAAGCGTCGCATCGGAAAACCGGGGGCGGCGGGTCGAATTGCAGCTCATTTAATTGAGCTATTTGACGGTCTTTAATTTTCCGTCAGGGATGCTTGACCGTTAGCTGACAATAAAGATGGGAAAAGTCAGAAAAAGGCAAAATGATTGACTGCTGTTTTCTGTCTTTTCATGATTTTTTGATGGAACAATGGAAGTGAGAATAATTTTAAACTTAACCGCTCAATTGCTGTTAGAAAAAGCTTGTTGCTAAATCCAAAATTGTTAATTGAGCTGAACTTACATCTGAGCAACAGCCATAATCGCCACCGCTTAAAACCCCCGCCATCGCTAAAGTCTTCAGAAGAAAACTTTAGCGATGAACCGGGAAATTGATGACCGACTTTGCCGAGGAGTTCATGGAGCATCACGAATCCCGATACTCTCGATCTAGTGTGTTGCTGAACAATCACTCATCGCTGGTAAACTGTCTCAAAACTCGACATTCCAGACCTTCAATTTCCTTACTTCTGGTTCCAGAAGTACATGGGGGAACTTTTAACATCTGCTTTGACCAGAACTCCCGGTTCTCGCTGCAAAGGAACCACGTCCAAAATATCAGTTTGAGCACAGTATTTCAAATCTTCATGAATTCCCAAACCGAGGAGGCGCTGGCCGTGACTGGCATGATTCATCAACTCGTAAAGTTGAGCTTGCCACTGGAGGTAAAGGGCGATCGCAGCAAAGGTTTCGTCATTCCCTACAAAGTCATCAATGGGGTTGCCGCCTTCGTTGAGGAGACTTTGAGCGATCGCGCCGGCACAGACTGTATCTTCTAGGGAATAAGCACCTTCCCACCCAGAACCAATCAGCCAAACGGTTGCTGGGCGTTGGTTGAGGACATACTGCACGACCGCTTTCCGGTTCACTAAAGCAGCCGCTAACACTGTTGGGGCTGATTGTACTCGTTGTAGGGAACGGGTGCCATTGGTGGTGCTAATAAACAGGCGTTTGCCTCGGACGCGATCGGGGGTGCAGTCAAAGGGAGAGTTGCCCATGTCAAACCCTTCTACTTTCGCACCACCCCGTTCTCCGGCGCGGATGCGCTTGTCTGCGGGCCACTTGTCACTGACTTGCAGGAGTTGATCGAGGTCGCTGAAGACTTGCACAGCTTCTGCTCCATTGTTGAGGGCGGTAGCCATTGTGGTGGTAGCGCGGAGTACATCAATGGCGATCGCGCAGTCTGGCAAGCCGCTTGTTGGGACAAGTTCGGGGGTGTGGTAAACAAATAGCTTCACTGCTGAGAAATACCTGCGATTGATAGGGCCGATTAACTATTTTATGGGTTGTCGCGGAGTTTTTAGACAAGATTGGTAAAAACTCTTTAATCAATGAATTCTCGTGCAGGAGTCTTGTTCTGGGTTTCATGATTTCTATTTTTAACAGAATCAATGAGTAAGAATTTCCAAATTTTTATCACTAAAAATCAAGGATTTGTGTATAATTTAAAAAGAGGCAATTTGAGGTCAACTTCCATGCAAATCACTGACCAATCAATT
The DNA here is from genome assembly GCA_050262755.1 of Actinomycetota bacterium. GTDB lineage: Bacteria > Cyanobacteriota > Cyanobacteriia > Cyanobacteriales > Microcoleaceae > JBLNEP01. Next base: position 51,039 of record JBLNEP010000128.1, on the reverse strand, counting down.
ATTTACCCCTCAAGCGATGGTCAACCAATGGCAGATAGCACCATTCAGTATCAATTGATTACCAAAATCAAAGAAGGATGTGAGCTGCTGTTTAAAAACGACCCCAATATTTTTATCGCCGCAGATTTACTCTGGTATCCCGTCGAGGGAAAGCCTAACATTTCCCAAGCACCAGATGTGATGGTAATTTTTGGCAGACCAAAAGGCGATCGTCGCTCTTACCTACAATGGCAAGAGAATCATCTACCCCCACAAGTTGTGTTTGAAATCCGCTCTTTCAGCGATACTCAAACTAAAATGGACAAAAAATTAAGTTTTTACAACCGTTACGGAGTCGAGGAATACTACCTCTACGCTCCCGAAGACAGAGACTTGAGGGGATGGCAACGAATTGAAGGATTATTAGAGGTAATTGAACCAATTTTAGGATGGGTGAGTCCGAGATTAGGCGTGCGGTTTGAGTTGGGAGAAGAAGGGTTAGAAATTTATCGTCCCGACGGACAAAAGTTTCTTTCCTATCTGGAGTTAGAGCAACAGCGAGAATTAGCAATACAACGTGCTGAACAAGAAGCGCAACGCGCTGAACGTTTAGCCGCCAAACTACGCGAACTGAACATCGATCCAGAGAGTATTTAATCCTTAAAAATGCTGGATTTTCAAGGTCAACTCAATCTACAAGAGTAAAAAGGTTGAGTTGACCAGACTCATTCATCATTCAGCACCAGAAATCTTACCTTTAAGGTGAACCTACCCCAAACAATGAAACTTTCAAAAGTGATTGACCTACAAATTGTCTAGCACGATTCCCTGTTCCCCGATGGATGACATTTAACGACCGCCCCCAGTACAGCAGAGCGAGTACAAATCCCTAACAAGCAGTGAAAACCCAATCCATTAACGGGATTGTGTCAAAATATTGAGGAAAACACGACTAGCGATATTGCACGGAGCATTGCTGTGGAGTCCCGATATAACCCCGCATCCATCGAGCAGAAATGGCAAAAAACCTGGGCCGAACAAGGCGTAGACCGCACCCCAGAAGATACTAAAAAGCCCAAATTCTACGCTCTCTCCATGTTCCCCTACCCATCGGGCAACCTGCACATGGGTCACGTCCGTAACTACACCATCACCGACGTGATTGCCCGACTCAAGCGGATGCAAGGTCATCGTGTCCTACACCCAATGGGGTGGGATGCCTTCGGACTCCCCGCAGAAAACGCCGCCATCGATCGCGGCATTGGGCCGGCCAAGTGGACTTATCAAAATATTGCTCAAATGAGGGAGCAATTACAGCGTCTTGGATTTTCCATTGACTGGAACTGCGAACTGGCCACCTGTTCCCCCGATTATTATCGCTGGACTCAGTGGATTTTCTTGGAATTTCTCAAAGCCGGACTCGCCTATCAAAAAGAAGCCGCGGTTAACTGGGACCCGATCGACCAAACCGTTTTGGCCAACGAACAAGTTGATAGCGAAGGGCGGTCGTGGCGTTCCGGGGCCAAAGTCGAGCGAAAAATGTTGCGGCAATGGTTCTTAAAAATTACTGACTATGCCGAACAGCTATTAAATGACCTCGACAAATTGACCGGATGGCCAGAAAGAGTCAAATTAATGCAAGCCAACTGGATCGGTAAATCCGTCGGCGCTTATTTAGAATTTCCCATTGTGGGAATGAAGGAAAAAATTGGCGTTTTTACCACTCGCCCCGATACCGTTTATGGGGTGACTTATGTGGTCTTAGCACCCGAACATCCCTTAACTCAACAAGTCACAACACCGGATCGAAAAGAAGCTGTTACCGCCTTCATTCAAGAAGTCACGGCTGAGAGTGAATTGGAACGGACCGCTGAGGACAAACCCAAACGCGGCATCCCTACGGGGGGTAAAGCAATTAATCCCTTTACTCAAGCAGAAATTCCCATTTGGATTGCCGATTATGTACTCTACGAATACGGCACTGGCGCAGTTATGGGCGTCCCCGCTCATGATGCGCGGGATTTCCAATTTGCCAATCAAAACCAGTTACCCATTCAAGTGGTGATTGTGGCCGATGATGATATCCCACTGAAAGAAGCTTATACAGAACCTGGAATTATGATTAATTCCGGTGAGTTTAATGGCATGGCTTCTACTAAGGCAAAACAAGCCATTATTAACCGCGCGGAACAAGAAGGAATTGGGCAAGCACGAGTGCAATATCGCTTGCGGGATTGGTTGATTTCGCGGCAACGCTATTGGGGCGCTCCCATTCCCATCGTTCATTGTCCGCAATGTGGCATTGTGCCTGTTCCTGAACAAGAATTACCCGTATCATTGCCAGAAAATGTTGAATTTACAGGACGCGGACCTTCTCCTTTGTCGCAGTTGCAAGATTGGGTGAATGTGCCTTGTCCCACTTGCGGCACCCCTGCCAAACGGGAAACAGACACGATGGATACCTTTATTGATTCGTCTTGGTATTTCTTACGCTATACCGACGCAAAAAACGAGCAAAAAGTCTTTGATTCTGCGAAGGTAAATGATTGGATGCCAGTCGATCAATATGTAGGTGGGATTGAACACGCGATTTTACACTTGTTGTATTCTCGGTTCTTTACCAAGGTGTTGCGAGACCGGGGTCTTTTAAACTTTGATGAACCGTTCCAACGCTTGTTAACTCAAGGTATGGTACAAGGGTTAACCTATAAAAATTCGACAACTGGGAAATGGGTTCCTTCCGCTCTTGTCGATCCGGCCGATCCCAAAGATCCAGAAACGGGAGAACCCTTGCAAGTGTCTTATCAAACCATGTCAAAATCAAAAGGCAATGGCGTTGCACCCGCAGAAGTGATTACTAAGTATGGTGCAGATACGGCACGAATGTTTATTTTATTCAAAGCACCCCCGGAGAAGGATTTAGAATGGGATGATGCGGATGTAGAAGGGCAATTTCGCTTTTTAAATCGGGTCTGGCGGTCGATCGCAGAGTTTGCAACAAGTGCAGGAGAAATGAAGGTTACTTCTCCTCAAAATTTGAGCAAAGATGAAAAAGAATTGCGACGGGCAATTCATACAGCAATTAAGGAAGTAACCGACGATTTAGAGGGGGAATATCAGTTTAATACGGCGGTTTCTGAAATGATGAAATTGAGCAATGCGCTGGCAGATGCCCCTTGTAAACAGTCACCGATTTATGCAGAAGGAATTCAAACCTTAATTCTGCTCCTAGCACCCTTTGCACCGCACATAGCGGAGGAGTTATGGCAGAGTGTTGGCAAGCAGGATTCAGTCCACCAACAAGCTTGGCCAGTTGCCGATCTCTCTGCTTTAGTTGCTGATGAAATTACGCTGGTGATTCAAATTATGGGTAAGACTCGCGGCTCAATTCAAGTCCCTGCAACGGCCGATCGGGAGACTTTGGAAACCTACGCTCGTGAGTCGGAAGTAGCCAAGCGTTATATCACGGGTAAGGAGATTAAAAAGGTAATTATTGTGCCTGGGAAGTTAGTGAATTTTGTCGTAGCTTAAACGGAAAGGTAAAACAGGGGAAATTTGATAGAATTCTTTTCTATTCATCTTTCCTCTTCCTTTCTTCCTAAAATTCTCCGTTAATTACGAGCAACTTAAATCACGATTGACCTAACTCTTGAGAACGCCGATAAGCTGCTTTCACTGCCTCTATTAAAGCGGAACGAAAACCAGCTTTTTCTAATTGGGCAATGCCAGCAATAGTAGTGCCACCAGGACTGGTGACTTTATCTTTTAATTCTGCTGGGTGCATTCCCGTTTCTTGTAACAGTTTCGCTGTCCCAAATACGGTTTGCAATGCTAATTGGGCCGCGATCGCCCTCGGCAATCCAGCATAAACTCCGCCATCTGTCAAGGCTTCAATTAAAATGGCAACATAGCCCGGACCAGAACCCGAAAGACCTGTAACCGCATCCATCAGACTTTCCGGCACTTCTACCACTTCTCCCACTGCCTGAAAGAGGCGTTTTCCTAAGGACAAATGCGTTGGTTGGACATACTTTCCCGGTGCGATCGCACTCATTCCCGCTCCCACCGTCGCCGGAGTATTCGGCATCACCCGCAGCACCGGACGCCCCGGAAACGCAGATTCCAGCTTACTCAACGGCACTCCTGCCAGAATGGACACCACCACCGCCTCCCCCTTCGGAGATTCGAGCTGGAGTTGAGGAAGCGGGATTTCTCCATTGCTGACTTCCCCAGAAAACGCGGTCAACTCCGCCGCCACCGCCTCAAATACTTGTGGCTTAATGGCCAAGAACAGCACCTCCGCTGCCCCCGCCACTTCTCGATTGTTAGCGGTCACTCCCACGCCGTATTGCTTCGCTAAAAATTCCCGACGCTGGGACTGTGGCTCACTAACCAGAACCTCGGAACCCTGATAAATACCTTCTGCAATTAAGCGGGATAAGAGAGCTTCTCCCATTACCCCGCCGCCAATCATGCCAAATTTAAAAGCGGTCATTGATTCGGTGACTGTTGACTATTAGCTGTAAAAATCGATCGGGGTCTTGAGACACCTTATATGATGAGACAGGGGTTGTAACCCCTGTCGTACCGTCGGACTCTCGCGAGGAAAACAAAAAAACAGCCCTACCTTGACCCCTCGCTACTGAGCCACCTGTACCTGTTCCATCGGCCAGATCGGAGCTGAAGAAGTGGTCACACGAGGGCGTGGCGATTGGGAGGGTACTTCGTGAACCACACCCGATTGAGTCCGCACCTGAACGCAGCTTGGTGTAAACAGGAAAATACTTTCTCCAATGCGCTCTTGATGACCATCAAGGGCATAAGTACCACCCGCCACGAAGTCTACAGCTCGCTGTGCTTGATCGGGGTCCATCACCGTCAGATTTAAAACGACAGACTTGCGTTCCTTGAGGGCTCGGATCGCGGCTGGCATTTCCTCAAAGGTGCGTGGTTCCATCACCACAACTTCAGAAATTCCGTTAATAGCTCCCGGCATTCCAATCACATTACTCATTACAGGCCCGACTCCACCGCTGGGTGTAACAACATCTGTACCAGACGATCCTACTACTGACCGCTCCCTAATCCGGCGACTGCTGCGATTTTGTTCTTCTGCTGCGATCGCTGAAGGTTGCTGAGGCGGTTGGTACACATTTTGATACCGGTCTCCTTCAATCTCGTCGTACTCGTAGTCGTACTCTGGTTCGTTGTTAAGTCCCACAAACTCTCGTAATTTAGTAAAAATGTTCACGATTCACGCTCCATCACGACTTGACATTAGCTCCAGCTACATTCCCGTGGCGACTTAGCTGCGGGTTGCTGACTACTTTTATATCTACCGCTCAATGGTCCTTACAAGTAGATCTGAATTTTTTTCTAAGCCCCCCTCTCACCAAATAGTATTTGCCCTAGCCGTACCATCGTAGCACCCGCTTGAATCGCAAGCTGATAGTCATCTGACATTCCCATTGACAGTTGCTCCATTTGTATGTACTGCCAATTCTGTTGCCTGATTTTGTCTGCCAGTTCGCGGGTGGTATTAAATAAATCCAAGGTTTGTACAGGGTCTAACTCAAGCGGAGGAATTGTCATCAAACCTTTAATCTTCAGATGCTGGCACTGATTCAGTGAGGGCAAATCAGCCAGAAGTTCTGGAATACTCCAACCATGTTTGTTGGGATCGGGTAAAACTTTGACTTGTAGACACACTTGTGGCTGACAGGATAACTCACCTGCCAAGCGATCGAGGCGCTGGGCTAATTTTAAGCTGTCTAGGGAGTGAATCCACTGAAATTGCTGCAAAGCTTTAGTGGCTTTGTTAGCTTGCAGGTGACCGATCAGATGCCAGGTGACATCGGGCAAGTCTTGCAATTGAGTTTGTTTTTCCATCGCCTCCTGGATGCGACTCTCGCCAAAATCGCGGACTCCAGCAGCATAAGCTTCGCGGATGGCGTCCGCAGATACCTGTTTGGTAACAGCAATTAACCGCACGGAAGCTGGCAATTGTTCGCGAATACTCGCGATACGAGAGGCAATAGAGTCGGTCATCCGATTGGAGAGGTGAAATTGAGAGATGCTGGCTAGCTTAACAGCCTAGGGTCAAGTCACAACTACTGAAACGTCCGTTGGTGGATGTGTTGTAGTTGCTCATAGTCTTGGGTTTGGCCAGTGCGGCGGAGGGTTCGCAGGCGAATTTCTACCATAAGGCGGGCATCAGAACGACTGATGGGTTCAAACCTCAACCCCCCAGGGCCATGTGTTACTAAAAAAAATAGGCGTTGGGCATAGAGGGTGGTAAATAATTCCTGGCTGTCCTCAACCTGGCATACCCTGAAAAGGAGGCCAAAATTTGGATGGTTCAGGTAGGTTTCGGTAGTCATTCACGCTCACAGTCAGCAGATAATGGCAAGAGTTCAAGCAGAGGGTGAAGCCTGCCTATGCAGGCAACAGGTATAGATTTAGGGCTTGGGTTGGGTGCAAAGAGCGATCGCAGTGGCTACGCAATAATCACCATCGTGACTGAGGCTTAATTGCCATTGGCAATCTGCCCAAACTGCGACGATCGCAGCGGCGGCTCCGTGTAAGCAAACTTTTGGAGCGCCACTAGAGAGGCGTTGAATTTCTATATCGGTATAGCGTATTCCCCGCCAACCAGTTCCCAGGGCTTTGGCAACGGCTTCTTTGGCCGCCCAGCGCCCTGCTAGCCGATTGCATAAGACAGGATTTATTCTACCTTTAGCGTTGCGCTGATGAGAGTTGAGATATTCGCAATCTTGTTGTTCCACGGAGGTGTACACTCTTTGGACAAAGCGATCGCCCCATCGCTCTAATGCTGCTTGAATGCGGGGAACATAGACAATATCAGTCCCAAGATAGATATTCAAAGTCTCCTTTTTCAACGAAATACATCCCAATACTTTAGGCGAAAAGTGTTAGCTATGCTACTAAGCTCCTGAAACCGGGGAGTAGGGACTCAGACAGCTAACTTCAACCTCAAACCCTTTTACCCTTTGCCTTCTCTATCCTTCCCAACCCCAGCATAATCGCACTCCCCAGAGGACGGCTAAACAAGCAAGTGCGAACCAGTCCCGGCGTCTAAAACGTAACTGATGCCACTCGACTCGATGGCGATCGGGACTAGTAAAGCCACGAACTTGCATTGCACTTGCAATTTGGGCGGCCCGCAGGAGTAAATTTTCTAGAAGTCGCTCAGCCACCATTAACCACACCTGAGCTGAGCGCCGAAATCCTAGTTTTTTCCAGTTAATGGCTCGCGTACTCACAGAGCGGACTAAATTCTGAATTTCCTCTAGCACGAGAGGAATAAATCGCAGCGATAAAGTTAAGGTTAGAGTAATTTCGGTTACGGGAACTTTAAAGCGCCGCAAAGGTTGCATTAAGTTTTCGAGACCTGCGGTAATTTCTTCGCTGGCTGTTGTCAACAGGTAGAGGTTGGTGCTGTAAACAACAGTAAAAAATAAAGTGCTGACGCGGATAGCTAAGTCAAGGGAACGACGGGTAATGGCGATCGGCCCTTGGCGAAAGAGGACGTAACGATAGCGGGTGGGTTGAGGGAAGGTGGTTGGGGGGGGTGTGGCAGGTGCAGCGGCAGGAGGAGATTTTGCCCCAAAACCGAAGGGGTTGTACCAGGGACGCGGGGTTGGTGCGGGTGGTAGGGTGGCGGGTTGTTGGGTAAAGGCTAATTCGTCGGCGGGGAGGCGGGGTTGGTGAGTGGCGGGTACTCCGTCGGGGGCAATGAGGCTTAAGGCAAAGACGAGGAAACTAAAGAGTAGCAGAAAACCCATTTGCTGTTTCCACACCCGCAAGGGAATGGAAGCGGTGATGGTAAGCACAATTAACAAGGCTACCAAGATCAAACGCCACAGGGGATTTGCTAAGACGGGTGCAAGGAGAAAGGTCATCAACCAAGCTAATTTGACCCGTGAGTCTAGGTGGTGTAGCCAGGTAATCGGCTGTTCTAGGTAAAGTCCTAAGGGGAGCGATCGCAGCAGATCCATCTTGTGTCAGTAAGGGGTAAGTGGTGACGGTTGAGGGTTAGCGGTGAACTATTACCCATTATCTATTACCATCTTTAGCCTTGCTGAGTAGCAATTTTGAGGGTTTGAGGGTTGCGACCGCGCCTGTTAGCTGTTAGTTGGTGGATGCTTGGGGTGATGGGTTAATTTTTAACGCGAGTGGCTCGATTGCTTCTGGCACCTTCGGCTTCGCGTACTTTTTTGCCTCTCCACAAAATGCGGATCGGTGTTCCTGTAAAGCCGAGTTGTTTGCGGAATTGGGTTTCCATATAGCGCCGGTAGTTGTCATTAAAGCGGTCGGTGACGTTCACAAACAGGGCAATGGTGGGAGGTTGGCTACTGACTTGAGTGCCATAATAAATTTTGCCTTGTCGTCCTTGGCGAGTGACGGGCGGGGAGTGCCAGTGGGTGGCTTCTTCTATGACTTCATTGATCACGGCTGTGGGCACCCGGCGCTGGTGTTCGTTCGCAGCAATATCGACTAAATCAACGATTTTTTCAACTCGTTGACCGGTTAGGGCACTGATAAAAATCATTTGCGCCCAGTCCATAAAATACAGGCGAGCTCTGACTTCTTTTTCGTAATCGTAGATGGTGTAGGAGTCTTTTTCGACTGCATCCCATTTGTTAACAACGATGATGCAGGCACGGCCTTCTTCAATGATGCGATCGGCGAGTTTTTGATCTTGGTCAGTAACGCCATCAAGGGCATCAATGACGAATAAGATCACATCAGCGCGTTTAATGGCTTTGAAGGCGCGGTTAATGCCGAAGAATTCTGCGCCATATTCGACGTTTTTCTTTTTCCGAATCCCGGCGGTGTCGATTAAGCGATAAGTTTTGCCGTTCCGTTCGACTACGGTGTCAATAGCGTCGCGGGTGGTGCCAGAAATGGGGCTGACAATGGCCCGGTTTTCTCCGAGAAAGGCGTTTAATAAACTGGATTTCCCCACATTGGGGCGGCCAATAATGGCGACTTTGGTTTCTTCAATTTCGGACTCTTCTCCTACGGGGGGCAGGTAGTTGATTAATTCATCTAACAGTTCGCCGGTACCGCTACCGTGGATGGCAGAAATCGGGTAAGGTTCTCCTAAGCCTAATTCCCAAAATTCAGCCGCTTGGGTGAGTCCTTCTTTGGGGGATTCGCATTTGTTGACGGCGAGGAGGATGGGGACGGGTTGCTGTCGCAACCATTGGGCGATCGCTTCGTCGCCGCCAGTGATCCCGGTTTGGCCATCTACGACAAAAATGGCGACACTTGCTTCTGCAAGGGCGGCCATTGCTTGTTCGCGGATTAAGGGTAAAAATTCGGTATCATCCTCAAAGACTAAACCACCCGTATCTACGACTTGAAAGTCGCGATCGCGCCAGTATGCTGAACGATAGGTGCGATCGCGGGTAATGCCTGGTTGATCGTGGACTATGGCATCTTGAGTTTCAGCGAGGCGGTTCACGAAAGTGGATTTGCCGACGTTAGGGCGTCCAATAATAGCAACTATAGGTAAAGCCATGCCGAGATGCTCAGCTTTGCTGAGTTTAATTTCTTACATTTTACCATTGTAGCCACTAACCGCCTAAAATCTAAAATCTAAATTCTAAATTTTCACCTAGGCAGATGGAACGAATTATTTCTCTGTTGGGACTATTGGTTTTTGTCGGATTATCCTACGCCTTCTCGGTGAACCGTCGTGCTGTGAGGTGGGAACCTGTCTTATGGGGAATTGCCTTGCAGATTATTTTTGCGGTGTTGATTTTAAAGACGCAACCCGGTTTAGCCGCGTTTAAGTTGTTAGGCGATGTTATCACTCAATTTTTGAATTTTTCCGACGCAGGCGCAAAGTTTGTTTTTGGCGAGAAATTTGCAGAGCATTTCGTGGCTTTTAAAGTGTTACCCACTATTATCTTTTTCTCTTCATTTATCACCTTGCTCTATCACTATGGAATTTTGCAGCGAGTCGTGCAGGGAATCGCTTGGGTGATGCTCAAAACCATGAAAACTTCCGGTGCCGAGACCCTTTCTTGTTCCGCTAATATTTTTATCGGACAAACAGAAGCACCGCTGTTAATTAAACCTTATGTGAGTTCAATGACGCAATCGGAATTGCACGCGGTGATGACGGGGGGATTTGCTACAATTGCCGGTGGCGTGATGGCGGCTTATATTTCCTTTGGTGTCTCAGCAGAACATTTAATTGCAGCATCGGTGATGTCAGCACCAGCGGCGTTGGCGATTTCTAAATTGCTGTACCCAGAAACAGATAAGTCTATGACAGCGGGGGAGGTACAGGTGCAGGTAGAAAGTGCCTATGCAAATGCAGTGGATGCAGCAGCATCTGGTGCAAGTGATGGCTTAAAGTTGGCAGTAAATGTTGGAGCAATGCTGATTGCTTTTTTGGGGTTATTGGCAGCGGTGAATGCACTTTTAGGCTGGGTGGGTTCCTGGGTCGGCTTGCCACAGTTATCGCTGGAGTGGATGTTTTCTTATCTGATGTTTCCCGTGGCTTGGTTAATGGGAATTCCTGGGAGTGACTGTGCTCAAGTGGGAATATTATTGGGGAAGAAGACAATTTTAAATGAGTTTATAGCCTATCTAGATTTAGAGAATTTAGTTAAGGCAAATGCAATTTCTGAACGGGCAGCAACTATTGTTACTTATGCGCTCTGTGGGTTTTCTAATATCGGATCAATTGGCATCCAAATTGGAGGAATTGGGGCAATTGCACCGAATCGCAAGTCAGATTTAGCTCGGTTAGGAATTAGGGCAATGGTGGCAGGTTCTTTAGCTTGTTTTATGACAGCTTGTATTGCAGGAATGTTGTTATAACAATTCCTTTTTATCGGTTGGGTTGCACGGGGTGTAACCCAATATAGCGTTTCTCAAAGAGCTGAGGTACATACATGAAAGGGGGAAAAGGGGGAAAAGGGGAAAATGACTGTACCTCATTAATCTGAAAAATGCTATCAAACCAAGTTTTCATCAAGAACTAAATTCGCGATCGCCTAAGTTTTTATTAAAAACTAACCCTACAAATGAAAATATTAAAAATACTTTAAAACTTTACCAAATAGCTTAGAAGTGAAAGCTTCTGGCTCACCGCTTCTTCTTAAAAAAACCTAGAAAAAAATTAAATTTCGCTAGAAAACAGGGATTGCCATTCCCAGTCAACAGTTTAGAAAAATTGGGCAAATAAAAAAATAATTCTTGCTATTGATTCGCAGGTTATCTTCCTAAACTTGTACAATTAACCCACAGAATTTATGATAGTCAAACCGCCCCCTAACTACTACTTGGCAAACTAAATCACAGGTAGTAGGACCGCCTTCAGAAAAGCTCAGAGTGAAAACTCCGCCCAAATCGCTAAATTCTTCTCAAGAAGACTAGAAAATAATCAAAGAGCGCTAGGAGACTGGAAGAGAAATGTCCGATAAATATCTTAAAAAAATCGGCAAAAAGGAAAAAGACATCGCAATTCGCAGTTCTTCCTCCTAAAATTGTACAATTAACCCACAGACTCCATTGAAGTCAAACTGATCCTTGACCGCCCCTTGGCAAACTGAATTTTTCAAAAGGAGAATCCATGATCCCCAAGTTCTCTGAATCTCTATCTTCCTTGTTGCCAAAACTTAGCAACCTCCATCAGCCATTGCTCACTTTTGTACAATCAGTTGCCATTACCAGCGTAGCAGTTACCTCCTTAATCCTGGCAGCTAGACAAGTAGGAATTCTAGAACCAATGGAATTAGGGGCTTTTGACTCAATGGTGCGGGCAAAGCCCGATGAAGGTGCCGATCCCCGCCTGTTAATTGTTGCGATTACGGAAGGAGATATTCAACGACTCAAAGAATGGCCTATTTCCGATCGCGCCATTACTCAAGTCTTACAGAAACTCAACCAATTACAACCACAAGCGATCGGTTTAGACCTGTTTCGAGATGTTCCTCTCGGGGACGGTCGCCCACAATTAACCAAACTGCTACAAACCAGCGATCGCATCATCGGGATCTGCAAAGCCAATGATAGCACGGGTGATAACCCTGGCACTCCTCCGCCCCCCGGACTCTCAATCAATCAAGTCGGATTTGTTGATTTCAGTGTCGATCGCGGTGGCATCCTTCGTCGTGCTTTATTATTCATGAAACCCCCCGCATCGACCGGCAAATCTTCACCGCCAGAACCCCATCTTTGTAACGATTCCTCCCAAGTCATCTTCTCCTTTGGCCTCCAGCTGGCGCTGCAATACCTACAAACTCAGGGAATTCAGCCAGAAAATGCCCCAGATGGTTCTTTAAAACTGGGTACTACAGTCTTTACACCCCTGAAAAGCAATGATGGCGGATACAGTCATGCCGACGATCGAGGGTACCAATTGTTAATAAATTACCGATCGCCGCGCGATGTTGCGAAGCAAGTCAACCTCACAGATGTCCTCGAAGGTAAACTCGACCCCAATTTAGTCAAAGACCGGATTGTCCTTATCGGCTACACCACAGACACGGTTAAAGATGAATTTTACACCCCCTACAGCGCAGGCAAACAAAACGACCAAGCCATGCCGGGAGTCATGACTCATGCACAGGTGGTCAGCCAAATTCTCAGTACGGTTTTAGACCATCGGTCTCTGTTCTGGTTTTGGCCAGAGTCAGGGGAAATCCTCTGGATTTGGGGATGGTCCCTGGTAGGGGGTACCCTTGCTTGGCGGATTTCGCATCCCCTCCGCTTCGCGATCGCCGGTGGTGTTGCTTTCCTCAGTTGTGGTGCCTTCAGCTTCGGCCTGTTTTTGCTGGGGGGATGGATTCCCACTGCTGCTTCCGCTTTAGCGTTGGTAGCAACTGCGGGTAGCGTGTTGTTAATCGACCGATTTAATCAGGGAGGCTATGCTAAGGTCATTCGCGACCGCGTCAAACAAGTCTTTCGGGTTGAAATTGACCAAGAAAAGAAAGAACAACAAGTCGCAGAAATCACACAATCCGAGTTTTTCAAAGAATTGCAGCAAAAGAAAGACGAACTCAGGAACCAAAGGCGGAACAGAACTGCCACAGCAACCTCCCAACTGCCAAGTGAGTCGGAAACGACATCCGAGGAAGTTCAACCCAACAAGGACGAGTCCGATGATTACTTGGCACAGTTGCAGCAAAAAGCCAAGCAACAAAAACAGCGACGCAGTGAAGGACCGCCTGCGAGTGAGTCCCCAGAACAACCGACTACCGAACCTAACCCAGCGGATGATTTCGGGGACTTGCAAGCCAAAGCTAAACTGATGAAGCAGCGGCGATCGACTCAGAAACAGCCGGATCGGGAATAAAGGAGAAATCTAGCTAGAAATCTCGTCTAAGATCTGGAAAGCCTATGACTTCTAACTTCTAGGTTGGCTAAACCTGGGCAACCCAACCAACAAACTGATGAGGAAAATTGAGCGCGTTTGATTTTCAGTCGGTACTTCACCGCTGTAAAAACCGCTTGAGAGTCATGATTGGTCGTACCTCTATCAACTGCTAAAACCATGTCTAAAATTATCTCTGTCCACTCCTATCGGGGGGGAACTGGCAAATCAAACCTAACCGCCAACCTAGCAGCTACTATTGCTGGCTATGGACATCGGGTTGCTATTGTCGATACAGACATCCAATCCCCAGGAATTCACGTCTTGTTTGGTTTTAGTGAGAGTTATATACAGCCTTCCCTGAATGATTACCTATGGGGTCGGTGTGCGATCGCAGAGACTGCTCATGATGTCAGTTCTATCCTACTAAAAAAAGCTGCGAAGAGTCGCCTTTTTCTCATCCCTTCCAGCGTCAAAGCTGGTGAGATTTCGCGAGTCTTGCGGGAAGGCTACGATGTGGGTTTGCTCAATGATGGTTTTCAAGAATTAATTGAGGAATTGAACCTCGATTATTTATTCATTGATACTCACCCTGGTATTAATGAAGAAACGCTGCTTTCGATTACGATTTCTGACTTGTTATTACTCATTTTACGGCCGGATCAACAAGACTTACAAGGAACTGCTGTCACCGTTGACATCGCTCGTAAATTAGAAGTTCCGAAGATGTTATTAATGATTAATAAAGCGTTAACTTCCCTGGACTTTGACGACTTAACAAAGCAAATTGAAGCGACTTATCATCTCCCTGTTGCTGGTGTTATGCCGCATAGTGACGATATGATTCTACTGGCTAGTAAAGGAATTTTTTGCTTGCAATATCCCGATCACCCCCTCACTAAAGTCGTGGAATTAATTGCCAAGCAGGTTATGGTTGATTAGTAAAATCATGAAAAAAAAGGTGGAAAGATTGGGTGAGTAGATGTTGTATGGCTGTTGTCTAAATCTGCAATTTATTTTTCCTGAAAGCTAGACAAAATACCTAGCGTTCTACAGCAATCTATCGATTAAGAATTTATTCTTTCATCTTATCAATTCCCTGTTTGATCGTGACGAATTATTGAATCCGCTCTACATACTCGATCGCTTCCGGAAAAAATGTTAAAAAATCCGCCTCTAATTCCTGATAATGATTCACTAAATCATGGAGAGCGAGCGCTAGGTTATTTTCTCGTTTTAAACGCCGAGATAGACGGAGCAATGTTAAATAAATTCCTTCTATAGTTTGATAAGAGTTTAGCCAATCTTCAGTCATTAATCGGGGAAGTACCTGTTGTAACTTCACGGGTAATAGCGGTTGATTATCTTTCAAAATACCATAAATATTTTTAATAAAATCTTGGAGGTTTTCTTCAGAAAAAAATGACCAATTTTTTGCAAGAAAATGATCGTAAAAAATATCAATAATAATTCCAGAATACACTTTATTGATTGGACTAATTCGTCTTTTGCTTCTAATATAAATCCTGTGTTCATCGGTAAACTGATCCACTTGGCGATGAATTTTGATGCCTTTAATAATTTCTGGAGAGTAATGCAGTTGCCAAGACTCAAGATTTCCTTTGACAAAATCACCTAAAAGGTTTCCGAGCCGGGATTCAGCAGTCTTTTCTGCTAAGAACAAATGAGCGAGATAATTCATTAAATTTTATGAAATCTGTAGGCTACAATTATGAAACAATAGAAAGAGGCTCTGTTGTCTGACTCTGTAAAGTAAAAACAGGAATAGAAGCAGTTTTTCCTTTCAGAACAAGGTTGCCGAGGGCTTCAAATAAAAACGGTTGATGGTGAGTACAACCCGTGGCAGACATTGCCTCCGAACCCTGACCGGTTAGCAAGTCATAAACAGCCTGTGTCATCAGAATTTGGTTCTTAGCAGCTTGGCTCATCAAACGAGCCGCTGTGTTGACAGTATCACCGAGGACATTAAATTCACGCCGGCCTCGTGGTTCCCCCACTTCCGTCGCAAAAACAGGTCCGTGGGCCAGCCCAATTTGGCAATAAACCGTGACTTGTTTGCCTCCTACCACCGGTGGGCGCAACGTGGCAATGATATCCCGAATGGCAATAGCTGTGCTGGCGACTCGAAAAGCATCATCCGTGTGAGCATTAGGTACGCCAAAGTAGATCAGCATATCCGAACCGTTTAAATGAGCCGTTACTTTTTGCAACACCCCATCTCGCGCAACCACCGCCGCATTGATCCGGGCAAAAACGCTCGAAAAACTGGTGACAAGGTTCACTTCTTCCTCTGGCAAAGCATCGTCAACTGACTCTGGTAAACCGATCAAGTTAACAAACATCACCGCTAGCTTGGGGAAGTCGGGCGGAATATTCCGGCGATCGGCATTCTCAACCAATAGTTTCAGGATCGGCTTCGGGAGATAGCTGGCGAGAGGTTCCAGCAGTGTGGTCGCATCTGTAATTTCCCTCACTAAACCTGCCACGCTGCGATCGAGTAGGACTGTACTCGGCATCCGGCGACGGTTGAGAGTCATATCATATTCACCGAGTTGAGCATCGCTGAGATCGTCTGTGACAAGCCAATAACCTGGCTTACCCGGTTCAAAGCGAAAGTGCTCTTGTAGGCGATCGCTCGCCACTTGACTCACACACACTCGCCCCACCTGTCCTGCCCCCTCTGCCTGCTTCGCTTGCTGGACAGTCTGACCTAAGAGTACATGAACCATCCGCTGGGGTGTGCCAATATCAGCCGTAATGTAGCGACCGCAATGGATCCCGACGCGCATCCCCAAGGAAAACGAGCCAACAGCGGTTTGGATCTGGTTGAAAGCTGACATCGCTCGCTGCATCCGCAAACCGGCCCGCACGGCCCTTGCCGTATCCTGTTGACGTTTCCCGGTTGGAAACTGCACCAGCATCGCATCCCCGGTAAATTCCAGCAGTTCCCCACCAGACTTGCTGATAATTTCGATCATCGAGGCAAAATAAGCATTCAGAACCTCAAGGAGGGTTTGAGCCCCCTTGCGACCGTGACCCGCATTTGCTTCTAATAGAGGGGTAAAACCTGCTAAATCGGTGAACAGCAGCGTTCCCTGTTGCCATTCGTAGCGGACTTCACCAGGGATCGGGGGTGACTCAGCAACGGGTCGAGGCACATAGTCCGTGAGGATATAGCGGAGGGTCCGCAGGTGGTGAAACACATTGATGAGCGTAGCAGGTGAAGGATCTACCCAAGCAGCAGCGTACAATTCAGCAGAAAGGAGCGATCGCAGCCGCAGTTCAATGGTTGCTAAAGGAGGATTGTAGGTCAATCGATTCAAGTTCTGCGACCTCCAGCGCGAGTAAGCTTACTTGAGGAGTATCGATCGGTACCACCCCTAAGATATGGCATTGGGTTGGATATGCTTCTAATCGCTAGTGAGGAAGTGAGACAGAATTGGCAGTCACCTCCAAGCTGTCAAATCCTGATTAGGTATTAGAAATAGCTTGCTTGACGCTCATTGTAGTATTTTATCCAAACTTAAACTGCTATAGCAGCCAAGCAGGTTCTGAGAATATTTCTAAACTTTAGGTACGATCGCAGTGATTTCCCTACCAGACAAAAGTTACCAGTGACAGTGCCAAAGCCAAGGTTAGAAAATAGGACTACTGGAGTGGAAAACCCCTGGTTCCTCGATCCGTCTGTACTCCGAGCAGCCCGACTGATCTATCGTGGCTATCTGGAGGTTCATTGCGAACAGATGCAGCGCCCTTTGGGGATTGCCATTAGTCGTGTGGATCATCGCGGTCAGGTCATTTTCTCTCAGAAGCCGATTTTGTTGCCAGGTGAGTGTTTTGTGCCTTTTGAGCAAATCGAATCGCAAATTTATTAATCGTCAAGCGGTCCAGGAGAGAATGACTCACAATTGTTTCTGACTTCTACCTTCTGCCTTCCTATGGACTTCCTTCTCGATCTACCAGTGATTCTGATTATCTTTGCTCTGGGCGCTTCGGCTGGCAGCTTTATCAACGTTGTCGTTTACCGATTGCCTGCGGGTTTATCGGTTCTGTGGCCGCCCTCTCGCTGTCCTCAATGCCTCAATCAGCTTAAACCCAATGAGAATGTGCCGGTACTGGGGTGGTTATGGCTCCGGGGTCGCTGTAGCCATTGTCACACTCGCATTTCTCTGCGGTATCCCTTGGTAGAAGCAGCGGGTGGTTTGCTGTTTTTGCTGGTGTTTTGGACTTGTGGGTTGACGGTGCAAATGCTCGGTTACTGGCTGTTTTTTAGCTGGCTTTTGGCTTTGTCTTTGATCGATTTTGATACCATGACTCTACCGAATCCGTTAACTCAATCTGGGTTGGTGATTGGGTTAGGCTTCCAGGTAGTCAATGGTTGGGTACTCAGTTTCAACCGAGTCGATTTGATTCATCATTTGATGTCAGGCATGATGGGGGCGGTGCTTGGCTTGTGGCTGTTAGATCTGATTGCCTTTGGTGGGTCGATCGCGTTTGGACAAGCTGCAATGGGTGGGGGAGATGCTAAACTGGCGGCGATGATGGGAGCTTGGTTGGGCCCGCAATTATTGCTGCTGGCTGGGTTCTTGGCTTGTGCGGTGGGAGCTTTTGCGGGGGGCGGGGCGATCGCCTTAGGCTGGCTAGACCGCCGTCAACCGATGCCTTTTGGACCGTTTTTGGCTCTGGGTGCTGCGTTGACGGCTCTTTGGGGTCCGACGATGCTCTCTGCTTACTTGCAGTTATTTTTCCCAGGGGTCAGTTCTAGTTTGCACCTCTCAATATTTGCAGGTTGGCTGGGTCACTTGACTTGGTAGGATTGACTTGTGAGTTGGATTACCTTGAGAACGACTAACTTCCGTTGGGAGGCGGAATTGATGCAGCAGTTACTTGCTGCTCACCACATCCCTACACGGCTTGTTGATTTGGGCATCGCATCTTATCTGGGCGCAGGAAGTGCGACTGCGTTGCAAGTGCTTCCTAAAGACCAGTCGGTGGCGTCGTTTCTACTCACGCCGCTTGAGGAGGAGCGAGAGTTCGATGATTAGCACTGGGGCGACTTCCTCGGATGGGGAGATGGGTGGAATGGGCAATCAGGAGCGAGGGCATTTTGTTTCGTGACTCCTTGAAGCCTTCTGCTTGATAGCTTCCCGCTTCTGACAACTCCCTGCTGAACAGTTACTAATCTCTAAATTACCAAACTTGTTTAATGTCTCTATTTGATTGGTTTGCTAATAGACGAAAATCAGTGCCTAACAGCTTAGACCGACAAGAACGTGAAATTGCTGACGGACTGTGGCATAAATGCGAGGCTTGTGGCGCACTGACTTATACCAAGGATCTCCAAGCGAATCAGATGGTGTGCTTGGAGTGCGGACATCATATCAGGGTTTACAGTGAGGAACGCATCCGCCAATTGATTGATGCAGGTACATGGATGCCGATTAATCAGGGGTTGTGTGCAACTGACCCCCTGAAGTTTCGAGACCGCAAGCAGTATAGCGATCGCCTCCGGGAAATGCAGGAGAAGATTGGCTTGGTGGATGCGGTGCAGACGGGTATCGGTCAGCTTGAGTCTCTGCCAGTGGCCCTGGGAGTGATGGATTTCCGGTTCATGGGCGGCAGTATGGGGTCTGTGGTTGGTGAAAAGCTGACCCGATTGATCGAACGGGCGACGCGGGAACGTTTGCCGGTGGTGATTATCTGTGCTTCAGGTGGGGCCCGGATGCAGGAGGGGATGTTGAGCCTGATGCAGATGGCGAAAATTTCGGGGGCTTTGGAACGCCACAAAGAAGCACGGCTGCTGTACATACCGGTTTTGACTCACCCAACCACGGGTGGGGTGACGGCTAGCTTTGCGATGCTGGGGGATATTATTTTGGCTGAACCTAAGTCTACGATTGGGTTTGCAGGTCGTCGGGTGATTGAGCAAACGCTGCGGGAAAAGTTGCCAGATAATTTTCAGACGGCTGAGTATTTGCTGGCCCACGGCTTTGTTGATGCGATCGTGCCTCGGACTCAGTTGAAGAAAACTTTGGCTCAGTTGATTAGTCTCCACCAACCCCAGCCAGCTACTCCCCATCGCGTGCAATTGCCGGAGGTGATTACGTTTAGTAAGACTGTTTCTGAGTGAGGAAATGTCTAGGAGGGGAAAAGGACAGGGTCATGACCTGGCTCTTCTTTTCCATCAGTGACTGAAGTTGTCTTGAGATGACTCAGAAGCGAGGTAGAGTCTCTTAAAGAGGGCTAGTCGGGGCAACTCCCTGTGGCTGACCTATGTAGGGCTTGCTAAAAAAAGCTAAAAGCTGCATTCATCAAGGGTCCTTACGGTCTGAAAAGTGCTGTCAAGCGCTCCCAACTTTGGTGCTAGACCTCAAAACGTTTGTACTTTTTCCCTTTTCCCCCCTTTTCCCCCTTTTCCCCCTTTCCCTTATTCTGTCAACCATTCGTTACTATGGGTTTTGCTGACCTGTCGATCGCAGAAATAGCCGAAGATTACAACGTTCCGATTGAGCGCGTGCTTGAGTTGTGCAGTGAGTTGGGAATTGCCTACAAACATCCTCAAACTCGTCTGGCTTTAGAGGATGTCAAGCTATTGATCGCTCAGATTGAGAACCATGCTCAGAAGTGGGATGGTGAGGGTGAATGCGAAGGGGATGCTGACTCTTAAGTTATGCTTTCTAGAAAGTTGTGCCTGCGATCGGCTGAACCCCTAACCTGAGACAGGGGAAGGTTGACAATGGGTGATGAAGAACTGTTGAGCCTAGATCCCGTCTCCTTGTTTTCCCTAGGCATGGGTGCAGGGTGGGGCGAGCGGTTAAGGTTTGACAGCTCGTGGTATCCTCATGAAACTGGCAGTTGTATTTGCTTCTACTCGTAAGCTCATACTGTCGATAGAACTTAAGCATAAAGTAAAGATATGTTAAGAAATATCTCGATTAATTGCATGAGCAACAAAGTTACTACATCTCAGGGGTAGTAGAGCAGGAAAGCAGGTATCGATAAACAACAAATATGAGAAAATCGGATGGCTGTACTCAAGAGGCAGCAATCCTAGCGGCGGACTGCGATCGCAGTTCGGAGTTTGACTGCTGGTGAAGCTCTTGCAGATAGAGCCGATCTGTGTAGAGCGTGAAATAACTAGCCTCATTTTCGGGAGAACCATGCTTAAAAAATATTTCATTGTTCTGGCCACTGTATTCTTGGCGTTTCAGGCATTTGTCAGCACTGCGATGGCTGTCGAACTGGGTAAAGATGTTCGCACTCTGCCAGTCAATGGCAAGGGCGACACAGTTGTGCTAAACCTCAAACAAGTTCAAGAAGGTAAGCGCCTGTTTAACTCAACCTGCTCTCAATGCCATGCGGCAGGAATGACAAAAACAGACCCTAATGTAAATTTGAGTCCTGAAACTCTAGCCTTAGCAAGCCCGCCTCGCGATAACATTGAAGCGCTGGTAGATTACATGAAAAACCCCACGACTTATGATGGGGCTACCGGCATTTCTGAGGTACATCCCAGCACCAAGAGTGCGGATATTTTCCCTGAGATGAGAAATCTCTCAGATGATGATCTGTACGCGATCGCGGGTCACATTCTCTTACAGCCTAAGATTGTAGGCAAACAGTGGGGTGGCGGCAAGATCAACCGTTAAAAAATTGAAGATTTTAGATTTTGGATCCTGTGCAGTGACTGGCAAAATGCAAAAATTTTTGTGGGAAAGCCACCCATTCGCCCTCTAAAATCTAAAATCTAAATTTGCTCGCCTGTCTTATCCAGCTCACATTCATGTTACACACCCTCATGCGACGCCAAGCTGTTTTTGTACGCTGCTTGCTAGCGATTTTCGTAACTTGGCTGGGAGTGTTCGCTGCGATCGAACCTGCTCAAGCTGCCACTGTAGATCCCTATATAGTTCGGTATTTAAAAGTTACCGAACCGATTGAACTCAACCTAGACAGTCAAGGTCAAACTCGCCTGTTTTCTGGTGAAGAATTATCAGCAGGGAAACACCTGTTTGAAAAACATTGCTTGAACTGCCATGTCGGGGGAGCTACTTTGCCGGTGCCCACGATCTCGCTGTCTCTATCAGACCTCCAAGGTGCTACACCTCCCCGTGATAATATTGATGGTTTGGTGACATACCTCAGAGAACCAAAGACTTATGACGGCAGCGAAGATAACTATTGGTGCCGCCAAGTACCGGAGACTTGGATGCCACGGGCCGAGATCGAAAAATTAGCAGCTTTCGTACTCCGAGCCGCTCAAAAGGCTCCGGGATGGGGTGTGGAAAATTTTGAGGAGTGAAGAGTCGCTTGAAAAAAAGTGACGATTGCAATTGTGCCTGTATCAACAGGTAAAATAGGTTGATAAAGACGCTTTCTGTGACCAATAGAGGAGAACTCCATTGAAAAGACTGTTATCGATTGCTCTGTTAGCGATCGCAATTTTTACCGTTGGTTTTGGCCGCCCCGCTCTGGCCGCAGATGCCGCTAATGGTGCCAAAGTCTTCAGCAACAACTGCGCTGCTTGCCATGTCGGTGGCGGTAACGTTGTCATGGCCCAGAAAACCTTGAAGAAGGATGTTTTAGAGAAGAACGGCATGAATTCTCTAGAAGCAATCACCAATCAGGTGACAAATGGCAAAAATGCTATGCCTGCTTTCAAGGGTCGCTTAAAGCCTGAACAAATTGAGGATGTAGCTACCTACGTACTCGAACAATCTGAAAAAGGTTGGAAGTAGCTAAGCTAGCTTAACTCCTGCTAGGAACTACCGTTGATAGCAAAAAACCCCTCTGTTTAGGAGGGGTTTTTTGATGGTTGAGTATTTGTTAAGTCCGTTGAGAAAAACTCGATTCTAGGATGATGTTGGAAAATTATTGCTGAGCAAAGTTTAATGTTTTCATCTCTGGTTCTAACTCAATCCCCAGTCCGCTGACTAAGCGGTTGAACATATTAGCAACAGATACGCAGTAGGCTACTTCCACAATTTCTTCATCGCTAAAGAATTCCCTAAAAGCGTTGAAGCTATCATGATTCATCTGAGCGGTACGAGTTAGTTCTTCTGCAAACCGAATAATTGCTTGTTCGCGTCGATCAAAAACAGGATGACTCGCCAAATCTCCCTCTTGATAAAAGGTAGCAATCTGAGCTTCAGTCAATCCTGCTTTTAGTCCTGCTACAGAATGCCTGACCAAGCAATATTCGCATTGGTTCAGGCGACTCGTTGCTAAGTAGGCGAGTTGTTTATACTTAACAGAGACTTTGCTTTCAGTCGTTACAAAATCAGCAGCTTTCATGGCGGGTCCTAACATCGCAGCAGAATAACCCATTGCCATGAATAGGTTAGGAACTGTACCCCCTCTAGTTTTCTGTAATTCCGCGTAAATATCAGCGAGTTCGCCACTAACTTGACTGCTTTCAATGAGTTTAATTCGGCTCATAGTTCAATTTTTTTAATCTAAATTCTATTGTGCCACAATCTGGCTAGGAGCTTAAGCTAGAGGTGGTGAGTCATTTTTGTATTTTCTAATACAACCTAATCGAAACTAGAAGCTAGTGCCTTGAGATGAAGTGGGGTTTAACCCCAGTGGGTTCTGAAGCACTAGCGCTGTCGCCTCCAAGCAATTCATCGGGTTCCTTTGGACAATCATCCATTAGACTGGAGACACCCTCTGGAGGGATGCGTTATCGTATTGCCATTATTTTGATGTTGAGGAAAAATACCTGTGGTTCCCCTACGCGATGAAAATCCGACGGAAATTACGCCTTATGTCACCTATGGCTTGATTATTGTGAATATCGTAATCTTCCTCTACGAACTAACGCTCCCCGATCGGCAACTCACTCAATTTTTCTATTCTTGGGCCGTTGTTCCTTGTCAGCTTAGTAATATCTGTCCTATAGCAGCAAGACTCCCAGCTTCTCCGTTTCCAGAATGGGTAACGCTGATTACATCCCAATTTCTACATGGTGGTTTTCTCCATGTCGCTGGTAATATGTTGTTTCTGTGGATATTTGGCAATAATGTTGAAGACCGCTTAGGTCATGTCAAATTTATCATTTTTTACCTCACCTGTGGTGTTCTGGCTGCTCTCACCCAGTGGTTTTTCTCTTCTAATTCTGCGGTTCCTTCTCTAGGTGCTTCCGGTGCGATCGCAGGGGTGATGGGAGCTTATATCCTCAGGTATCCAAAGGCTCAAGTCTTGACTCTACTTCCGTTGGGATTCTTCATCACCACAGTGCGACTTCCTGCTGTGTTTTTTCTCGGATGGTGGTTTGTACAGCAAGCTCTCTATGGCATTGCTTCCCTGAATGCTCCTGCTAATATTGGTATGGAAGGTGGCGGGGTTGCTTACTGGGCTCATGCGGGTGGATTTGTCTTCGGAGCAATTCTCGGTCCTCTGTTGGGATTATTTAACTCTGAGCCATGAGGAGTCAGGCAAGTTTAAGGATGAGTAGTTAGTAGTGAATCCTGGGGTTCCTACTAACTATTTTTATCGAAAAAATGCGATTTTTTATGAGGATTCAATCTTGAAAAAATTGCAATCGATCGGGAAAATTAATGCTAATTTTTAATGAAAAGCTGAATCGATGCTTATCAGCTAGAAGCTTGAGATTGAGGCTGAATTAATTAGAAGCGGTTGCTTGACAAAAATAGTTTTATATGTTAAAGACTATAAGGGAATGTTTAATAGTTTAGAAGCCTGCAACTGACTCAGCAGACACCTGCTCTACCCGTAAAAAATTAAGACTTATTAAATCTTTCCCAGACCCGCTCGACCCCAAAAATAACTGCTACCATACCTGTTGTGCAGATCCTTAAGGGGCCCCCTCTGGACGGCCGCCGTTTACTGTAATTGGAAAGCGAATGGCTAGTAAAATTATTACCGATAACCCCGAAAAGCAAAAAGCCTTGAATCTGGTGCTCACGCAGATCGAGCGCACCTTTGGCAAAGGGGCGATAGTCCGCCTCGGAGACGCCAGTCGGATGAAGGTCGAGACGATCGCCAGTGGGGCGCTCACCCTCGATATCGCCTTGGGTGGTGGCTTACCTAAAGGTCGAGTCATTGAGATTTATGGTCCTGAAAGTTCTGGTAAAACCACCCTGGCACTGCACGCGATCGCAGAAGTGCAGAAATCAGGAGGGATCGCTGCCTTCGTCGATGCTGAACATGCCCTCGACCCCACCTATGCCTCTGTCCTAGGCGTTGATATTGAAAATCTCCTCGTTTCCCAACCAGACACTGGGGAAATGGCTCTGGAAATTGTCGATCAGCTTGTCCGTTCTGTCGCCGTTGATATCGTTGTTGTTGACTCCGTAGCGGCCCTGGTACCCCGCGCTGAAATCGAAGGTGATATGGGCGACTCCCACATGGGTCTGCAAGCTCGCTTAATGAGCCAAGCACTTCGCAAAATCACTGGTAACATTGGCAAATCAGGTTGCACCGTCATTTTCCTCAACCAATTGCGCCAAAAAATCGGGGTCACCTACGGCAACCCGGAAACGACCACCGGCGGTAACGCACTCAAATTCTATGCCAGTGTGCGTCTGGACATCCGTCGCATCCAAACCCTGAAAAAAGGGTCAGATGAGTATGGCATTCGTGCCAAAGTCAAAGTTGCTAAAAACAAAGTAGCGCCACCGTTCCGCATTGCGGAATTTGACATTGTATTTGGCAAAGGGATCTCAACTTTAGGCTGCCTTGCTGACTTGGCCGAAGAAACAGGAATTATTACCAAAAAAGGTTCCTGGTACAGCTACAACGGTGACAACATTGGTCAAGGTCGGGATAATACCATCAAATTTCTGGAAGAGAACCCTCCGATCAAAGACAAAATCCAAGAGCAAGTCCGCCAAAAACTGGCGAGTGGCGCAGTCGTGTCTGCTAACTCGGTCGCTCCTGTGGATACGGACGACGATGACGGTGATGATTTTGAGGAAGTATAAGGGTTCGCTCATCACAGAGCCAATTCATTAGAGTTAGTTTCCGCTTTCCGGTCTCAGGTAGGGGTGTTTCAGGCTCTTGCTTGCTCTAGTTCCTCAGGGGTTCAAACTCCTGGCTGGTAGCGAAAGTCCTCTCAACCAGGACTCAGATTTGCTTCGGAGTCCTCTGGGGATGAATTGAGCCATTAGACAGAAACTTGAGTCTCCGCTCTGGAAAGAGGAGCAGGAAACCAGTAAACTGGTTTCCTGCTCCTCTTCTCCCTCTTTATTTCAGGAATGTCGTCAAAGCTTTTAGAGGCGAATAGCATTCGCCCTGCTTCCCTGTTTCATGGGCGCAAAAAGCGCTATCTTTAACTGTTGAATCTGCATCACCTAAGCGAGCTCCCAAGAACCCGAAGAATTTCTCAGAAAATTCAACAATTCTCGATTAACAGTTTGAGGTGCTTCCTGTTGAATCCAATGCCCGCAGTGAGGGATCAACTTCAGCTTAAAGGGAGCCACAATGAGGCGATCGAGTCCTTCTGTCAGTCTTTTGCTCAAGAAAGAATCTTCCTCACCCCATAACACTAAAGTCGGGACCCTTACCGGATCAACCTTCTGTCCCCAATTCCAGGCCCAATGGGTAAATAGCTGTCGGTAATAATTCATCGCAGACGCCAAGACCCCTGGCTTTTCCAAGGCCGCTTGATAAATCTTCGTTTCCTCGGCGCTAAAAGCTCCTTTGCGGACGGCATGACCCTGCAACATCCCTTGGACGAAATCTTTTAAATAATGCTGGATTAACCACTCCGGCAGACCCGGCACCTGAAAGGCCAAGACCTGCCAACTCCGGCGGAACTGATCCAGGTTGCTCAGCAGTTCCTGCACGAAGAATTGGGGATGGGGTGCATTTAAGATTGCCAAACGGTTGAGGGACTCTGGAAATTTTTGGGCGAGATGCCACGCGATCGCCCCTCCCCAATCATGACCCACAATGTGAGCACCGGAGTACCCCAAACGCTCAATTAAG
Organism: Actinomycetota bacterium; assembly: GCA_050262755.1. Lineage (GTDB taxonomy): Bacteria > Cyanobacteriota > Cyanobacteriia > Cyanobacteriales > Microcoleaceae > JBLNEP01. The sequence continues at coordinate 24,731 of JBLNEP010000128.1, read as the reverse complement.
CCGCGGATATCAGCGCTCAGTGTATCTAGATCGTAGCCACTCTCAGGCTTATCCGAGTCGTTGTAGCCCCGCAAGTCGGGTACTACCACCTTAAAATGACGCGCCAAAGCGGGAATTTGATAGCGCCACGAATACCAGAACTCTGGAAAGCCATGTAGGAGGAGAACCAGATCCCCCTGACCTTGAGTAACGCAGTGCAAGCGAATATTATTGGTTTCAACAAACAAATGTTGCCACTCAGACTCTAAAAGCGTCATATTTGCAAGCCAAACTCACCATAAAGTCTCTCACAGCCTGACGGCAGGATGGAGCGACCCAATGGTCTTTTTCTCCTTCTTTCAGACTAACATTTTGGGCATCCAGTCCGGCTGCAACAGTGCAGCTCGATCCTGTTTCCAGCTTGCCACGGCTGGAGTGCGCCACTGATTAGACTCGCTGCGCCGTTTTGGTTGTCGCAGCTTCAGAAGGTTTAATTTGGTACTTGACAAGATTGGCTAGTTCCTGTAGTTGGCTGATGGCTTCTGCCCCCTCCAACTTCATTAATTCCCGGTCATCCCGCATTTCCGTCCAAGTAATGCCATAGTCTGACACTAAAAACCGGATCAAGTGATTTTCCGCCAAGCTAACCATAAAGGAGGCGCTATTCATTTGACCTCCGCAAGTATAACAAGAGGCTAGATACCCCCGATTCTCTAGCACGATCGCTAGGGCTTGGAGGTTCATCACCAAATCCTGGACGAATTTACGGTGTTGTTCTGCAAGTCTCAGAAACACAGTTGTCCTCCTATCACCACACCTTAAATTTTAAACCAAACTTCACAATTTCTTAAGAATTGGTCTGCTAGGTGCTGGCATAGTATAACTTCAGTATGCTGTAAAGATCATCAAAATAACGACCTCTTCAAGCTACTCGTGCTAGGTTAACCGACAGTTGGTGAAGCGTGAAGTATCACTAGCAACATTTAACTCAAGGGTTGTCACTGCAAGGCTTCCCACATCCTACTCCGTTCTTGTCAAAGTCTGATTTGGGGGTCCTGAGGGCAAAGTATACAAATTGTTAATCACTCTGATAAAGACCCCTTAAGTGAGGCGAGTGAGGGGGAAAAGGGGGGAAAGGGGTGAAAGGGGAAAAAGTGCAAACGTTTTGAGGTCTCGCACTAGATTGGGAGCGCTTGACAGCACTTTTAATACCTGACGGACCCTTGATGAATGCAGCTTTTAGCTTTTTTCAGCAAACCCTAGCTGGCGGAGTGTTACCCCGTTAAGATTTGAACCAGCAACTGTCAACTGCTCAGCTCTAAAACTCTAGAAAGGTGGGGAGCAAGGATTAGTTGACTTGCCACCAGCCGAGGGAAGGGCCAATTAACCGAACCATTAGCCACCACACCACTAAAAAGCCAATGCCGATCCAGCTTCCTCGCGTCGTCCATTTCATAAACTGTTCGCTTTGGCTTTTGGTGATTGGGAGCCAGGACACGACGGGTTGTTCTTTGCCGTATTGCTCTCCAAGTGCTTCTTTGCGACGCTTGGCTTCGCCCATGATCTGTTCTTGATAAGTGTGATTGTAACTGGGTTGACTAAGAAAATTATAGAGGAATCGGGAGTGGGGAAGAGGGGAAAAGGCCTCTGTGTGGGTCAAAACCCTCTTCCCTGTTCAAGCTGCATGAGCCAAGTGCTATCCAAATAATCAATTCGGGCGTGGGGACTGAGGGCAGCAAAAATTTGCTGGCCATAGCTGCGGTGGATGGCGCGACTGTCTAGGAGAGCAACAACGCCTTGGCGTTCTCGCACCGGTGCCACCGCTCGCTGTAATTCATTGAGGGCCGCTGGTAACAGATACAATCGAAACCAATCTTTGCGTTGTTCCTTATACTGAGCGACTCGCGCTGCCACTAAAGGATGTTCCAGAGAAGGTAAGGGTAGGGTGGCGATCGCCAGTAAATGAGGAGCTGGCAGGACCCCCTGCCACTCTCGCCAAAATTCCCACCCCGTAACTAAAATCCCATTCTCAGGCAGATCCGTTTTTTCCACCTGGACCCGTGAACCGAACTCAGATGCCAAAACCGCCCCTAACTGGGCCTTTAACGGTACATCCCCACTCAAAATCACCGTCAAACCCGGAACCGACGCGCTCATACAAAGCAGCGTGCGAACTTCCTGCATCAAAGCTGCCTGAAACTGAGGCGTATTGGGCATCGGCAGCCGCTCCGGGACATACAGTTGAATCATTTCGCTCTGGCGATCGGGCGAGAACTTGACACAAGTCACGTCTTCAAGCCCGATCGCCTGTCGGTAGATGGGGGCCTGTGTCTCCAAATCCACTGCTCCGCCCATTAAAACGACGGGCTGCTGTGGCCAAATCTGGCTCAATGCCGACCCCACCTCTAGGGGGGCACAGGCCAGAGAAAAGGAACCCTGAGCGCGGGAAATTTCTGCCCACCTCAATGCTCCATCCTTGTGCCAGCGGTGCCAAAATTTGAGCCAAGCCTCCGGTAGAGAAGAGGTTTCCTCCCTAGTTGCCTGGTTCAAATTTTCCCACAGGGTTTGTAGAATCTCTACCTCGGTCGCTTCCAATAAATAGCACTCATAAGGGTTGGCTGGATGCTGGAACAAAGAGCGAGTCAGTTGTACCCGTGCCTCTCGGATCAGGTCTGTTTGCTCTGGTAACTGCTGCATCAATTCATACCAATCTCCTGGTTGCCAGCGAGCGGTGAGGCGATCGCGCGTCCAAGCTTCTAGGTCATCAATACCATCAATAATCGTTGGCACTCCTTGGGGAAATTGATTTCCTCCTGCCAAGCGGTCTGCTAACCACAGTTCTGGCTCCGCCAGCAGCAGACCCTGGAAGTCTGCACCAGTTGGTGGAGTTTGGATCGGTTTGTGAGTCAGTAGCCACTCTTGCAACCGGGGAATTTCCACCTGCACCAGGTGTTCTTGCAAGCGAGCTGGTGCTACCAAAACCGCAGGAGTCGGCCACATCAACAGTGGCATCAAATAACTGACTCGGTAGCGTTGATAGTGTCCTCCTGGCGGAAACCCAGTTTGAATCAAAGCGCTGCGACCCAATCGCAAGGCTCTTGCGACTAGCCGCGCCATAGTCAAATGGTGGGGCCAGTAAGGTTCAGAGTGCGATCGCAGGAAACTGCGGAGTGAGTTGTGGACTTCTACCTCAATCACAGGGGTTACAGGTCACGGGTCAACAGTCAACAGCTCATTGCTAATAGTTCAGCAGTTGGCTGCGATCGGCAATTCGCCATTCGTTCTTACTCTAAATAATAAAAGCTTTTAATAAAATCGACAAGCTTCTTGACAGCAGGCAAAGTAAATTTATTCGCCTTCTCCTGGTTTAATCGCTTCCCAAATTGAGGGTGAATCTGAACCATTAAAGTTTGTTCATTAGAATTTGTTAACATTGTCTGAGTGGGAAACTGAAAGAAATTTTTCCTGAGGTCTATATTGATATTAGGCAGCAACGTTTTCAACTCACCAACCTTTGCGAGCGCTTCATTCATCGCTGTCCATAACTGTTGTAACCTCTTTTTGTCTACATCTTGTGATTGCAGCGTCCTGACCATCACAATTGCATTTTTTTGAGTGGTCACCGCATCGTTAAAAGGCAGAATTGCCAGACAGCAAGCCGGTAATAAATGCTCATCACTCTCAATCATAAAAGTGAGAATCGTCCGTCGATAACCGGCTTCCAAACTGGGAGGGCGAATCATCACCGGATATTGCTGAGCGATTTGATAATAAATGTTGGCGAGCGCTAAATTTGCCTCCTGATCCAACATTCCATCCACAACAATTCTGACCGTAGGTGGACTGTGATTAAAAAACTTTTTAGCTTCCTCCGGTGATTTAAAGCGGTAAACCTGGCTATGATCCCCATTCAAACTCAGATCCACCCACTCGCACGTAATTTCTTCTGCTTTCAAGCCAAAGCGAGGAACTTCATACAGTTTTGCTCCCGTTAAAGTCGAACCCGATATATCCGCACCCAGCCAATCAGCTCGGATCAAATTGGCTTGAGTTAAATCGGTATGCACCAAACTAGCATTCGCTAAATTTGCATTGCTGAGGTTAGCTCCATATAGATTCGCTCCGCTCAATTTTGCCCCACTCAGATCGGCCCCACTCAAGTTGGCTCCGCTCAAATCGGCCCACCTCAGATTGGCCCCCGTCAAATCTGCACCACTGAGATTGATTTGATTTAAGTTGGCTTGCCTTAAATCAGCATTGCTGAGGTCAGCATCTTTTAAATCAGCTTTTGTCAAATCTGCTCCGTGCAAATTCGCTTGTTCTAGATTGGCTCCCGTCGCTGAGGCTCCTCTGAGATTACTACCACTGAGATTGGCTCCCGTGAAAGTGGCCTGCCTCAGTTTTGCCTCCCTCAAATCCGCTCCGGTGAGATTTGCGCCGCTAAAGTTGGCTTTGCTTAATTCCGCTCGGATCAGCTCCCCTCGAATTAAGACTGCTTCCACAAGTTGAGCTTCGCTGAGGTCAGCTCGCACCAGGTTGGCTACGTTGAGGGTCGCTCGATTTAAAACCGCCCGCGCCAAGTTGACGCTACTCAACCTAGCCACATTGAGATTTGCTTCGCTGAGGTTGGCTTCGCTTAAATTAGCACCACTGAGGTTGGTAACAAAAAGACTCGCCTCAGTCAAGTTCGCCTGACTCAGGTTAATCCGGCTCAAATTGGCTTCATTGAGATTGATCCCCGTAAAATCTCTTTCGCCTTCTGTGTATTTTTTAACTAATTCGTATCTTTTTAAAAGTTCCTCAGCTTCCATTGGGACTACCTTGTTTAGAGGGTGAATTTAAATTGATGTTTGCTGAACTCAGAATTTGGTAAAAATAAAACTTTATTCAGAAAATTGATGGAAGCTCTTGATAAAATCTACGACTGCATTGAGAGGGGGGAGGGTAAATTTTTGTGCTTTAATGGTAGGAGAAAAGGCATTTTTACTAATGCCTGACAAACTAAGGATATGTCGGCCAAAATCTGGGTGGTGGTAGACGGTTAAGTGGTAGGCACTGGAATTAATCAGAATTGTTTGAGTGGGCGAGTTGAAGAAGTTGGCTCCTGCTTCTAACTCCATGACGGTTGGTTGAATTTTAATCTCCCCGACCTTTCTCATTGTTTGAGTGAGAGCGATGCTCAGTTGCGCTGCGCGATTTGAGGCTCTAACGCTCAGACCGCTGTTGCTTTGGGGTTGAAGTACCTTAACGGTGCTGATGATATTTTTTTGAGTAGCAACAGCATCGTTAAAGGGAAGAATTGCAACGTAAGCTGTGGGGAATAATTGTTCGTCATTCTCTATCCTAAACGATAAAGTTGTCCTGCGAGGACCAACTTCTATGCTGGGGGGATTGCATATTCCCGGATAAAGCTTGGCGATTTGACGATAGGTAGCAGCGAGAGCGAAGTGAGCATCTGGATCTAAGGGGCGATCGACAACGATCGAGACGGTGGGGGGTGTGGCATTAAAAAATTTGTGCGATTCTTCTGAGGTGAAGCGCTGAATTTGACTGCGATCGCCATTGGGACTCAGATCAACCCAATCACAGGTAATGTCGTCTGCTTTCAAACCAAATCGCGAGACTGCATAAAGTTTAGCTCCTGTCAAGGCAGCTCCTGTCAAGTCTGCTCCTACCCAGTCAGCATGAATCAAATTGGCTTGAGTCAAATCTGCATGCACCAAAGTCGCATTTAACAAGTTGGCGTTGCTCAAGTTAGCTCCATATAAATTAGCTCCGCTCAACCTTGCTTCGTCTAGGTCAGCACCGGTTAAATTTGCCCCGCTCAGATCGGCCCACCGGAGGTTTGCGCCTCGGAGGTCCGCGCCACTGAGATTTGCTTGAGACAAGTTGGCTTGCCGGAGTTCGGCATTACTAAGGTTGACCGCTCTCAAATCAGCTCTGCTGAGGTCAGCTCGATGTAAGTTGGCTCGCTCTAAATTCGCGGAGGTGAGGGTAGACCCTCTGAGGTGAGAACCACTGAGATCCGCTTGCTCCAGATTCGCATCCCTGAGGGTCGCTTCTCGTAAGTCAGCTTCGCTCAGGTTTGCACCGTTGAAATTTGCTTCACTCATGTCAGCACGGATGAGTTCAGCTCGGATCAGAGTGGCTTCGCTGAGTTCAGCCGCGCTTAAATCAGCACGGATGAGGTTCGCAACATTGAGAATTGCACCACTGAGGTTCGCCTTGCTGAGGTTCGCGCCACTGAGTCTCGCCACATTGAGTTTGGCTTTCCTCATATTAGCTTCGCTCAGATTCGTCCCGCTCATATTGGTGAGACTCAAGATCGCCTCGCTAAAATTTGCCCCACTGAGGTTGACTCTACTGAGGTTTGCCTCACAAAGGAGGATCGCAGTAAAGTCTCTTTCTCCTGCTGCATATTTTTTCAGGAGTTCTTCGGCGTCCATGCCTTTTCCTTCTCCCCTTTTGATCAAATAGAACTATCCTGATCGTGCCAATTTTTTGAGTAGGATCGGCAATTTTGCAATCTGGATATAAAAAGAACAGGTGTATTGAATGCCATTGCTTACGGACAGGGGATTGCTAAAAAACGGTAGGATAACCGATTCTTGACTGCTGCCTTGTCGTCATTTTAACCGATGTGGGGCCACGAGTAACGCTACAGCTCGCCCCTGCAACTTCCCTTAGGAGATAGGGCGAGTCCCTACGATCGAGAGTCCGAGCCGTTATTAAGTACAAATACTTAAGTAATGAGCGATCGCTCACCGCAACCCTTCCAGAATCCCCTGGAGATGGAAAGGTCAGGTCTATTAGTACCAATAGTACCGGGTAACATCCCTAAGTTTCTAAATTGTGAAAACCTTTAATAAAATCTAGAACAGCGCTCGCAGGGAGCTGAGGCAATTTAGGAATTTCTGCTAAATTTCCACTGGGGGTTGAGCTAGAGGAATTCTCTTTCTTAATCAAGCGTTTGCCAAAGGCTGGATGATGGTACACACTCAGTCGCTGGTCGCGGGAATTAACTAAGATCATCTGAGTGGGAATTTGAAAAAAATTAATGCTTTCTCCAATTTGAGGAAAAGCATTTGAAATTTTAATTTGGTCAACTTTGCTAATCGCTTGATTCAGCGCTTTACTCAACTGTTGGACGTGCTTAGACTGTTTAACGGTTAAATTTACCAGGTCTTGCGATTGGATCATTTTCATCAGCGCAATCAAATTTTTCTGAGTAATGGCGGCATCATTAAAAGGAATAATAGCAACATAAGCAGTGGCAAAAAGTTTATCATCGCTATCCATTTGAAAGGCAACGATGGTGCGCCGAGAACTCACTTCAATGCTAGGGGGTTGGCTGAGACCAGGGTATTGCTTCGTAATTTGATAGTAAGTAGCCGCCAGGGCAAAATGAGCGGCTGGGTCTAAGGCTGCATCAACAATAATTTGAACCGTGGGTAAAGTTTCATGAAAAAAATGTTGGACGCCTCCAGCATTTAAGCGATAAATTTGGCTGTGGTCGCCGTTAGGACTTAAGTCAACCCACTTACAAGTCATGCCTTCAGTTTTAATCCCAAGTCGTGACACAGCGTGGAGTTTTGCACCCGTTAAAATCGCACCGGTCAAGTCAGCGCCAATCCAATCTGCTCTAATTAAATAAGCATTGGAGAGGTCAGCGTGTACCAAGCTGGCATTTAATAAATTGGCATGGCAGAGGTCAGCTCGGCTGAGATCGGCTCCGCTCAATTTCGCTTCGCTGAGGTCGGCCCACCGAAGGTTCGCACCACTCAGAACGGCCCACCGGAGGTTAACGCCACTGAGGTCGGCGCCGCTGAGAATGGCTTGGGTGAGGTTGGCTTGTCGGAACTCTGCACTTCGGAGGTCAGCGCCACTAAGGTCAGCTCGGCTGAGGTCTGCACCTTGTAAGTTGGCTTCTATTAAATTGGCTTCATTCAAAGAGGCGCCGCTGAGGTTGGCGCCTCTGAGGTTGGCTTGGCTGAGGTCAGCTTTCCTCAGGGTTGCTTCTGTCAGGGTTGCGCCACTGAGGTTGGCCTGGCTGAGGTTAGCGCCACTGAGTTCAGCACGAATCAATTCAGCACGGATCAGCTTGGCTCCGGTCAATTGGGCACCTTTGAGGTCAACTCGTACCAGGTAAGCAACGTTGAGGTCTGCACCGGTTAAGTTGGCTTCACTGAGGTGAGCCCCACTGAGCCTAGCAATATTAAGTTTGGCTTCGCTTAAATTGGCGCGACTGAGATTGGCACCACTGAGGTTTGCTACACTCAGATTCGCACCCTTTAAGTTGGCTCCGCTTAGGTTGACGCCACTCAGGTTCGCCTCATTCAGGTTCGCCTCAGTAAAGTCTCTTTCGCCGGCGGCATATCTTTTCAGGAGTTCCTCAACTCTCATCGGGGTGACACCTTTTTTTCATCCCCACTTTATTGTGATGAATATTGGTATTGTAGGACTCGGTTTAATCGGTGGCTCGATGGGGTGGGATTTAAAATCCCTCGGTTTTCAAGTTTTGGGGGTCTCTCGTCGAGAACAAACTTGCCAAACAGCCATTGCCTTAGGAATTGTAGATCAAGCCAGTGTCGATCTGTCTCTGATGGCTGCTGCTGAGGTGGTTGTGATTTGCACTCCCTTAGCTGCGATCGCACCCACAATGGAAGAATTAATTCCCCATCTTTCCCCTGCTGCTATTGTAACGGACGTAGGTTCGGTCAAGACGCCAGTTGTACAGGCTCTTTCCTCCCTGTGGCCCAATTTTGTGGGAGGACATCCGATGGCGGGTACGGCTGAAAGTGGGATAGAAGCTGCTCAGCGAGATTTATTTGTCAATCGACCCTATGTGATTACTCCTGCCGAAGCGACGCCAACGCTGGCAGTGGAGAAGGTGGAGGAGATGGCGCGAGCGCTCCGGTCTCACGTCTACCGATGTCGGCCGGAAGACCACGACCGGGCGGTTGCTTGGATTTCTCACCTGCCTGTAATGGTTAGTTCGGCGTTGATAGCTGCCTCTATGAATGAATTGAACCCTGATATTGTAAGGTTAGCACAACAGTTTGCGAGTTCGGGATTCCGTGATACCAGCCGGGTGGGCGGAGGAAATCCTGAGTTAGGAGTGATGATGGCTCGGTACAATCGAGCGGAATTATTGCGATCGCTCTCCATTTACCGCGACTGTCTGGACGCGCTCAGTGCTGATATTGAGCGGGAAGATTGGCAGGCGATCGCGCAAAAACTGACAGCAACTCAACAAGCCAGGGGTCTATTTCTCAAGACTGAAGAGTAAAAAAATCTTTGTGAACTCTTAAAGGTTTGCCGTTGGCTGAGTCACTGCTAGGAGCTACACTTTCTCTTATGATTGTGAACGTCGAGCTATAGGCTTTAGATGGACCTTTTTTCTCAGCTCAAACGGTTTTTACTGGGTGAATCTCTACCAACGAGCGCCTCTACTCACGAACGGTTGAGTAACGCCGCCGGTTTGGCAGTTCTCGCCTCTGATGCACTGTCTTCTGTTGCTTATGCCACGGAAGAAACTCTACTAGTCCTTGTAGCAGCAGGAAGTGCGAGTTTGGGGTGGTCGCTTCCGATTTCTGGGGTGATCATCCTGCTACTTGTTGTGGTTGCTCTTTCTTATCGGCAGACAATTAGAGCTTACCCAAAAGGTGGCGGCTCTTACATTGTAGCGAGAGAAAACCTCGGTCTCTATCCAGGTTTGGTGGCAGCAGCCTCGCTGATGATTGACTATATTTTGACGGTTACAGTCAGCACTTCGGCTGGGGTTGCAGCCTTGACTTCAGCGGTTCCCTCCCTGCAAGCTTACACCGTTGAATTGTGCTTGGCATTTATTGTCTTAATCATGCTTGCCAACCTCAGAGGCGTGAGGGAATCAGGGAATTTGTTTATGGTTCCCACCTATACGTTTACGGTCAGCATCTTGATCCTGATTGCCACAGGTTTGTATCAACAAGCAACGGGTCATATTCCGCCTCCTCTACAGAATATCCCGGCTCAGGAATCCTTGAGTTTATTTCTAGTTTTGCGGGCATTTTCAGCGGGTTGTACTGCCTTAACGGGAGTGGAAGCAATTTCAGATGGTGTCTTAGCGTTTAAACCCCCTGAATGGAAAAATGCGCGCCTCACCCTGACTTATCTAGCTGTTATTCTCAGCATCATGTTTCTGGGAATTAGCTATTTAGCAAATGTTTATCATATCATTCCTCAAGAAAACCAAACCGTTGTTTCGTTACTGGCAAGACAAATTTTTGGCAACGGACCTGCTTACTACTTTTTGCAAATAGCAACTTTGTTAATTTTGCTATTAGCTGCTAATACCAGTTATGCAGATTTTCCACGACTTTGTTATTTTCTCGCTCGTGACGGTTTCTTACCCAGACAGTTATCGCTATTAGGCGATCGCCTGGTTTATTCCAATGGCATTATCCTACTGAGTCTTTGTGCTGGTGCTTTAATCTTCCTGTTCCGCGGTCAAACGAGTGCTGTTATTCCGCTCTATGCCGTTGGTGTATTTACCTCCTTCACGCTTTCTCAAGGTGGAATGGTGGTACATTGGCTGAAAGACCGGAGCTCAGGTTGGCGTGCTAGTGCCTTGATGAATGGCTTGGGAGCGATTGCCACAGCCATTGTTTTAGGAGTGATTATTACCACAAAATTCCTGTTAGGTGCTTGGGTGGTGGTGGTTGCAATTCCAGTGGTAGTGAATTTATTTTTAGCAATTTGGAGGCACTACCGATATGTAGCAGCTCGCCTCAGTCTGCAAGGGGTAGAAGCGAAAGAATATCTTCCTCGCTCTAAAGTAAAGGTTGTCAAGCATCCAGCCGTTGTTTTAGTAGGACAGTTACATCGGGGTACTTTAGAGGCACTAGATTATGCTCGTTTGATTGCTGATGAAGTTGTAGCTGTTCACGTCGATCTTGGTTTTACCGATCGAGAGAAACTCCTCACCCAATGGCAGTATTTCGAGCCTGATATCCATCTAGAAATTTTGGACTCACCCTATCGCTCAGTAACCTCTGTCCTCACTCACTTTTTAACTTTGTTTGAAGAGCAGCGACCTGGTGTTTTTGTCACGATCATTGTACCAGCTTTTGTGACGCGAAATTGGTGGGAAGGGTTACTACACAACCAAACGGCTCTTTTCTTAAAAGTCGCGTTGCGCTCTAAGCAAAATCGGGTGGTAACAACCGTTAGATATTACTTGTAACTGGGAGATCGGGAAAAAATAATCATTCTGGTTACCTCAGAATGATTATGGTTTTGCAGTTTTTACCCATTGAGCAATTTCTGCAAAGCTTTCTTAATCCCTCTCCGGCAACACCCTTTGTTCATAAGTGCTTTCAGGAACTCGCTGTTTGCTCATTCCTAGTTGAAAACCCGGTTGTTCTTGACACAGACGAAGTTGGAAAACTACCTCCTGGAGAGAGTCAGTGATGTAAGAGAGTAAAGCATGGATAAAAGTAGCAATACCCAACATTTCTAGTAGCTCCTCAACAGTAACAATGGCTTGGTAGGTGAGGGTATCCGTTCCTTGCTCTGAGGCATAGGAGCCACCCATTAGTTCTATTCCCCATGCTCCTCCGATATAAAGCGTTGCTGCCAACAAAAATAAATTGCGAGTTGGCAGGGGAAGATAATTTAAAAATTTGAGATAGGAGAGTCCAAAAATCGCTAATAAAACCCCAGCAGAACCCAGGTAAAGAACAGAAATCCACTGGCTTTAAATAAAGCACGTAGTGGTAAGATAAACTCTTCATGAAATTGGAAGAGTTTATCGAAAGCCAGATAAAAAAAGATCATGGACAAAACTCTCCAATGTCGCTGATAGCGAAGATTATCTAACTTGTTAACATAAGTAATAACTGTGAGGAGCAGCGCACATCCTAACAAGGTCAAAGATGAATAAACGGAGGGAATATTACCTTCCTTATCAACATTGAGTAGATTATTTAAGAAATTTTTCAAAGGATAACTCGGTAATAAGTATTAATTTAACTGGGTTAAAAAAGAAAGCGAGGCTAGGCAGAAGACAACCAGGAGTAAAAATCGGGTAATTTTCCAGGGAGAAAGACAAATTTTAAATTTCATTGTTTTAGGTTTAATGAGGTCTAAACTTGGCAATTATTCTTCCGAAATTGATGATAAATAGCGACTACAATCGTAGGTGATGGTTATCTATTACCATGCCTGATTCCAAGCGTTTATAATTTATAAAGGATGCCTGGATTTTATTTTGAGTTTCTACTGTTAGTGAGATTAAGGTCAGTTTAATCTCAGGTAAAAAAGTAACCTCTCCCTCCTAAGAGAGATTAATTCAGTGAATCATTTACTTTGGTTAAGCCTTAAGAAAGAGAGAGGAATGTACCTCCTCTCTCTCAAGTTAAAAACACTATTCAATCATCTTGCCAGTTGTCGGCGTCAAAAAGATTCAGACTTCGACAGCACTTGCGCTCGCTCAGATTTGGAGGAATAAATAATTATCCGTGAGACTTCAATTCATCCAAACGAGCTAAAACTTCTTGAGAGTGAATAGCCGGATTTACTTTAACAAAAGTTTCCCGTAAAATTCCCTCTGGGTCAATAATAAAGCTATGGCGAGCCGAGATGAAATTCATCCAAGAACCATAAGCTTTACTAACTTTGCCATCGGTATCAGCTAACAGCGGAAATTTCAACCCTTCTGAGTTGCAAAACTCTGCATGGGAATTGACATCATCAGCGCTAATTCCTAAAATTTGAGCATTTCTTGCCCGATACTTCGGTAAATCTTGCTGAAATCGACGAGCTTCTAACGTGCAGCCAGAGGTAAAATCTTTGGGATAGAAATAGACAATAACCCATTGACCCCGATAATCCGAGAGCGAGATTTCACCCTTTCCAGTATTAGTCGGGAGGGTAAACTCTGGTGCAGGTACATTGAGCGGGGGAAGTTTGCCACCGAGGGCCCAAGCGGGTGCCGCAAAATTGACGCTGAGAACTCCTAGACAGAAAGCCAAGAAAATACTGAAAAAATGGCGACGGGAGATCATATATTGATGTAAGAGAACTGTACTTAACACAAGTTTACAGTTAATGGTTAAACCAGGAGAATCCTGTTTCCTATCGAGATGTCACCTCTTGGAAGAGGAACAAAGGTCATCTCGATCGGGACTAAAGCATCTGTCAATCAAAGAGTAATCTAGCAATGAGTGATTTACTACCCTTACAAGGTCAAGCTACTGTGGTGATGGTGATCAATGGTCAACCAGTCACAATTCAAGTTGATGCTACGAATGCGCCTATAACAGCCGGTAACTTTGTTGATTTAGTGGAGCGTGGCATTTATAGCGGCGTCATGTTTCACCGAGTTGTGAAGGAATCAGGACTTGTTATCGCACAAGGAGGCGATCCCCGCAGCAGAGATACAAATATTCCCGCTAGTCAATTGGGGACTGGTGGTTTTATCGATCCAGAGACTAATCAACAGCGCACCATTCCTTTAGAAATTAAGCCACAAGGAGCTACACAGCCAGTTTACAACCAGACCGTGACACCGCCCGTGCAATTATCAAACAGTCAGGGCACAATCGCGATGGCTCGCAGTACGGCTTTAAATTCAGCTTCTTCGCAATTTTATTTCAATTTAGCCAATGACACTGGATTAGATGGTCGGTATGCGGTGTTTGGGACTGTGACTCAAGGGTTGGATGTGGTCAACCGCATCCAGCAAGGCGATCGCGTTTCTGTGGCGAAAGTCACCCAAGGAATTATTCCGAGCCGAGTGTCGGCTGTTCTTCAGGATGTTACCTTACTGAATGATTTTATCAATCGGGTTAATTTAGTTAATTTGCCCTTAAAATTTCTGAGATTATCCGATGGCCCGGATACGGTGCAACTAACTCCCCAAGACTCTCAGCAGAATCCTAGTGGTGTACAGGCGGGGGATGGTAACGATCGCATCGTGGGTTCCAGCGCGAATGATGCGATTAATGGCAATCAAGGCAATGATACCCTCAGTGGTGAAGGTGGCGATGACTATCTCAGGGGTGGTAAGGGAGATGATGTTTTGGATGGTGGCTCCGGCAACGATATCCTGAATGGAGGTCAAGGCAATGATACGGTGATTGGAGGACCTGGGAATGACTTTTTGCGCGGAGGCAAAGGGAATGATGTTTTAAGTGGCGGTGACGGGAATGATGTGCTGATAGGAGATGCAGGTAGTGATACTCTCACGGGTGGCTCAGGAAGTGATACGTTTATTCTCAGCGTGACGGGTGTGGGGTTAACTTCGGCACCTGGTTCCGTCGATACGATTGTGGATTTTAACTCAGGGGAAGGCGATCGCATTGGTATTACAGGTTTGAATATCGCCGATCTCAGGTTTAATCAATCTGGCAGTGATACTCTGATTCAATTTGCCACTGGCGATCGCATCGCAGTGGTTAAAAATGCGACCTCTGCAAGTGTTCAAGCGGCCATTTTCTCAGTTCCTAGCGCAACTCTCTCGGTTCCAGATGCTTTGCCATCAGGGGATGCGGCCTTGAGAATTGGATAATTGACTACGAGAGTGGGATGGGTTAGATGCCTATCCCCCCTGTTTAGAAATCAGGTAGAAGGTAGAAGGGAAGAGAGTTTGATGTTCTGGACTTCGGTTTACAGGCCTTCGCGGAAGATTGCCGATTGACTGAGCCATTGCGACCGCGCCAATTTTTCTGGTCTTCAGGGTAAGATGAAGCAGGGTATCGACAACCTTTAACGTTGCTCTTTTAGTTGTTGATGCCAATCCTACAGTGATAACAACGGTTTTCACACTGAGTGAAGGACAGGCTGAGAATCTAAAGGAAACAGGGAGAGTGTTGGTACTACTGGTAGTTATTTAAGTTTCAGAGAGGGGAGTTGAGGGTTGTCTCCCTCAAGAAAAACTGTTTGAGTAAGAGTTACAGGTTATTTGGTATGCTCTAAATAATATCTCTTATTTCTCTCGCTTTTCTGGCATGGAAAGAGTTCTGAGTCTCAAAATTCTAACTGTTACTGGACTGTTAATTGTACTTTTAGCTCTAGGCTTTACAACCCCAGCGAGGGCTGCAAATCCTGAAGATATCGATCACTTGTTAAAAAATAATTGGTGTGTCTCATTTCTCTGGAAGCAGTGCGATCTGAGCGGTGTTGACTTGCGGGGTGCTAATCTCTCCAAAGCTAACCTGGCAGGTGCTAATTTAACGGGGGCTAATTTGGAAGGAGCAAACTTAGAAACCGCGAATTTATCGGGAGCCGATCTCAGCCAAGCGAATTTAGCTAAAGCTAACTTGTTAGAGACAGATTTGAGCCAAGCGAATTTTACTGAGGCTAACTTGAGTAGTGTTCGCTTGTGGGATGCGAATCTGACTTTGGCTAATTTAACTCATGCCAATTTACAGGCTGCAAATTTATTAGGAGCAAGGCTATGGGGGAGCAACTTAAGCGGGGCAAATTTAACGGACGCGAGTTTGCATGGCGCTAACCTACAATATGCAAATTTAGCTGAGAGTAATTTGAGCGGTGCAGATTTACACAGCTTTTTTTTTAGAGGGTATAAACAAGTTACAAATTTAAGTAACGCTAACTTGGAAGGAGCTAATTTAAGTGAAGCAAACTTAAGTGGAGCGATTCTCAAAGGGGCGATTATGCCGGATGGTTCTATTAATGAAGGAACGTTTGATTTTCAATAAAATAAAACGTTTAATTTTACACTGATTCAGTGAATCAGAACCTCATTTTATCAGAAATTGAACCCTCGCGAATCAACGGTGGATTCGCTTGAGAGTGGTCAGGGAGAGCGGGACAGGAAAGCAATGATAGTAAATCCAGCTCCTGCTTTTTCTGTAGTACCACTCTGAATTCCTGCCTAACTTTTACGAATTGAGAGTAACTTGAGTGCAAATTACTCGATGCGTTACAATTCTAAATAACGCGCTCACTGCTACTAGACAATGGAAACGCTCCAAACCCAACTGTACGAACTCGCCCAATTTGCCAATACCCTTGTCCAAACCCAATTAATTGAGCTGAGCTGGCTCAGCATCGTGGTGATTTTTCTAGCAGGTTTGCTCACGAGCTTAACACCTTGTATGCTTTCCATGCTGCCACTCACGATTGGTTACATAGGAGGATATGAAGCAAAAAGTCGCCTGCAAGCTGCTGCTCAGTCTACTTGGTTTTGTCTGGGATTAGCGACTACCCTAGCGGGTTTGGGAATTCTGGCTTCCTATGCAGGACAAGTCTATGGCAAAATTGGGTTCGGATTGCCAATCATTGTCAGTATTGTTGCGATTTTGATGGGATTGAATCTACTCGAAGCCTTACCGCTACAATTACCTGCTTTTGACGGGATGCAGTGGATTTCTCAAGATTTACCCGCAGGAGTACGGTCATATTTATTAGGGTTAACCTTTGGTTTAGTTGCATCTCCCTGTAGTACACCGGTGCTAGCAACACTGCTGGCTTGGGTTTCTGCAAAGGGAGATTTGATTTTAGGAGCAGCATTGCTACTATCTTACACCGCTGGTTATGTGGTGCCGCTGATCTTAGCAGGCACGTTTACCGCTACGATTAAAAAGTTGCTAGAATTGCGCCGCTGGTCAGGCTGGATCACCCCGGTTAGTGGAGTCTTATTAGTAGGATTCGGGGTTTTTTCGCTGCTATTGCGAATTGTTCCGGCAGTTTAGAAGGCTTTTTTTAGCTCCTGTTACCCCTTAGCAATTACCAATGGCTTTCAAAGATTTATTTCTATCCAAACTTTCAAGCTGGGGAAACGCTCCTCAGCTATTTTTCCGACGGGAAGTATTACCCGTGCTGGCGGACTTGCGACTGGCGATCGTGCTGCTACTGGCGATCGCAATTTTTAGTATTACAGGGACTGTCATTGAGCAAGGTCAATCAATTGCTTTTTACCAAGCCAACTATCCAGAACATCCGGCTTTATTTGGCTTCTTAACTTGGAAAGTATTGCTGCTACTAGAGCTAGACCATGTGTATCGTACTTGGTGGTTTTTGTCAATTCTAATTTTATTTGGAACCAGCTTAACGGCCTGTACTTTCACCCGGCAATTACCCGCCTTAAAAGTCGCTCGTCAGTGGAAATTTTACGAAGAACCAAAACAGTTTGAAAAGTTAGCGCTCAGTGCAGAAATAGAAGGAGGTTCCTTAAATCATTTAGAGCAAGTATTGCAACAAAAGCGCTATCGCATTTTTCGAGAGAGTGGCAAAATCTATGCTCGCAAAGGTCTGGCTGGAAAAATCGGCCCGATTATTGTTCATGCGAGTATGCTGATGATTCTAGCAGGTTCCATGTGGGGAGCTATGACGGGATTTTCTGCCCAAGAAATAGCAGCAAGCGGTGAGTCATTTCAGATTAAAAATATTACGGATGCGGGTCCTTGGGCGGAGCCTCAATTTCCTAAAGATTGGTCAGTCCGAGTGAATCGTTTTTGGATTGATTATACTCCTGAGGGTACGATTGACCAATTTTATTCGGATTTGTCGGTTTTAGATCGAGCTGGGACAGAAGTTGACCGCGAAACCATTCATGTAAATAAACCGCTTAAATACCGAGGAGTTACCCTTTATCAAGCTGATTGGGGGATTGCTGCGGTACGAGTTAAATTGAATAAAAGCCCGATTTTGCAGTTACCAATGGCTCTGTTAGATACCCAGGGACAAGGGCGAATTTGGGGGACTTGGATTCCGACCAAACAAGATTTAAGTGCGGGAGTTTCGTTATTAGCAAAGGACTTGCAAGGAACGTTACTGATTTATGGTGCTGACGGCAAGTTGTTAACAACGGTTCGCGCGGGTCAGGCGATCGAAGTGAATGGTGTGACGCTGAAAATTGAAGAGGTAGTGGGCAGTACGGGGTTACAAATCAAAGCCGATCCGGGCATTCCGATGGTTTATACTGGGTTTGCTTTGCTAATGGTTAGTGTGTTGATGAGCTATTTGTCTCACTCCCAGATTTGGGCGCTGCAAAAAAGCGATCGCCTGTATGTGGGAGGAAAAACAAATCGAGCTCAAGTTGCCTTTGAGCGAGAAGTCGTTGAGATTTTGGAACGCTTGGAGGGAATGAAGGGGGAGGGAGAAGTAGATGCACTCACTTCTAGTTCGCTAGCGAATCAAAATTAAGGGAATGGAGAGCGAGTCAGGAGGGTTGACAGTTACTTTTCAGATCAACCCTTTGTCTTGCTCCGAGGAAGTGATAATCCCTGCTTAGTTAAGAGTTTAATCACTGGATTCGCTGTCTTCTTTTCCCTTCCCCTTTTCCCTGAAAACTGCATCATCTGAGTTGGGTTTCAAATTTCCATCCCCTCTACAGAGGTTGCAGAATTTCAGCAGGAACGATAAACAGTTTAGACTGTTTCGAGTAGATCCAGCTAAAACCATCTGGATCTTTTTGACGGCTCCAGTCAGCAAAATTTGATTGGGATTTGTGACGGCTGAGCGTACTCACACTTACCTGCAATCGTTCTGCTAGTTTTTTACCCGTAAGCTGTTGTGGCTTGGGTCGGGAACCGTTGCGATCATGGGAGCCTTTCAGTCCATTGACAGCGTGACCATTCTGTGAATTTGCTGCTTCCGTTTCCAGAACAAAAGGTTCTAGGTGCAACGGAGTATCTGAGTGCTGAAGATGATGGTTGGTTGACTCTTCCTCTGGCAAATCAGGTGAAATGCTGTCCTGCGATCGCTCGAGGTTGCAGCTTTCTACTTCCACATCTAAAGGTTGAAATTCATCTTCCCTCAACAGAGGTTGTAATCCATTTAACCCAGCGATTACACTCGATCCATTGTTCACAAGGGTAGCGGCCAAGGGGTCAATCCCAATGGCCACTGCTAAGGCCATCGCTGCGAGGTTGGGGGCGGCAACGATCGCTGTATTTTGATGGATGACTTGCATGGCGTGTCGCGCGATCGCGATCGCTTCCGGTAATCCCCGCAAATCATTTTCCATCAACACCACATCGGCAGTTTCCCGCGCCACATCGGAACCACTGGCAAAGGAGACGGAAACATCGGCATAGGCTAAGGCGGGAGAATCATTAATCCCATCTCCCACAAACGCCACGATCTTGCCTTGCTCTTTTAACTCCTTCACAACAGCTACTTTTTGCTCAGGGAATGCCTCGGCGTGGATGCAGCCTTCGGGAATGCCTAATTCTGCGGCCACTGCCTCCGCGACTCGCTGTTTATCCCCTGTCAAGATGTGGACTTCCATGCCTTCATGGGCTTGCAAAGCTTGAATCACTTGGCGAGTTTCGGGGCGTAAGGGGTCGCGGTAGGCGATCGCACCTTTCATTTCTCCATTGCTGGCTACATAGATCGTAGACCAACTGAGTTGTGAGTGTTTCTTGTGAAATCCGTTGAGATGAATTCCTTCATGTCGCAAAAAGTAATCACTGCCAACTAAAACCCATTCGCCATCAATTTTTGCCCGCACACCTTGCCCGATTTCATAGTCCCAATCTTCACGGCTTAAATCTCTTGCACCTTGTTCTTCGGCGTAGCGTACCACCGCTTCTGCAACGGGGTGAGTCAGGCGTTTTTCGGCCGCGGCGGCGAGTTCCAAGAGTCGCAGCGGTGAGGTAGAATCGTTAACAGTTTCTACGCTCACAATCTGTGCTGCACCTTGAGTTAAAGTGCCTGTTTTATCACAGACGATCGCATTAACTTCTGCTAATTTTTCCAACGCTCTGCCACTGCGAATTAGGATGCCTCGTCGTGCTGCATAGGTGAGGGCTGCTAAGACCGTCGTGGGTACAGAGACACGAATACCAGTGGCAAAATCCAACGTTAAAATTGAGGCGGCGCGGGAAAAGTTGCGGGTCAAAGCAAAGACAATTCCTGACAATAAAATTGTCGGAACAACGGCTTGGTCAGCAAAGTTCGCGGCATAATTTTCGATGCGGGTATCGTGGACTGGCGCATCTTGCATCACTTTAATAATTTGACCCGCGCGAGTTTCAGAGCCGATCCCTTCTGTGAGGATGTAAAGCTGACCATCTCTCACCAGGGTTGAGGTGTACACCTGCTGGCCTGGCGATCGCATCACCGGCATTGATTCACCGGTTAATTTTTGTTCATCAATTAAAGCTTGTCCGCGTAAAATCCGACCGTCTACGGGAATTTGGTCTCCCGGATAAACGATCGCAATATCTCCTTTCTGCACGTCTTTGATCGAGATTTGCTGCTTATTTCCCTCCCGTTCGACCCAGACAAATTCTTCCAGAGAGTCCAGCAGGTCAAGGGTTTGTCGCTGGGAAGACCGCGCCGTCATTTCTCGGATGGCTTCGCCAACTTCCACGAGCAAAATCATAATTGACGGACTAATAAATTGACCTTGTAGCGTAGTGATGGTGATTGCCATCAGGTCAAGAAAATCGATATTGAGCTTCTGCTCCTGAATCAAACTTTCAAAGGCTCGTTGAGCAACTGGTAAGGCAGTAATGGCAATAGTTGTGCCGATCAGAACTGGGGGAATTGGTAATCCAATGGGACCGCCGAGTAAAGCAAGGGTTGCGGTAAAAGCAGGAAGCATAACGTTTTGCCAAGGGTTCTGTTCTGCTTCGGCTGCTTCGGTTTTAGCTGTGGGTTGAGGGGAGGAAATTTTGGCGTTGGGAGCTTGTTGAATTAGGTAAATGAGGTGTGCCTTAGCATCAATCTCTGACATCAAACTGGTTTCATAGCTAATTGCAATTGAAGCTGCCTCTTCATTCACTCGCACCCCGATTATTTTGGCATCAGTTGCCAGCAATTCTGTTAATTGGTGGAGATACTCGCTATCTTTGGAAATTCGGGGGAGGCGGAAGCGAATGCGACCGGGAATGGCATGGACGATGCTGTAAGATATTTCTGCAATCGAGGGGGAGCGATAATTTTCCTGTCTGTCTGTTACGGAGAGGATGCTACCTTGATTCTCTACTAATCTCTCACTCTCCGGCTCCTCTGGGGAAGGGTTGGACTCAGAGAGTCCTGTTTCTACTTGTTTGATGACTTCGCGGGTGGCATTTTCGGCAATTAAGTACACAGGTAATGCCATGAACCCTTTTAATCCCATGACTGAAGTAATAGCGATTCCGACAATTAAGGGAATGATTGTCTTGAGCAATAGTTCTGGTTGCCAAGGAGGGGGAAGCACTCCTAAATTTGACACATCCGGCGGTTCGGTTTTTTGTTTAATGTCAGAAACTCCGGCTTTGTAGAGAATTTCTAGCATCTCTGGCAAGGAGCAAGCGGTCGTGTCATAGCTAATTTTTAAACTACCTGTTGTTGGGTTGGTAATAATTTCAGTCACAGCGTTTTGCTGCCGTAGTTGCTGGGCGACTGTCTCCAAGGTGGAACTCAACCGACTTTCTTGAACCCGCAGTCGCACGCGACCTGGAACCGCATGAACAACTTGCAAGGAAGTTTCCAGTGGATGAGCAGTGATTTCTTTCATTTTTGACGAATTTACCTCTGGGTCAACAAGGATATTTGATAATTATAACGATGTTTTTTTGATTGTTTAGAAGTTTAACTGATGATTGGGTTTTTGGAACTTGAAACGTTATAGCCGGGAGAAATCATTGGTTAAAATTGATACAATTTTTGGCAGTAAAAACTGTGGTTGCAGTCAGTGCTGGAGCGCTGAGAATGAGGCTGCTCTGACTGCAAATTGTCGCTCGCGATCGCTTTCGCCACTACTTGGCATCTTCGGGATCGTGGGTGTAGTGCAGTTTAATGAAGCTGTCGAAGGCATAGTAAGCGAGTACGTACCAAGGAGCTGCTTCAATTTGCAACCCCTGGCGTAGTAACTGACGCACTGCCAAGGCACCAAGTCCGATGGGTACGAGCATCCGCAAATCAACGATGCCATTAGTTGCCAGTCCCACTCGCTGGTTGAGATCGGCGATCGCACTGGTCAGATCGTTGGCAACTGCTGATTTTCCTTCGGTCAATGGTAATTCGACATTCGTGATATGACCGAGAATCACGCCTAAATCCTGCAACGTGACCACGATATTTTCCAGACTATTGGCTTTAGGATCGTGATGGATCACGATGCTACCAGTCTGGAGATTTGTCCGCACGTCACGGACAGTCGGTTGTTTTTTTAAAGCTTTGGCAATTCTTCCCATCTCTTGGGGAGTGCGTCGCTTATTGGAAACTTTTAAGCGGGTACGAGTGGGGGTGTTACTGACAATATGAGTCCGTTTTGGTGTTGGCATGGGCGGCAACTCAAAGCGATCGGCTTTAGGCAGGTTGAAGGTATCAATTCACGCTGTTAGCAAATCCCTTTTCTCTGTCACGCTGCATGACCGAATCCACCCCTCTCAACGACTCCTAAATTAGGAGAAAAGTCATAGGGGGTTAGGTTGATGAGAGTGCAACTTTACCCAGAATTGGTATTAGCATGACAGGTGATTCTAAAGAGAGCTTCGCTAGGACGCTGAGACTACAGCGTCCTCTGTGAAAGCTTTGGGGACCTCAGAGCGATTGAGACCCAGATAACTTTTCTGGCAGTTTAGTCGGTGATGGGTACTACTTCAACAGACTTCTCCCCAAGTTGATCTTTCTGTGCTTGTTGCTCCGCAGCTAATTCTGCTTTTGCCTCTGCAACCATGTCCTCAAAGACTTCTGTTACCTCAGCGAGTGCTTCTTTTGTTTTTTCATAGAACTGGATTCCTTCCTTGATGGCTGCCTTGGTTAAAGGTTTGCCAACTTCTGCCAGGACAGGAATCACGATCGGTGCAAGAATCGCTGCGCCAACACCGGCAGCGATCCCCGCTATTCCACCATCAAACCCCTTCAGAATGTCTTCAAGTGCCATGTTGTGTTCCCTCACAATAAAGGACATTTTTAGAGAATAAGCAAAAGTGGGGTTAGAGCAATCGCTCTTCCGATACAAATTTGCAGGGATGATATCTGTACTCGCTCAATCTTCAGCAGATTTTGTTGGCTCCGTTAGGGACCCTACTATAATGAAGGTAAAGTTGCCCCTGCTTAAATTTTGAATTAAATGACTGGTTTATAATAGCAAACTGATCTACTAAAGTCAAGCCTTAGTGCGATCGCATCCCCCAGCGACTGAGAGCATCGGGGGTAGGGGCATAGGGTTTAGACCCCTTACCAAATCAGCCTCAGCCGAGGTATGGGGTGGGAGGGCATCTAGTGGACTCGTTCTCCGGGTTCTAATAGCCAAGCCTGGGGATGGTGAGTAAAACCAATGTGAGGATAGTAGTGAGTCGCTGCTGGGGCTGCCAACAAAATCAATCGAGTTTCTGGTCCCGATTCGCGCTGAGTTTGGCGGATTAATTCTTTACCAATTCCTGATTTTTGATGAGATTTCCTCACTGCTAAATCGGACAAATAAGTGACATAACTAAAATCAGAAATAGAGCGGGCAATCCCAACCAACAACGACTCATCCCAAGCCGTTACAATTAAATTAGCATTGGCAATCATGCGAGCCATGCGACTGCGGTCATCGATCGGTCGCCTTTCTCCGAGGGTAGAGGCTTGATAAAGCTCAATGACTTCATCAAGGTTTAAATCATTGCCGACGCGATATTCTATCATAAGCAAGTGGGCAGAAATACAGTCAATAGAATTACTAGGAGCAGGTTTCGGAGAAAAACTCAATTCTCAAAGCAGAAAACCCGCCCTTGGGAAGTTAAATTGACGATCGTCAATCTGCTGATTACTAACGGTTCATTCCAGAAATTAAGCTCGATCATGCAGACTTCTAAATTACCTCCCTTCACGCAAATCGCCACCGAACATCCCGACGCCTTAGCGGCTGCACTCTGCGGTTTACTCGTACTATTTGGCTGGCTATTGCTGCAAACCAACGGGGTTAGCTTCGCATTACTCATGCTGCCAGCCGCCTATGTGATTGGTGGTTACTCCAGCGCCCGCGAAGGACTCACAACCTTATTAGTCGAAAAAGAATTAGATGTAGACTTACTGATGATCGTTGCTGCCTTAGGGGCGGCTACCTTAGGCATCTGGCGACAGGAATATTATCTCATAGTCGATGGGGCGGTCCTGATTTTAATTTTTGCGATCAGTGGCGCCCTAGAAGGCTATGCCATGCAGCGAACAGAACACAACATCCGTAGTTTAATGAGTTTAACTCCAGATACAGCGAGGGCGATTGTAGAAGGAGAAGAACGAGAAGTCCCCATTACTCAGTTGCAAATTGGCGATCGCATTGTAGTGAAGCCAGGGGAACTCATTCCCACCGATAGTTTGATTTTAGAAGGCTCTAGTACCCTCAACCAAGCCTCCATTACCGGCGAGTCCATGCCTGTCGAAAAAACCGTGGGGGATGAAGTTTATGCAGGCACTCTCAACGGTGCAGGCGCTTTAAAACTAGAAGTGCATAAAGTTCCAGAAAGTAGCTTAATTCAACGAGTGATTCGCCTGGTGCAGCAAGCACAAACAGAAGCACCACCCTCACAAATGTTTATTGAAAAATTTGAGCGTAGCTATGCACGAGTCATTGTCATCGCGGGGATTTTATTAGCAGTTTTACCCCCATTTCTGTTGGGTTGGACTTGGGAAACAACGATTTACCGAGCGCTCATTTTCTTAGTCGTAGCGTCGCCTTGTGCCCTGATGGCTTCAATTATGCCAGCCTTGCTTTCAGGAATTGCCAATGGCGCGAGGCAGGGAATTTTATTTAAAAGTGGAACTCAACTGGAAACGATGGGAAAAGTGAGAGCCATTGCCTTTGATAAAACCGGGAC
>JBLNEP010000127.1:0-33433 GCA_050262755.1 Actinomycetota bacterium | reverse complement strand
TTTGGTTATGTTTTCATCGGGAAAGTCGCAGTGAGTTTCGCTTAGCAACCAATGTACATGAAATGACTCATGAAGAGGTCAGTGAAACTTACCGACATCGCTGGCAAATAGAGGTGCTTTGGAAGTTCCTCAAGATGCACTTAAAACTCGATAGACTGATGACAAAGAGTGTGAAGGGTGTGAGCTTTCAAATCTACATGAGCTTGATTGCTTATCTGATTTTACGACTCAGGGAAATTCCGGCTTTTTATGGAGATAAATTACTCGATAAGTTTCGGTATTTGCAACGGGAACTGAGTCGTCGCTGTTCGAGAGTCCATTGGAGCTACGATCTCCTTCCAGAGACCCTTGTATGATACTTGGACTCTGAAATGTAAAGTTTTATTTCTGCATTCAACACTTCTGGGTTTTGACACACTCATCACCCCATAAAAGAAGGCAATCCTGACGCATCAGCGGGAAATATCTCGCATTATTAAGATGCACAGATTATCGCCACAATCGGCACTGATCAAAGACCTAAATCCTGTAATTAGGGGATGGAGTTCTTATTACAAAGCCTCGGATATTGGCACTGTAGGAGAATCATCCAGACAAGATAATCTGACTTATTTAAAACTTCGGAGATGGGCAAAACGTCGCACTCTTAGTGTCAAAAAATCTCAGGGTCTATATTGGCGAGCAATCGGCGATAGAAACTGGGTATTCGCGACAAAAGGGGATGACCCTAAAAAGCTAATCTTCCACACAGAGTTTGCGAGTAGTAGCAATAACTATGTGTTGGTAAAAGGTGATAGAAGTCCATTCGATGGCGACTTAGTTTATTGGAGTAAAAGGTTAGGCAAATATCCTGAATTACCTAACAGACAAGCGATACTTTTAAAACAACAACAAGGTAGGTGCGCTTGGTGCGGCCTACACTTTCTATCAGGAAATGTAATGAAAGTTGACCCTAAAATCCCACTTTCTGTTGGAGGAAAAGATGAGTGGGTTAATCTTCAGCTATTACATCGACATTGCCACGATGAAAAGACTGCTGCTGACGGCAGTCAGAAGTCTGCTAATGACAACAGGATTGCACATTGAGTAGCCGTGTGCGGTGAATAATCGCAAGCACGGTTTCGGAAGAGAGGGGTGGAATGGCAACATTCCCCTCGACTCTACCTCTCAGCAGGGGTTTATCGACCTGAAGTAGATAAACCTCAACCAAATAGAACAAAACAAAGAAAAAGGATGGCAAGAACATCCCTTGTTTACACGATACCAACCGTTCTTATGACCTCAGGCAGAGAACATTTAGCTATAAAATCTTATACTTAGTTTTTACAGATGGTAGCCGAAGGGGCAGATCCTGAAATTGAAGCCTTGCGAACTGTTTGATGAACAGATTCAGTCCACTAACAAATGAGGACATTGAGATGGCTCAACCTATCAAAGTCGAAAGAACGGTAACCATTGAAAAATCCGTAGAAGACCTTTATCGCTTCTGGCACACCTTAGAAAGCTTACCACGCTTTACCAGGCATCTTAAAAGTGTGAAGGTCTATGACGATGGGCGATCGCACTGGGTTACTAGCGCACCGATGGGCAACAGCGTTGAATGGGATGCCAGAATCACTGAAGATCGTCCGAATCAAGTGATTGCCTGGACTTCCGAGGAAGGGGCAGACATTGCGAACTCTGGTTCAGTTCACTTTCAACCTGCTCCTGGCGGTCGGGGGACTGAGGTAAAAGTCATCACAACCTATGATGCCCCTGCAGGAGTAGTTGGAGATGCGATTGCCAAGCTGTTTGGTGAAAACCCAAAACAGCAAATTGGAGACGATCTTGCCCGCTTCAAAATGCTGATGGAGACCGGTGAAATTGCCACTAATGAAGGTCAGACATCAGGACGACGAAGCTAGTAGGCAGGGCTCAATAAAACAAAAGATTTTGAGTGATGCAGTCACAGCCTGAAACTCTGCATCAACATCACATTTCAATCAGCGTAATGGTTTACCGCTAACTCCATTCTCAATTCACAAAACAATCACTCAGAAAAAGGGAAAAACAATGAAAGCAGTTTGCTGGCAAGGTGCTAACAAAGTGGGAGTCGAAACTGTCCCCGATCCCAAAATTATTAATCCCCGAGATGCCGTGATTAGAATTACATCCACTGCAATTTGTGGTTCTGATTTACACCTCTACGATGGATTCATTCCGACGATGGAGCAGGGCGATATTCTGGGGCATGAATTCATGGGAGAAGTCGTTGAAGTCGGCAGTGAAGTTAAGCGAATTAAGGTTGGCGATCGGGTCGTCAATCCATTTCCCATCGCCTGTGGTCACTGCTTTTTCTGCAAACAAACGCTAACCTCCCTGTGTGATAACACCAACCCTAATGCCTTTATGGCAGAAGCCTTGATGGGATATTCGCCCTCAGGCATTTTTGGCTACTCCCATATGTTAGGGGGCTATGCAGGCGGTCAAGCAGAATATGCCCGCGTTCCTCATGCTGATGTCGGTCTATGCAAGATTCCCAACGGGTTGACAGACGAACAGGTGCTGTTCCTTTCGGATATCTTTCCGACTGGATATATGGCAGCGGAAAACTGTGATATCAAACCCGGTCACGTGGTTGCCATTTGGGGTTGTGGCCCGGTAGCCCAGTTTGCGATTCGTAGTGCGTTTTTACTGGGAGCAGAACGGGTAATTGCGATCGACCGTGTACCGGAACGCCTCCAGATGGCAAAAGACGGCGGGGCAGAAGTCCTCGATTTTGAACAGGTTGATGTTGGGGAAGCCCTCAAAGAAATGACGGGAGGTCGTGGCCCCGATGCCGTGATGGATGCAGTGGGGATGGAAGCCCACGGTATGGGACTGGAGGGACTATATGACAAAGCGAAACAAGCCATCCGTTTAGAAACAGACCGTCCCCCTGCTTTGCGGCAGGCGATCCTTGCCTGTCGTAAAGGAGGCACTGTGTCCGTTCCTGGTGTTTATGGTGGTTTTGCCGACAAGATTCCAATGGGGGCTTTTATGAACAAAGCCTTGACCATGAAAACGGGACAGACCCACGTTCACAGGTACTTTACCCCGCTACTGGAGCACATTCAGAAGGGCGATATCGATCCTTCGTTTGTGATTACCCACCGCTTACCGCTAGAGCAAGCCCCGCATGGTTACGAGATCTTTAAGCACAAAAAGGATCGCTGCATCAAGATCGTACTCAAGCCAGGACAGAGTGCCTGAAATCCCAGTGAGGCAACCTTAGAATTGCTGATGATTCAGTCAGTCCAGAGTCATTGGTAGTTCAATCACTCCTATCTGAGCAGGTTGGCGATCGCTCAATTTCGATCGCTGGTCTTGCCGAAAGTGGGCGAAAATTCTTGAACAGTTGGGACATAGAAACCCATAAGCGCTCGCCTTTGTCGCAAGTTGCACGACCGGGTATGCGAACAGAAACCCAAGCTACCCAACCAGCCGGATACCGCTCAAAGCGCTCGACCTTGTACACTAACCCGACCGACCCCGCATCTATTATTAACGTGAGTTCGGTTTAAGTGGCAGCAGGCAAAGCCTCATCAATCAACAGAGACGGCTTCTTGGATTGGTGAGAGTAGGCAATCAGCCCACAGATGACATTGACAAAGCCATTGACCGAGGAGCGGTGGCGGGAATGTTCAATCTGAGAAATGTTCTTCAGTTGGTCGATAATAGACTCAATAATGGCGCGTCGGCGCAAGAGCAGCTGCTCGTTGAGCAACATCAGGCGATTCTTCATGTTCCGTTTGAGCTTGGTGACCAGTTGCATCCCGGATTGCTGCCTCCACTGGGGGTCAAATCGTTGGCAGAAGTCATCGAGATGGCAAAACAAGGCTTCTCGACTAAGCATGGGGTGGTCAAATGCGTTGAGAATTAGGCACTTTCAACTGTATCTGTTCCACCCCTCCTTATCCCGAACTCACGTTTGGGTTAAGTTAATCGTTGCCCCCTTTCCTGAACAACAGCGAGGTTCTGACCCATTTTTTTTCCAGCCTCTCAATGAAATCCCCTTGACAACTACCACACAGCCTTAACTTGTGACCAATGGTGATAACCCCGTCAGTAGAATTACATTCGATCAACTCTGGTAGCATCAGAATGGTTAAGGAAAGGAAAGAGCAGAGCTTTGCTGATGCTCACGATTGAGTTCATCATCGTTTCCCCTTTTTCTCTTACATTTTTTGACCACCGTAGAGGGCGACAGCATCCATAGGTGGCACTTGCATCTCTGCCAGACCGTTAGCATCGACAGTGATAGCATTGCCTGTACAACGACTGCGATCGCTGATCAGTTCTCCTGCGATCGCATTGCAGTAAGTCCCTGCTGGTAAACCAGTCTGAAACTGGCGATGTAAAGTTGTTTCGCTGCTATTGATCGCGACAAATCCTTTATTGGCGACACTAAAAGCAATCTGGTTACTGCCATTACTCCACCAGTTAGAAGCAGTAGCATTCTGAGATTGAGTATAATTGCGAAACCCGACCATATTCGCAATAAATGGCAGGCGGTGTTCGCAAATCCATTCTTGAAAACAATTAGCTTTACCATTAATATAAATAGTTTTAGTTTCACCATTTGCCTGAGAGGGTGGGCCTTGAGCTTTATCCTTAAAAGCATAACTAGACATAATTTGTGGATAGCCATAGGGCCAAGCAAGCATAAATATATTGGCTAATTTATGAAGTTTGCTATCTTTAAAGGTGATGGTCTTAATCGTACCACTTTGGTCCCGTTGATTGTCATGATTATTCGTAAAAATGACTGCTTTATCGCTGGGGATCATCGTCTGACTCTTCCCAATGTCCTGCAAATCTGCTAATTTTCCACTCCGAAAACTGCGAGCAATTTGCCAACTGTAGCGAAATTCAGTCAGACTGCCAATGGGTAAATATTCTTCCGGTTGAATTGGTTCACCGGGAGATGCAATCACCTCTTGATAAATAAACGGGTTGCCCTGAACTTGCTTGAAGATCGCTTCTAAATCAGTGACCGGAATATGTTTAGCCGAATCAATGCGAAATCCGGCAACACCCAATCCCATTAAATCGTTAAGATAGCTAGCAATTTTTCGTCGAACTGATGTTGATTCTGTTTTTAAATCAGCTAAATTCAGTAAGCGACAATTTTGAACTTCCCAGCGGTCGTACCAGTTTTGTAGTGCATCATTACTGTTGCGACCGCAGTGATGAAAATCCCCTATTTTAAAAGCTGGATAGTCGAAGTACCCAAAGGTGGAACCTGCACTTCCTTTTTCTACTTGACCGGGTTCTAAAACACCGGTGGTATGGTTAATAATCGCATCGACATAAATATCAACTCCTGCTGCTTTGCAACGAGAGACCATTTCAGCAAATTCAGCACGACTCCCACTGCGACTTTGTAGTTTATAGCTGACAGGTTGATAGCGTTGTTCCCAAGAAAAATCTTTTAAAACTCGGTGTTCTGAAGGAGGTGAAACTTGAACTCCTGCATATCCTTTGGGACCGAGAAAATTTTCGCATTCTTGAGCGATATCGGTCCACTTCCACTCAAATAAATGCACAAAAACAGTGCGATTTTTTGGGTGAGAAGACCTCACAACCATTGGTTGTGTTCCTGTTACTTTTAGCCCATCTTGATAATTTTTCCCAGCATCAACCATGATGTTAGTAATCGAGGCTGGTATGGCTAACAATACAGTAGCGATTATAAGCTGAAAGATCCGCTTGTTGAGCAACACTTCTCCTAACTCTCTCATAGTTTTGATTATTCATACTACTCTGTAACCTGGACTTTTATGGCTAAGTTCTAGAGCAGTTACAGTGCTAAGCCAACATCTACTTTAAGCAGATAAAGTTACTGAGCGCTGAGTAGGGAGACGATCGCCAGTCTTGACATCGAACCAGTGAATTAAATCAGGTGGAAAAATCAGTGTAATTTCATCAGAATTCCACTTTTGATCGGAGGGAACAAGGGCGCGTATTTTCATGTCATTGGCATTCTTCACACGGATACTAATTAAATTTTGCATTCCTAAGTTTTCAACCAAATAAATTTTTCCTGCTATGGTTTGTGGGGCAAGCGTTCCGCCTGGTAACGTCTCCCCTGCTAGGCGGACTTGTTCTGGACGAATGCCTAAAACAATTTCAGATGGTGCTGTTGGTATTTCTGGCAAACGGAGTCGGGAGTCACCTAAAATTGCATAATTTCCTTCACACCGAAGTGTAAATAAATTCATCTGGGGACTCCCGACAAAACCCGCAACAAATTGATTAGCAGGTTCGGTATAAATTCGGTGGGGTGGATCGAGTTGTTGCACATAACCATTGTTCAGAACAGCTACTTGAGTCGAGAGGGTCATCGCTTCAGTTTGATCGTGGGTAACATAAACAACAGGGGCTTTTTGTGCTTCAAATAGCTGCTTTAATTCTCCCCGGACATGTTCCCTGAGTAAAGCATCTAGATTGCTCAAAGGTTCATCTAATAAAAATACTTCTGGTTGGCGTACCAACGCCCGACCAAGGGCAACTCGTTGTCGCTGCCCTCCCGACATTTTACTTGGTTTTCGATCCATTAATTCTATTAGTCCGAGTGCTGTTGCAACGTCCTGCACCCGCCGTTTAATTTCCGGGGTGGGAACTTTGTGCAGCTTCAAGCTAGAAGCCATATTTTCATAAACTGTCATGTGGGGATAGAGGGCATAGCTTTGAAAAACCATTGCAATGTTGCGATCGCCGGGTCTCAGGTGAGTGACATTGCGACCGCCGATGATGATTTCTCCGCGAGTCGGTTGTTCTAACCCCGCAATCATCCGCAAGGTTGTGGATTTTCCACACCCAGACGGCCCCAAGAGTGTCAAAAATTCGCCTTCTTTGACCTTTAAACTAATGTCTTTTACCGGAATCACTTTAGGGCTATAGGTTTTATTAAGGTTTTTTAATTCAAGTTTCGCCATGATGGGTTATTGATTGGTAATTGGATAGTCGTTCATGACCGAATAATTCTCTTCTTTTCCTGCTCCTAATGAATCAAAAGTAAATTGATGATTTTCTGCTTATCCTTTCACAGCGCCAGCCGTTAAACCTTGAACAATGCGACGCTGGAAGATTAAAACGAGCACGACCAGTGGTAAGGTTCCTAAAACGGTCGCTGCTGCGATCGGACCATAGGGAATTTCAAAAACCGATGCCCCGCTAAGCTGAGCAGTTGCCACAGGAATCGTTTTCAGGGATTCGCGAGTCATAAAAGTCAGAGCAAAAATAAATTCATTCCAGGCGGAAATAAAAGTGAGAATTCCTGTTGTTACTAAAGCGGGTACGGTCATCGGTAATACAATCTGCCACAGCATTTGAAAGGTGTTATAGCCATCGACCTTGGCAGCATCTTCTAAATCTTTGGGCAACTGCTGAAAGAAACTTCGCATCACCAAAATGGTGAGGGGTAAATTAATGGCGGTGTAAGGGATAATGAGGGCTAAATAATTATTGCCTAAATGAGTTGCTTTCACTACTTCTAGCAGTCCAATAAATAGTAGGACTGCGGGAAATAATGTCACGATCATCACACCAGCCAGGATAATTTTTTCACCCCACAATCGCAACCGTGCTAAAGCATAAGCTGCGGGAGCTCCTAAGGCCAAACAGAGGAGGGTGGAAGTAATGGAAACCAAAGCGCTGTTTAAAATGTAGAAAGTAAACGGACGGCGACGGAACAGAGAGAGGTAATGCTCAAAGGTAACTCGTTTAGGGATGTAGACATTGGGAACCGCAGAAATATCTGGATTTAATTTAATAGAGGTCAAGATCTGCCAGAGAATGGGGCCCATAAAATAGGCAACTGTCAAAATAACTGCGATCGGCAGCAGGATTCGTTTAATGTCTAAATTGAATTGAGTGGGTTTTTCTTGGGCGATCGCCATGATTTAACTGACTCCTTCTGCATTAGCGCGGGCTCTAGATAAACAGTAAGCAGCGATAGCAACTGCTGCTACTAAAACCAAAAATGTACACACGACCAACGCTGCTCCATAGCCAAAATCTAAGTAGCGCATCACCGTACTATAAATATAGATAGAAACCGTTTCTGTCGCCCCCGCTGGTCCGCCACCGGTCATCACCTGAATTAAATCAAAAATGCCGAAGGCTTGGGCAAATCGAAATAATAATGCAATCACAATTTGGGGCATTAATAGTGGCACAGTAATCTGTCTAAAACTCTGCCAACGACTGGCACCGTCAATCGCATGAGCTTCGTATAAATCAGAGGGAATAGATTGCAAACCTGCTAGCAATAGTAAAGCAATAAACGGCGTTGTTTTCCACACATCGGCTGCAATGACTGCCATCATTGCTAAAGTTGGATCTCCTAACCAACTAATCCCAGTTTGAATCAGCCCCAAACGCCGAAGAATATCATTAATGACCCCATACTGGTCGTTAAAAATCCAGGCCCAAGCGACCCCCATTAAAGCAGTAGGCAAGGCCCAAGGTAACAAAGAAATAGTCCGCACAATGCTACGGCCTTTAAAGGGTTGATTGAGAACTAGGGCAATGCCCATTCCTAAAATTAACTCCAGCAAAACTGATGCCGTTGTAAAAATTGTTGTATTCCCTAAACTTTGCCAAAAACGGCCATCACCCAGCATTCGATTGTAATTAGCAAAGCCGGAAAAAACCAGTTTCAATTCAGTCCCAAGGTTTTGAGTAAATAAACTTAACCAAAAAGCTCGTAAGACTGGGTAAGCAAAGACTAATAATAGTAAAATTAATGCGGGTGCTACTAAGATCCATCCCGTTTTCTGTTCGCGTCGTTGTAGGGTATCAACTGTCATGGTTTAAAGGTGGTAAGGAAGAGTGGGAAATTGTTAATTTGGAGTTATTCAAGATTGATGAAATTCAGGAGTTTTTTGAAAGAGCAACTCATCCCCGCAACTAACTTTTAGTAGCTGTTTGAAAACTCCCTAGCAAATTTTGAGTTTCATTTGCTGCCGCCTTCATCGCTTTTTCAACACTCATCCGCCTCGTAAAAGCTGCACTCAAATAGCGTTGCAAGATATCTGAAGCTTGGGCATATTGAGCAAGGGGAGGTCGTAAAGCTGGTTGCTGCACAACCTTTAGAAGTTGCGGATAATGGGGGTATTTAGCAACGATTTTTGGGTCTAAAAATAGCGACTTATAACTCGGAATTAATCCGGTTGCAAAAATAAATCTTCGCTGTGTTTCCTCGCTCGTCAGATATTGAATCAATCGCCATGCTTCCTCTGGGTGTTTTGAAGTTTTAGAAATTCCTAAACCCCACCCCCCTAAGCAAGAACCCCCTCTTTTACCCATTGTATGCAACATCGGTTTGATGGCAATTTTTCCTTGTACTTTTGAACCCTCTGCATTAGCAAGTTTCCAAACATAAGGCCAATTTCGCAAAAATACTGATTGACCACTTTGAAACAATAAGCGGGTTTCTTCTTCGCCATAAGTAGTCACGCCAGGGGGAGAAATACCAGAAACAATTGTACTTCTCAGGAATTCAACTGCTTTGAGTGCTTCTGGTCGATCGAGTCCGACTTCAAAAGTTTGTGGATTTGCCCAAAAACCGCCAAAACCTTCAAGTACCTCTACAAACATAGCAGATACTCCTTCATATTGTTTGCCTTGCCAGAGATAACCCCAAGTTGCTTTTCCCTGTTTCTGCAAGTTTTGAGAGATAGTCAGCATCTGTTCAAAAGTATCAGGCGGTTGGACTCCAGCTTGTGCTAAAAGATCCTTGCGGTAGTAAAGCATTCCGGCGTCGGAAGCGTGAGGAATGCGGTATAATCTGTCACGATAGCGCCCACCTTCAACATTGCCTGGAATAAATTTTGACAGTTGTTCTGGCGACATTCGATCCGTCAGATCCATCACCCAGCCTGCTGCTGCAAATTTAGGGACCCAAACAATATCCATGTTGATGACGTCATAGGGCGATTCTCCTAGTAAAAAGGCTGAGGTATAGAGGTTTTCGATCAGGTTGGTATCAAAAGGTCCTTCTACTAAATTAACTCGAATATCAGGGTTTTTCTGCTCAAACTCTTGGATAAAAGGTCTCCAATTCGTAATGTCTTGACCTTGCATAAGCATAGTCAGGACAACGGGTTGTTGAGTGAGAGCTGGCAGGATGAATAAAAATAAAATTCCGAGTAAAGTAGCAGCAAGCAACCCGAAAAAACGAGGCTTCTTCCAAGATAAATTACAACCAATAGAAGGTCTTTTGGGTGATTTTTCTAGATCGTAATTTAGCAGTTTATGAAGCTTCATTTGACCCAACTTAAGCTAAGAATAAATACTGACTTTGAAAGTAACAATTCTATCTTTGGGAGTAGGTAGAGTGTTGATGAAAATTTTTAGGTTTTACCGAACGGTCGTCTTATTTCCCTAGATAGCTCGATTTTTTATCTTTTTGCTAGTTTTTTGAGATTATTTAATAAAAATTAAAGATGTTCTAGCTACTACTCGCAAAATCCTCTAAAAATAAAACCCAATTTATTTAAACATCTACCTAAAGAAGTATTTTAATTGAGTCGAGACTGTTAATCACAGTTTTTCCTTTTCCTGCAACTGGCGATGAATTGTAGGTAGATTGTCGTTTAAACTTTGACAGTGGCTGTTGCTAACAAAAAACACCGCTCCTGCTAACAGGAGAGCGGTGTATAGGGGGTGTTATGGGTTGTTGTCTTCGTTTAACCTTAACAGATGAGCGAGGCCTCAGAGTTGACCTTGTGCTGGTTCAAAAATTGGCACAGGCGGACGCGATCGCATCTACTGTAACTCTCAAAGCGATTAACCGATCCACTCTAAAACCGCTTCCTCTTTCGTGTTGGTGCGCCGTTCAGGAGTTTCGCGGTTGAACTTCAAGTGAATCGCACGATTTTGCTCGCCGTCAGCCGCTAAGGCAAAGATGGGATAATCGATCGAGCCATCAGGGAAGGACATCTGGAAGCGGAAAGTACCGTCAGGATTGAGTTTGATCGGTTGACCGCCGATGTACACGGTCGCATCTGGCTCAGTAGCACCATAGACGATCAATTCAGCATCAGCCACTAACCAGAATTGCCGTGGCCGCATGGGTGGCATAGAGGCAGAGAAGCCAACACCAGACATCGTTAAGCCAGACATAGTAGGAACAGCCCACATTCCCACACCAGAAGGGAAGACGTAGGAACTAAGTGCCTGCTCGTGCATCATGTGGATCGAGCCAGGAATCATTTGCCCGGAACCCGTCACCATGTGGACAGAACCAGGAATCATTTGACCAGAACCTGTGACCATCTGTCCGGAACCCGTGACCATGTGGACAGAACCAGGAATCATTTGCCCGGAACCAGTGACCATTTGACCGGAACCTGTGACCATGTGGACAGAACCGGGAATCATTTGACCGGAACCAGCGATCATTTGCCCGGAACCAGTGACCATTTGACCGGAGCCCGTCACCATGTGGACAGAACCGGGAATCATTTGGCCAGAACCCGTGACCATTTGACCAGAACCCGTGACCATTTGCCCGGAGCCCGTCACCATTTGGCCGGAACCCGTCACCATGTGGACAGAACCGGGAATCATTTGGCCAGAACCAGTGACCATCTGCCCAGAACCAGTGATCATCTGCCCAGAACCAGTGATCATCTGTCCAGAGCCAGTGACCATCTGCCCAGAACCAGTGATCATCTGTCCAGAACCTGTGATCATCTGTCCAGAGCCAGTGATCATCTGCCCAGAACCAGTGACCATTTGGCCAGAACCAGTGACCATTTGGCCAGAACCTGTGACCATTTGGCCGGAGCCCGTCACCATTTGGCCGGAACCCGTCACCATTTGGCCGGAACCTGTGACCATTTGCCCGGAACCTGTGATCATTTGGCCAGAACCAGTGATCATTTGGCCAGAACCTGTGACCATTTGCCCGGAACCTGTGACCATTTGCCCGGAACCAGTGACCATCTGCCCGGAGCCCGTCACCATTTGACCGGAACCAGTGACCATCTGCCCGGAGCCCGTCACCATCTGCCCGGAACCAGTGACCATTTGCCCGGAACCAGTGACCATTTGACCGGAACCAGTGACCATTTGACAGGAACCAGTGACCATTTGACCGGAACCAGTGACCATTTGCCCGGAACCAGTGACCATCTGCCCGGAACCAGTGACCATTTGGCCGGAACCAGTGACCATTTGGCCGGAACCTGTGACCTGGGCGGAACCAGCAACGTGCTGCATGGAACCGAAGACAGAACCATCTACCCGCTGGGCTTCGGCGGCTTCAGCCATCTCGTAGATTTGGCTATATGTGGTAGCAACGCCTGCCATTCTCTTGCTGGGTGGCACTAATTGCATGAAGGTTTTGCCACGCAGTTCTTGCTCCCAAGAAATGGTGATGAATTGGTCTTCGATCCAGTCGCTGGGGTAGATGGGGGGGATATGGACAACGCCTGAGCGTGCAAGTACCAGCCAGCGACCATCGGCGGTGCGGTAGCCAATATCAACAACATAATCGCGATCGCTCACGGGAATGGGTACATACCATTCTCGGGCTAATTCATCACAAGGATATTCTTGAATGCTGTGGGCTGCTTGGTACTGCAAGTTAACATCAGTCACGTCATAGATCCGGAGGGCAAGCTGTTGTCCACCCAGACGGCGTAGCTCTTCTTTGTGTTCGTTGGGGATATCCCAATAGGTGTAGGCCCATTCAGGATCGCGGGGCATCAGTACAATGCGACTTTCGCCATAGCCAGCAGGCAGATCGGCTAGGCCTTCATCGACGGATGACAGAGAACCCTCTGTCCGGTCTTCTTGACCTAATTCAAATTTCGCTGCTTCCACAACTTCTTGCGCCTCTACTCTATGAGATGGACTATACGAAACTTTTGTGCTTTCGATTTCTTGAATTGACGCCAGTAACTGCGACTTACGCATCCGGCTATATCGAGAAATTCCTAATTCACTAGCAACCCTGCGGAGTTGTCGCAAGGTCATGTCGTCTAAGGGCGGGCGTTCTTTTGCCATATATGCGAGCTCCAGTAGTTTAGATAGCAGGTAGGTTATTGCCCTGTATGCTGCGACACCTTTTGAGTGAAGCACTCATGAGATGGCCCGGGCGAGGTTGTGTTCTGAACCTTTCAACCTGTGAAGCCTTGCCTGCATTTCAGTGCCTAAGTCTCTGTTGTGTTCAGAGACTCTAACTTATTGGCTCCCTCACCCTGCTTTGAGTTCAAAGCGCTTCCCCGGATAAAGCGGTCAACCAAATGGTTAACGGTGTTTAAGGCTGCTAGCAGTTGAGTGGGTCTACAGCTTTTTTGCTGAGCCACAGAAATGCTCAATGCTAGCTTTTCTTTGGGACCGCGGGGATCGCTTTGTTAAAGAATATGTTGCAGAAAATCTGAGATGGGGTCAAGGGGCTATTTCGGTCGATCCTGAGTATATCTACGGGTTTCTCGGCGTGCTGGGATCAAAATGTCAAGGTTTCATCACATAACGGTCGGCAGGGGATCGAAGGTTGGGGAGTTATGTCAAGATTTCATGACAATCAGAACACCAGACATCAAGAAAGCCTGCGAGGACGATCTGCGAGGGTGGCAGAATCTTCCAGCAGGCTAGGAGAGGGTTAGCGATCGACCACAGCCTGAAAACGGCTGGGATGATGGATGGTTTGTTAGTTTTTCAAGACTTCCCAATCGCGGATGTGCCAATTTCCATCTTGGCGCACCAAGTCATAACGCACCCGCAGGGTATCATCGCGGGAACCGCCAAGCTGACCGCGATCGAATAACTCAGCCCTTTCCTTCACCTCAACTTCCACTTGACCCCGGTCCGGATTGGTGTCACTGACCTGAGCCGAATTCACCTGAATGCTGTGCTGGTAGCGCTGATAAGCGTTGTTTCGCTGCTGAGCTTCTGCCATCTGTACCCACCGAGATAGGGCGGGATCGACAAGAATCTGGTTCAACTGGTTAACGCTGTGGTCGGGCCCTAAGGCAGCTCTTTTGGCAGCTAGCCACTTTTCTATCACTTGCTTGCCTACTTCATCTGTCAGGGGTCCATTCGTAGAGGGGGCAGCTTTCTCTGGCTTGGGAATGTCTATAGGCGGTCGGTCGAGCTGAACTAAAGCTTGCTCTCCTTGCAGCCTTGGCCCAGAACTACTTTGGAGGGCATTCGCCAGCAATAAGAAGACTTGAACCGTTAAAAATCCGATGATGACCATACCCAGCACCGCTACACCAGCGATCGCGGCTAACTGAGGGGCTGGCAGTGACTTCACATTCGCAACAACCTCTGCCAATGTGAGGCGAGAGCGACGGGACAGGGAGCCATGACCTCGCGATCGCCCAGTTCCGCCACGTTTGCGCTCCCGCAACTGTTGGCGACGAACTGCCTCGGAGGGATTCTTTTCCAAGGTAGCGGTCGAGTTGCCTCCTTTCTCCAGACTACCTCTGAGGTTCCGCCTTTCCTGAACTCTACTACCAGGAGTTGCACTCAGAAGCGCACTGCCATTCACTGTCGCTGCATTGGTGGTGGCCTCACGGTGATAGGGAGCGACTACCGCTGAAGCGACCGCTCCTGCTGATTGACCTTCCGTCGCTTGTAATGTGGTATTCGCAAGGCGGCGGGGCTGTACCACAACCCATTCGTTGGCAGCTTCTGTCTCTGTGGGCAATGCTTCCAAATACGCTTGCACTTGCTCGTCAGCAAAATAATCTTTTAAAGACGCCGACTGGTTCGCTAAGTCCCGGAAATGGGGAAACACTTCTTCTTGCAGCCAGTGTTCTGCATAGAGACACAGACCCGGCAATAAATCTGGCGACCCCTGGGAATTTTCTCGAATAAAGGCGATCGGTTCCTGCTCTTGGCTCAGTTCTAGAGCGCGACTCGCCTCTTCTGTCTGCCCCAGCAACAGGGCGCATACAGCTTTTTCTAAATGAACATCTTGACGACGACCTAATTGCATCAGCAGCAGCTTTGCACGGCGGATCGAGGCTGGTTGCCTTTGGGTAAAGCCTTGCGCCAATAAAGTATAAACCGCTAAATAGGTCGCGACAGCCGAGGGACGACGGGCTTCTGCTTCAAAGATATTTTGCTGCTCCGTTGCCGTTAAATGCTTGCGTAATTGCTGCATGAAGCGCAGAAAATCTTCAATGCTCAAACCAGATTGGTCGTCGCCACTGCCGTCAATGCCACCCCGCTCTTGGATCATTTCTCGCAGAATTTGTAAGCCACGATGGCGATCGGCGACTCGTTCTACGGGTCGGGCGAGTAATTCTAAAATGCGATAGGGACGCAGTTTGTAGAGATCGGCTTGCATTTCACCCCTAAGCGTCGCAAATAAACTTTCGCGCAACAATAAGTCTTGACCCACTTCTAAGGAGGTGGCTGCATTTTCATATTGACCTTGCTGCCACTGTTCCCGTCCCAGTTCCAAATTTGCGAGGGCGACCGTCAATACAATATCTGGACGCACGAATTGAGGGTCGCCAAATCGACCTTCTTTGAGGGTGAAGTTACTGCTGCTGAGGTAGGGGCGGCCCAGTTTCAGCACTAATTCGTATTCTCCAAGCTCTTGTAGGATCAGCAGTGCACCGACGAATTGGTCGTCAGAGATTTCAATACTGGGAGTATGGGGATCGGGAATTTCATCTGTCGCCCAGGGGTCAGGACTCAGGGGTTGTTCCTGGTCTTGAGCCGAGGCGGCTGAAGTTGGGTCGAGGTCATAGGTTTTGGCAAGAAAACTGGCATCGTAGGCTTGGCGCTGTTCTGGATCGGACAGGACGGCGTAGGCTTCGTCGAGCAGTTGTTTGCGAGCCACGATCGCCACTTCGGAATACTCCCTCCTCGGAAGTTGTAAAGTGCGATCGCGGTGAGCCTGCTGCAACTGTTCGACAGTAGCTTGAATCGGCAGACCCAAAATCCGGTAGTAATCCAGTGGAATTAACACAGTCCACTTCCCCAAAGCGCGAGCAACTGAATTAGCCTATCTTAGCCAAGGGGGGTCTGTAACAAAAGTGCTACGCTTCACCGAATCGGATTGAGCCGGGAATTTGGGTTCCCAGCCTTGGTGAAAGGTTCCCCAGGTAAGCTTATTTTAACAACTTATGGAGCTGCTGCTCTGGTTGCCAAACTTGCCTGCACCCATTGGGTACCGTCAAGGTTTAAATTTAAAAGTCTAATGTACTCAGAGGCGACTGCTCATTTATGGTCAAAGAACGAAGTTTACCAGTTTTTGACGCGACAGGGGTCAAAATTTCTAAGGGCGAAGGGCTGATGCTCTACGAGGATATGGTCTTGGGGCGCTTATTTGAGGATAAGTGTGCTGAGATGTATTATCGCGGCAAGATGTTCGGGTTCGTCCACCTCTACAACGGTCAGGAAGCGGTTTCGACTGGGGTGATCCGGGCGATGCGCCGGGATGAGGATTATGTTTCGAGTACCTACCGCGACCACGTTCATGCTTTGAGTGCGGGTGTGCCAGCACGAGAGGTGATGGCGGAGTTGTTCGGGAAGGCGACGGGTTGCTCGAAGGGACGGGGCGGTTCGATGCACATGTTTTCGAGCGAACACCGGCTATTGGGTGGCTATGCGTTTGTGGCTGAGGGCATTCCGGTGGCGACG
Source organism: Actinomycetota bacterium (assembly GCA_050262755.1). GTDB lineage: Bacteria > Cyanobacteriota > Cyanobacteriia > Cyanobacteriales > Microcoleaceae > JBLNEP01. The sequence goes on along the minus strand of JBLNEP010000127.1, from coordinate 16,795 downwards.
GGGGCAGCGTTTCAGTCGAAGTATCGGCGGGAAACGATGGGCGATGCCAGTGCCGATCAGGTGACCGCTTGTTTCTTTGGGGATGGGGCCGCGAATAACGGGCAGTTTTTTGAGTGCCTGAATATGGCGGCTCTGTGGAAGTTGCCGATTATTTATGTGGTGGAGAATAACAAGTGGGCGATCGGGATGGCCCACGAACGTGCAACTTCTGACCCAGAGATTTACAAGAAAGCCAGCGTGTTTGACATGGTTGGTGTGGAAGTTGACGGTATGGATGTTTTGGCGGTGAGGGCGGTCGCTCAGGAAGCGGTTGCTCGCGCTCGTGCTGGAGAAGGGCCGACTTTAATTGAGGCTTTGACTTATCGTTTTCGGGGACATTCTTTGGCTGACCCAGATGAATTACGGAGCAAGGAAGAGAAGGAATTTTGGTTCCCCCGCGACCCGATTAAGAAGTTAGCTGCTTATTTGATTGAACATAGTTTAGCTTCTGAAGAGGAGTTGAAGGAGATCGATCGGAAGGTGCACGCTGAGATTGACGATGCGGTGCGGTTTGCTGAGCAAAGCCCTGAACCGGATGCCAGTGAATTGTATCGGTTTATCTTTGCTGAAGATGAATAACTTGAAGGAATAGTTGGCACTTCTGGCATTCGTCTGCTGGGGGTTAAACCCCCTAGCTAAAAGCTGATTTTCGATGAATTTATGGGTGGCTGGAAATGGGGCAAGTTGCTTTTTGCTAAAAAGTTTTTTGACAGAATGGTTGATTTTTTAACAGTTATTGGCTATATTTATAGAATAATGGTAATCTAAGTAAAAATATTTTTCTTGCAACCATCCCATTATAATATAAACTATATCTCAAATCTCTAGAAAACACAAGCCCTGCAACCTCCAAAAAAACTGGATGCCACCCAGAGAATTAAATTCAGATCGTGACTGCAACCTCACAACTTGAAGGAATTAAACGAAACACAGAGGGAGCGATCGGCTGAAATTAAAGCCAAGATTTTTCTTAACCAGAAGGGCGGGCTTTTCGACCCACCCCACTCAACAAAAAACCCACGATCCGCACCGTTACCTAGGGCTTGCTGAAAAAAGCTAAAACCTGCATTCATCAAGGGTCCTTACGGCCTGAAAAGTCCTCTCAAGCGCTCCCAAATCTGGTGCTTGACCTCAAAACGTTTGCTCTTTTTGTCCCGACTCTCCTTTCCCCCTTTTTTCCCTTTCCCCCTTCTTCAGCAAACCTTACCTATCATTGATTTCGAGGACCATCAATGCTGTCCCTAGTAGGTGCAAGGCCTCCAGGGCTAAAGGAACTGGGAGGAACTCTGGGAAGATTAACTGGAGTATTAGGATTAACACCATCGACGCCATCACTCGCAACTCCACCACCCGGTGCAGCAGTACCGCTAGGATAGCCACTTGTAGAAGTTGTGGGGTTGGTGACTCCGTTATTCGGTGTCGTCGTCGTTGTAGTTGTGGGGTTGGTGACCCCGTTATTCGGCGTAGTCGTCGTTGTAGTGGTAGGGTTGGTGACTCCGTTATTCGGTGTAGTCGTCGTTGTAGTGGTAGGATTGCCTACACCGTTAGGCGTAGTCGTTATAGTAGTGGGGTTGCCCGTGCCATTCGGTGTATTAATAACAGTGGTGGGGTTGCCCGTGCCATTATTATTTGGCGCGATAGTCGTTGTGGGATTGCCTGCACCGTTATTCACTGGATTTACATTGCGGTTGCCTGCACCATTATTTCCTGGTGGAGTCACGTTTGTTACCGCATTGCTGCCACATAAGCTTTTTAGGTCAAAAGTTGTGCCACTTGGGGTTTCTATGTAGCAGATTGGCTCATTAACTCTTGGGTTAGAAACTTTGGGAAATTCAGACGTTAGAGACGAAGATTGGCTAAAAGCCGGTTTTGCGATTACTGGAGCCAAAACAGCCGATAGAACCGCCATGACGCGCCATAATTTCATCAGCTTTTCCTCAAGGATTTAACTCTGTTTCTTCTAGTATTGCCCAGAAACTGGAAACTGTCGTCATCCTCTGTACGGGTAAGGGGTGCGACGAACAGCCTCTACCCTGAAACTAAAGGCTCACCTCTCCCCAAAAACATCGGAGACAAACAGAGTTAAGAAGCGGTAGAGAGGGAAGTAATCCTGAGGTGCTAGCAATTAATACCGAATCCGGGGGTCGATTAAGGCATTTAAAATATCAATGGCAATGCTCGCGATGACGACGATCGCAGCAAAAAATACGACAACTCCCTGTACAGTTGGGTAATCTCTCAAGCTAATGGCTTCATAAAGGCGATTGGCTAACCCTGGCCAAGAAAAAGTTACTTCTGTTAAGATGGCTCCGCCTAAGAGTGAGGCAAAGGTTAAGCCCAGTACAGTAATCACGGGAATCATGGCATTTTTTAAGGCGTGAGCCAGCAAAATTTGGATTTCTGGGATGCCTCTGGCTCTTGCGGCTTCGACGTAATCAGCCTGTAGGGTTTGTTTGAGGTTTACCCGCACAATTCGCTCAAAAATTCCGCTGAGGAGAATGCCTAAGGTTAAGCTGGGAAGCGCTAGATAATACAAGGCAATGAAGAATTGAGTTAGATTACCACTGAATAAGCTATCAAGTGTATATAATCCTGTGAATCCTTGGGGGGCAGTTTCGCCGATCGGAAAGCGGGTTCCTAAGGGAAACCACCTTAATTGCACGGCAAAAATTAATTGCAAAACCATACCGGCCCAAAAGGCGGGGAGGGAGTAGGTAATAATGCCAAATAGGCGACCGGTGGCATCGATCGCAGTATTGGGTCGGGAAGCTGCGATCGCACCGACTGTTACGCCTACAATCAGGGCAACTGCCATACTACAGATGGCTAATTCAACTGTAGCCGGGAAATACTCTTTAATAATTTGCCAGACGGTTTGGCCTTGACTGCTGATCGAGGTTCCTAAGTCTAAGCGGAGCAATTTTCCCATGTAATGCAGGTACTGCTGCCATAGGGGGCCGGCTAAACCGAGTTGCGATCGCAACTCCTCCTTGACGCTGGCCGGTGCTCGCGGGCCGAGAATGGCATCGACTGGATCGCCGGGAGTGGCCCGCAGTAGCAGAAAGACCACCGTGGTGATCGTCCACAGCATCAGGGGTGCCAGCAGCAGGCGGGCGAAAATGTAATATTGCAGGGCTTTAGCGCGAGACATTGAGGGAGTTAATGGTAATTGACAATGGGTGATGGGTCTTTGTTTATTGTTCGCTGTCCAATGCTCGCAGTCAACCATTCCCCCTCGGTTAATTCTTTATTTTTCGAGTAATGATTCAAAGGTCGCCTGCAAAGAGTGAACATCAGCGACTCGTGCAACTAATAAATTTTCTCGACCTGCATCCTGCAAGCGTTGCTGCCAATATTGAATGCTGTCTGAGTTATTGAGCCAAAAACTAATCACGGTTTCTACCACTCGATCGACTTCCCAACCACGATGAGGAGATACCTTTTCGACTGAATCCACAAACGCATCTAAGGTACATTTTTGATTTCCTATATATTCGACCCCGGTTAAAGGCTGTTTTTCCAGCAGTTCTTGCTGTTGATTAAAGAAGGATAAAATCGGAGAGACGCCGAGTAGGTCAAAGGTGTATTTCATCTGATCCTCCCAAAAATTAAAAGACGAAAAAAAGCGACAGAAAGGATAAAAATATCCCCTGTAGTTGGCTGTAAAAGTTGACTGGATCGCTGACTCAAAGTTGCTGTCTGCTATTTCTATTCATAGCAAAGGCATCAACGGAGATTTGTAAACTGTTTTACATTCGCGAACCTCACTTCTTTGAGACCATCCTTTAGAAAATTATTTTAAATACCAGATTCTGTTTTGCCCACAAGAATTTTAGATTTTTTTTTAAAGCTGGGAACTCAGTTGTAAACACAAGATAGCCCAGGTTGTCGGGAACAGCATCTCTCATCAGCGTTACTCCTTGCGGTACAGATTGGCGCAATTCACCTTGAGTTAGGAGAGGCAGGAGTTACTCTTCTTTGTGACTTGACCCCAATCCGACTGTTAAAGATTCGCAAATTTTAGGCTGAAAATCTTCCCGGAAAGTTTAGCACTCTGGCAGTGAGAGTGCCAATCAAAATGATGGATTGATCGGTCTTCTTTATCCATCTTAAAGGTGAAGTTGCAACTCGAGGGATCGCTTTTTTTGAGCAATAGCTTTGGTCATTAATCGTTGGTTTGGGCGAAGGAGCGAGCCACTGGTGTTTAATTTCCTCAAAGGAGCCGTTGCGATCGCACTCTTAACCCCCGCTCCCCGCCCGTTTGCTTGCGCCCCCAATCTCGCTAAAATCTGAGAGGTCTAACATCCAGTACCTATGAAAATTCAAATTCAACAGTGGTTCCTGCCACTTGTACTCGTGGCTGTGCTAGCGCTGGCAGGATGCGCCAATTCTGCGACAACCAGCTCATCTCCAAGCTCGACCCCGATCGCTTCTGAAAGCACCTCTCCATCACCCGTTGCCCAAGCAAGTGGCCTGCAATCTAGCAATTTGCCCCGCCTAGAAGGGAAAGCAACCGTGGTCATGATGGTCAAAGGCTCGCCCATTACCATTGAAGTCGATGGCACGAATGCCCCCATTACCGCTGGCAATTTTGTCGATCTTGTGAAGCGGGGTGTCTATGACGGACTTGTCTTTCACCGAGTGGTCCGAGAACCACAGCCATTTGTCGTTCAAGGGGGTGACCCCCAAGGCAAAGACCCAAAATTCCCCCAAAGCCGCTTGGGAACTGGGGGTTTTATTGACCCAGCAACCTCAAAGGAGCGTTACATCCCCTTAGAAATTAAGGCGACCGGCGCAAAAGAACCAACCTATAGCCAAACCTTTGAACAAGCAGGCGTAACCGCTAAACCGGCTTTGTCGCATTCTCGTGGAGCTGTGGCAATGGCTCGCTCAATGGCTCCAGATTCGGCTTCTGCACAGTTTTACTTTGCGTTATCGGATCTGCCATTTTTGGACGGTAGCTATGCTGTTTTTGGCTATGTGAAGCAGGGGATGGAGGTAGTCGATCAAATTCAGCAGGGCGATCGCATTGAATCTGCTAAGGTAACGCAGGGTTTAGAAAACCTCAAGAATTAAACGGGGGATGGCGGGCGCTCAGCTCCTGAGAAACTCTCTAGGAAAGTTGAAAATTAAAAATTAAAACCCTGAATTCCTCATTTTTAATTTTTAATTTTTAATGGCTCCTATTTTTTGTATTCACTGTCCATGAGTGTTGAGGTTGTCGTTACTGGCATCGGTCTGGTTTCAGCTTTAGGAACGCTAGAAACGACCTGGAAACAAATTTTAGCGGGCGGTTCTGGGGTGCGACGGCATCAACCGTTTTCGGAGTTGAAACCCCGACCTTTAGCTTTGATTGGTAATAGTCCTGCTGATTTGCTCGCCTTGACTCGTCAGGCGATCGCGGAGGCGTTGCAAGATGCTGGGTTAAGTGGACCTTTGCCGGATTGTGGGGTAGTGATTGGCTCTAGTCGGGGTTATCAAGCAAGATTAGAACAGTTTGCCAGGGAACAGTTGGCACCTGATTTAACGGATGAGTTACTGAGGGTTAACCCTGCCGATCCTCATTTATTCCCCACTCCTCTGGCTCAATGGCCCAGTTTTCTCCCTCATGCGGCTGCGATCGCAGCGGCTCAGGAGATTGGTTCTACTGGGCCGGTATTGGCACCAATGGCGGCCTGTGCAACCGGAATTTGGGCGATCGCTCAAGCTTTTGAGCTGATTCAAACCGGTCAATGTCAGCGCGTGATGACAGGGGGCGTGGAAGCGGCTATTACACCCTTAACTTTAGCCGGATTTCAGCAGATGGGGGCCTTGGCAACAACGGGAGCTTATCCGTTCGATCGCCAGCGAGAAGGATTTGTTCTGGGAGAAGGGGCGGCTGTTTTTGTGTTAGAAACGGCGGCTTTAGCAAGGCGTCGCAATGCTAAAATTTATGGTCAAGTTTTGGGGTTTGGCTTGACCAATGATGCCTATGCTCCAACAGCACCGGAGATGGGAGGTAAGAGTGCCTTAGCGGCTATTCAACAAGCGCTCGATCGCAGTTGTTTATCGGCCGCTGAGATCGATTATATTCACGCTCACGGAACTGGTACTCAATTAAACGATCGCCATGAAGCATTATTAATTCAATCTCTTTTTCCCCCAGGCGTTGCTGTGAGTTCGACGAAGGGAGCAACGGGTCATACTTTGGGGGCGTCTGGTGCTTTGGGAGTGGCATTTTCCCTGATGAGTATGAAGGAGCAATTATTGCCGCCTTGTATCGGCTTGAGAGAATCAGAATTTGAGTTAAATTTAGTCCGAGTTGCTTCGTTGGGTGAAATCCAGAAGGTCCTTTGTTTTAGTTTTGGCTTTGGGGGTCAGAATGGAGTGATTGCTCTGGGAAAGCGTTGATAGAAGTCAGAAAGAATCGCGACCAAAATTGTGAGCGATCGCGTAAACATGAAGAACAATTCTTAACCGTTGAGTCACTAAGACCGCGGTCGCACTTCTCATTTTTCATTTATCATAGAAGTTTATTTTTGTCAATAATTTCTTCGTAAACTGCTGACTACGGTTGTTACAGAGGTTTGGCTGAACCGAGCGATCGCTCGGTGCAACTTTCAGAGCCAGCTTGCTCAATCATCAGGCATCAGAGCGATCGGAGCCTGTAAGCCCACTCAATGGTAAGCTTAAGAAAACAGAGTATATAATCAGCGAATCCTCCCTGGCGTTAAATAATAGTGAGACGTGCTATTTCAGGAGAGGGCGCTCGAAGGGTGCTGAAACTGAAGCAATACCAAAGAAATATAAAAAGAACCAACTGCCCAGGTTAATTATCAGGTACTCTTACATGGATCTATCTGCACACCGATTTATATCCTACTTTGACCAAGAGGAAGCCGCACACCTGTGCGAAGTCGCTATCGTTGAGAGGTTTACTGAACAAAAAATTGTATTTGAAGAAGGAGAAATTCCTGATTTTCTTTACCTCGTTCTCGAAGGTCAAATTGAGTTTAGCAAACGCACAACCGCCAATAAATATCAAACGGTAGCTGTAGCGAAAGCGAACGATTTTTTTGGAGAATTTGGAATTTTAGACGGTCAACCCCGTAGTGCGAGAGCAGTTGCCTCCGCTGGTGCAACTGTTGCCAAAATCTCTCGCGATATCCTCATGGAAACCTTGCGACTGGCCAAAGGCAGTGCCGTACTCCACCTATTTAGCTACATCACACAACACCTACGAGCCACCACCGATCAATATGTGAAACAATTGGTTTATAAAGAAAAAATGGTGATGGTGGGAGAAATGGTTAGCACCATTATTCATGATTTCAAAAGCCCTTTCACCGGGATTCAGCTATCGAGTGAAATGCTGCAAGAACTGCACCCGAATGATGAAGAAACTGCTGAATGGTGTGAATTAATTCAATTGCAAGTACAGCGGATGCTGGGAATGGCAGAGGAAGTGCTAGAATTTTCGCGTGGCAGCTCAGTTTTACACAAAAAACCGGTCCATCTATCACAGACCTTACAGCAATTTCAGAAGCTCAATCGAGTTTATTTTGAAACCTCAAAAGTTGATTTTATCGCTCAGGTCGCAGAGGTAATGGTCGAAGCAGATGAAAATAAAATTTTGCGAGTTTGGCAAAACTTAGTCGGCAATGCCGTGGAAGCATTTGACGGTCACGGTGGCCGGGTTGAACTGACAATAGTGGCCAATGGCAATAAAGTAGAAATCACGATTCGTGACAACGGTCCTGGTATTCCAGAAGCAATTCGGGAACATTTATTTGACCCCTTTGTTACCTTTGGTAAGCGCAGCGGTACGGGACTAGGAACCGCCATCGCGAAATCAATTATTGATGCTCATGGGGGTGATATTGCTTTTGAATCCAAATCTTCAGGAACCACCTTTTATATCCGTTTGCCTTTGTTGAAATCCGAGTTACTACCAATTGTCGAATCTCAGATCGGCTAAGGAGGAAAGCTAGAGATTTTTTTGAGCGTTAACTCAAAACCTCAACGAGACCGCCTTAGGTCAGTGTCCATCAGGAGCCTCCCTGATTAAAAAGATATAATTGTAGGGTGTCAGCTACATAAAATAGGTTTTAGGAAGCAGGGGGGATGCTCCCCCTCGCCCTTGTAACCTTAACTCTTAAATACTGTGATCGAAAACTCGGATGGCTCCCCAGATTCACACTTTACCTCCAGAAGTCGTCCATCTAATTGCGGCCGGTGAAGTCATCGACTCTATGGCTGCTGCGGTGCGAGAATTGGTAGAAAACTCTCTGGATGCAGGCGCAACTCGCATTACGGTTTCCATCTGGCCAGAACAGTGGCGGGTGCAAGTTGCTGATAATGGCATCGGCATCGATCTCGAAAATCTCCGGCAGGCAGCAACGGCCCACAGTACCAGCAAAATTAGCAATACCAAAGACCTTTATCAGATTAATACGCTGGGATTTCGGGGGGAAGCGTTGCATAGTTTAGCTCAGTTAGCTTCCTTAGAAATTGCCAGTCGTCCGCATTCTAGAGAAGGGTTATTTTCACAGAACCCAGTCGCTCAAAATCAAGCATTTTCTTTAGCAAGTGAGAGAACCGATCGACGGTTCTCCGCCTTTTCTCAGGCTCAATCTGGATGGCGAGTGATTTACAACCACCTCGGTGAAGCAGTGGAAGTAGAAGCAGTGGCGATCGCACCCGGTACTGTAGTCACAGTCTCGAATTTGTTTGGTAATTGGCCGGTTCGTCGGGGTTTTACCACGCCGTCGCAACAACTGCGAGCGATCCAATTAACCCTGCAACAAATTGCCCTCTGCTACCCTCGCGTCACTTGGCAAATTCGCCAAGCTGATAAACTCTGGCTACATATTAGCCCCGGCGTGACAGCCCAGCAAATTTTACCTCAAATTCTCCAAGGCATTCGTTTAAGTGACTTACAGCATTTAATCATGGAAGTTCCCCCCCTTCCAGAACATCAAGATGAGATTTTCCCGTTGCCTCTTGTTACCGATGCCGCCCCCACTCAATCCTTAGAATTAGTGATTGGTTTGCCCGATCGCTGCCACCGACGGCGGCCAGATTGGGTGAAAGTCGCGGTTAATGGGCGAGTGGTCCGCATCCCGGAATTAGAGCAAACGATTCTCAGTGCTTTTTCCCGGACTTGTCCGCGCGATCGCTACCCCATTAGTTTTATTCACTTGCAAATTCACCCAGAGCAAATAGACTGGAACCGTCACCCAGCGAAAGCAGAAATTTATTTACATAATTTGAATTATTGGCAGGAGCAGGTAAAAGTTGCCATTGAACGAGCTTTACATTTGAATGCGGAGGGAATGCCAGACTTGCCTCTACCAGAGCGAGTGGGAAAATTGCTCAAGGCATCTGAACAAAAAAGTGCTTATCAGGCTCATCGTTCTCTGCAACCCGATTCAGAGAGCGAGGATGCAAATAACCGTGAATTTGGGTTAATGGCCTTAAGAGCAATCGCCCAGGTTCATAATACTTATATCCTAGCTGAACATCCTGCTGGGATGTGGTTAATAGAACAGCATATCGCCCACGAGCGAGTTTTGTACGAGCGATTATGTGCTGCTTGGCAACTGGTTCCACTCGATACCCCTGTCATTCTGAATCAGTTATCCCCCACTCAAATTGAGAATTTACAAAGGCTAGAGTTAGAAGTAGAATGCTTTGGGGAACAACTCTGGGCTGCTCGGACTGCACCAGCGTTACTAGCCGAGCGAGAAGATTGTCAAGAAGCTCTGATTGAATTGAGTAAAGTGAGTGATTTACAAGCAGCTCAAGTTGCAACTGCTTGCCGGAGTGCCATTCGCAACGGTACGCCTTTAAGTTTAACAGAAATGCAAACGCTCCTAGAGCAGTGGCAGCGCACACGCAAACCCCGAACTTGTCCTCACGGACGACCGATCTTTTTGGAGTTGGAAGAATCAGCACTCGCTCGTTTCTTTCGTCGCCATTGGGTGATTGGAAAAAGTCATGGGATTTAATCTAAAATGAAAAGAATGATGACCATTTTGTCTCTAATTTTAAATGTAATTCTCATTTTTTTTATTTTAAACTTTGCTTGGAAAAAGGGCTATATCGGGAGGCTATTAGTTTTAGGGAATGCCAATTATCTGGAGCTTCCAACTGATACCTTGAGCGCGCAGGATTGGTGGCAGCGTGAAGTTCAATATCAAGCTTATGTCGCGAGCAATCGACAATTTAAAGTTTGTATTTTTGGCGATTCTATCTCTGCTAGTTTAGGAAATACTCTGGGGAATAATACATTTAATTTTGCTATTGATGGTATGAGTACGATTTCCCAGCTTGAACAGCTTAAATTTTTAACGGCGGTTAATGTGAGATGTCAGATTGCAATTCTTGCCTTAGGAACGAATGATGCTGCTTATCGAACAATGGATGCTCATTTTCAGAGAAATATGCAGCAGATTATTCGCATGATTAAAGAGAAAATGCAGGCGCAACAGGTGGTCCTAATTCCAGCTTTCTATTCAACCGTTGCTGCTAGCCAAGACCTGACTCAAGCAGGAACGATTGAGAGAGTCGATCGGATCAATGAAGTGATTCGTCAAATTGCTGAGATAGAAAAGCTCATGATTTTTCGGGATGAAATTCAACCTTTATTTACCGGAAAAGCGCTGAAAGAAAATTTAACCCTTGATGGTGTCCACCTCAATCTAGAAGGTAAAAAGATTTATCGAGAAGCTTTATTGAAAATTGTAAACTCTCACCCAAAAATCAAGACCTAAATATCTGAAACAGGATATAATGTATTTGCTTTTTTGGCAGCATTGAGTTCTGAAGTGTAAACACGAAATCTCGTTCCCAGGTTAATGGTGAGTCAAGATGGATTTTTCCCTAGCGCGACAACTTTTTTATCAAGAAATTAACCAGCCAGATGAGTCGATCGATTTGGCAAAAGCTGCCCTTTATATAGCGCAAGAAGAGGAACCATCCATCTATCCTGAAGAATACCTTAATGCCCTGGATACTATGGCCAGCGAAGTACAGGAACGCCTGCCAGAACAACTGTATCCTCTGCGAATTATTCAAATTATTAACCGTTACCTCTATCAAGACTTAGGATTTACGGGTAATAGTGCTGACTACTACGATCCCCGCAATAGCTTGCTCAATTATGTAATCGATCGGCGCACTGGCATTCCCATTACTCTCTCCCTTGTTTATTTAGAAATTGCGCGACGGATTGATTTTCCAATGGTAGGAATTGGGATGCCGGGACATTTCTTAATTCAACCCGATTTTGAAGAAGCTGGTATTTACGTCGATGCCTTCAATGGTGGAGAGGTGTTATTTCCAGAGGACTGTCAAGCTAAACTCTCACAAATTTACGGTCAACCGATAGAGATGCGGTCGGAGTTTCTTGCCTCTGTTAGTCGCAAACAATTCTTAGGACGGATGTTAGGAAATTTGAAAGCAATCTACCTCAACCAGCGAAATGGCCTGAGAACTCTCGCCATAGTAGAACGCATTCTGTTATTATTTCCAGATGCACCAGCAGAACGACGAGACCGGGGCATTCTCTATTATCAATTGGGACGCTGGACTGAAGCCCGCGAGGACTTAGAAGCGTACCTAATGAAAATTCCCGCTCCTGAAGATGCTGCGCTCATTCACCAATTACTGAATCAGATCGAGCGAGATGCCTAACTGCCGACACTGAATCTAAAGTTGCCCCTCCTCTCTAGACAGGCTTGGTTTAGAGGTCATTGGGGTAGACATCCTTTCAAACTTTATTCGGGCTTAGTTGTGAGGAAAACGTACATGAATCTTCATAGTGGATATGGTTGGTTACAGAGTTTTCGCAATTTCTCGACTCGCGCGAAGAAAATGTTCTCAAAATATATGTTGCTGAGCATGGCGGTGTTGCTAGCCACTAGCGCGAGTTTGTTAATTTTGGGTACGAGGGCAGTGGCAATTGATGCGATTAAGGTCAAGTATGGGGCGGTGGATGTATCAGTTACCATTCCTGAACTTGTCACCTTTGCGAAGACGGGTGAAACGTCTAATCAATTACGATCGCTCTTTCAAATTGCTAAAGCAACTCCCGAACAAATTCAACGTGTTCGTGAATCCTTAGGCTATCAAGTCAAGGTGAATCCCAACTTTTTGAACGAAGTGTTTAACTCCTATTATGGGAAGCTGGTCTTGACAGAAGTGAGCAAGTACATGACTCCGGGTAGTGATATCGCAAAAACGGTAGACGACGTGACCGCAGCCGTGAATACTTCCCTTGCTGACGGGCAGCTATCATTGTTAGAATTGCTGCAAAATTACCAGGGAACGAATGCGATCGTCATCGATGGCGAGCAGGTACTTTCCATTTATAACCGATTAGTGCGAGACGGACAACGAATCCTTGCTTACATCAAGAGCGAGCCGGAAATGCAAAAGCTATTGTGTAAAACTTCGTGAATCTGAAGGCAATAGAGAAACATCGTTGCTAGCAGTCAGGGGAAAATTATCAGGACTATGAGGCTGTTGCTGAGTTTTCCCCTGGGATAGCTATCCCTTCTGAATTTTGTCGCTGGTAGTAGCAGTTAAGCGTGATTTGCAAAAGGTCATGGGCTAGCAGAAAACCCGCAGTTTGAAACCTATCTAATGGCAGGTTTAACAGGGGGAATATGCCACTTAAAAAACTGGTCATGTTCAGAGGAGTAACAACGAGGGAGGGCCGTATAAGAGAGAGACGATTGCTCAAATCACTATTGTGACTCTACACAAAGGCATCAACCTATGAACTCGCTGTTTCAATTGGGATGTTTAGAAAGGAAGCATCAGGAGTCCACCCTTTCTAAACGAGGAGTTTCCAAGTATTTATCCCTAGGTCTGACAGTATTTTTGGGAACAGGTGCCGCCTTGCTGTTTAGCAGTACCAAAGCCACCGCCCTCGATCAGATTACTGTTAAGTATGGCGCTGCTGACGTTTCTCTAACCATGAGAGATGTAGAAAGTTTTGCCCAAACGGGGCAACCTTCTTCTCAACTACAAAGTGTGTTAAATCTAGCCAAACAAGATCCGGTTTCAATCCGTACCATCTTAACACGAGAAATTGCGCTTGATTCTCAATTAGTAACGCGACTGGCTAATACTTACTTCGGCGAAATTATTCTCAATCAGTTGGCTCAAGTTGCTTATCCCCCTACCCTCCGTGGTCAAGGCGGGTTAGCGTTGCGAGATGCAGTGGTGGCAGCGGCTCGCGATAGTAAGGTCTCGTTGCTCGAAGTGTTGCAAAATTATAATGCTCCCTCCCTAGAAGTGGATGGCAACCAAGCGATCGCGATCTATAGCCGCGTGATCAAAGATGCACAAGATTTGCAAGCTCTTTACAATAGCTCACCCAGCCTGCAAAATACAGCCAGGGAAGCAGCCTCCACGGCCCGACAAGCAATTTGCCAACCCACATCAGGGAGTCCTCGATAATTAGCCAGAAAGTTGCAGGCTGAAGGAGCCAATTGAAGGGGAACACCCTGTGAGATTTTCCCCTTCATCGCTCCCCGCTTTTCCACATTAGGGAAAGTTTTGATAGAGTTCCTCCGCTACCCGTTTAAGGCGGCGGAGTTGCTCCTGCATATCTGCTTGTGTCCAAGGAGCGGCAAAGCGATTAAAGCCAAACCGAATCAAGGGATTAGGAACCTCAAATTCAAAGCGGTTGAGGAGGCGCGTTCCTTGAGCTTGTGGCTGACATTCCCAGCGATCGCACCCTTGGAAAAACCCTTCAAACCCCCACACGATCAAACCAGGTTCTCGCTCCAATACCACACTGTCTAACCTGGGTTTTAACAGAGGGATTTGGATGATAAAGCGACTGCGGCTCCCAACGGTGGTATCCCAATTACCCACCGGCTCACAGCGGAGTATCGGATTTAACCACTTGTGCATCAAAACGTTGTCGGTAATACAACGCTCCACAACTGTAGCACTGGCACGTATTTCAATAGATTGCTCGAAAACTTGACGATCTGCCATTGGAACCTGCAAGCTAGAGGCTATTACTTGCAGTTTCCCATTTTTGCTTGCCATATCTGACGTTAACTCAAGAAAAATATGAATGAAAGTTGGCAACAGATGATGAAATTGACGGGTGCAGGGATAGCCATCCTCTCCGACCGGATTTTGGCGCAGAATGCGCCGATCGCTAATCCATCGGCAGACTTTTTACGAGGATTTAACCTCGCTCTCTTCGGTCCCTACCTGCTCAATTTTGGGATTGCGATCGCGATCCTGGTTATTGGTTGGTTGGTGGCGCTCATTGCCGCCTCCGTCACGGAAGGACTACTGAAACGCACCAACATTGACAACCGCATCGCAGGCTGGATTACAGGTCAGCCAGCAGGTCAAGAAGCCCCCCATGTAGAGAAGTGGATCAGTTCCTTAGTCTTTTGGCTGATCCTCATTTTTGCCTTAGTGGGTTTCCTCGATCGCCTCAACCTGACAGCCGCCTCTGCACCCCTAACCACCTTACTGAATCAAATCACCAGCTTTTTGCCAAAGCTGTTAGGGGCGGCGGGTTTGTTAGCAGTCGCTTGGGTACTCGCTACTCTCTCCAAACTGGTGGTGACTCGTGGGTTACGGATGTTTCGCTTAGACGAGCGCTTAAATCAGCAAGTCAATGGCACTCCCGCCCAAAACCAGTTGCTGTTGAGCGAAACCCTAGCGAATGCCCTGTACTGGTTCATTTTCTTACTGTTTCTGCCTTCGGTTCTCAGCACCCTAGAATTGCAAGGGACGCTGCAACCGGTGCAGCAGTTGCTTAATAACATTCTGTTAATTCTGCCGAATGTATTGGCGGCAGTGCTGATTGGGGCAGTTGGCTGGTTAATTGCTCAAATTGTGCGGCGAATTGTGACGAATTTGCTGGCGGCGACGGGAACGGATACCCTCGGCCGGAGGGTAGGACTGACTCAGGCAACGGGTGGTCAGACACTTTCTTGGATTGTGGGCACAATTGTCTATGTCCTGATTTTAATTCCGACTGCGATCGCAGCTCTGAATGCTCTCAGGATTGAGGCCATTTCTGCGCCGGCAGTCTCGATGCTGACCCAGATTCTCAACGCCATCCCACAGATTTTTACGGCTGGCATTATTTTAGTGATCGCTTATGTGATCGCGCGCTTTGTGGCTGATTTGCTAGCGAATATCTTGACGGGAATTGGCTTCAATCATATCTTTCACTGGCTGGGAGTGGAATCTCCACCCCCTCCACCTCCCTCTACCTTTCAAACCTTAAACGATCCAGACGCAACCGTAATTCAAGCTGAACCAGTGTTCCCCAATCGGACGCCTTCCGAAATTGTGGGCATTATTGCGTTAGTGGGGATCATGCTGTTTGCGACGGTGACGGCAACTGATATTCTGGGATTGAATGCGTTAACCGCGATCATCAATCAGATTATCCTGATTTCCGGCAGAGTGCTGATTGGGATCGTCGTGTTTGCGATCGGTTTGTATTTAGCAAATCTAGCCTTTAATGTGATTGTGAGTTCGGGAACTCGTCAAGCACGATTTTTAGGTCAGGCCGCTCGCATTAGTATTATTGCCTTAGTTTCGGCTATGGCATTACAACAGATGGGAATTGCCAGCAACATTGTGAATTTAGCCTTTGGGCTATTGTTGGGGGCAATTGCCGTAGCGATCGCTCTAGCTTTTGGTTTAGGCGGACGGGAAATTGCAGCCGAGCAAATCCGAGAATGGCTGGCTGATTTTAAACAAGAGAAACCACCGAGGTCTTAGCCAGTCTTTTACTTTAAAAATGGCGTTTGTTAAGGGCAAGCGCCATTTTTGTTAGAAAGGGGGAAACAGAAGAAAATCAGCTTGCCCATCATGCCGTCGGTCTCTGTAATTTTACCAAAAATTCAAACCAAGCATGACTAGCAGAGAAGTTTAAGCCGTACCTGGTAAACTATCTAACGCTTGATTTAACAATAAAACATTCACCCCTGGCTCACCAAATATTCCTAAAAATCGACCTTCAATGTATTTAGTCACTAACAACTCGACCTGATTAGGATTGAGCGCCCTTGCCACTGCTACCCGCTGAACTTGTGCTCGAGCAGCCTCGATACTAATGTGCGGGTCTAAACCAGAGCCAGAAGTATAAATACTATCAGCGACTGGTGTAACTTTTGCCAATTTCAGCGTTTCTATTCTCTGTTTCACCTGCTGCAATAAATCAGGATTGGTGGGAGCCAAGTTACTACCTCCTGATAAACCAGTCACTTGTTCTATCTTTTGACGGTTACGCTCATTCAGTTTAAAACTACTGTAATTGATTGCACTCGGTCGGCTCCAGAAATAGCGGTCAGAGGTAAATTTTTGACCAATTAACGCAGAACCAATCACCGTTCCTCTAGCATCAGTAATTAAGCTACCATTCGCTTGGTAATTAAAGGAAACTTGACCAATTACTACAAAAATCAAAGGATAAAAAATAGCGGTTATGAGCCACAAAACAACCGTCGTGCGGATGGCTTTGATGATGTCTCGCATAAAATTCCTCTCCTTGGATTGAATTAAAATCGTTCTGGCTGAAAAATGACCCAAAATAAATAAACAGAAAGCCCCAGAGTAACTAAACCTAAAACGCCTAACATCCAGGCAGCTTGGCGAGTGATTCCTCCACCCACCGCTGCATAAACAGCAGGAGCAATCAGCAGATTTAAACAGAGTAAAAGTAAGACATGGAGGGGCAGGGACTGTCTCAGGATTCGTCCTAGATTAAGAGAGTTCT
>JBLNEP010000126.1:0-5391 GCA_050262755.1 Actinomycetota bacterium | reverse complement strand
AAGTTAAGTTCTGTTGACGGGCAAATTGAGCGATCGCTTCCCCGATAGGATGCTCGGATAAACTTTCCAGTGCTGCTGCTACTTGCAGGAGTTGGTCAGTAGATGGCTGAGTGGAAAGCACATTAACCACTTGAAGCTTACCAGTTGTTAACGTTCCCGTTTTATCAAAGGCGATCGCCCTCACTCGTCCAATCCGCTCCAATTGCGCCCCGTTCTTAAACAGAATGCCATACCGCGCTCCATTGGCAATCCCCGATAGCAACGTCGGCATAATTGAAGCCATGAGCGCACAGGGAGAAGCAACCACCAGAAAAATCAAGGCTCGGTAAATGGTTTCTTCCCAATTCCAGCCCAACAGAAACGGCGGCAACGTACCCAGCAAAATTCCGGCAATCACAATCACCTTGGCATAGCCGCGCTCAAATTGTTCAATAAACTGCTGGGAGGGAGGTGCTTCGGTTTGAGCTTGCTGAACCAGACGGATCACGCGCTGAATCAAGCTACTTTCAGGTGGTTGGTGAATTTTGAGTCGCAGTGCGCCATGACCATTAATCGTGCCTGCAAAGACTTCATCCCCAACTGTCTTCTCGACAGGGATCGACTCACCCGTAATCGAAGCCTGGTTGAGAGTGCTAAATCCTTCTATGACCAAACCATCCGTCGGTACTAATTCTCCCGGTTTCACCAGAACTCGATCGCCGATTTTTAGTTCTGAGATAGGGATGGTGCGCTCTTGACCGTTTCGCACCACTCGCGCCGTATCAGCGGTTAAGCTCATCAACCCCTGAATACTGCGCTCCGTCCGCTGCATCGCATACCCTTCTAACGCCCCGCTAATCGCAAAAATCAGGATCAAGACAGCCCCATCCACAATCAGATAATATTCTCGCCGCCAGAGTCCCAACGCTGCGGCTCCTAACGCGGCCACAATCATCAGCAGGTCTACATCAAGTTCTTTTTCTTCCCATAGGGTTGTCAAGCCTTCACGGGCACTTTCAAACCCACCAATGACATAAGCAGCCGTCAGAATGAAGAGAGCAATTCCCAGCCAGCCAAGATTGAGCATCTGCCAGCCCAGAAATACCAGAACTCCACAGGCGATTGCCGCCACTGCATCGGGATGATCCTTAAGAAGCGTTGAGAAGCGAGAAGTAGAAGGGGTAGCCGCAACCATGTTTCAAAACGTTAGATTCTTACCCTCTCAGCCTAAACCTTAACATTAGTGTCAATGTCAAGGTTTTGAGTAAACTGAAAGGATGAAGACCGAATACTTGACGATTAAAGAACTAACCGATGCGGTAGGGGGTGGCGTTACTCCTCGGATGGTGCGCCATTACCACACACTCGGATTGCTTCCCCCAGTACAACGCTCAGAAGGCAACTACCGCCTCTACACTCAGCAGGATGTGCAACGATTACGGCGGGTGATCGCGCTGAAGCAACAGGGGTTTCAGCTATCCCACATTCGACAACTATTAGACAGCCACTCAGAAGAGACAGTAGATCCAACCCTAATGACTCAGTTGCAGCAGCAATATCGCTGTGTGATTCAACAAATTACCCGACTCCGCCAAACAGCATCTGCTTTGGAGGGATTACTGGGGCGCGATCGGGACTGCCAAATCACCCAAGCCGAAGCTCTGGCACAACTGAAGCAATTGGATGTGGATGCCCAGGAAGGGTTGGGAAAGCTAGACCAACTTTGGCTCGATTTGGATGCCGAAACAAATACTCATCCAGAAGCATTTCAGGAAGCCCTGAAACACCTGCTGCCTGATTTATCTGCTTACTCTGAAATCACCGTCCATTTGCTGCATCAATTGGTGCTGGCCTGTGGCGATGTCAGTTTGGTGAACTCGGTTCGGTTAAGCCCAAATGCGATCGCTTCTGCACGGGGCGCACTGAAAGCAGGGTGTCCCGTCGTGACCGATGTTCCGGTTGTCGCGGCTGCCCTCGATCGAACTCGGTTAGTCCATTTAGGATGTGCGGTGGAAACACTGATTGATGACCCTCACATTACTGGAGTTAGTGAAGCCGAGCAAGCCTTTTGGAACCACGATCGCTGGCAGCAGCGGTTACAACAGATTCAGAAGGAATGCGTGCTTGCGATTGGATATGCCCCTTCCGTTTTGCTCACTGCCTGTAAGCTGATTGAGCAACAGCAAATCCAACCTGCTCTCGTGATTGGAATGCCGATCGGTTTTAGCCATGCTCCGGCAGCAAAGCGACGACTGATGACAGCACGAATTCCTTACATCACGATTCAAGGTAGCCTCGGTGGGGGGCTTCTAGCCGCAGTGACGCTAAATGCTTTGGTGGAAACATTAATTGCCAAGCCAGACTGCCACTGCTATCTTACTCGTCTTTAGTGATGAACTACTGTTTATAAATCTATGTCAAGCAAATTTCGTAAATCAGGCTATCATCCCATTCGCAAGTTCAAAGTCGTCCTATCAGGGCTACAAATTGCTGTAGCCACTGAATTTAGTGTTGCTTACAAAGTCGTTCTGTCTGTATTAGTTCTGGTTATTTCTTTTAGTTTCCGACAGTGGGCTGATTTAACTTTAATTTTTTTCGCAACGGGGCTGATGTTGGTTGCTGAATTATTTAATAGCGCGATTGAGGCTTTATGTGACTTTTGGGAGGAACGTCCGGATGAACGAATTCGTGCGATCAAAGACATTTCTGCGGCAGCGGTTGGAATCAGTATTTTGGTGTGGGCAGTCACTTTAATCCTTGAAAGCAGCCATCTTTGGTCTCTGTGGAAGCGGTAACCTTAAACCTAGAACTGAAGGTTATAGGAATCGCTTATTTTTTCAGAATCCATCACAGACCTTAGATCGTTAAAAAATTGCAGTTACAAAAATATAATCATGCTAATCAAGTCAGGCAAAAACTTTCAATGAAAAGCAAATCTGCTCGATTTTATACGATTCTTTCCATCTGGGCTGCACTGCTAACGATCGCGCTGAAAGCAGGAGCCTACTTTCTGACTGGCTCGGTTGGTCTACTGTCAGATGCTGCCGAGTCCGTCGTGAACCTGGTAGCGGCAGCGATCGCAACCTGGGCTGTTACTTATGCCGCTAAGCCACCGGATGATGAACATTCCTTTGGGCATTACAAAGCCGAATATTTCTCCAGTGGGGTAGAAGGTGCGTTGATTCTGGTGGCGGCAGCGAGCATTGCGATCGCCGCTTGGGAACGGTTGCTACATCCACAGCCCCTAGAGCAATTGGGCATTGGATTAGGGTTATCGTTGGTTGCTACTGCTATCAATGGTATTCTAGCTCTGGCAATGCTGAGAGCGGGTAAGCGCTTGCGTTCGATTACGTTGCGGGCAGATGCCCACCATCTCCTGACCGATGTTTGGACTTCGGTAGGGGTGATAGTGGGATTAATTCTGGTACCAATTACGCATTGGCTGATTCTCGATCCCATAATTGCGTTGATTGTGGCTGCAAATATTATCTGGACCGGAGTGAGATTGTTGCGTGAGACAGGTTTGGGGCTACTGGATACCGCGATGCCGATTCCAGAACGTCAAGTTGTGACAAATATTTTGGCAAATTATGATTCTCAGCAGGTTCGGTTTCATGCGTTGAGAACACGGGTAGCAGGGGCACGTCGCTTTATCTCCTTGCACGTATTAGTTCCCGGAGCCTGGACAGTCAAGCAGGGGCACGATCTTTGTGAAGAGATTGAACTGGCAATTGTGCGATCGCTCCCTGGAACCTATGTTTTTACTCACTTAGAGCCGTTAGAAGACCCAACATCTTGGGAAGATCAACAGTTAGATCGTTTCATCCAGTAATCCCAATTCTTTAAAGTCCGGCTATAAGATAATGCCTCCAAGATTGAGGCTCTTCCACGTAGTGACAGATGACTCTCCCTGGCAACAACAAAGCCCTAACCTCGATTGCTGCCAAATTTCTGTACGAATAAATAATAAAAGTTTGTTCGTCCCCAATCGCCCCTCATTACCAACCAATTTCATAACGAAGCTTTGGAGTCAAGAGTAACAGTAAATAGAGTGCCAAAGCCAACTTCACTCTCAACACTAATCTTTCCACCGTGAGCATCGACGCACTTTTTAACGATCGACAATCCTAGTCCGGTTCCTCGAATTTTGCCCACATTGCTACCCCGATAAAAAGGAGTAAATAACTTCTCTTGGTCTTGCTTTGTTAATCCGATGCCCCGGTCTTGAATCTGAAATTGAACAAACTTTGGTTCAAAATTTAACCTCAATGTTACTTCACTCCTTGCTGGAGAGTATTTCACAGCATTTTCTAATAAATTTGTGAGAATGTGCCGCAATAGTTGTGGATCGAGTTCATAGAAAGAGCTTTCAGTTTCGTTTAACCCTTCAATTACCAGGACTAAGTTGTTTTCAATGTGAGGACGGGCTTTCAAATCTTTTAGGAGGCTAGAGCAGAACCACAGAACATCAATGGGGGAGGGCTGACACTGAAATTGTTCTCGCTCGACTTCTCCTACAACTAAAACATTGTCAATCAAATGCGCCATATCCTTAATTACCATTTTAGCTCGTTGCACGTAAGTAAATTGCTTATCAGGAGTGACAGAGCTTTGTTGTTCTAATACTCCAATTATCAGCAGGAGGGAGTTTAAAGGATTGCGAAATTCATGGGAAACCATTGAAACAAACTGAGACTTTAGTTCGTTCAAACGCATCTGATTTTCCAGGGCGTGATGGATGGCTTGTTCAGCTTGATGGTTTGCTAAAGCGATTTGGATAGCAACACTGAGATCCCGCTCTTCAAAGGGCTTAACGATATAGCCTTGAGGATGGGTGGACGCTGCTTGTTTTACCGTCGCATCATCTGCATGGGCCGTAAGAAATACGATTGGGATAGGCAACTGCTGTCGCATAATCTCAGCCACTTCAATCCCATTTTTTTCGCCTTGTAAATAAATATCCATCAACACCAAGTCTGGCTTGGTTTTAACGACAAGCTCTAGCGCTTTTTCGGCACAATTTGCAATTCCGGCTACCTGGTAGCCGAGCTTATTTAAGTGACGTTTGATATCGAGAGCAATAATCCATTCGTCTTCGACGATTAAAATATTCGGAGCAGATGGTGAATGTATCATATTAAGACCTCTTTTTGAAGGTAATGGTAAACTGGCTGCCTTCTCGTCTGTCTAACTCGATCGCACCTCCGAGTTGTTCTGTTAATCCATAAATGAGTTGCATCCCTAAAGTTTCAGTGCATTGTGGCTCGATATGAGGGGGAATTCCGATGCCATCATCTTTGACGATCAAACAGTAATTAGCAGTGCGATCCAACCAAAATTGCAATGTGATTTTACCCTGCTGATGCGGGAATGCGTACTTCAAGGCATTAGAGACTAACTCATTGACAATCA
>JBLNEP010000125.1:0-11904 GCA_050262755.1 Actinomycetota bacterium | reverse complement strand
TCAGCTTTTTTAAAGGGATGGGAATCGAACAAAGTTCACAATTCATTTGATAGGCAGGCAATTCTTCCGTAATTTCAACAGATGACAGTTTCACTCAGAAAGGTTAATCTATGACTAGAGGTCAAATCACCCTTCCCTCACCCTATGACCGGACTCGACAGCTTCATCTCCACTGCGGCTAGTAGCGTTGCTAGCATTGCCAACGAAGCACTTTTAGAAAGTAGAGGTCAGCTTTTAGATAATTTAGCGATCGTCGGTCAAACCCTGAGAGCGAGAAGCAACCGAAGTATTAACCGTGCAGCTCAAATCTATGCTCAAAATTATGTAGAACGTTACGGCTTTTTGCGAGTCTTAGGAAAGAGCGAGCCAATCGATTTAAAATCAATTTATATTCCTGTGTATGCTTGGCGAGAATCAGATATCCACCACTGCGAGTCAATGGAAAATCTGGAAAAAATTTACCGCCAATGTCAAGTGCGGCGCTTCCAATTCATCTATAGTAATAAGCAACAAGGGATACAAGCAGTTAATCAGTCTCAGTATTTAATGGTTCTGGGTGAACCTGGAGTAGGAAAATCAACTTTTTTACGACAGATTGGTTTAGAAACTTTAAAAGGGAAAAAACTGGGAATGATGGGAAAAAATTCTTATATCCCAGTTTTTATCGATCTGAAGCAAGCTGTTGGGAAAAAGAGCAAGCTGGAGCATTTGATTACTGAAGAGTTCCGTGAAAGTCGTTTCCCTGCACCCGAGAAATTAACCATTCGAGCTTTAACAAAAGGCAAGTTGCTGCTGCTGCTGGACGGAATGAATGAAGTGCCAGAATCAAAGGTGAATGAAGTGACGAGCCAAATTCAAGCCTTGGTTGAGCGCTACAATAAAAATCGTTTTATTATTTCCTGTCGCACTGCTGCTTACCGAGATAATTTCACGCTATTCACCAATATTGCCCTTGCTAGTTGGGATGACGAACAAATCGAACAGTTTATTGAAAATTGGTTTCAAGTCGCAGTTAATCCTCAAAATCATTTATCTTTAAATTGCTGGAATTCTTTACAAGATCCAGAAAATACTGAAGCCAAGCTATTAGCCAGAAATCCCTTATTACTGGATTTTCTTTGTCTCATCTATGAGCGCTGTCAAAGGTTTCCTAAGAGCCGGAAGCTGCTTTATGAGCAAGCTTGGCAAATTTTACTGGCATCGGAACTAACCATTGATGAAAGTATCAGTCCCGATCAAACTGTTAAATTACTCTCAGAGATTGCCTTCACCAGTTTTGACGCCGATCAGCTTTTGTTCCGCGAGCGATCGCTCCGGACAAAAGCTCAAAAAATTATGGGTCGTAGTGAGAAAAACACCCTGAATTTACCCAGAAATTTAATTTTAAATCAGACCGGAATCCCGCCAGGAATTTTATTAAATTCTCAATCTAAAAAAATTTCATTTTATCACCCAACGCTTCAAGAAGATTTAACAGCAAAATATATTAAAGATCGTAGCAAAGCTGACCGATTAGTTGCAGAGCATCTGAGTGATGAACGGTGGCAACCCATCTTTTTACTATTAGCTGAAAAAATGGCAGATCGAGCTGATGAACTGCTGCTGCGGATCGCCACGGAAGCACAAAAATATATTAATACTCCTAAATTACGAGCTTTATTAAACTGGGCAGATCGAGTAACAGCAAATTCCCAGGGAACGATGAAACCAGCAGCAAAACGTGCTGCGGCTTTGGTGATTAGTGGCGGGGACTTTGCTTCATTACAGGATGTTGAGAGTCGCGATCGCTATCAGGGGCAAAATTTAACCCTCAGCAGCGACTTCGATCTAATGATGAGTCGCGATCGCCTATTCGCTAGCGACCTTGCTTACCTTCTCGGGTTAGATTTAGGGTTCATCCTCGCCCGCGCCCGCATTCTTGCCGCCAACCTCACCAGTACCCTGGGACTTGCCCGTACTCCCGTTTTCGCCGATGAACTCACCCGTGATTTGGCAGGAACCGCCCTCAAAGTTCGCAGTCGCTTCCTCGACTTAGATTTGAATTTTGCCCTCGATGCTCAACGCGACATCGCCCTCGATCGCACCCGCGACTTCGCCCTTGTCTGCATCCTCGCCCGCGAATATGAAAAGCTGAAAATCTCTCCAGATGCTACGCAATTAATTTCTGAACTGGAAGCGTTACGAGACTGCGTGCCGGGAAATAATGCCCCCTCACAAGTGCATCGCGCCTTTCGCGATCACATCCGTTACACTTGCTTTAAGGCTCTGAATCTCAACCCAGAAATGCTTAATTTGTCAGTGACAGAGAGAAAAAATCTCGGTCATTATTTGTATGCTAACTGTCTGATGGTGCAATGCTACCAAATTACGGGTCAGAGTTCCGCTTGGGAAGCGATCGAAGCACAAATATTATTAGTTCCAGATTAGAACTCCCCCAGATCCTGAAAGTCCAGTACGATCACAAGAACGCCTAAATGGGTCATCTCGTCAAAAAAAATTTTAATTTCAATCATCCAGGGTGAATTTATCCTTTATACTTCACCTAGGGTCGGTACAGCAGTAGTTTTCTGAATAGATTAAAGGTTCGGCGGAGGAGACTGATGAATTTTAATTTGCAGCAACTGATTACGAGTGTCGGCTATTTGGGTGTTTGGGGGATTGTCTTTGCAGAATCAGGATTATTTTTTGGATTTTTATTGCCAGGGGATAGCCTCCTGTTTACAGCCGGCTTCGTTGCTTCTCAGGGGGTTTTTAATATTTGGACTCTGATTTTTGGCTGTTTCCTTTGTGCCGTTGCGGGTGATAATGTTGGCTATGCGACTGGATACCGATTTGGTCGTCGCTTATTTCAGAAACAAGATTCGTTTGTGTTTAAAAAAGAGCATTTAATCAAGACAGAAAATTTTTATCAGCAGCATGGCAACAAAGCAATTGTGATGGCACGATTTATGCCAATTGTGCGAACCTTTGCACCGATCGTTGCCGGCATTGCGGCGATGCGTTACCGAAATTTTATGTTCTATAACCTCCTAGGAGGATTTGTTTGGACGGTGGGGCTAGGCTTGGGAGGATATTATTTAGGGCGAGCGATTCCTGATGTCGATCGTTATTTGTTACCAATCGTTATGGGAATTATTGTACTTTCTTTTGTTCCCTCCTTGATTCATTTTATTCAAGAAAAGCGGTCGAAAAAAAGAGATGAGGTAGAATAAACCCGATTCATTTTTAGAGGCAGTTGCTCGGTAAAACCAGTAATTTCTGAGAAAGCCAGGAAGTGAAATCTGGTAAATTTCTCTGAGGATGTTGAAAAATCGTGACAATCAAGGGTGCAGGATTCAATCACATTTTCCACCCTTGGCAACAAACTGGAGATCGGGAGAGCTTTTCGACCTACCTCATCACTCGGATGAGGGATGAGTAACCAACAGGATGCTGGTTTTTAGTGTGGCTGCAAGCTGTCAACTCAAAGTCACTTCGGCCCAAAAGTTACACTCTGGCTGCAACTTCCGATCGCATCCAAGCGTCCAGAGATGCGCGGCACGGTATAGCGACAGCCCGAACCGGAAATGTTTGGTTGCGACCTATACCGGGTTCTTCAGTGCTAGAATCAACAGCACTGCCTTCCCACCTGAGTTAATTTAGTTAAACTAACCAGTTGGATGTTACTCCGATCAATCACCACAAATGACTGCAACATCTTCTGTCCAATTAAAGCACGAAGTTAAAGACCTCTCCCTTGCCCCCTTGGGAAGGCAGCGCATTGAGTGGGCCGGTCGGGAAATGCCCGTCTTGCGCCAAATTCAAGAACGCTTTGCCCAAGAAAAGCCATTTGCTGGACTCCGCTTAGCGGCTTGCTGCCACGTCACTACCGAAACGGCTCACCTGGCGATCGCCTTGAAAAATGGCGGTGCTGATGCAGTCCTCATTGCCAGCAACCCCCTCAGCACTCAAGATGACGTAGCTGCTAGCCTCGTCTCTGATTATGGTATTTCCGTTTTTGCCATTAAAGGCGAAGACAGCGCCACCTACATCCGCCACGTCCAAACTGCCCTCGATCACCGTCCCAACATCATCATCGATGACGGCAGCGACGTAGTGGCAACCTTAATTCAAGAACGGCAACATCAAATTGCTGACCTCATCGGCACCACCGAAGAAACCACCACCGGCATCGTGCGACTGAAGGCGATGCTTAAAGATGGCGTGCTCACCTTCCCAGCGATGAACGTCAACGATGCTGAAACCAAGCACTTCTTTGACAACCGCTATGGCACCGGTCAGTCAACCCTGGATGGGATCATCCGCGCGACTAATATTCTCTTAGCTGGCAAAAGCGTCGTTGTGGCAGGTTACGGATGGTGTGGCAAAGGCACGGCACTGCGAGCCCGCGGCTTGGGTGCGAACGTAATCGTCACAGAAATTGACCCCGTTAAGGCCATTGAAGCCGTCATGGATGGTTTCCGGGTACTGCCGATGGCAGAAGCAGCTTCCCTGGGAGATTTGTTCATCACCGTGACCGGTAATAAGCACGTCATCCGTGGCGAACATTTCGACGTGATGAAAGACGGCGCAATTGTATGCAATTCCGGTCACTTTGACATCGAAATTGACTTAGTGGCCCTCGGTGAGAAAGCCGCAGATGTGCGGACCGTCCGACCCTTTACTCAAGAGTATCGCCTCAAGAGTGGTAAGGCCGTGATTGTCTTGGGTGAAGGGCGCTTAATCAACTTAGCAGCCGCCGAAGGACACCCCAGTGCGGTGATGGATATGAGCTTTGCTAACCAAGCGTTAGCCTGTGAATATCTCGTGAAAAATAAGGGTCAATTGCAACCAGGTATCCACTCGATTCCGGTAGAAGTTGACAAAGAAATTGCGCGACTGAAATTACAGGCAATGGGCATTCAAGTTGATTCTCTAACGCCCGAGCAAATTGAGTACATTAACTCTTGGACTTCAGGCACTTGATCGGAGGTTAGTAGTTAGTTGGGGAAGTTGGTTACTCAAAACTTCCCCCTAACTACTTGCTAGTTTTCCCCATGAACCCTTACCCATTCCTAAATCACAATGGCTGAGTGGATCTCTAATACGATGAATTCCCTGGGTTATTTGGGAATTGGGTTATTGATGTTTTTAGAAAATCTGTTTCCCCCCATTCCCTCGGAATTAATTATGCCGTTGGCGGGGTTTACCATCGCTCAAGGCCAGATGGATTTTTTTCCGGCGGTCGCAGCGGGAATCATTGGCACGGTTTTGGGTGCTTTGCCCTGGTACTATCTGGGTCAGTTGGTGGGCGAAGAACGCTTGCGACATTGGGCTGACAAGTATGGAAAGTGGATTACCGTATCGGGGAGTGATATTGATAAAGCAGATCGCTGGTTTAAGCGACATGGCAACCAAGCGGTGTTTTTTTGTCGCCTCGTGCCAGGAGTCCGCACGCTGATTTCACTTCCAGCCGGACTCAATAATATGCCTCTGCTGCCCTTTCTTCTTTATTCCACGGCTGGGACAACTTTGTGGGTGAGTTTTCTCACGTTTGCTGGCTATAAGCTGGGTAAAAATTATGAGCTGGTTGAGAAGCATATCGACCCAATTTCTAAAATTGTGGTGGTGATAATCGTAATTTGGTTTGTGCTTTGGGTTGTGAGAAAAAATATACAGAAGGGGTAAAAAAATAGAGGCTGCTTGCCCACAGAAGCAATGCTCAATCTGGTTAACGGGCCTCACCAAAATTGAAACACCTAAAGGCGATCCGAGCAGGGACAATCTAATGTAAAATGGCTGCGATAGCTTTCGACCCACCTTAAAATCAGCATCGCAGGAGCGATCGCACCTTGAAAACTCGCTCATCCTATTGGCAACTACTTCCTTACCTCAAACCCCAATGGCCAACCATTGGCAAAGCATTGGCTTGTACCTTGGGGTTTACAGTCTTCTGGCCCCTGATCGCCTGGCTAATTGGTGAAACAGCACAATTTATTGGCAAAGGCGACCTCAAAGGGTTTTCTCAAATTGCTGGCATCGGGGCCGTGATGTTTCTGATTCGAGGTGCAGTTCAGTACGGTCAAAATACCCTGATGGCGAAAGCTGCCTTAGCGGTTGCTTTCCACCTTCGGAATGCAGTCTATTCGCACCTGCAACAACTCAATCTCAGCTACTTTGAAACCGCCAAAACCGGAGATTTATCCTACCGCCTCACCGAAGATATCGATCGCATTGGCGAAGTCATTAATAAGTTTTTTCACCAATTCCTCCCTTGCATTTTGCAGCTTGTGGTTGTCATGGGATACATGATTTATCTCAATTGGCAATTAACCTTAGCGGCCTTAATCATTGCTCCCTTGATGGCACTCTTAATCGGTTGGTTTGGTGAAAAACTGCTCGCCTATTCCCGCCGCAGCCAAAACCGCGTCTCAGATTTATCGGCATTGCTGATTGAAATTTTCAGCGGCATCCGCCTAATTAAAGCGTTTGTTGCGGAAGATTATACCCTGGATCGCTTTGCCCAGGAAGCTGAACACAACCGCCGCGCTAAATATTTAGCAGAACAGATCAAAGCCCTTCAGTTTGTGGTCGTAGGCTTTCTAGAAGCGATGAGCGTAATTCTGCTATTTTTCCTTGGAGGTTGGCAGATTTCCAAAGGTAACTTAACGGGGACTCAATTTATTAGTTATGTGGCTGGGGTGGCACTGCTGATCGATCCGATTGCCATTACAACGAGCAATTATAGTGAGTTTAAGCAAGGAGAAGCTTCCTGCGACCGCATTTTTGAGTTATTAGAAATTAAACCGAATGTGGTCGAGAAACTTGACGCAATTACCCTTCCTTCTGTCAGTGGAAAAGTTGAATACCGCAATGTCACCTTTGCGTATCAGTCCGATAAATCGGTCTTAAAAAATCTAAATTTGTTGGCATCTCCTGGAGAAATGATTGCTTTAGTGGGGGCTTCCGGCGCCGGGAAAACAACATTAGTTAATTTATTGCCTCGCTTTTATGAACCTCAAGAGGGGCAGATTTTAATTGATGGCATTGACATTCAAGATGTAACATTTATGAGCTTGCGGCGACAAATCGGAATTGTCCCCCAAGAAACCACGTTATTTTCAGGAACGATTGCTCAAAATATTGCCTTTGGTCAAGCAGATTATGACATCAAAGATGTTGAAGCTGCTGCTAAGATTGCGAACGCTCACCAATTTATTACTCAGTTTCCCCAAGGCTATCAAACTTGGGTGGGAGAAAGGGGGGTGAATCTATCTGGCGGACAGCGGCAAAGAATTGCGATCGCTCGTGCTGTGTTACTGAATCCGAGAATTTTAATCTTAGATGAAGCGACATCCGCCCTAGATTCGGAATCAGAGGCCTTGGTGCAGGAAGCGTTAGAACGGTTGATGCGCGATCGCACCGTTTTTATCATCGCTCACCGTTTAGCAACCGTGCGGAAAGCAGACCGCATCCTGGTAGTGGAACAGGGGAAAATTGTCGAATCAGGAACTCACGGAGAATTGCTGGAAAAAGGCGATCGCTATGCTCGATTCTATGCTCAGCAATTTAGTTAGGGCTTGCTGAAACCAGCGAAAACCTGCATTCATCAAGGGTTGGTAAGCCTTTAAAAGTCCTGTCAAACACTCCCAACTCTGCTGCTAGACCTCAAACGTTTATCCTTTCCCCCTTTCCCCCTTTCCCCGTTTTCCCCGTTTTCCCCGTTTTCCCCCTTTCCCCGTTTTCCCCCTTTCCCCCTTTCAAAATCGACAGACCCATTTCCAGAGGGGATGAGTCGGGCCCTGTTGGCGAATGCGACGGACTTGTTGTTCGAGACGCTGTTTGTCTCGCGCTGGCAGTCCAAAAATCCAATTGCGACTCTGCCAGATCGAGACTGCTAAAGTTACACCCACGCACAAACCCAGACCTAAGGTTGGTAAGCGGTGGTAAATTAAACCATAGCGCACGGCCGCCCAGGTAAAATGTTCCAGCCACAACTCAATTTCATTTCGTAACCCCCAGCAACTTAAGGGGGCGACACCGATCCATAACAGTGCAACGACTAACCAACGACCATAAACGGTCAATTGATACAGTCTTTGCACTTCAAGGGAAAAAGTGGCGTCCTGGTCAAGGGAAGGAGGAGTGTTCACGGGTACCTGGTTCCTTAAGCGAAGGGAAAGGGAGTTTTTCCGCTGTTTCCTTTTGCTGATTTCCTGTGTTTATGATGCTTCATCCGCTGACTGAGTGCGATCGCTGGGAATGGGGACTGCATGACCGGTCCGAGTCCGCCACCAAGCGAGCAGGGTACTGGCAATAAAAATACTGGAATAAGCACCGGCTGTAAACCCGATAATTAAAGCCAGAGCAAAGTATCGAATCGTTTCTCCACCAAACAAAAAGATAGCAGTGAGGGTCAGTAGTGTGGTCAAAGTTGTATTAATTGACCGAGCCATTGTTTGATTCACTGCATCATCGACAATTTGATTAATGCTCAGACCGGGATTTAGCTTAATGACTTCTCTAACTCGGTCATAAATCACCACCGTATCGTTAACAGAAAATCCGATAATTGTCAAGATAGCAACCACGAATAAACTATCAACTTCTATCCCCTGCACTAAGCCTAAAATGGAGAAAATGCCTACGGTAATTAAGACATCATGAAATAGGGCAACAAACGCAAAAAACGCATAGTCTAGCTGGAATCGGAAGGTGAGATAAAGTGTAATTCCCGCAAAGGAGACTAGGATTGCTAAGAGCCCCGATAGAAAAATTTGGCGGCCGAGAGTTGGACCAACGGTATCAATTGAGGTAGCTTTCGGGTCAAAGCTTCCGATTTTTTCCGTTAAGGCATTTTGTAACCGAGTCCGCTGTTCCACATCTAAACTTTTTGTGCGGATAGAAATCGCCTGTTGTTTCTTCTTAGCATCCGTTACAAGTTGCAGACTACTATTCCCAAGACCTTGAGTATCGAGCACTTGTCGCACAGTCCCAAGGTCGAGGGGTTTATCGCAATTTCCCGGTTGGCTGCAATCTAATTCTAATTGCAACCGCGTGCCGCCGATAAAATCCAAACTCGGTCGTAAGGGGGCGCGGATCTCTGGATTTGCCCAAGAAATGAGCATCGCAACTAAACCTGCAAGGATGATTGCAGCGGAAAGCGTCCACCAAATTGACCGTTGTTTAATAACACTAAATTTCATAGAAATTGGGAATGGGTAACTGGTAATTGGTAAGGAGGTAATTGGTAATTGTTTCCGGAAAGGGTTGCCAATTACCAATTCCTGATTTTTTAAGTCGATACCTTTGGCAAATTGGGGCAAAACCATTCAGGTTTCCGCAACTGAGGAAATCCTAAGGTCACTAGGAGTAGGGTACGGCTACAGGTAATGGCTGTAAACATACTCACGGTGACTCCTAAGGCGAGAGTTAAGGCAAACCCTTTCACTAAACCACTTCCTAGCCAGAAAAGGGCGGCACAGGCGATGAGGGTGGTAACGTTGCCGTCTAAAATGCTGGAAAAGGCCCGATAAAAACCTGATTCAACCGCACGATATAACGTTTTGCCTGCCTGCAATTCTTCTCGCGTCCGTTCAAAAATGAGGACATTTGCATCAACGGCCATGCCGATACTGAGGATAAAACCGGCAATTCCTGGCAGGCTTAAGGTGACGCCTAACAGTACAAAACAAGCCCAAGTTAGCAGAGAATAAATCAACAGGGCAATGTCAGCAATTAAACCAGGAAGTCGGTAGTAAGCGACCATGAAAATCAAGACTAAAAGTAAGCCACCGATCCCTGCATAAATACTACTCTGAATGCTGTCTCGCCCTAGGGTGGCGCCCACGGTGCGGTTCTCCACAATTTGCACGGGGACTGGCAAAGCACCGCCTCGCAATTGTACCGCTAAATCATTGGCTTCTTGGGCTGTGAAGCGACCGGTAATCACAGCATTGCCACCGGTGATGCCTTTTTCGGCAAATTCAACGCCAACCGTGGGAGAACTGATCACCCTTTGATCCAGAAGAATGCCCAGGGTGCGCCCGGTACCGGCTAAATTTTTGGTGAGTTGGGCAAATAAGTCACCCCCCTGCGGATCGAAGCGGATGGCGACGTTCCAGTTATTACCGCCTTGGACTGGTTCTGCTTCAGCATCTTTGAGATTTTTACCCGTTAACCCGGTACTCTTGTAGAGTTTAGCAATGGCTTCGTCACTGCGTTTTAGGGCTTCTTGGTTTTGGGCGATCGCAGCGGCATCGTTACTATTTTTCAACTGAGTTTGCTTGGCCAGCAATTCTCGCTGGAGTTGCAACTCAATTCCTAGCTGCGCTTCCGTTCCCGGTAACTGTTCCCCAAACTCTAGCTGTGCCGTACCACCTAAGACTCGTTCTGCCTGTTGGGGGTCACTCACGCCTGGTAACTGCACGAGTATTTGATCTTCCCCCACACTTTGCACGACGGCTTCCGAGACACCCAACCCGTTGACTCGATTTTCAACGATCCGGAGTACAGCTTCTAGGGTTCGCTGGTCAATTTTCGGGATGTCTGCGGTAGGTTTCACCTGAATGGTGAGTTGTGACCCTCCTTGCAAGTCTAATCCTAGCCGCGCTGGGATTTTTGCCACTACGACAAGGGCAGCGACGATCAGAATGAAGATGAAGGCTAACACTGGACGCTGTTTTTGCATACTTCGCTGGTTGTCAGTTGTCAGTTGTCAGTTGTCAGTTGTCAGTTGTTTCCTGTCAGTTGGCGCTGCTGCTGACTTCTGACCCCTGACTCCTGACCGCTTTTACTTTATACTCGCATGGCGACCATCTTTTCGACTGCTTCGACGATTTGGGGCGGTTGCACAATGGTTAACCGTTCCAGGGTGCCGTTGTAAGGAGTGGGGATATCCTGGGAAGACAGTCGCAGAACCGGGGCGTCAAGTTCGTCAAAGAGGCGATCGTTAATAGAGGCAATTAATTCTGCGGCGATGCCACCAGTTTTCATACATTCCTCCACAATAATCACTTTGTGAGTTTTGCGGATGGATGCACCGATGGTTTCCATATCGAGGGGTTTGAGGGAAATCAAGTCGATCACTTCTGGATCGTATCCCTCCTTGGTCAGGGTCTGCACCGCTTGCAGGACATGGTGGCGCATCCGGGAATAGGTGAGGATGGTGACATCTTTCCCCGTCCGCACCACTTCTGCTTTGTCGAGGGGGACGAGGTATTCTGTGTCTGGCAAGTCTTCTTTGAGGTTATAAAGGAGGACGTGCTCGAAGAAGAGGACGGGGTTATCGTCGCGGATGGCTGACTTGAGAAGACCTTTGCCGTTGTACGGGGTGGAACAAGCAACAATTTTGAGACCGGGGACTGCTTGGAAGTAAGCTTCTAGGCGCTGGGAATGTTCGGCCCCCAATTGCCGACCCACACCGCCGGGGCCCCGGATCACCATTGGCATTTTGAAGTTGCCACCGGAGGTATAGCGCAGCATTCCAGCGTTGTTGGCAATTTGGTTAAAGGCAAGCAGCAAAAAGCCCATGTTCATGCCTTCAATAATGGGTCGCAGACCGGTCATGGCGGCGCCGACGGCCAGGCCGGTAAAGCTATTTTCGGCGATGGGAGTGTCGAGGACGCGGAGTTCGCCGTATTTCTTATATAGGTCTTTGGTGACTTTGTAGGAACCTCCATAGTGGCCTACGTCTTCGCCGAGGACAAAGACGGCAGGATCGCGGGCCATTTCTTCGTCAATAGCGGCGCGGAGGGCATTAAAGAATAAGGTTTCAGCCATTCTAAGTCTATGTTCGAGGTGGGTCAGACTAGCATATTAACCTTTTAGGGGGGGTCAGTTGTTAGTGGTTCGTGGGTCTTTGGCAGGGGCCAGGGAAGAGAGAGTTGGCCGTTGTTCGTGGTTGGTTGTCAGAGTCCCGCCGAT
>JBLNEP010000124.1:0-17560 GCA_050262755.1 Actinomycetota bacterium | reverse complement strand
GTAGTCGGCAGCAGTTAAGTCAAACATGAGTGTAAAGAGCGGGAAGGAGGGATGAGAATTATTAAGCCCTAAAATTCTGAAGAAAACTGTATGCTTTGTAACTTTATGCAGATATGGGTATCAAGAGTTTGAGTCAAGGCTTTTTTCTCTGAGCGATTGTATTTGAGGTGTCAGGCCAGCACCCGATCGCAGTTTGGGGCTGTCATCTGGGGAGCAAAAGAGTGCGGGGAGAGGTTTGACTCATAAACTGGGTTGCAACCTTCATCACCAGTTGAGGAGGCTGCCCTAAACCCTGAAGCTCTCCTCCCTGAAGAAATAAACTTGCAACCCTTATCATCGATTTTTGCAGTCTTTCACCTGCTTTTGTCACGGTGGCGACTCATTTTGTCCCTCTAAAATCAAGGGCTAAAATCAGTTGTGGTCGTCCATCAATTTGTCTAAACCTTACGGATCGCTGCCGTCAATTTCGCTCGAATTGTTTCAATCCGCTGACGATTTACACCTAAATCTGACTCTCCTAACCGTGAAGCTGAACGAACTTGAATGACTTTTTTAGCCTCATCTGTTAAGAATTCTACATCATCGACAAATCCCATCCAAGCGCTAGTAAACTCTGCGTACAGGTAACGATCCGTTTCTGTAATGATTTTTGTCCGGTCTAAGGACTGAATCACTTGTTTGAGAGTTGCCATCACCTCCTGCGGATTAGAATTGTAGGCAAAAGGCGCAATTTTATGTTCCGCGTCTTCACTTAAGCTACTGACGCAATTCGGTGTCGTTGGACAAGCCGCTAATTTTCCTGATTGGATACCTAGGTTTGTAGGCCTTATTCCCGCAAACACCGTCGCTGTTTCAGGAAATATAATTCTTGCTCCCATCCAAAGTGCAGCAACGATGAACAGCGAGATTAAAATTACAAGCATTTTGTTGACTGAAACCGATTTCACGGGTGTTGTTTGCATGACCGTCACTGCCTCTCGCTCAAGTTGATTTAACTTGCCCTAATTTTAGCGCGCTTTGGCTTTTGCCAGGGCAATCGCTGCCGAACCACCCACCACTAAAACTGCTCCCACTATCGCTAGGATCGTTAAATGTTCAGAAGCAATGAGAGTGGGGAAAAAAGATGAGACGACTCCCACGGATACCATAGTAATAATCGGCGTTAACGTCAGCACTGCACTCACTCGCGAAGCTTCCCAGTGTTCCAATGCTTCGCTAAAAGCACCATAGGCAATTAAGGTATTTAAGGCACAGAAAATTAGCATTCCCCATTGTAAGGGATTGAGCGAAGTTAATCGATGAGGGGCAGCAAAGGGACTGAATAAAATTGCACAACCTCCATAGATGATTAACATAATATTAGCAGAAGATAATTTTTGCAGCAATTGCTTTTGCGCCAGTGCATAAAAAGCCCAAACAACTGCGGCAATAATTGTTAAACTGCTGCCAATCAAGTATTGAGTGTGTGCCCCGATTAAAATCCTTAATTGCTCATGAAAAAAGAGGGAAAAACCGAGGGTGAGTACCCCTAAACCGAGCCATTGAGGGAAGGTATAGCGCTCTTTAAAAATTGCTAAGGCTCCTAACCCCATCAGGACAGGCGCTAATTGTACTAATACTTGAGAATTTGCCGGGGAAGTGTACTCTAATCCCAGCAAAAAAAATAGGTAATTCCCCGCTAAACCCAGCACCGCAATGACAAGCAATCCTAGCGGTGTGACTCGGATTTTTTGTAAGTCTGGCAATTCCTGCTTTGCTGCTAAATAAGCAGCTAACAATCCAAAGGCGATCAGAAAGCGAAACCAAGTCACCGTATAAACATCTAACGCTTGAAGTGTTACCTTCAAGGCAATGGGGAGAAGTCCCCAGAGAAATGAAGTTAAGAGTGATAAGGCAAGGCCTAAACGCCATCGACCGGAAGTTGAGTGAAGTTGCATTGTAATTGTGCTGGCATCGAAAGGCGAGCGCCGTTGCATCTCTTGTATTGTTCCGACTCCTCAAGGATGAGGTTATAGGAACTAAGTTAGTCTTTTCGGACTAAAATATCAAGAGAGATTGACCAGGGAGATGCACCAGAGACCGCTTTCTCCTCTCTGAATGGTTGAACCCACATTATTTCATGGATACCAATATTTTTCTTCATGCAAATGGGTGATGTCTATGAAGATTTTAGCAAAAAACTGTGGCTTAAAACCCTTTCAGCCTTTCTATACTACCCCTGAAAAATTAACGGCTTGGTGTGGGGGGAGATGGGTCTTTTACGCAGACCGGGACTTCCCCGCAGCTCATGTTTCAGAATGGATGAGTTGGTGGGAAGAAGCCGCTCAGCTCTATGAGTTGATTACTTCTCAACCTCAATATTTGGAAGAAGACCGCAATTTTGGTCCTCGCAAAGTCATTGCTATTACTCATCATCAATTTTGGGGAATCGGCAATGGCAGACGGGTGGAAATTTCGCGGTCAGTTTTTGACAGTGACCTCATGGGGAGCAGTTTAGAAACGAAGGATAAACATGGGATTATTTTTTATGAATTAGGCCGCCAGGGGGGATACCTTTATGATTTTTATAAAAATGCCGAATATACCATTGAATCATGGCGCCGAGGATTTCCACTGTATATGGAATGTCTCTGTCGCACAGTCGTTGGTGGGATTGATTTATCTCACACTCGTTGGACAAATGGGGTGCTGGAACGCTGGGAAAATAGCTCGTTAACTTATTTGGATATCTTCGGTCCTCAAGAATTTGCCTGGAACCGTCATGGCTTTGATTTGGGAATTTTGATGGGAGCTTTTCTCTTAGATTTACATGAAAATTTAGGGATTAATTTTATGGTAAAATTCATTCAAGAACTTCGCTTGTTACCAGGAACTCCTAAAAGTGCAATTGCAGCAGCTTATAAGGTGCAAAAAGCGGCTGCTACGGCCGCGGGTCGTGATTTAAGTGAATTTTTTGTCGCTCGCTGGCGGTGGCCAGCTTGGACTCCTACCTAGGGTTTGCTGAAGAAGGGGAAAGGGGTAAAAGGGGTAAAGGAGAGTCGGGACAAAAAGTGCAAACGTTTTGAGGTCTCGCACCAGATTTGGGCGCGCTTGAGAGGACTTTGAATACCGTAAGTACCCTTGATGAATGCAGGTTTTCGCTTTGTTCAGCAAGCCCTACCTAAGGCGCTTTTAATAAATCTAATAATTGAGTTTCTGACAGTTGTGTAATGCCTAAGGCTTTCGCTTTTTCTAACTTAGATCCTGCTTCTTCTCCCACTACTAAATAATCGGTTTTAGCACTGACTGAATTGGTGACTTTACCACCTGCTTTTTGAATCAACTCTTTCGCTTCCTCTCGCTTCAGCGTGGGCAGGGTTCCTGTAATGACCAAGGTTTTTCCTGTTAGGGGTAGAATTGCTGGGGTGGCTAGTGCCAAAGACTGATCTAAATCACTTTCTAATTGCAACCCTGCACTTTTTAACCGCTCAATTAACCTTTGATTAGCTGGGACTTGAAACCACTGAGACACCGATTGAGCAATTTCGGATCCAATGCCATAAACTCCCTCAATTGCTGCGGCAGAAGCGGTTGCTAATTGGTCAACGGTGGGAAATTTCTGCGTTAATAATTGAGCATTGACACTGCCAACATGACGGATGCCTAAACCATACAGAACTCTTGACCAAGGTTGAGCTTTTGATTGAGCGATCGCTTCTACTAATTTCTGAGCTAATTTATTGCCCATCCGCTCTAACTTCATCAATTGTTCTGCTGTTAACTCATACAAATCTGCGACCGATCGCACTAACTGATGCTCAATTAACTGCTGCACTAATTTTTCCCCAATCCCATTGATGTCTAGTGCCTCTCGACTGCAAAAATGAATCAGCGAACCTCTTAAAATTGCGGGACAAGAAGTATTAATACAGCGAGTGACCGCTTCGCCTTTTTCTCTGACGACCGATTGACCGCATTCCGGACAGCAACTTGGCATTTGAAAAGCTTGAGCATCGGCGGGGCGAAGTTCGGGGAGAACCCGCACGACTTCGGGAATAATTTCGCCCGCTTTACGGACAATCACCGTATCGCCGAGGTGTAGGTTAAGGGCGGCGATGCGATCGCCATTGTGTAGCGTCGCCCGCGAAACAGTTGTCCCCGCTAATTGCACCGGTTTCAATTCTGCCACGGGTGTTAAAGCGCCTGTGCGCCCGACTTGTACGGTGACGGACTCGACCAGAGTCGGTGCTTCTTCGGCCGGATACTTGAGTGCGACCGCCCAGCGAGGGAATTTCTGAGTGAACCCTAACTCTTTTTGTAGCAGCAAAGAATTCAGCTTCACCACGACTCCATCAGTCATATAAGGCAAATTTCGGCGCTCAAGATCCCATAATTCGTAATAGTCCCGCACCTCAGCTAAATTCTGACAAAGCTTACGATTTGGGTTGACTTTGAAACCCATTTGTTGTAATAATTCTAAGGATTGTAATTGAGTCCGAGCTACCTCTACATCCTCAGTTCCCGGAATTTGCAGCGTATAAGCAAAGAAATCTAACCGCCGTTTTGCAACAATTTTTGAATCCAATTGTCGCAATGTTCCCGCCGCTGCATTCCGGGGATTCGCAAAAAGTGCTTCCCCTGCTTGTTCCCGTTCCTGATTAATTTCTTCAAAAACTGCTAAGGACAAAAAAGCTTCGCCCCGCACTTCCACCGCTGGCGGTGGGTTGTCTAACTGTAATTTTAAAGGGAGCGAGCGAATCGTTTTGACATTTTGAGTAATTTCTTCCCCCGTGGTGCCATCTCCTCTCGTTGCACCCCTAACTAAAATCCCATTTTCATAAGTCAAGGCCAAGGCCGAACCGTCAATTTTTAACTCGCAAACATATTCAAATTCCTCCAGTTTAGGAAGCGATCGCTGCCAGCGTTCTTGCCATTTGGCAAACTCCTCCAGATTAAACGCATTTTCTAGACTGTAGAGCGGAATTTTGTGTTTAACTGAGAAAAACTGCGTAGCAGGTTTCTCACCCACCCGCTGAGTCAGACTTTCTGGGGTAATTAATTCTGGGTACTGAGTTTCCAGTTCTTGCAGTTCTCGATAGAGGCGGTCATAAACAGCATCTTCCATAATCGGTGCATCGAGAACATAGTAAGCATAGCTCGCTTCCTGTAGCTGTTGCCTTAATTTTTGAACTCGCTGCTGGACTTCTGGTGTCATCAAACCTCCTAGGTTAGAAACCCCGTCCTCTACTTATGGCAGGTTACGCCCACAGGACGGCTTTACTGGTTAGATACGCACCCTGAACTGTAACACAAAAACTTACAATCTCTAGGCTAGGTGCTTGTTTAACTCACTTTCTAACTTGTTCCCTCTGCTCTTTTTTTAATTTCGCTTTTCTTCCTCTTCCCGTTTGGTCATATAACCCCACTAACTTTTCTTCTTCCCACTTCCGATCCCGATACTGGAGAGTTCTACGACTCACTCCAAAAATGCTTATTAATTTCTCAGTGTCAAAACCCCTAAATCTTAACAGGATACAATGCGCTCTTCGTCTGACTTGAGGGGATACTTGCTCTCTTTGTAAATCCTCGAGCGCATTTTTTCTGTGTCTGAGCTTAAATCTCTCGTCAATTTCACACCCTTTTCCTTTTTTCTTTGACCTCCTCTCTTTCATACATCATCTTTAAAAAAGAGTAATTTATTTTGCATACTCACCGCTCGGAAATTGCTGTATCAGCTTGACTCAACACTTCTAGAGGCGGCAAAAAAATTCAATTCTAAAAAAGCATTTCTGTAACAGTCTTTTCCCTTCAAGCTTCTACTCAACCACTCTCGCAGGCAACTGCACCGTAAAAGTAGACCCCTTCCCTAACTCACTTTCAACCCAAATTTCACCCCCCATCAACTGGCAAAAATGGCGAGTGATCGTCAAACCCAATCCTGTGCCGCCATACTTGCGTGTTGTCGAGGCATCCCCTTGCGCGAATGCTTCAAACAAGTAGTGTTGCTGCTCCGTTGACATTCCTATTCCGCTATCTTTCACCTCGAAGCAAATCCACTCTGAGCGATCGCCAGTCGCAAGCAGATTCACCTCAGAGTTCTGCGCTGGTTCCCCCTGTTCCCTCCTCATCACCCGGATCGCACTGAGTACAACCCGGCCACCAGTCGTAAACTTTGCTGCATTGCTGAGTAAATTAAACAAGATCTGCTCCACCTTCTCCAGATCGCCGTACATTTGACCGAGATTGTGGTCGCATTTCACCTCTAGCATATTGCCATTTTTCTCTACGAGTGGCTTCACCATTGCCACCACCCTCTCAATGAGTGAACCAGTCTCAAATACCTGTAGGGACAGATCCATTCTCCCCGCTTCAATGTTAGACAAGTTGAGGATGTCATCGATCAGCAATAACAAATGCTTGCCAGCGGTTTGAATCTTCTCTAAATCTGGCAAAAATGCCTCGAAACCCACATCCTGAGCATCTTCTGCCAAAATCTCACAGTAGCCAAGGATCGCATTCAGTGGCGTCCGCAGTTCGTGGCTCATATTCGCTAAAAACTGGCTCTTGGCAATGCTTGCCGCTTCCGCTGCTTCCTTCGCTTGTTCCAATTCCTTGGTATGTTCCGATACCTGCTCAATCAAGTGATTCAGAGACACAGCCAGCGAACCAATTTCATCCTGCGTAGTGACGGGAGCTCGCAACTCAAAATTAGACTCCATTGCGACCTGTTCAGCCACCTGAGTCACTGTCACCACTGGTTTGGCGATCGCGCGACTTGTCCGCAACCCGACTGTAGCCGCCACTGCCACCGACACTAGCATACTCCCAATAATAATTGCCTTCTCTAACCCTTGTGCATCCTCCATCACAACCGCACCTTGCTGTTCCTGAGTTTGGGCAACCTCAAGAATTTTACTCAGATGAAGTCTGTAGGAGTCGAGAGCGAGCATCTCTTCCTTACCCACACTGGATAATTGCTGACGAGCCGCCTCCGCCTTCCCTATTGACAATCGTGACCCATCAAATTTCTGTAAAATAGCTTCCATGCTTTGAGCATAAGCTTCTAACTGAGTGGTGTAAGCTCTCAGCAAGGTTTTGAGTTCGTTAGGGTTCGCTGCCACCCAGACAGGTTTACTGTCTAAGTAGCGCTCAATTTCTAATTGCAACTCCTTCGCTTTCGCTACATTTTCCCACAGGGAACTGCTTTCTAATTTCAGTTGCGCCGACTCCTGGGTGAAAGTATCCAGCCGCGAGCCATGTAATTGTACTTCCGCCGTCGCTTGGTTGAAATTCGTTAGTAATTGTGCTTGCAAGTGAGCGCTATTAAGCTGCTCGATCCCTTTACCTTGGTAGTAGTCTGCGATTACCAATCCTCCCAGCGCACCCACAAAACCAATTGCAATTGCCAGAAAATAGCCGCGACCAATTTTATGATGAATCCGCCAGTTACCCTCCGGTTGCCAACGTTGGGGAACTTTGAGGGGGTAGCGTTGGCGAGGAGATTCAATCACGAAAGCTTTGAGCTTATTTCTGCGTGAAGTCGTAGGTTTGTGAGGTTGTATGAGCATAAACTCCTTTGAGCTACCAGTTTCTCAACTAAGGTGAGC
This sequence comes from Actinomycetota bacterium, assembly GCA_050262755.1. Taxonomy (GTDB): domain Bacteria; phylum Cyanobacteriota; class Cyanobacteriia; order Cyanobacteriales; family Microcoleaceae; genus JBLNEP01. Next base: position 9,974 of record JBLNEP010000124.1, on the reverse strand, counting down.
GATCGCATCAGGGTTCAGGAACAGAGGGGAAGAAAATTTGAGGTGGGAAACTTCCAGGTTTCCTCTCTCTTCTCCCACGGACTCATTGACTGCCCTTCAGGAAGCATCTCCCCTGTGATTCTTCACTTGTCCTGTCTCCTTGTGCGTTGACTCTCGAGAGCACCCGAACCTTGCCGCTATAGAAAATGTGACTAATCTTTGGCAATAACCCCTAACTGGCGATTGCCTGTCCTAATGGACCGTCTCCTGAAAAACTTCACCTAGAAATTCTATTATCCACTGATTTGGTTTTACTAGCAGACACCCTGTTAATCTTGTGGCTCAAGCTTCTCTGGTTTTCCAGAATCCAATTGCAGCGCCAACTGTCACACTAACAGTGGCTAACTTGTCGATCCCCGTAGCCTACTAGACGATTAAATGTTCCTCCCACTCAGGAACCCTTGCAGAGAAATGAATGATTTTGAGTATATCGCTAAATGTAAGCAAGCGGGAATCCGATCTTTTCTCTGACTCATCTAAGCCTTCTCCCCCCGTTGCAGTTCGGTTTTATACAATAGTAAAACCTAGCACGGAGATGGGAGCGAGATGCGGTCTCTCGCCCTCAATGCGGATCGAGACTGCGATCGCCTGCAACTGGTTCCAATCTCATCTAGATTAGCGATCGTTGATTCACTTAATATCTATCTGAGGAATGATGTCAATCCTCGGAATTGAGAATTGCTTGAGGCTTGTGTAGCGGTAAGTCCTAGCGATTCTCCTAAAATCAAGAGAGCTTGGGGTTCTGAAAACTCCTAACCCCAAGCCTCATTGCTATCGGATCGAACCTAATAGCTGATACAGTAAGGAGTTAATAAAACCAAGTGCGATCGCACCTAGTAAAGCACTCCAAAATCCCCACCGCAACCAAAACCCTTGAACCAGCCAAGCGGCTAAACCAAAGATAATCGCATTGATGACAATCGTGAACAAGCCAAAGGTTATCCAGATGAATGGTAGACCCAATATGACAAAAAATGGGCGAACCAAAGCATTTAACACCCCAAAAACTGCTGCTGAAATCAGTGCTTTATTGAAGCTGTCAATTTCCACACCAAGTGGTAACTTAGAAATGATAAAAAAGCTCACTGAAGTTACCAGCCAAGCAATCAGAATCTGCGTGATATTCATCTGCATTTCTCCCTTCCAGAGGTTAAACGTTGAACCGGAATAGCATCACATCTCCCTCTTGCACGACATACTCTTTTCCTTCACTGCGGACTAAGCCTTTTTCCTTAGCTGCATTCATCGAACCAGTCGCAACTAAATCCTGATAAGAAACAGTTTCAGCCCGGATAAATCCTCTCTCAAAATCAGAGTGAATCACCCCTGCGGCTTGTGGCGCTAACATTCCTGCCTGAATCGTCCATGCGCGAGTCTCCTTGGGCCCGCTTGTGAAGTAAGTCCGCAACCCTAACAACTCATAAGTCGCTCGAATCAAAGATTTCAAGCCACCTTCTTGTACCCCCAAAGATGCTAGGAAGTCTGCCCGCTCTTCTTCCGGCAACTCCACTAATTCTGACTCAACTTGTGCTGAAACGACAACAACCTTAGCATTTTCTTTAGCTGCTACTGCTCGCACTTGTTCAACGTAGCTGTTGCCGGTTGCCAAATCTTCTTCAGATACATTGGCAGCATAGATAATTGGTTTACGGGTTAGCAACCCTAAGCCTTTAATCGCCTCAGCTTCTTCTTCAGTTAAGCTGCACTGTCGCCCTGGTTTTCCTTCATTTAAAATCGTTGCTAATTTTTCGAGTGCTGGCAATTCTAATTGAGCTTCCTTATTACCCCTTGCTTGTTTACGAGTGCGATCGAGGCGGCGTTCAATTTGTGCTAAGTCTGCTAAAATTAGTTCTAGATTAATCACTTCAATGTCTCGAAGTGGGTCTACTGAGCCAGCAACGTGGATGATATCATCATTTTCAAAACAGCGGACAACCTGCACGATCGCATCCACTTCCCGAATATGAGATAAAAATTGGTTTCCCAACCCTTCCCCCTGACTCGCACCCTTCACCAAACCGGCAATATCCACAAACTCAATCCGTGTCGGCACCGTTTGTGCTGAACTACAAATCTGGCTCAGCACTTGCAACCGCTCATCTGGTACTGCAACCACCCCCACATTGGGTTCGATCGTGCAGAAAGGAAAATTTGCGGCAGTCGCCTTAGCATTGGCAACCAAAGCGTTAAATAAAGTAGATTTGCCTACATTAGGCAGTCCGACAATTCCGGCTGTGAGCATAGCAATTTACAAACATCTCTCCTCTGCCAGGATATCAGAAGCACTTGCGATCGATAATTCTTAGCAGCCTCGACAAATGATGAACTCAGGAGGGAACTGGCGCTGACTGTTATTGGGGTGCAGGAACGGTTTGCGGAATGGGGCCTGGCACTGTTTGGGGAATGGGAGCTGGCACTGTTTCTGGCACAGGTCCTGGAATTGGCTGTGGGATCGGTCCTGGCACTGGTTCTGGAGCGGGTCCTGGAATTGGTTCCGGCACAGGGACTGGCGGTTGAGGTGGGGTGGGATCGGGAATTTCTGGACCTGGGAAAGGATTCGGATTGGGAGTAGGAAAAATCATGGTGATTGTATTAATAACTTAATAGTTTTAATTTAAATAAAAATTGTGGAATTTGCCTCTCTCTAACTAGCGACATTCTGCTACAATTAATTCTTAAATTTCTTCCTAAAGAAGGACGATGTTAGCAATCAAATTTGGTTACAAAGGTAAAGTGTCGTCGTGAAAAATTCTCAGCTAAAAATGCCCATCCTCGAAGCTTTGCAAGCAAGTGCCAACAAGCTTCATGCTCCCTTCTATGCACCCGGCCATAAGCAGGGACAGGGAATTGCTGAAGGATTGGTAAACTTGTTAGGAAGGGAAGTATTTCAAGCCGATTTGCCGGAATTACCAGAGCTAGATAATCTGTTTGCGCCAGCCGGTGCGATCGCAGAAGCTCAAGCATTAGCCGCAGAGACCTTCGGGGCAGATGCAACTTGGTTTTTAGTGAATGGTTCCACGGGCGGCATCATCGCAGCCCTCTTAGCAACCTGCGGTCCTGGCGATCGCGTGATTGTGCCTCGAAATGTTCACCAATCTGTGATTTCTGGTTTAATCCTTTCCGGCGCAATCCCGATTTTTGTAAATCCAGAATACAACAGCGATTGGGACTTGGCGAATAGCCTCACACCCGCCACCCTTGCGACCGCTTTAGAACAGCATCCAGAAGCGAAGGCAGTGATGGTTGTGTACCCCACCTATCACGGGGTGTGCGGAGATTTGAGCGCGGTCGCAGAAATTACTCACCAATTTAACATTCCTCTGTTGGTCGATGAAGCCCACGGCCCCCACTTCAACTTTCACCCCCAACTCCCAGCACCGGCCCTCTTAGCAGGTGCTGATTTAACCGTTCAATCAACTCATAAGGTACTGGGTGCTCTTACACAAGCTTCCATGCTGCACCTCAAAGGCGATCGCATCAATGTCCAGCGCCTAAATCGGGCCTTGCAGTTAATACAATCAACCAGTCCGAGTTATTTACTTTTAGCTTCCCTAGATGCTGCCCGCCAACAAATGGCGTTGCAAGGTGAAGCATTAATGACAAGAACCTTACAGCTTGCCAACGAAGCGCGATCGCGCCTCAATCAAATTCCTGGGTTGTCCGTATTAGCACCTTTGAATACCCCTGGCTTCGTTGCCTTGGATCCAACAAGATTAACTGTTAAAGTATCTGAATTGGGTTTGAGCGGATTTGAGGCCGATGAAATCCTGCATGACCAACTCGGCGTTACAGCAGAATTACCAATGCTGCAACACCTAACCTTTATTATCAGTTTGGGAAATACTCAAGCAAATATTGAGAGCTTAGTCACTGCTTTCATGACGCTAGCAACCAGGAATTCGACTACCGATCGCCACACCCACTTAACGGATCGGCGAGCGCTTTCTCCTTGGTCTCCCACTACTTTCGGAATGCCGCCCCTCTCCCCCCGCGAAGCTTACTTTGCTGCCACTGAAGTCGTGCCAGTAACAGCAGCCAGCGGTCGCATCAGTGCTGAACTCATCTGCCCCTATCCCCCCGGAATTCCCACCCTGATGCCCGGTGAAATCATCACCCCTGACGCCCTTAACTACCTACAACAAGTCCTCACCTTGGGTGGCCGGATCAGTGGAGGTAGCGATCCCACCCTCAAAACCATTAAAGTTGTCAAACTCTAACTCAAATCAACCTTTCTCCCTCTAAAATCTAATATCTCAACTCTAAACTTTTCTATGCCTTCTCCACTTTGGCCCTACATCACCCCTGGGATCTCAGACGACTTATTTGAGCGTTTGCCCGGTATTCCCATGAGTAAGCGAGAAGTTCGGTTGTTGTTAATCTGCCAACTCAGGCTACAACCAAACTCAGTGGTGTGGGACATCGGCGCAGGCACTGGCACGATCGCAGTAGAAACCGGCTTGCTATGTCCCCAAGGCCAAATCATCGCCGTCGAACGAGATGAAGAAGTGGTGAGTTTGATTCGTAGAAACTGCGACCGCTTCGAGTTAAAAAACGTAGAAGTCGTAGAAGGCAGCGCCCCAGAGTGCCTCCCAACTTTGTCAAAACCCCCTCACCGAGTCTGCATTGAGGGAGGCCGACCGATCAAAGCCATCCTCCAAGAAGTCTGGCGGTACTTGCAACCCCAAGGCCGAGTGGTCGCGACCGCAGCGAATTTAGAAAACCTCTATGCACTTTCCGAAGGCTTTTCCGAATTGCAAGTCCGTAATATTGAAGTGGTGCAGTCTGCCGTCAACCGCTTGGAGACTCGTGGCATCCACCAAACCTTTGCCTCCGTCGATCCCATCTTCATTCTCAGTGGCGAAAAGCTAGATTAGTGAGAGGCTGGTGGTGAGTTTTCCATCATCCACACCCCCTCAATCCTCCATAGACCCCTGACAAAAGTAATTCTTAACCTTTTTTACGTTCAGTTAACCTTCATACTTAAATCAAGGGCCTCAATAGCTAGATTGCCCGCCTAGCCATCTGCAAGAGAAATTCGTTTTATGCCTTGGTCTCGTATCCTCAGTGGAATCGTTGCGATCGCCCTTGCTCTGGGAATGATTTTTTTGGGTGGGTGGTATTTTACCCTTGGCTTTGGACTCATTGTCTACCTCGGCCAATTAGAGTATTTTCAACTCGCTCGCGCCAAGGGCATTGCACCGGCGGGGAAAACGACTTTAGTGGTGAGTCAAGCTTTGCTCGTGACCGCCGCCATTGCGCCTCACTTGGTCGATGCTATGTTTGCCTTAGCAGGGACTTTAATTTGTTTTTACCTGCTATTCCAGCCCAAAATCTCCTCGATCGCTGATATTTCTTCATCTATCTTGGGGCTATTCTACGGCGGTTACTTGCCTAGCTATTGGGTGCGGTTACGAGTGGGTCTTGAGCCAACTTACCAGAGTCAAGCGGTGCTTTCGCACGCAGTGGCTCAGGCGAGTACAAGTGGGATCTCCTTCCCCTTGGGTGGCGATTGGCTAGAGTCTTGGACCAATGCCAGCGACTTACCGTTAGGATTGACAACCCTGCTGCTCGCTTTCGGTTGTATTTGGGCGGCTGACATTGGAGCTTACTTTATGGGTAAATTTTTTGGTCGGACCAGTCTGTCTCACATCAGCCCAAAAAAGACGGTAGAAGGTGCGGTTTTTGGGGTTTGTGGCAGTATGGGGGTTGCGGTCGCAGGGGCCTGGTATCTGCATTGGCCAGGGTGGCTTTATGCTGGCGCTGCCTTAGGTTTGCTGATTGGGATCGCTAGCTTGTTAGGAGATTTAACTGAATCGATGATGAAGCGAGACGCGGGGGTGAAAGATTCGGGGCAATTGATCCCTGGCCACGGCGGTATTCTCGATCGCACCGACAGTTATGTTTTTACTGCTCCTTTGGTTTACTATTTTGTGACGCTATTGCTCCCTATGATTGACAGTTATTTTTAACGGTCTGGGAAGGGGGAATCTCGGCCGTACCCGAATTGAGTATCCAAGAAGGTAATGCCACGATCGACGGCGGTTCTGAGAAGAGCGGTCATCTCCTGGGTAGCCGCTCGAACGTCTCAACGGTCTTGTCCAGAGTCGCCTTCCTATCCTCAGACGGCGGTCGCACTCAGTCTCACCGCCAGCACTATCCTTACCAAGGCTGCGTGGTTGGGCCAATCGTAAATTCGTTCACATTGGTGTCTTCTGGCTGGTCAATCGCAAACGCCACAACATTGGCGACTCGATCGGGTGAGATGCCATATTGCTTATACAAAGCTGTCATTTTTCCAGCCGCATCTGGGTCAGTAATCTGACCTAACAACTCAGTATTAATGGCAGCAGGATAAATTGTCGCAGTCCGAATGTTAGTTCCTTCTTGAGCAGACTCTATACGGAGAACTTCCATGAAATCGCGGACAAACCATTTCGTTCCACCATAGATCGCGGCACCTGGATACGCTTTTAATCCAGCAACCGATGAAGTTGCGATCGCATGCCCAGACTTTTGGTTAACAAACGTTGGCAACACAGCCGCGATTCCATTGAGTACGCCCTTGATATTGACATCAACCGTTCGATTCCATTCATCCGTTTTCAAAGCAGAAAGTGGAGAAGTGGGCATAATGCCAGCGTTCAAGAAAATCACATCGACGCCTCCAAATGTTTCCTTGGCAAGCTTGACGATCTCAGTGTTATCAGATGGGTTAACCACATCCATCACTTGATAGACTGCTTGTCCGCCAGCTTTTTGAATTTCATCAACCAGTTGTTTTAATTGGTGCTCGCGCCGCGCGCCTAATACGACTTTAGCGCCTTTGCTGGCAAGCAATTTCGCAGTTGCTTCACCAATCCCGGATGATGCGCCGGTAATAATCACAACTTTGTCTTTAATCATCTCATTCCTCTTTTTGTTGAATCACTACTGAGGTTTGCCTGACGGACTTGCTAATCAGCCGAGGTTCCACCTCAGTTATTCAGATTTAAGGGATGCCATATCGATCACGAAGCGGTACTTCACATCAGATTTGAGCAGGCGATCGTAAGCTTCGTTGACTTTCTGGATCGGGATGACTTCGACATCCGCAGTGATGTTGTGCTGACCACAAAAATCAAGCATCTCCTGAGTTTCGGCAATGCCGCCAATGCTCGAGCCGGAGAGACTGCGACGGCCCATGATCAGGCTGAATGCCGCAATGTCGAAGGGTTTCGGGGGTGCGCCGACCAGGGTGATGTTGCCGTCGCGGGTGAGCAGGTTGAGATAGGCGTTGATGTCGTGAACAGCGGATACGGTGTCGAGGATGAAATCGAAGCTGCCAGCGTGCTTCTGCATCTCGTCAGCATTACGGGAGACGACCACTTCATCGGCACCCAGGCGGAGTGCATCTTCCTTTTTGTCGGGGGAGGTAGTGAAGACGACAACATGAGCACCAAACGCATGAGCTAACTTTACGCCCATGTGGCCTAGTCCGCCCAGACCGACTATGCCAACTTTCTTGCCCTTGGTGACTCCCCAGTGGCGCAGAGGCGAATAGGTTGTGATCCCGGCGCAGAGAAGTGGCGCGACTCCAGCAAGATCGAGGTTAGAAGGAACGCGCAGAACGAAGCGTTCATCGACGACAATGCTATCGGAGTAGCCACCATAGGTAACGCCTCCCTGGTGCTTGTCTGGGGAGTTGTAGGTGAGAGTCAGGTTCGCACAGAACTGCTCAAGACCGTCTTTGCAATTAGGGCAAGTACCGTCAGAATCAACCATGCAACCGACAGCGACAAGGTCTCCGGGCTGGTACTTGGTAACTGCCGAGCCGACTTTGGTGACGCGACCGACCATTTCATGACCGGGGACAATGGGGTAGACAGTAGGCATGACGCTGCTCCACTCGTTACGCACCGAATGGAGGTCGGAGTGACAGATACCGCAGAAGAGGATCTCGAACTGAACGTCGTGTTCTGTGGGATCGCGCCGATCAATTGTGGTAGAGGACAGCGGTGATGTTGCACTGACCGCAGCATAGGCTTTTGTGGGGTACATAAATAGATTCTCCTATTGGTTTACTGTTGATGTCTGGTATTGCTCGTCGCTGACCTTCTCCATCCACTCCACGGGTTTGCCATCAAGCCACTCCTGAATGGCAATGTGCGTCATAGCTGTAGTTGGGGTGGCACCGTGCCAATGCTTTTCACCTGGCTCAAACCAGATCGTGTCTCCCGGTCGAATTTGCTCGATCGCCCCACCCCAGCGCTGTACGAGACCACAGCCAGCCGTCACAATTAGCGTCTGTCCCAGTGGGTGGGTGTGCCATGCGGTTCGAGCACCAGGCTCAAAGGTGACACTAGCCCCAGATGTGCGTGCTGGCTCATCTGCCTCGAATAGGGGGTCAATGCGGACAGTGCCAGTAAAATACTCGATTGGTCCTTTGCCGGAAGGCTGTGAGCCACTTCGTTTGATATCCATTGTCTGAATTCCTTCGCTGGATGCCATTTAGATAGCTGTCCCAATCGTAGAGAGTGAGCGCTTATTGCCTGCTCTATCAGTAGGGATGGATTTTTTTAAGCAGCAAGGTTAGCTTTGATGCCATTTGGGGTGTTGGTAGGCGAATCGCTTGCCCAATCAACACTGAGTTTTCTCTTGAATAAAAGTCCAGACGCTTGCAAGAAGCCGGAATCTCTTTTCATCGCTTGTCCTTCATTCTAGGAAGCTTGAAGGACAAGCGATAGAACGATCGTCTAAGATTGTTGTACAATCCTGCAAAAGTTAGAAATGAACCCTGCCAAAACGAGCGAAAAGTCTGATATCGATTTAACGAACGACCTACAGGCAAAACGTGAGGTAGAGAGAGCGCAAGCCAACCGAGACGAACTAACTGAACGGATTGCACAGACGATTCATCAGGATGGAACGATTGAGGTGCTGAAAGGATTGCATTTCAACCGCACCTCCTCGCCTGCGGAACCCTGTCATGCTGTCTCTGTCCCTGCCTTTTGTGCGATCGCTCAGGGTCGCAAAGAAGTGCTTCTGGGTAGCGATCGCTATCAGTACGACCCAATGCACTATCTGCTGGCGACAGTCGAACTGCCAATTGTCAGCCAAATTCTGGAAGCGTCCAAGGCGCAACCGTACCTGAGTCTTCGTCTCGATCTCGACCCCGCTCTGGTTGGTTCTGTTATGGTTGAGGCGGGGTATCCCTCGTCACAAAGGGGTAGCGATGTCAAAGCGATCGCCGTCAGTCCGTTGGATGCAAATCTGTTGGACGCTATGGTGCGACTCGTCAGGCTTTTAGATTCCCCTGCGGAAGCTCCTGTTCTTGCACCCTTGATTAAACGGGAAATCATTTACCGACTCCTGATGGGAGAACAAGGAAATCGGCTGCGCCAGATAGCCGTTCTCGGTGGCTACACCCACCACATCGCTAGGGCCGTCGATCGCCTCCGGAAAGACTTTAACCAGCCGCTGAGGATTGAAAGCATCGCACGAGAGCTGGGTATGAGTGTCTCAGGCTTCCATCATCATTTCAAATCGGTCACTGCTATGAGTCCTTTGCAGTTCCAGAAACAACTGCGACTTCAAGAAGCTCGCCGTCTGATGCTCTTGGAAAACCTTGACGCAACCAGTGCTGCTTACCGAGTGGGGTACGATGATGCTTCGCACTTTAACCGGGAGTACAAGCGGCTCTTTGGTGCGCCACCCATACGAGATGTGGAGCGACTGCGAGCAGTGGCGAGGGAAACTGCTGGTTCAATCTGATCTGCTCAAAGTAGAGTTTGCTGGAAAAAGCGAAAACCTGCATTCATCAAGGGTCTATCAGGCCTTATACCATTTCACGAAAATCCCGATACTAATAAGGCGTCACTAATAAACTTCCGCTTGACCAACGATTTCACTTGAGATTTCGTTAGGTCTTCTAGCTCTTTCCAAACCGCCTTTCTCAG
>JBLNEP010000123.1:0-76472 GCA_050262755.1 Actinomycetota bacterium | reverse complement strand
TCTTCTTGCTTGGAGTGGCTGTGAGCCAGCGCAGAAATTGCACCGGGTAAAAGATGGGTTAAATTGACTCCAAAATTATTCAAACCAAAATACTCACCCAGTTTTCGCTTTTGTCGTCCCTTCACAAGGGAAGCATAAGGTTCTGGGTAGATCGTCTTACCGATCGCTGCTGAAATCGATTCTGCTGAAATTGGCGATTGCGTCACAACTCACCCTTCCTTAGTTATACGGTGTAAAAAACCCAAGCTTTCTTTACCCTTCCAGTACCGTCAAACCATAGCACTTCAGTCACCATACCCCGATGTCCTCGGTAATAGAGCGTGAGGCTATCGATACCCGTTAGGACTTCTTTTAGTTCAAAATGAAGATCAGGGATTAGCGCTAATCCCTTCTTCCAGTAAGCTCTCACCTCTGCCTTGCCCTGTAGAACGCCGCTCGCTTCTCCAGCAATGGATGGAATCAAAGGAGAAGCCAACTCAAAGTCATCCGTGTAGTGGCTTAGGACAGCATCGATATCATGTTGATTCCAGCCCTCGATCCAACTACGGGCAAAACTTAATGCGAAATCTGCGTTGAGGATCGGCACGATCGCAACATAGGTCATAGAGGTTGACGTACTCAAATTAGCTGAACCTCGATTAATATGTCAACATGACTGACCTAAATAGTCCGCCAAGCGATCGAGAAAAAGAACTTAACGAGGCTCTCGAAGCCTTGCACTTTGCTTTTCGCGCCAATGAAGAGATTCTCAGGATTTGTGAATGGTGACAGGGTTTCTTTTTACTCGAAGCTTACCTTCGAGCACAGTCAATCATCAACTTGCAGCATCACTATTATAAGGCTGAAAATTTCGGTCTATCCATCCCCTTTCAGAAGATAGACCAAAGCTTGCCGTATCTCATACCAAATTAAGTGGAGAGGTAGAATGATGCGGTATATGAGTCGGTTTCTGGCGGATAGGCTGAATTTCCCCTCTTGCTTAACACATCCCCATTAACGTACATTCCCAAACCAATCGCGGCTGAACATAATTGAGCAAATATTGTCGTGCTTTTTCCAAAGGTTGCAGCGGAGATTTACCCATGACACCTGCCAGAAATTGCTGCCAATAACATTGCTGTAAATAATCCACTAACCATAATTGCGCCTCCGTATCCAAAGACTTATCAATCTCCTTTGCCAACTCCAAAGCTTCTCGCACAGTTTGAGGTCGTTGCTTCATTTTTGCCAATAAATCAGGTGGAATTGCTTGCAGTTGTTCCCAAGCCGCGATCGCTTGTCCCGGACTTCCTTGAGCCATTGCCATCACCTCTGAATCGGACAAAATCTGCTCATTCCCCGTGCGCCGTAACACTTCCTCCAGCCCCCCTCGCTCCAAACGGTAAAAAGGAATTCGCTGACATCGCGACACCAAAGTAGGCAACAAAGACTCCACCGCCGGAGCCATTAAAATCAGCGTCGCCCTTCCCGGTTCCTCCAACGTTTTTAATAACCCATTTGCCGCCGCTTCCGCCATCGTTTCCGCCTGTTCCAATACCACCACCGATCGCGACGCCTCCAACGGCGGACGACTCAAAAACTCGCCAATTTCTCGAATTTGTTCTAAGCGAATTTGGGGGGGAGCCTTCCGCTTTAACCCAGCTTCCTCTGCTTCCTTGGCCGAGAGTCGCTTACCTTGGTGTAGATAAGTGGGTAGAACCCACAATAAATCAGGGTGATTTCCTTGCTGGATACGCCTTTGTAGAGGAGTCACAGCGCGATCGCGTCCCCCAGAAAATAACAGCTCAATAAAACATCGCGCCGCCAAACTCCGCCCCACCCCCGGAAAACCAGCAAATAAATAAGCAGGGGCAATTCGATTTTGGGCAACTGCTTGAGTCAACAACTCAACCGCGTGGTTTTGTCCGATCAGTGGTGTAAAAGCATTCATCGTCAATTTCCGACTTCCCCAGTCAACCCTCCCCTTTTTTCCCATAACCCCAACCTAGCAACTTCCTCGTCACGATCGCCTGAATTTCTTCAGCAACCAGTTGCTCGCTGCGACTGCCATCAACCCGCACAATGCGTTCAGGATACCGTCTTGCCAACTCCGCAAACCCTCGCTGTACCCGTCGGTGGAACCCTAAATCTGCTTGTTCCATGCGATCGCTGGTTCCCCTCGCTCTTGCTCTTGCCAACCCAGTCTCCACCTCCAAATCTAGCCACAAAGTCAGATCGCTTTGCAAACCACCCGTCGCCAATGTATTGACTTGCTCGATTAAATCTAAACTTAAACCCCTGCCATACCCTTGATAAGCGATCGTTGAATCTGTAAAGCGGTCGCACAAAACGATTGACCCTTTGGTTAATTCAGGTTTCAGAAAATCTTCAACATGTTGAGCTCGATCCGCCGCATATAACAGTAACTCCGCGCGGTCCTGAATGGGCTCACCGGTACCGTGTTCTAACAGCAGTCGCCGTAGTCTTGCTCCTAATTCTGTCCCTCCCGGTTCGCGAGTCACCACCACCCTCGGAACTCGATCGGCGAATTGCCAGATCCAATCACTTTCCAACAACCAGAGCCGCAAACGCTGCATCTGCGTTGTTTTCCCGCCTCCTTCAACCCCCTCAAACACAATCAACTTACCCCTCATTCGTTTACCCTGACACCCCAATCAAATCTCATTGTTCTAAACTTAGCTTATAGGCTAGTTACGATCGAAAGAGTCTCAATGTTGCACGCGAGCAAGTTTCCTGCCAACCACCCGCAGCCAACCCCTGAGACCACTTGTCATCGAGAACGAATCGATTAGCTGCGTTGGTTGCGCGATCGGGAAGCTTCCGGGAATCTGAAAAAGGTTCACTATTTAAGGAGTGTGTAGCATCAAGTAACAACGAGTTTCGGCTCCGTTCCTCGCCAAGTGGCAACTTAAACGGACAACTTGTTTACAGGGAAGCGGCATCATCCCCCCCGCTTTCCCCTCGCGACTACTTATCAATCAGGGTCAGACGCGAGTCACTAGCGGGAATATTTAATATGGCTCGCTATACTGGTTTTTTTATTGTTTCCATTCCAGTGGAACGCCTCCGACAGGTACTGATCGAGATTTTAGAGGCCTGTAATTTGAATATTATTTATGATACAGGGGACTATATCATGGCTCGTGAAATCCCTGGCCAAGTTTCGATCGCAAAGCTAGTGACCCTGGAAGTGCTAATTGACAAAAATACTGTCCATCATGCTGGAATTCGGATGGATTTTGTGGTCAAAAATGAGGAACTCCCTTTCCAGGCTAATAATCATTGTCGCCTCATGTTTGAGCTGGTGGGTCAGTTAATTAGAGAAAGTCGTCAGTGGCGACTGGTAGAAAGTATGGCGATCTAAGGGGAAAGGGGAAAAAGGGTAAAAGGGGGGAAAGGGAAAAGGGGAAACAAGGGTTGTCTCAAGGGTGGATAGGAGCTAAGCTGCGATCTTCCCTTTCCTTCATCAATTGGCTTTTCCACCTCAATTCAACTGACTCCTATCTCCCCTCGGCTTTCCAACTTAGACTTAAGAGTTTGTGGGGAATTGATGGCTAAATTTGCGTCGCAATAACAAAGAATTTGTAACCACACTCACAGAACTAAAAGCCATGAATGCACCCGCCGTGGCAGGACTCAAAACAATCCCAAAACTCGGTAATAAAACACCAGCCGCCACAGGAATACCTAAACTATTGTAAGCAAACGCCCAGAACAAATTCTGACGAATTTTATCAAAAGTGGCGCGACCGAGTTCAATTGCTTCTGCAACATCGATCAGAGCATCCCGCATCAGGACGATTTGAGCTGTTTCTACAGCGACATCAGTCCCCGCCTGCAACCCAATGCCAACATCCGCCTGAGCGAGAGCAGGAGCATCATTAATCCCATCTCCCACCATTGCCACTCGGCAACCTTGAGCTTGTAAGGCCGCGATCGCCTCCGCTTTCTGTTGGGGTCGCACTTGAGCCAGGATATCAGTCGGTGCCAGTTCTAACTGTTGCGCGATCGCAGTTGCCACCTCTAGGCGATCCCCAGTCAGCAGCATCACCCGCAGTCCCATCTGCTGCAACCGCTCCACTGCTGCTTTGGCATCCGTCCTCAACGCTTCGCTACAAGCAATCATCCCAGCTAACCGGCCCCCAATCGCCACATACACCAAGGTTTTCCCCGCTAAACCCTCACTCAAGGGTGTTTCTACGGCAATTCCCTGCTGCTGTAACCATTCACCACTCCCCACCAACACCACTTCACCGTTGACTTTCGCAGCAGCTCCCAGTCCCGGTTCTGTGTGAAAATCCTGAGCAGCGATCGATGGCAACCCCTGCCGTTTCGCTTCGCTGGCGATCGCAGTTGCCAGGGGATGTTGCGAACCACTTTCCACCGCCGCCGCAACTTGGAGAATGGAGGCTGCATTCACTTCTGGGACCAGTGCCAAACAATCTGTCACGGTGGGATGACCGGTGGTCAGGGTTCCTGTTTTGTCAAAGACTACGGTATTAAGCTGCCGTACCCGTTCTAAAACATCACCCCCCCGAATTAACAATCCGCGCTCAGCGCCGATCCCAGAACCCACTAAAATTGCGGTCGGGGTTGCTAATCCCAAAGCACAGGGACAAGCAATCACCAAAACTGCGATCGCTAACTTTAAACTCAATAACACAGGGGATTGCGGTAAATCAGACCCCATTGCTCCCTGTGCCATCGGCATAACTCCTGTTCCCCATAGCACTGTTGGCCAAATATGAGTGCCAACCAAGTACCAAAACCAGAAGGTAAACACCGAGACCGCGATCACGCCATAGGTAAAATATCCAGCCACTGTATCCGCCAAATATTGAATCGGCGCTTTCCGAGTTTGAGCAGCTTCCACCATTGCCACAATTTGAGCCAGGGTGGTTTCTTGACCGGTCCGAGTGGCTCGGATCGTCACCGCTCCCGATCGGTTCAGAGTGCCTGCACAAACGCTATCTCCCCGTTGTTTCAGGACGGGGTGAGACTCCCCAGTCAGCATCGATTCGTCCACCGCCGTTTTCCCGGCCCAGACTTCGCCATCGACCGGGATTTTCTCCCCTGGCAATACCTGCAACCACTCTCCGACTCGGACGCGATCGGCTGGGATCTCGACGCATTGCTCAAGAGCGAATGATAAGTTTTCTGGCTCCTCCTCACTACCGTTGGCTTTAGCGACTAAACGAGCTGTTGCAGGTTGCAGTGCGATCAACGCTTGTAATGCCGCTGCCGCTCGCTGTCTTGCCTGTTGTTCTAGGGTTTTACCCAGTAAAATAAAGCCGAGGAGCATCACCGGTTCATCGAAGAAGCATTCCCACCCCAAGGAGGGAAACAGCAGTGCCACGGTACTGGCTGTGTAAGCAGTGAACGCACCCAAGCCTACTAAGGTATTCATATTGGGTGCATTTCGCAGCAACCCCCGCCAGCCATCGATCGTAATTGCACGTCCTGGTAGGAGAAGCGCGAGGGTGGCTAAACCCCAGTGAAACCAAATATTGCTGATTATGGGGGTTTGGGGCCCGGCCAGGTGCCCGAAACCAGAGAGCAGGATTAAAGTGAGTGCGACCGCTAACTGCCAAATTTGTCGCCGGATTTCTTGGCGGTGTCGCTCTGCAACGGTGACGCTCGCGACTCGCAAGCTGTCTGGATAACGGGGTTGAGTGGGAAATCCACTCTCGGTTAATTTTTGAGCTAATAATTCTGGGTTAACATTGCCGGTCTCGCACTCGATGGTTGCGACTTCAGTGGCGAGGTTAACGCAGGCTGAAATCACGCCTGCTTGTAGCTTGAGTTGCCGTTCTACCGCGGCGGCGCATCCTGCACACATCATACCGCCGACATCGAGGGTAATGGTCTCTCGCGCTGAAGTTTCCGGGGCCGCTGTTGTTGCTGAGGCAAGTTGCATAGGTGTTTTTCGGCACTAAACTACAAAGAAGCATCCCCATCAGCGGAAACTTGGTGATTGCTGATAGTACAGGCCTCTCACCTACCTGGGTTCAAGCACCTGCACCTTGAGCGTTGCCACGAGGGGATACTTCCTGAACGATAATCCCTTGACACCTCTGCGGGCGTCTCTCTAGAGGGTAAACGAAATCCTCTGCGATCGCCCGTTCCTCTTAACTTTTTTTAAGGCTTAGCTAGCTGGTTACACAATCTGGCGATAGGAATGAAACGGCAATCCTGTCCGTCGCTTCACATCAAGCGCAGAGCGATATTCGCCTTTTCGCTGTCTTTCTGCAAAGATGGTTTGGGCTACTGCGGGTTCGAGACCGCAGGCAATGAGTTCTTGGGCTGATAGGATATTAACGCGCTTCCAGGTAAAATGTGCTTCTTTTTTATAGTCATAACTAAAAGTGACTAAGGGAGCGATGCGTTTCAGGTGGCTCTCAGGAATGCCTGCGATTTCTGAGAGTTCTTCTAAGTAGGTGAAAATATAGCCTTCCTGCTTGAGGGATTCAATCTCATTGGCATACACAATCGGCAATCCTAAAATTTTTACGAGGTCATCTTTTGAGCATTCATTGAGGTCTACTTTGCCCCGAACTTCTGCGATCAATTCTGCCAATTGAGCATCTTGAGGAACGAGCATTCCTCTCGGGGAAATTTTGATTAAATACCGTTTTTTTAGGGAAAACGCTGTGACAATTTGAGCCAGCCAGATTAACCAGGCGAGGTGACTGGAAGATAAGGCAAGTGCTACAAGGGTCAGGGCAACACCACCCGTTACCCAGCTAGGAGTCTTTGATTTGTGACCGGCATAGACAATCGCTAATCCCCCTAAACCGGGAATGAAAGATAGCCAAACCCATTGGGGGGTTTGCTGTAACCAAGATAAATTTTGGGACACGGTTACTTAACCTTTAACCTGATAAATGGCTCTTACAATTCTTTCAAAAGTTTTTGGCGTTTTTCTTCATATTCTTCAGCCGTAATGGCTCCCAGATCGTACAGTCTTTTTAAGTCTCCTAAAGCACCGGTGATATCTTTAGCACCTCTGGCTAGCGTGACACTGGGAAGCTGAAGACCGTTGTATTTACTTTGGAATGATTGCTCTGAGCTGAGCAGCAAACCTAGGAAGTCAAAAAATGCTAGAATTGCAGGAATAAAAGTCCAGGAAAAAAGTAAATACAAGAATCCGGCTACGTTTTCCCCTAAG
This sequence comes from Actinomycetota bacterium, assembly GCA_050262755.1. GTDB lineage: Bacteria > Cyanobacteriota > Cyanobacteriia > Cyanobacteriales > Microcoleaceae > JBLNEP01. The sequence continues at coordinate 69,304 of JBLNEP010000123.1, read as the reverse complement.
TAAAACTTGTGAATTCCCAAACCGCCTAAAAAGAAAGCCAGCAGAACTGCTACCGTTTTATCTTTCATGGTTCTTCTCTGTGTTGTCCTCTCTAACCTAGCAAAGTTCAACGAGAGCGCTACCAGTCACTGGGGCGCTTGCTACTCTTAGTGAGTTTAGGTCTTAAAAAATAAATCAATGCCATCATTGCTTGAGCCTCTAGCAGCACCAAGTAAGCTTTCACGAAATAATTTAAGTCTGCTGCTGAAGTTAAAGAAAATGCTAAAATACCAAAAGCCGCATAGGGTAACAGACGCATCCAATTCAGCGTCTCCTCTATCTTGTGGCTGTTAAAATCACTCATGGCTTGGCTGCCCAATCTTTGTTCCAATTTATCCATAAAGTTGTCGATTTGTCAAGTTGACTTCAATAAAATTAAACAACTTTCCTGAAAAAAGCCACTGAGTTTTCAAAGGTTCATTTCCTCCCCTCATCTGTTCCTAGATGGTTAGGGAAGAAGCTCAGGGAGAGGGGGGAAAGAAAAGAACGATTGGATTTAGCAAGGTCAGAAAAAAGTTACCAGTTTTGCTGAAAATTCCGAAACCACTGCGGGTGATAGTCAAGGGTGCAGAAGCTGAGTAAAAAGTGAGGTTTACCGTTCTCATCCTTAGTGGTTGGCATCCCATTTTCCCAACCCTTGAACCCCCTTCCTCAACTCGGACAGAAACAAACTTCAACTCGCACCACTTCCCAACAGAAACAAACTCAAAAGCGTGCCACTATTCCAAAGACTATGAAGTAACATCGAAGCAAGGAGATTGCGCGATCGCACATACACAAACCCCAAAACGGCTCCCAGGGTTGCCAAAGGCAGAACCTCAGAAATATTCAAATGAGCCACCGCAAAAATCAAACCACTGGCGGCGATCGCACCCCACAGAGGCAAATATTTCGTCAGAGAAGGTAACAGAAACCCCCGGAACATAATCTCTTCAAACATCGGTGCTGCGATCGAAGCTGTAAAGAAAAAGACCGCCAGCGCTACCCCATCCCGGCTTTCCAAAGCAATGGGTAAAATCGGATTACTCCCCCCCTGTCCTTGCCACAATTGCTGATTAATTAACGACACCACAATCACCAGGGGAAGTGCCGCCAGATAACCACCCAATCCCCACCAAAACCAATTCCCGCGCCAGTGAATGCGAAACAAACCTTCCGGTAGCGGTAAAAAAGGATGCAAAGAAACATACAAAACTGATAAACCACCCGCAGCTAGTAGCACATATTGAGCAAGAATATATAAAGCTTGAGTCCGCGCATCAAACGTCCCTGGATTAATGCGAGCAATCGCATTGGCGATCCCCAAGGCTAGTGGCACAAGAATTTGTCCCACTAAGAAAAAACCAACCACCATCACTTGCAAAATCGTTTCCCCATCCCAAGCAATGGAAGGTAACGGCTTTAACCTTAAAATCGATTGCCGTTCCTGACTCGAACCGGGAATCATTCCCCCATCGCCAGGAGTTGCTCGCTTCCACTGAGCTAACCGTTGCAAAACTGCAAAAATTAATAACCCTAACCCAATCAAAAACCCAAGTGTCGGGACTGTTACCACGATCGCTAACTTTTCAATCGCCTGCTGAGCGACTACTTGCTCAGCTCTCTGGATCGTGGCGAGCGCTTCTTGGCGTTCTTGCAATTGGTAAAGCTGAGTTAACGCGCGATAGCGAAACCAGCCATCCAAATTCTTTTGAAGCTGCGACTCTGCATCTGGTAAAAGTTGCGCTGGGTTGCTCCACAACCCCACCAACACTTTCGCTGTTTCAACCAAAAGCTTAGAACCAGCTTGAACGCGCTCTCGCTCAATTAAATCTTCCCAAGTGGTGAGCGCCGCGTCTGTTTGCTGCTTATGGGCCTGCAAAATACCAACACGCAAATCTAACTCATCCCGTAACAGTTCCACTCGCTGGAGTGTCGCCTTGAGCTGTAATAATTGAGCCGAGCTACGAGCTTCAGTTTTCAACTTCTCTGATTGCTGAGCTGTCCCATCATCGGTTGCTGATAGTGCTTTAATTTGTGCGAATGTCGTTTCTAGGGTTTTCTGAGCCGTTTGCCGAGCTTCTTGATACTGATCCAAAGCAGTTTTTAACACATCTTTGCCCGTCAAGCTTTCACGGACTACTGCTAAATTAGGATTCGGGTTTTGGTTTTGATCTCCCTGCCACTCCGCTGCGTGCAGGAGCAAATTGGTTTGGTAAAGTTCCAGTCGGCTTTGAATCTGAGGCTGATTCCAACTTTGGAGCAAAGACAGAGCAGCAAAAGCAATCGCGATCGCCGTCAGAATCCCTAAAATCAACCGCTTGAGTGTCATCAATAGCCTCCGGCTTGCCTCAGTTACCCGTATTTCATCATACAAGGGCAGTGTAGAGCATTCCTTAATCGTCGCGAGTAACCAAATTGCTCCCCGAGCTCCGCTTGAGTGGTTCATCCCCCAGCCAAAAACCCCCTGGCATTTCCGTAGAGAGCGCCCCCCTCGCAAGGTACAATCCTTAACAGATCCTGTTTTTTTCTTTCTCACCCCTCAGCCACAATAGCGAGGGAGACTGCCCCTAACCTGGAGGATGCTACCCTGACTACTCGCGTTATTCTTGTCCGTCACGGCAAAAGCAGCTTTAACCTAGAGCGTCGCATCCAAGGTCGCCTCGATCAGTCCACGTTGACCGATGCGGGTCGCGCAACCGCGACTCAAGTGGGGGATGCTCTCAGCAGCCTCACCTTTGACGCAGCTTACACCAGTCCTTTACAACGAGCGAAAGCAACTACCGAACTCATTTTGTCTCGTTTTGAAGTTCCTCCCCCTCTGGTTGCGACTGAGCGACTGATGGAAATTGATTTGCCTCTGTGGGAAGGAATGCTTCGCCAAGATGTGTTAGAGAAGTTTCCTGAAGACTACCGCTGCTGGCAAGAAAAGCCCCACAAGTTTTGCATGACCTTGACTCAGTCAGAGAATGTCAAGGAGCATTTTCCTGTACTGGCAATTTTTGAAAGCGCTCGTCAGTTCTGGCAGGATATTTTGCCACGCCACGCTGGCAAAACGATTTTAATCGTCGCTCACAATGGCATTAACCGCGCGTTAATTGCGACGGCGCTCGGCATCGCTCCTGCTTATTACCATTCGATCCAGCAGTCAAATTGTGGCATTAGTGTGCTGAATTTTCCGGATCAGACTTCTGGAGAACTCAAGCAAGGTGCTGTCCAGCTTGAGTCGATGAACTTGACTTCCCAGGTGGGCGAGATTTTCCCCAACCCAAGGGATGGTCATCGCGGCATTCGTCTGTTGTTGGTGCGACATGGTGAGACGCAGTGGAACCGGGAAACGCGCTTTCAGGGACAAATCGATGTGCCTTTGAATGAGAATGGTCGGGAACAGTCCCAGCGTGCTGCGGAATTTTTGAAGGGAGTGCCAATCGATTTTGCTGTCAGCAGTCCGATGCTACGACCCAAGGAAACGGCTGAGATTATCCTGCAACACCATAGTCAGGTCACCCTACAACTACAAAGTGGCTTAAGTGAAATTAGTCATGGGTTGTGGGAAGGAAAGTTAGAAGCAGAAATTGAGGCATCGTTTCCCGGTTTGCTGCAAGCTTGGAAGGTTGCTCCAGAAACAGTGCAAATGCCGGAAGGGGAAAATTTGCAGCAGGTATGGGAGCGTGCGATCGCAACTTGGCGAGAGATTGTGGCTTCAGCCACACCCGGAACGACGGGTTTGGTGGTGGCCCATGATGCCATCAATAAAGCCATTCTTTGCCACCTATTTGGTTTAGAACCAGAGCATTTCTGGAACTTTAAACAAGGAAATGGAGCCGTCACGGTGATTGATTATCCTAACGGTCTGGATGGTTTACCGGTGTTGCAAGCGATGAATATCACGACTCATTTATCGGGTGGTGTCCTCGACCAAACTGCTGCCGGAGCACTGTAGTGAATTAAAAATTAAAAATCCAAAATTCAAAATTGGAGTAATATTTTTATCCGGTTGCCTGTGACTTGTTTCTTGCACCTCGCTCAAAAATAGCGGGGGCACTCTGCCAGCATCGTCATCGGCTGATTGGCGAAAAGACCCCTATTCAGCAAGGTGCAAGTTTTAAAGTCGGAGTCAACTGGCAGCGATATGAGGCCAAATTGAATTTTTAATTTTTAATTTTTAAGCTATGAACGGGGAGCTGCTGCAACAAGTACGGGTGCTAGATCCAGTTTCAGGAACGGATCGGACCGCTGATGTCCTGATCGAGGAAGGTGAGATCAAGGCAGTTGAGGAGAGAATTTCTGACTGGGCCCCTGATACTGTGGTGAGAGATTGCCAGGGGATGGTACTGGGACCGGGGTTGGTAGACCTTTACAGTCACAGCGGAGAACCGGGTTTTGAGGAGCGGGAAACACTGAGTTCCTTAGTGGCAGCGGCGATCGCAGGAGGGTTTACGCGACTGACGTTGTTGCCAGATACGAGTCCCCCGGTGGATAACCCTTCTGGTTTGGCGCTATTGCAATCGAGAATTCCCCCTTCCCCCTGTCAAATTCAATTTTGGGGCGCTCTGACTCAGGGGGTGCAAGGGGAGCAAATGACGGAGTTGGGGGATTTGGCTGGCGCTGGAGCCATTGGGTTTGCTGATGGTCGTCCGTTGGCTAATTTGGCGTTGGTACGGCGTTTGTTGGAATATTTGCATCCCCTAAACAAACCAGTGGCTTTATGGGCCTGTGACCGTAAATTAGTGGGTCAGGGGGTGATGCGGGAGGGAGTCCACTCGTTGCTGTGCGGGTTGCCGGGAAATCCTGCGATCGCAGAAACTTCGGCTTTAGCGGCGTTGTTGGAGTTGGTAGAAGCGACGGGAACTCCGGTGCATCTGATGCGAGTTTCAACGGCCCGCAGCGTCGAACTGATTCGGGACGCGAAACAACGGGGTTTACCGATCACAGCCAGTACCACTTGGATGCACTTATTGCTGAATACAGGAGCGATCGCGGGAGTCAGGGAATTAGAGTCAGCGTTATTGCCCTCATTCCTGATTCCCTATGACCCCAATTTGCATTTAGAGCCACCTTTAGGCAATCCACCCGATCGATTGGCTTTGCTGCAAGCGGTGAAGGAGGGAGTGCTGGACGCGATCGCCATTGACCACAGTCCTTACACCTATGAAGAGAAAACCGTTGCCTTTGCCGATGCTCCCCCCGGAGCGATCGGATTAGAATTGGCTCTGCCTTTATTGTGGCAAGCCTTGGTTGAGACCAACCAATGGTCAGCTTTGGAGTTATGGCGGGCCTTGAGTACCCAACCCAGTCGCTGCTTGGGACAAACCCCCGCTGCCCCCCTCCCAGGCACGCCAGCAGAAATCACGTTATTTGCTCCTCAGCAAGGTTGGACTGTTGAGCAGAAAACACTCCAATCCCGCTCTGTCAATACTCCTTGGCTTGGGCAGCCACTCATGGGTCGAGTGGTTCCGCTTAGGGTTGGGTCGGTTTAGCTCCCGGATACAGGGGGTTGTGATTAATTTCTCCCACGCGATCCGGTGGCCAAAAGCGGACGATCGCACGGCCGATGATGTTACCACGGGGGACAAAGCCCCAAAAATGGCTGTCATAGCTATTATTGCGGTTATCACCCAGCACTAAATATTGACCTTGGGGGACTATTTCGGGTCCCCAGTTATATTGCGGTGGTTCAGCGATATATTCTTCTCGTAGAGGCTGGCTATTGACGTAAACTCGTCCATTTTTGACTTCCACCTGATCTCCAGGTAAACCAATGATCCGCTTGATAAAAGCATCTTTGTACTGCTTGCTGAGCACTTCTGTCGGGGAGAAGACGACAATATCTCCCCGCTGCGGGTCTTGGAATTTATAACTTAACTTGTCCACGATCAAGCGATCGTTGATCTGTAGCGTTGGCAGCATTGAGCCAGAGGGAATGTAGCGGGCTTCTGCCACAAAAGTACGGATGCCAAAAGCTAAGATGGCACTCAGTCCAATGGTCTTGAGTCCCTCTAACCAGGGGTTTTCATGGTCATGCCGAGAACGATCTTCAGATACTTGCTTTTGCACAGGCTGCATAAGGGTCTCAGGAGAAAATGGGATTTAAGTTTGAGTTAGGGAACGAGTCAGGGTGCTAACCTATCTTTGAAGGTCAAAGAGCGCTGATTACTTTAACTTTACAAATTTTGCTGGGTGTTTACTGGTATAGTTCACAATTTAGTTACGCTAGTTTTTTTAATTATATTGAATCTTTACAGCTATGTCCGCGAATTCATGCTTGTTGATCCGCCATGCTCGCATTCTGCTACCCAGTGGTGAATTTTTAATGGGGGATGTGGAAGTTTGCGCCGGTGAAATTGTTCAGGTTGCTCCAGAGATCGTTACCCCAGTTGCATCTTCCATCAACCGAGAAATAGATGCTGAGGGGTTGATGTTGTTACCGGGTGTCATTGACCCGCAGGTTCACTTTCGAGAACCAGGTCTAGAATACAAGGAAGATTTGTTTACAGCAAGCTGTGCCTGTGCCAAGGGTGGGGTGACTTCATTTCTAGAAATGCCGAATACTCGCCCCCTAACTACGACGCAAGCTGCACTGGATGATAAGCTAAGTCGAGCCGCTGAGAAATGCTTAGTAAATTATGGCTTTTTTGTGGGGGCAACGCCTGAAAATTTGCCAGATTTGTTGACAGCGAATCCGACGCCGGGAATTAAAATCTTTATGGGTTCGATGCACGGGTCGCTGTTAGTGGCTCAAGAGGAATTACTCGAGGCAATTTTTGCCAAAGGCAAGCGTTTAATTGCGGTTCATGCTGAGGATCAAGCAAGAATTAATCAGCGAAGACAGGAGTTTTCCGGAATTACCGATCCAGCCATTCATTCACAAATTCAGGATAATCAAGCTGCTTTACTGGCAACTCAACTGGCGCTTAAACTTGCTAAGAAATACCAACGACGGCTACATATCTTGCATTTGTCTACTGGGGAAGAAGCAGAGTTGTTGCGTCAGGATAAACCAAGTTGGGTAACAGCAGAGGTAACGCCCCAACATTTATTATTGGATACCAGTGCCTATGACCAAATTGGGACACTGGCCCAGATGAATCCACCGTTACGGTCATCGCGCGACCGGGCAGTTTTGTGGCAAGCTTTATTGGATGGCGTCATTGATTTTATTGCCACGGATCATGCACCCCACACCCTAGAAGAAAAGGCAAAGGGTTATCCCAATACGCCGTCGGGAATGCCAGGAGTGGAAACATCTTTACCTTTAATGTTAACTCAAGCAGTGGAGGGACGCTGTACGATCGCTCAAGTTGCTAATTGGATGTCAACGGCGGTAGCAAAGGCTTATCAAATCCCTAAGAAGGGTGCAATTACTCCTGGTTATGATGCCGATTTAGTATTAGTTGATGTTGAGCATTATCGTCCAGTTTTACGGGAGGAGCTGTTAACAAAGTGTGGCTGGAGTCCTTTCGAGGGGTGGAATTTAACCGGATGGCCTGCGCTCACCATTGTAGGGGGTCAAATCGTTTATGAAGGAGGGAAAGTGAATCCAAATGTGAGAGGAAAAGCCTTGACTTTTGATGCTGACTAAGCCGTGAAACTTCACAAAAATCAACGCTAATTTCCAAGGGTTGACAACCACCTGTTTTTAATCGCATCAGGGACAGAGTCCCCTCTCAGGAATTCACATTCCACTTTCCATTTCCCCATTCCCCGCTTCTTATAGGGGAGACTGTGGAATTTGAGCAATTAAATAAAACCGGGTAACTGCAAAAGCTACCCGGTTAATTGGTTAGGAATCAAGAGTTAGAACTAACTCCTCTTTCCTCTTACCATTAAACTGCTACCGCAGTCCTCTTACCAGAGCTTAATTCACCCTTCGCATACTTAGCAGCAAAATCTTCCAGAGATTGTTGCTTGATCTTGCTAGCTTGGCCAGCCGCACCAAAAGCTTGATAGCGGTCACTACAAACTTTCTGCATATACTTGATTGAAGGCTTCAAGAAGTGGCGAGGGTCAAACTCTTCTGGCTTAGCAGCCAAAGCTTCCCGCACCGCAGCAGTGATTGCCAAACGGTTGTCAGTATCAATATTCACCTTACGAACACCACTCTTAATACCCTTTTGAATTTCTTCAACAGGCACGCCGTAGGTTTCGCGGATCTTACCACCGTATTGGTTGATCAAAGCCAGCAAATCTTCAGGCACCGAAGAAGAACCGTGCATGACCAAGTGAGTGTTCGGCAAGCGACGATGAATTTCTTCAATGCGGCTGATCGCCAAAATTTCACCAGTCGGTTTGCGAGTAAACTTGTAAGCACCGTGGCTGGTACCAATCGCCACAGCCAGAGCATCTACACCAGTTTGCTCCACGAAATCAACTGCTTGGTCGGGGTCAGTCAGCAACTGGTCGTGGGAAAGCTTCCCTTCAAACCCGTGACCATCTTCCGCTTCACCCATACCAGTTTCCAAAGAGCCCAAGCAACCCAGTTCGCCTTCAACGCTAACGCCGATCGCGTGAGCCACTTTCACCACTTCGCTAGTGACTTGGACGTTGTACTCATAGCTAGCGGGAGTCTTAGCATCCGCCTCCAGAGAACCATCCATCATCACGCTGGTGAAATTATTTTTCATGGCCGAGTAGCAGGTGGCCGGTGCATTGCCATGATCTTGGTGCATCGCAATGGGGATGTGGGGATAGGTTTCCACCGCAGCCAAAATCAGGTGGCGCAGGAAGTTTTCGCCAGCGTAGGAGCGAGCGCCGCGAGAAGCTTGCAGAATCACGGGGCTGTCTGTTTCTTGGGCAGCCCGCATAATCGCCTGGATCTGCTCCATGTTGTTGACGTTGTAAGCTGGAAGGCCGTAATCATTCTCCGCCGCGTGATCCAGCAGCAGTCGCATGGGTACGAGCGCCATAGATATTCCTCCTAATTGTTCGTGGTTCTAAGCAGTTGCTTTTAGGCGAGCTCAATTCTTAGGATAATATTAAGACACTTTAACCACTTCTAGTGAATCATCTTTCTGGATTGGCTCGCTCTCCCGTGAGAAGCCAGCCAACTTTGACCGAGGGTGATTGCTCCCTCATTTTTATAGATTCCTTACCAAATGGGTCGCCCGGGATTCGAACCCGGAACTAATCGGTTAAAAGCCGAGTACTCTACCGTTGAGTTAGCGACCCAGTTAATTTCGTTCTCTAGACACGATTTATAATCGTAGCACCGCTTTTTTAGAAAAGCAAGAGGTTTCTTAAAAAAAACTAGCGACGATCCGAACCAACATTTCACAACTCGCTCCTGGCTTGAGTTCAATCAGGTGGGTACCCGTATTGAGGGCGTTCCGAGGCGCGGTCCAAGGCTCTAGGCAGTAAAAATCTTTCCCCTTCACGGTCCAGAAGACCAAGTTGGCATAACTGGAGTTGTAACTCAGGAGCAGTCGCAAGCGCCGACTATTATCAAAGACAGTCGCAGCTAAACCAGTCAGTTCATAAAAGGCAGCATCAATTTCATCTAAGGTTGGGTCAAAGACCCCTGTGAAATAGTGAATTTCCTGAGTTCTCTGGTCTCTGTATTGCATCCCTGGGATTTCAAAGCGCAACTGACTCTTGTCAGGGGCTAAAAAATACGGGTGCAGACCGCTCGAAAACGGCATCGATTCCGTGGAAAGATTGGTGTAGCGCTGGGAAATTTCCAGAGTATTGCCCTTAATTTGGTACGTAAAGGCTAACTGGAAATCAAACGGGTAAACAGCCCGTGTCCAGTCGTTGCTGTTGAGAACCAGCGCGATCGCAGCCTTACCTTCCGTATTCTGTTCTGTCACCTCCCAAGGCAAGTCACGGGCAAAGCCATGCTGTTTCAGGTGATGCTCTACCCCTTGATAGGTGTAACTATTATTCGGCAAATTGCCACAGATCGGAAAGAGAATCGGCATCCCGCCCCGTACTGTCAACTCAGGGTTAGCAAACCGCTCCGCGTCCAGATAGAGAATTTCTTCACCTTGAACCCGCCAACTCGTGATGATACCACCCCGCTCCGGCACGACCTCTAAACTAGCATTAGCGGTAGCATCAGATAGGGTGTAGGTTTTGTACTGCTGCTGTTCAACAGCGATCGCAAACTTATTTGTCATCGGTAATAGGTCACTGGTCATTGGTCATTGGTCATCAATACATTGGTCATTCATCGGGAAGGTGAAGTGGAAAGGATCGGGAACGCACCAGGCAGTGACCGCTCCATCGATCCTTGCTCCTGAGCTTCCCCATTACCCATTACCATCTTTTAGGGGTGGTAGAGCGATCGCCTTGAGTGGGTCTGTCGCCGTGGCAACCTCCAGCACTGGGGCTGTCTGTGCTTGCTCTCTTGCAACCAGTGTAAAGGATGGCGTCCCAGGAGCGGGAAGGTAGCTGTGGGAGGTTGGCGTTGGACTTGCAGTTGGCGATGGTGGTGAAATAAACGGATCTTTAATAAATGGCTCCTTAATAAAGGGATCGGTTTCGTCAAGGTGGTACTGAGGTGGCTTCAAATAGAGGCGTGGGGGCAACGTTGGATTAGCAGGTGGGCTCGACTCGCTTTTAGGACTGCTGCTATCAGGTAAAACAGTAGCAGGCTGTTTCGGCAAATTAGGTAAGGCTGGCGTCGCCAGAGGTGATGAAGAAGGCAAGGAACTGGGGGCAACTGGTTGGGGCTTAGTCAGGACAGGATTCTGGGGTGGGTTGGTTTTAGTTTCTGCTGGGAGGGGTTGTCTCGTTGCTGAACCAGTCGGTCTCTCAGAAATCGGGGCTTCTAAAACGACAGGCGATCGCATCGGTCGGTCAAAAATGCTCGAAATCTGCTCAACGTGCTTGAGGATTTTTTCCCCTTGCTCACCTTTGACCACCGTTGCTTGATAATTCCTCACCTCCACTGGCAAAAACTCAACCTTCATCTTCCTTCCTTTCAAGGATACCTTCAGCACAGCCGTATCATAATCGCTACGGGCATTGCCACCAAAAATAAAGTCGCCTAACGAGTAAACGATCGGCCGATCTTTATAAATTTCTGTGCCTTGTAAGACATGGGGGTGATGCCCCACGACTAAATCTGCTCCCTGATCGATCGTGAAGCGAGCTAGATCGATCTGCCAATCACCTGGATAATCTGCCAACTCCACTCCCCAGTGGTAATTGACAATGATCCAATCCACCTGCTCCCGAATCGCCTTAATATCCTCTGCGATCCGCTCATTATAACGGGGGTTTGTCCCTGCTTTGCCATCGCCAGCCGCGTGCAGGTCAGCATCATAGTAGCCGAGGTAAGCGATGCGTTGACCTTTTACTTCAATAATTTCTGGGCGTCTAGCTTCTTTCTGGTCTCGACCTGCGCCTACATGATGAATACCAGCCCGATCTAACGTTTCTAAGGTTTCTACTAATCCTGGTTCTTCATAGTCCATCGTGTGGTTATTCGCCAGATTGACGATATCGATTCCGCCTGATGTGAGGGCTTTAACTGATTCAGGGTCAGCTTTGAAATTAAACTGTTTGTTGGCGCGACGAAGGGTCGAGCGAGTCAGGGGATTTTCCAGGTTGACCATTGCCAAATCTGCTTGCCTATACTCGTCCATTTTGGCAAATGCCCAAGGATAATCTTTGCCAACCAGGTCTGTAAAGGAATTAGATAAAGTGACATCTCCCCCAAACATGAGCGTTACGGTGGGGTCACTGGGGTTAAAAACTTGGTTGTGCTGCACAACGGGTACCACTTCCAAAGCAGCTTGCACCTGGTCTGGGCGTTTGGCAGGTGGTCCGGAGATGAGCGCGGGTTGACTTTGGGAAAAGATGGTGGTGGGGCGCACCGCTAGGGCTTCATGGTAACTGACCCAACAGCCAATGATAAAAGAGGCAACTGCTGACCCCATTAAGAGTAGGGAACGTAGGGTTTTAAATTTGACCCACTCAGTGGTGGAGGCGCGCTGGCGACGGCGGTAGCGGTTGGCTGGAGTGACAATGCGGACTGATTGTTTCCACAGAAATTCGGGGTTGCCGGCCAGACGCGCCACAATGCGGACGCCTTCGACGACGGGTGAATTAAGCTGCCAGAGTTGGTGGCAGATAAACCTGACTAAGCGATCGCGAAGCGTATTCACCCAGAGGGCATCATCGATCAGTTCCCGTTGGAACTCGACCAGGATGTGCAAACAGCCAGGTTGTGCTGGTTCTACGCGAGCATATATCCCTTCCGACCTGAGCAGAAGATTAATCCAGTAACTGAGCGCTTGAAAGTTACCGGAACGAGCTAGCTCAAAAATAGACGGTTGAGACAAATTTTCTACATAGACCATCCTTGATCCTCCTTAACACCACGGTCGCCGACTTTGGCTCCTGCTCTATCAAACCGTAATTCTTTTAGCTTAACCGCCAAAAGCACCCTCTACATTAGGCAGAGGGCTGGTTCCCGACAGAAAGGTTGTAAATTCCTCACCTGTCGCTTGTCAGTGATGCCAATCACTCTCAGCGGATTTTAACATCACGATTGCAAGCCGATCCAAATCAGTTCCTTGGCGATCAAAATGTTCGATATTTGAGGATAGCAACTAGATTGCATCAGGGGAGTTCATCTAGTTATGATTCGCAAACTTGTAGAGTCTGCCTTTAAAACTCGCTGTCTGAGCGTTGCCTCCGAAGGATTAATCCGCCAAGTCCTGGGATTTAAGGGCTATCGGTCGAGGGATTTAGAGGCTTTGGCTGCCCTCTCTCAAGCTGTAAAAGCCGGCTATATCCAACGGGAAGCTCGCCATCAAGGTGAGATTATTTTGTTGTAAATACTTGAACTTGGTTCTCGATATTTTTATAATAAAAGACTTGCCTTTTGACAAACAATATTGCAGCGCTACCTCTCAGCAGGTGTGTAACAGAGATAGCAGTACGAGCCTTTTTCAAGGAATGCGAGCCTTAATGCTCTGAGGCGGTTGCGAGTAGAGAAGCTACTCGATCAACGTTCACTCCAGATGGGTCTGAAAGAGTTACTTTTTACTGATAAGGTGCAACTGCTACACATCGTTAGTAAAGATAGCTAAAAGCAGAGCTTTTACGAGGAACCTTAGATTGCGTTATAAATTTAAGTATAAACTTCGTTCTGTTATCGGGTAACATTAAGGGTGTCGATAGGTGTGTCGATGGACAAGCACCGCACGCCTTTGCTCAAGTAAACAGGCGAGCTTTTTGAGCAAATACACTGCTCAGGAGAAGTAACAAATGCTACAGCGCAAAATCTATCAACTCTGTTGTGACGGTCGTGAGGTGAGTATTTTCTTGCGGGATCAGCAGCGTTGGATTGAGCGCGCTCGAATCTTAGATATTGAAGGAGATTTGGTCACGCTCCGCTATGAAACTGAAGAAGAAGACGAAATCTGTTCCTGGGAAGAGATGGTGCGTTTAGAAAGCATTGGGGCTGTTAGTCAGAAATTAGCTTCAGTACCGAGAGGTAACTGTGAACCCCTAGTTTCTGATGACTGTCCAGAAGCAGAACAAATTCGCAATCACTACCCAGACTCCAATCTGGATTAGTCAGGGAATCAGAACTAGCGCAGAGTGTGTGAGGGAATCAGAATGGGGATGGTTGAAATCTCCCCTTCTCCCTTTCTCCCCTCTCTTCGAGCTTAGCGGTCGGAATCCAACCGTAGAGGGATAGGAAGCGACGCGCTCTCACTCGTTTCTAATCATCACCTTCCACCTCGAAATCATCGAAGGTCGGCAGCTCGTGAATCGATTCAAATACAGGACAATATCCATCAGGGGTAACTTTAAAGCCAAACAAAGGAGATAACTGGTGCCAGCAGCGCTGCCCCCGATAGTGCTGGCAATTCCCACAGCATTCAATGTCTGCGGGCAAGGGGCGATCGCTCCCTTGACTCAGGATTTCTCTCTGAGACAGTCCCCGCAGTACCAACTCCTCACCTTGCCAACGAGCTTCTACTAAACCTGTATCTGCAAAATTTGACCAGCGTGGATCGGCGGTAATTGCATTCGGAAGGTTCACTGTTACCTCTGCTCCCAACTCTGTTAATTCGCCCTCATAATGAACCTCTGGCATCGCAGGTTGCAGAAAGGTTTCACCAATTGGAAGTTCCACCAAGGTACCCGCCTCTGGAGTATGCAATTGGTAGCGGTTCCGCAATTCATCCAAATTGGTGAGATCCGCTAAATAGGTGGGGGAGCCGTGAACAAAAATAATGTGCTGAGGGCGCAAATTATGAATAAGCTGTGTCGTACCCGATCCATCACAGTGTTCAGCAAGCAGGTAAGTTTCCACAGCCTGTGCAGGTGATGGTTGTGTGGCTCCTCTCTGACCCGGTCGCTGCGGTAACATTAACAACCAGTTACCCACCTCTCCATGAATATAATGATTTAAATTGGCGGCTTGATCCGTAATCACGATGCAGGGCGTTTGACCGACCAAGGGACGCTGTTCTGGAGACAGTCGTCGCACGCGAGGGCGCACCCGCTCATCCCAAAATAAAGGTTGGTGTTGAGCAAAATTCTGGACGGCTGTGGGGAAGTGGGGCAAGAGTTCCAGGTAAGCGTCACAACCCCTTGCCACTGCTCCATCCACCCAGATATCCAAGTCGCGACCTGTAAAGTAGTGGTGGCTTCGCAACAGCATCAATAATTCTTGACCCAGACCGAGGGCCGGCGTTGGTAGTAAGACTGACTGTTCTTGTGCGATCGCTCGATGGATGCGCTCCGCTAGTTGATTTTCTAACTGCCGTCGATGAGCGTGTCTGGCCGTGCCATAACTCCCTTCTAAAATCAGCACATCAGGTTTTAGCCCCCGTAGCTCCGACAGTGGTAACCCCTCTACTAACCGAGAATTAGACAGAAAAAAGTCGCCGGTGTAAAGCAGGGTGTAAGTACGGTGGGGTGCGGCATAAGTCAGTAGAGCGATCGCCGCTCCTGGTAAATGTCCCGCAGGAAACAATTGCACGCTGAGCCCTTTTCGGAGTTCGATCGGTGCAATCCAAGGAAGTGGTTGGCACTCAAATAACTGATCGGGTTCCACTAACGGCCAATTGAGGGGTAACAGCTGAGCCGTTACCTCACTCGCATAGATCGGTAACTTGGGGAAAGCTTGATGAAGAGCCAGCAATCCTTTCGCATGATCCGGATGTGCGTGGCTGATCAGGACCAAATCTGCCGGCACTCGCACCGTAGAATCTGCTAACAAAGGTGTGATGTTGTCTATGCCAAAATCCAGTAGAATCCGGTACGGCCCCATCCGCACTAGCAGGCAGATTCCGTCCTCTCCATGACCTACGCCATAGGGTAAACATTCCAGCTCCATCACGGTGGTTAGCCCCCTGCAATCCTACGCGGTTCACCGCGTCACCAGTTTGATTTGCTTGTTAATCTGACCTCAAATTCGATGGTACCAACTTCGGGGATCACAAAATAAAAAGTTAATTCTTTAGCAAGCGCTCACTTCGGCGATCCCCCCGCCTGCCATAAATGGCTAACCATCCCTTTTCATGGAGCTTCGAGAAGTTGCGATGCCCCTGTTTTTCTTAACACAAATTCATCTTTTATGAGAATTAACTTTACATATCTATACATTTTTTGATATTGAGAAACATAGAATAATAAAATCAAGAAAATAGTATCAATTGCAATCCTGAAAAGCTTAATATACAGATTGGTAGGTTGACCGAGGACAATGCCAATGCCAAAAAAAAATAGGCGTGGTGTTACCCCCTTGTATTTAGAAACCAAAGTCAAGGTGGGATTATCCCTCACTCCAAGTGGGGCAGAGCGACTCAATGGGATCGCTAAAAAGCTACGCATATCACGGTCTGAACTAATTGAACGCATAGCCAGAGGCGACTTTGCCGTATCTGGAAATGCGAAAGAGGTAACTGTTACTTTGAAGACAGGAGCTGAAGTTGGCAAAACCGCGACAACTTCCTCTGAGGAAAAAGATAGCAGTCAAATAGATGAGATGGCGCCTGTAGAGGAGTCAGGAGAAGCTGTTTTAGAGGAAGCAGCAGAACCAGATTCCCTGCTAGAAGATTACCAAGCTTTGCAGCAGCAATCGGAAGCGCAGGCAGCAGAGCTCGCCTCTCTGCAAGCACAACTGGCGAAGTTGCAACACCTAGAAAGCGAATTGCAGCAGAGTGTGCCGCAAGCAATTTACCAAGCTTTGCAGCAGCAATCGGAAGCGCAGGCAGCAGAGCTCGCCACTCTGCAAGCACAACTGGCGAAGTTGCAACACCTGGAAAGTGAATTGCAGCAGAGCGTGCCGCAAGCAAGTTACCAAGCTTTGCAGCAGCAATCGGAAGCGCAGGCAGCAGAGCTCGCCACTCTGCAAGCACAACTGACGAAGTTGCACCACCTAGAAAGTGAATTGCAGCAGAGCGTGCCGCAAGCAAGTTATCAAACTTTGCAGCAGCACTCAGAAGTACAAGCTGGTGCGATCGCTCATTTGCAGCAACAACTTGCTCAGTTGCAATTGCTTCAGCATGCAGCCGTTCCCAGCGTACCTCTACAAAGTTATCAAACTTTGCACCGTCACTCAGAAGCACAAGCGCATACCATTACAGCTTTGCAGCAACAGCTTGCTGAATTGCGGCGTTTCGCTACTGTGGGAGAAGCTCATTTAAACAAGTGGCGTACCCGCAACTTCAAGAGCTAGCTATCTCAGGGGTTAGGCAGGATCGGCCAGCGGTTTTAACTGGCGGAACCCTCCTTCCTGTTTAATAGCATCCGGTGTAACAAGCACTGTTAGCGATCTCTCAGAGGCCGTACTATCTGGAGCGATGGCAGGAAGGGAGATACCATCATAGCGACGAAGCAACAGCTCGCTCCTAATGGCTTCTAGGCAGTTAATCATTCGATAGTCAGAGTGGCAACTTTCTCGCGTTGCTTGGGTTGCCAATTGAGCTGCTTCTGTGGCACAGGCGTCTCATGACACAGACGTCTTGTGGCACAGACCTTTCACTTGTTTACTTAATTGGGAACTGATAGTAGATGATAGTATGAAAGGTTTAACGATTGAGCGATGGTTATTAGTAATTGTTAGTAATGATTAATATATTTTGCCGATCGTCCTTCGCTCTTTTGAAAATTTCAGAGCTGTTAATGGAGATATTTACGCAATACTTAAACTCAGTAGGCTGAGCAAACCTATTGACATTCGAGCCGAGCTAATTAATCCGTAATTAGTAACTGCATATTATAACACAAGTTTTCAAAATTTAGTAGGAACCCTCCAAACAGAGTGGGTTAAGGACAGACAGAAACTTACTTTACTTGCTAATTTACAATCTGTAATATTAGGAAATAATTAGCTATAATTATTGAGAGAGACTGACAGTAGCCATGCTCTTAACTCACCCACTTGGGTGAATCTGAGAGAGGATGTGTCAGCAAGATAGCCAATTGTATCTTAAAAATAATCCTGAGTTCTAACGGTGAGTCGGTATGATCATTAGCTCCCAAAAGCAGACTGCTCAGGGCGAAGTAAAAGATTCTAAATCCTTTGAGCAGCAGTCTCCCAAAAAACCTGGCCCGAAGGCGAAGTGGTGGGCGATCGGGCTGGTTGCAGCCGGGTTACTAGCTGTACCGACTACCGCTTACTTCACCAAGGCTAACAGCAAACCACAAGCAGAGGCGATCGCCTCCCTGACTGTACCAGTGGAAGCACAAAACCTCACCGTGCGGATTACAGCCAGTGGCACAGTACAACCAGTCCAACGAGTTAACTTAAGCCCGAAATCTTCTGGACGAATTGCCGAATTATACGTCGAGCAAGGCGATCGCGTTCAACAGGGGCAAGTCATCGCCCGGATGGAAAGCCAGGACATAGAAGCTCAACTGCTGCAAGCCAAGGCCCGCTTAGCCAACACCCAAGCAAAACTCGCCCAACTCGAAGCGGGAAACCGCCCAGAACAAATCGTTCAAGCTCAAGCTCGCCTCAATCAAGCGGAGGCGAATTTAGCGCAACTGCGATCGGGGAGTCGCAGCGAAGAAATTGCTGCCGCCCAAGCCAGTTTAAACGAAGCCCAAGCACGCTTAAACAATGCCCAATCAGGCAGCCTGCTGCAAGAAATTGCCCAAGCCAAAGCCCAACTAGAAGCCAGTAAAGCAGCTGCTGAATTAGCCGCTCAGCGGTTAGAGCGCAATCGAGAATTGGCAGCAGAAGGTGCAATTGCGCGAGATAAATATGAGGAATACACGAAAGAAAATCGGACCGCTCAAGCGAGCGTTAAAGAAGCAGAACAGCGTCTGCAACAACTGCAAGAAAACCGACAGTCACAAATCAATCAATTACAAGCAACCGTAGAACAACAACGCCAAGCCTTCAAGCAAAAGCAAAACGGCTCTCGCCCCCAAGAAATCGCGAAAGCAGAAGCAGAAGTAGCAGAAGCTAAAAGTAAATTAACTGAATTGGTTAACGGTACCCGTCCTGAAGAAATTGCCCAAGCCAAAGCAGAAGTTGCCGAGGCACAAGCTCAGGTTCGCTACTATGAAGTCCAGCTAAAAGATACTCAAGTCCGCGCTCCTTTTTCAGGGATCATTACCCAGCGCTATGCCATCCAAGGAGCTTTCGTAACCCCCACAACTTCAGCCTCTAATACAGATTCTGCAAGTTCTACCTCGATTGTGGCTTTAGCGAGGGATGTCGAAGTATTAGCGAAAGTACCAGAGGCAGACATTGCTCAAATTAAACCAGGTCAAATCGTTGAGATTGTCGCAGATGCTTATCCCGATCAAGTTTTTAACGGGCGTGTTAAACTCATTGCTCCTGAGGCGGTGAAAGACCGGGATGTGACGTTATTTCAGGTGCGAGTTGCGATCGACACAGGCAAGGATAAATTACAGTCAGGAATGAATGTAGATCTGAAGTTTGTCGGTGAAAAGCTTAAGAATGCTTTAGTAGTGCCAACGGTGGCCATTGTCACCAATAAAGGTAAGACAGGCGTTTTAATCCCGAATGAGAAAGGCAAGCCTGAGTTCCAACCGGTGACGATCGGTTCGACACTGGGGAATAAAATTCAGATCCTCGAAGGTGCAAAAGCAGGCGATCGCGTCTTTGTCGAGTTGCCAGAAGGACAAAAGTTAGATGACATCATCAAAAGTAGCAAATAGTGAATGGCGATGGCGAGAGTGAGCGGTGAGTTGTTCATCCTCTCTACCAACGACTCACCACTCACGAGCAATTACGACCCCTTAACCACTAACCACCCACTACGAACAACCCACCCCAGATGGACATTCTCGAAAGTGTCAAAATGGCAGCCACTACCCTGATGGCTAACAAGCTTCGCAGTAGCCTGACGATGTTAGGAATCATCATCGGCAATGCTTCAGTGATTGCCATGATTGGCATTGGAGAAGGAACTCAGAAATTTGTTAAAGATCAGGTGAGTTCCCTCGGTCCCAATTTGTTATTTGTCGTACCAGGGAGCCCAGATGCTCAGCGACGTCCCGTCATTCCGCCTCAGACATTAGTGTTAGCAGATGCGGATGCGATCGCCAAACAAGTTCCTTCTGTTAAAGAAGTTTCACCCAGTCTCAATGACAGTCAACTTGTCACTTACCGCAGCAACAATGCTCAAGCTACCATCGTAGGAACTACTCCAGAATTTCTTTCGGTACGCAGTTTTGATGTGGGGAAAGGGAGATTTATCAATAAATTAGATTTAGACCGGCAAGCAAATGTCGTGGTTCTTGGTTCAGAAATTGCTGATAGGTTGTTTACTGCTACTCAGCCTATCGGTCAATATATCCGGGTTAAAAATACGAGTCTGCAAGTCATTGGTGTCATGCAGCCAAAAGGTTCATCCTTTGGTGACAACCAGGATATGAATATTTATGTGCCACTCACCACAATGGCAAACCGGATTGTCGGTCGCTCTTCTCCCTATGGGATTCGAGTCACCTTTATTTCCGTTGCAGTCAAGGATGAAAGTCTAATGCGGGCGGCTCAGTTTCAGATTGAAAATCTACTGCGACTACGACATAAAATCAATAAAATTGATGACTTTACGGTTCGCAACCAGAAAGATTTAATGAATATTCTGGGTAGCATTACAGGAGGGCTAACGTTAATGCTAGCCTGTGTCGCCGCTATTTCACTATTGGTCGGTGGCATTGGTATTATGAATATTATGCTTGTTTCTGTGACAGAACGCACCAGAGAAATTGGACTCCGTAAAGCAATTGGAGCCTCTGAACAAGATATTTTGGTTCAGTTCATTATTGAATCGATTATTTTGTCAGCAGCTGGTGGCTTACTGGGTACTGTCATTGGTATTAGTGGGGTATTACTTGTGAGTGTCGTCACGCCTCTTCAAGCAGGAGTTTCACCCATCGCGATCGCAACGGCCGTGGGCGTTTCGGGTGGTATTGGCTTATTTTTTGGCGTCTTTCCAGCCAGGCAAGCTGCAAAACTTGACCCGATTGTTGCCTTGAGAACGGCTTAGAAAATCGCTAACTTTTTACCAGTCTTTTACGGGATAATTTGAACACTTAAAGGAGAAATTTGGATGACCGATTTAAGAACTGATTTTAGCAAAAACAAGGAAGATAATGCTCAATCAACTTCAGTCATTGTCGGTCTCGAAAATGTTACTAAAGTTTATGGGATTGGTGACTTGGAAGTCCGGGCTTTAAATGGAGTGAGCCTAACAGTTACTCAAGGGGAATATTGCGCCATTATGGGTGCGTCTGGTTCGGGAAAGTCTACGGCAATGAATATTATCGGTTGTCTCGACCGCCCTAGCAGTGGATATTATTATTTAGATGGGGTCAATGTGGCGCAGATGCCAGAGGCTGAATTAGCTAAAATTCGGAATTTAAAGCTAGGGTTTGTGTTCCAACAATTTCACCTTTTACCTCAATTAACTGCCTTAGAAAATGTCATGCTGCCGATGATCTATGCGGGGATTCCTACGGCTGAAAGGCGGGAACGAGCAATCGTTGCTTTAACGCGGGTGGGTTTGGAAAATCGGCTTTCTAATAAACCAAACCAGTTATCGGGTGGACAACAACAACGGGTGGCGATCGCTCGCGCAATTGTGAATCATCCTGTGTTATTATTAGCCGATGAACCGACCGGTGCTTTAGACACGAAAACTACTCAGGAAGTCATGGAGATTTTCACGGAGCTTAACACCAGTGGGATGACCGTGATTATGGTTACTCATGAACCGGATGTAGCGCGTACAACTCGTAGAATTGTTTGGTTTCGGGATGGTCAAGTCATTCACGACCACCTCGCCCCAGAGGAATTGGGCCATGCTGCATTTTAAGCATAGTTTTATTAAGGATTGGCGATCGACTGATTAACAATGAGCCAATTTTGGCAGGTGAAAAAATAGTTCCACTCCTCATGGGTTGTTAGTCAGTGGATAACAATCAAGGAAAGCCAAGAATGCTTTTCAGCGCTGACTCTTTTCCGTTGTGCCTTCTGCCTTGCCTCAAGGATCGGCGATCGCAAGCAGCAAAGAAAACCCTTCCCGATCAATTCTCCAATTAAGCCAGAGCCAAATTGTCTTAAAATATACCATAGCGTGACGCGGTAATTAGGCTTCATGCCAGTCAGTAACAGCCTGTAGGTATTTCCATTCCTCACTTGCCTGCGACTGCCAGTCATCGAACACCGTAAAGGGTATGATTCAGGTAATAGCTCACCTTGCAACACTCCTTTACAATCCTTCACAATAGGAGTGACACCTTCGAGCATTTGCTCTTCCCTGGCATGAGAGCGTCACCGAGCCGGCTAGACAGCTATTCCAGTCAACGTCGCCGGTAAAACCCTGATAGTTTCTGTAGTCTCAGCTTTATTTTACTGTTCGCAGCCAGTTACGAGGAGAGTTGACGAGCCGTGCTCCAACGCATCAAGCAGGACTTAAAAAATGACCTGATCGCCGGTCTGTTGGTAGTCATTCCCCTAGCTACCACCATCTGGCTAACTGTAACGATCGCCAGATGGGTGATAGACTTTCTCACCAAAGTTCCTAAGCAGATCAACCCCTTTGACGGACTCGATCCCATCTTAGTCAACCTGCTGAACTTTTTTGTCGGACTGGCTGTACCGCTGCTGAGCATCCTGCTCATTGGTTTAATGGCTCGCAACATTGTGGGACGTTGGCTATTAGACCTCGGCGAGCGCTTATTGCAAGCAATTCCCCTGGCGGGAGCTGTTTACAAAACGCTCAAACAGTTGCTAGAAACCCTCCTCAAGTCCAATGACAAATTTCGTCGTGTCATTTTGGTCGAGTATCCCAGACGGGGGATGTGGGCCCTCGCCTTTGTAACCGGTACCATTGATAGCAATATCCAAACCCAGTTAGCGGATGAACCCCTCCTGAGCATTTTCATCCCCACCACTCCCAACCCCACCACCGGTTGGTATGCGATCGTTCCAGAGGCAGAAGTCGTCAACTTGTCGATGTCCATTGAAGATGCCTTTAAAGTGATCGTTTCCGGTGGCATAGTCAACCCCAGTACCTCCATACCAGCTTTGGTAAGCAATACCCCTGAAAGGCCCCTCGAACCTGTATTATCAGAGGCGAGGTATCAACCCATTCCTCTCGAAGAAGATTGATCGCCCCTTGAACAAAGTCATCAATCATTGAGGCATTAGAAAGCACTCACTCTCAAATGTCAACTGCTAATTCCTGAAGCTTTAAACCCGAATTCCTATCTAACAACTTTATGAAAACAGCCCGCCAAACTGCTCGCGAACTAGCTCTCCTCGGCATCAGCCAACTGCCAATCAATTCAGGACGCTTAGAAGCTCAACAACTACAAGATGTGGTCTTAGCGGCCGTCCGCACCCTTACAGAAGAAGCAAAAGAAGAACTCAAAACCGCCGCTGCCGAACTGCAACGAGGAAGCGATCGCTTATTGGGGAGCGAGATCCGCGCCGCCAACTTGCAAAGTGCACGCTCCATGCTGCACGAAGCAATTGAACTCACCCAAAACGCCATTAACCGTGTTGGAGTCACCCTCGACTTGCCAGAAACCATTCAGCAAACCAACCAAAAAGAAGTCCGTGCCTATGCCTTAGAGTTACTCAGCAACATCAGTAGTAACCGCTCTCAAATTGATGAATTGCTCAGCGCGGCAATGGTTGATTGGCAGCTCGATCGCTTACCTCGCATTGACCGAGATATTATGCGGATCGCTGTTACCGAAATTCTGTTTTTGGGCGTTCCCGAACAAGTTGGTATCAATGAAGCGGTCGAGCTAGCTAAGCGCTATAGTGGCGAAGATGGGCATCGATTTATCAATGGCGTGCTGCGCCGAGTCGTCGAAAAAATTAAAGCACAATCAAGCCTTGCATAGTAGAGTTTTTGCTAACTCGCAATCGGTAATTGGTAATTGGCAGTGATAAAGGTAAAGTGTGAAGTTGAAGTATAAATTCATGCTTCATCCTGCCTCCTTCCCCATTTCCCATTCCCGATCTATGGTTTTTAATTGGTTTCGCCGTCAGTATAGCGCTAGCGAAGCTCCTCCAGCTCAAGCTCCCACAGAGCCGCAGGAGGAGCAAGCCCAACCCGCACCGAGCGGGCAAAAAGCTGCTCCTGAAAATGTACCCCAAGACCCTGCAACCCCTAGCGAAGACTACCTAAGCTGGGCGAAAGCTGCTTACAAAAACATTCAGCAAAAGCAGCAAGTTGAGCCGGAAACTCCTGAGGAAGCAACCGGTTCGACCGCAGAGACACCCGTTGCTGAGGAGTCACCTCCAGAAGTAACAGTTGAGGAACCCCCAACGCCGGAACCTGTGGCAGAAGCTGCCCCGGTTGATTTAGAACCCACTCCAGAGGTGTCTGCACCGCCCGAAGTTGCAGCCATCGAACCCACTCTGTCAGTAACCTCTGAAACCCCCCAGCCAGAATTAGTCGTTTCCCCTCCAGCGTTACCGGTGGCTGAGAGTCCTGTCACTGAACCCGATGCCACTCCCGAGGCAACCGCAGCAGTTCCTTTGTGGTTGAGATCCGAAACAGAACGGCAAGAACGGATCGAGCGTCTGAAAGAAACAGCCATTGCAGAACCGGAACCCGTCGCGGCTGCAACTCAGCCAGATTTGGCAGAATATCCCGCTTTTGCCTTTGATGAAGGCTTTTTGTGGTCAGCAGAAATTTTAGCCTCTCAAGGTCGGCGGCCCGATCAAGTTTCCTTTGAAGAAATCACTTGGCTGCAAAAATTACGGCGGGGTTTGGAGCGGACTCGTCGCAGCTTAATTAACCAGTTAAAGGCGATCGTCGGCCAAGGACCGCTGAATCAAGATGCGGTGATGGAAATTGAGGCACTGCTATTGCAAGCAGATGTGGGGGTGGAGGCGACCGATACCATTATCACTGCCCTCCAGAAGCAGTTGCGAGAAGAAGTGCTGCCACCCGAACAAGCGATCGCATTTTTGAAAAAAATCCTGCGCGACCTTCTGGATACTCCTTGTCAAGAAAAGGCGGGTGCGGAAACTCCCCTGCATCCGGCCTATAGCCTCACGTTTGCCCCAGAAAAAGACCGACTCAATATTTGGTTAATTGTGGGTGTCAATGGTGCGGGTAAAACTACAACCATCGGCAAAATTGCCCACCTTGCCCAAAAATCTGGTTATAAAACTTTAATTGCTGCTGCCGATACTTTCCGAGCGGCGGCGGTAGAGCAGGTGAAAGTTTGGGGCAGTCGCAGTGGGGTAGAAATTATTGCCAATCCCGGACAGAATACCGATCCAGCCGCAGTGGTGTTTGATGCGATCGCAGCCGCTCAAGCGCGAGGCACTGAGCTTTTGATTGTAGATACCGCCGGTCGCCTTCAAAATAAAAAAAATCTGATGGACGAGCTTAGCAAAATCCGTCGCATTGTAGACAAAAAAGCAGGTGACGCTATCGTAGAATCACTACTGGTTTTGGATGCTACCCTCGGTCAAAATGGTTTGCGACAAGCCGAAGTTTTTTCAGAAGCAGCACAGTTAAGTGGAGTAGTCTTGACAAAGTTAGACGGAACTGCTAAAGGTGGTGTTGCTCTAGCTGTAGTCAAGCAACTCGGTTTACCGATCCGCTTTATTGGTGTTGGGGAAAGTATCGAAGACCTCCGACCCTTTTCTAGCTACGAGTTCGTTGAAGCGCTTCTCAATGGCTAAGGTGGACTGTTGGAGAAGGGGAGCCAGAAGGCAGCAGCCAGAAGGCCGCTCTCAGAAGGCATCCGCACCTCTCCCCATCTCCGCTGTCTGCTCTCCCCATAACCCTCTTGAGCGATTGGCAGTAGGCTGAATTAACGTTATCATTTAGCTCTTAAATGCCTAGCGTTTAGGAATCCTAAATTCAGCGCTTGAAGTCTAAAGTCGAAAGTTCAATCATAAACTTTTTACTGATAATCTCTACCCGATGACTGCTGTGCCTTTGCCTCGACCCTCTCCTCAACCGGCCGATCGCTCTCCCGGTCGCATTCCTTCTGAAGTGACGCCAGTCTTCGCACTTAAGGAGCTGGTGGCGCGGCTGCATCGGGAACAGCATAATATTCAAGATATGTTGAGTTCATTAGGGTTTGCCCTACGAAGTTTCAACAATCTCAATCAGTTTTTGGAATTAATTCCCTTGGTCGCAACTCGTGTCACGGATGCAGACGGGGGTGCGCTCGTATTGTTTAAACCGAATGGTCAAGTTAGATTTCAGCAGTTACACTGCCAGGAAGGTCGTCAGTGCCAAGATATGCGAAAAGCACTGGAAATTGCCACCCGCGAAGTAATTGCTGAATTTAAAGGTCCTGTAGAAGCTTTTCCTGAAACTTTCCTGCAAAATTCGACGGCTAGCCTTGACGATCAAGTGAGTCGCTATTTAGGGCCGGATGTGCACTTATTTGGGACTCCCATTCTCGTCAAGAATTCAGAGCGCGGTCGTCTCTATGTTTTTAGCCACGATCCTGACTATGTTTGGACTTCGAGTCGCCAAAAATTAGTGCGGTTAGTCGCGGATCAAACTGCTGTGGCGATCGCCAATGACGAACTCGCCGTCAAGTTGCGGGAAAAAGAACGCTTAGACCGAGAATTAGAAATTGGAGCCGAGATTCAACTGCGTCTCCTTCCCCGTCAATGTCCGAAAATTCCGGGGGTTGATGTCGCGGCTCGCTGCCAAACTGCCAATCGAGTGGGGGGAGATTATTATGATTTTATCCCCGCTGACTATGACCCAATTGGTCAAGAATCTGAGGGAGAAATTTCTGCGGGTGGGCATCCTGGCAAATCTAAAATAGACAAAGGCTGTTGGAGCATTGTCATCGGTGATGTCATGGGCAAAGGAGTTCCCGCTGGCTTGATCATGACTATGACCCGGGGAATGTTGCGGGCAGAAGTTTTGAACCGTCACTCGCCCTCAAAAATCTTGCAGCATTTGAACCGAGTTATGTATGCGGACTTGGAAAATTCCCACCGCTTCGTGACGTTATTTTATTCAGAATACGACCCGAAATCTCGCATCCTGTCTTACAGCAATGCGGCTCACCATCCGCCACTGCTTTGGCAAGCTGCTAGCAATTCCCTCAAGCGATTAGATACTTTGGGAATGCTGGTGGGTTTGGATGCAGATTCGCAGTACCATGAAGCGCAAGTGCAACTGCATCCGGGAGATACTATTATTTATTACACCGACGGTTTTACTGATGCTGCTAACCAACGAGGCGATCGCTTTGACGAAGAAAACCTGAGCGATGCGTTTCAATGGGCCTGTCAGAACTATCAGGAATCTCAGGCAATTTTGGATTACCTGTTCGATCGTGTTCAGCAGTTTATCGGTTCGGGCAACCGTAATGCGGACGATATGACGCTGGTCGTCATGCGGATTAAATCATCTACGGGAGACAATAGCAATGATTCTTAATATCGGATCGGACATGATTTCCTCAGGGTTAGCAAGCTTGAATGATGGGAATTTGCCCTTGTTGGTCGGAGATTTCCTCAGAAAGGGGATGGTACTGGCTCAGAACTTGGATAATGTAGATATTTTAAGGGACACTCAAAGAACTTGGAGTCACTTTGTGAAATCCGGTCAAATTTGGGCTCTGCTCATTGGCATTCCCGTCGGTTGGTGGCTGAAGAGCATTTTGAAACCCTAAAGTGTGAGAAGGTTGAAGGGGAGAGGCAGCATTGGTGTTCTCTCCCTGATGGTGAGGAGTTAAGCGACCTAAAAAAATGACAACAGAACCCAAAACTTGGAGCCAACGATTTGAATCAGCGCTGCACCCTGCGATCGCACGTTTTAATGCAAGCATTGGCTTTGACATAGAACTGATTGAGTATGACCTAACGGGTTCTGTGGCTCACGCTAAAATGCTCGCGAAAACTGGGATTATCTCAGCGGAAGAAGGTGAGCAGTTAGTCGCAGGTTTAGAGCAGATTCGGCAAGAATATCGGCAAGGTTTTTTTAAGCCAGGAATTGATGCCGAAGATGTGCACTTTGCCGTCGAAAAACGTCTGACAGAAATCGTTGGAGATCTCGGTAAAAAGCTACATACAGCTCGGTCCCGCAATGACCAAGTGGGTACTGATATCCGCCTGTATCTTCGCGATCAAATTGCACAAATCCGCCAACAGCTTAGAGAATTTCAGGGAGTTTTACTAGACATTGCCGAGCGTCATGTAGAAACGCTCATTCCTGGTTACACCCATTTGCAGCGCGCCCAACCCTTAAGTTTAGCTCATCACCTTTTAGCTTATTTTGAAATGGCAAACCGTGACTGGGAACGCCTGGGTGATGTCTACAAGCGGGTGAATATTTCGCCGTTAGGAAGTGGTGCATTAGCCGGAACAACTTTCCCCATTGACCGCCACTATACAGCCGAACTCTTGAGCTTCGACAGCGTTTATGCCAATAGCTTGGACGGAGTCAGCGATCGCGACTTTGCCATCGAATTCCTCTGCGCGGCCAGCTTGATCATGGTACATCTGAGTCGCTTGGCAGAAGAACTGATTCTCTGGTCTTCCCAAGAATTTGGCTTTATTACCCTCAAAGATAGCTGTGCGACGGGTTCAAGCATTATGCCCCAGAAGAAAAACCCGGATGTCCCTGAATTGGTGCGTGGCAAGGCAGGTCGAGTATTCGGCCACTTGCAAGCCTTACTCGTACTGATGAAAGGATTGCCATTGGCCTACAACAAAGACCTGCAAGACGATAAAGAAGCAGTCTTCGACAGTGTCAAAACTGTCAAGGCTTGCTTAGAAGCGATGGCGATCGTCTTAGGGGAAGGCATTGAATTCCAAAGCGATCGCCTCGCAGCGGCTGTCGCTGAAGACTTCTCCAACGCCACCGACGTAGCAGACTACTTGGCCGCACGTGGCATCCCCTTCCGGGAAGCCTACAACCTAGTCGGCAAAGTCGTCAAAACCTGCCTGGCAGAAGGCAAACTCCTCAAGGATTTGAGCATTGAGGAGTGGAAAGCGCTGCATCCAGCCTTTGAAGCAGACATTAGCCAAGCGATCGCTCCCTACCAAGTAGTTGCGGCTCGCAATAGCTACGGAGGAACTGGGTTTGAGCAAGTGAGAAAAGCACTAGCTACGGCCCGCGATCGGCTCAAGCATTAGTCTTCATCCGCCGCTAGATCGTCGAACTTCGAGTCTGGCGATCGCTGCTTCTTGTTGCTGGAGACAAAGCCAGTATTCCTGCGTTTGCGAAACTTGCGTGCGTATGCTTGGTTGCGTAGTGCTTTCTCTTTCTTGAGATTGCGGCGTTTAGCCATCCTGACCTCACAAATAAACAACAAAATGGCTGCACCGATTCCTGCAGCCGTTGGCCTCACTAAGGCCCAATCCGCGACCTGTGGCTATAATAAATTGCACCTGCATCGAGGAGCTACATCCAACAGATTGTGTGACTTGTCGATCATAACAGCCTGTACGCCCCCCAGAAAAAAAACATCGTTGACTCTTGACAAGCCAGACAAATGACCCTCAAACCCGGTGACCTTGCTCCTGACTTTACGCTCCCCGATCCAGAGGGTAATTTAATCAGCCTTGCTGATTTTCGGGGGCGACAAATCGTCCTCTACTTCTACCCTCGCGATCTGACTCCCGGCTGTACCAAAGAAGCCTGTGGCTTTCGAGACCGTTACTCAGAGTACCAGGCTCATAACCTGACCATCCTCGGCATTAGTGCTGACAATGCCAAGTCTCACAACAAATTTATCCAGAAATATCAATTACCTTTCCCCTTACTCTGTGACGAGGAGGCAACCGTTGCCACAGCCTACGGTTGTTATGGACTCAAAAAATTTATGGGGAAAGAATACATGGGCATCCTCCGCACTACTTTCGCGATCGCTCCAGATGGTAGGATTGAGAAAATTTACCGCAAAGTTAAGCCAGAATCCCATGCAGCCGAGATTTTGGCAGACTTACTCAACCTCTCTTAGCTGAGGAGTTGGCGAGCGACCGGAGTAGAAATTACCAAGGGAGTTCCAGACAACTTGAAGCGAGTGATGGTGTTTTCACTGTTTCTTTTCCCTCCTCTGGTCAAGGAGCAGTTGTTTAGCCTGGAAGGATGCAAAATCCTCAGTCAATTTTTAGAGCCATTTAGGCTGTCCCAATCGAGAGCTGCCTTTTTCCTTTTCCCCTTTGTTTATCTCACCTTAGAAGTGTATCAACCCTATGCGTAGATTGTGGCAGATTGGACAAACGGTGATCGGTCTGATCTTGCGCCATCCCGTGACGGGGACTAGCATCATCCCTATCTTGCCAGACGGCAAAATTGTTTTAATTCGTCGCCGGGACAATGGCAGGTGGGCCTTGCCAGGAGGAATGGTAGATTGGGGAGAGGACATCCCAACGACTGTCAAACGCGAATTAGCGGAAGAAACAGGACTAGAGTTAGTAGAGATCCGCCGCTTGGTGGGGGTTTACTCCGCTCCCGATCGAGACCCCAGGCTTCATTCGATTTGTGTCGTTGTTGAAGCACAAGTACAGGGAAAGATACAAATTCAAGATACTCTGGAGGTGAGCGAGGTTCAAGCTTTTTCCCCAACATCGCTGCCCCCTGGCAAGTACAGCCACGATACTGAACAGCATTTACAAGACTACTTTAAAGGTCTGACAATTTTGGCGTAAACTGAGCGGTGCTGTGAGTTGAACTCTCGTTGAGAATCGCCCCTGATGTTTCCCTATTTCAAGATTCATGAGTGTTAGGTTTTGGACACGTGAGTGTTGAATAGGGATGTGTCTACCGCTGAATTTTGAAAAAGGATGTACTTACCGCTCTGTAATTCCCGCGTCAAGTTGTCTGTAGGGCAAATATTCTGGCGTGAAGTTGGCAATGGCGGCCCGGATTTAGTGTTTTTACACGGTTCGTGGCACGAAAGTAGCCAATGGTTGCCAGTCATAGAACAGTTGTGTCCAGAATATCGCTGCTTTGCCCCCGATCTGTTGGGGTTCGGTGATTCGTCGGAACTGATTAATCTTCACTACTCGATCGAGGTTGAGGTTGAGTGTCTAGCTGAGTATCTAGAGACTTTAAAGCTACGACAGGTTTATTTAATTGGTCATTCTCTGGGGAGTTGGATCGCAACTAGCTATGCCTTGAAGTATCCCGATCGCGTGCGGGGTCTGGTTTTATTAGCCCCCGAAGGAGTAACGCTCCCGAATGCTAAACATCGTTGGCAGACAGCTCGTTGGCTGACCAGTAAGCTGCCTGTGGTTGACTGGCTGTTGCGACCGCTCTATCCCTTTGCCAAACTCTTAGGTGCAAAAAACCAGTTTGACCAACTGCTGCAACTCCGGCAACAGCTTCGGCGGTCGCACGCAGCCCCTCAACTTCTGTTTAAACGCAGGTGGTCGGAAATTCAAGCCGAACTCTTAGACGATCGCTTGTCTTGGCTCAAAGTCCCGACTTGGATTTTGTACGGTTCGGAAGATCGGCCTACGGTTGTATCTCTGTGCCAATCCTACGTCGCGAAAGCTCCCGGAGCTGAACTCAAATCGATCGGTCCTGGTAATAGCGATTTGCTCCAGCAGATGCCTCATGCCATTGCTCAATCCATTCGCGAGTTTGTTCAGCTTAACTATTGAGCGAAAACTGACGAACCTAAAAAGATGAAGGGTGAATCGCGTCATCGATATCATCCTTCATCCTGAACTTTTCTAACCAATTGCCCTTCCGATTCACTGAATCAGGGTGAGCAATCTCGGCTAGGGTTAACTCAGGGTACTGCCCCGACAACCGTAAAATCCCTGATATTCTTTATATCACGATTTTTCTTTTCGGTAAATTCCCTGAGGAAATAACCGACTCCTTTTGGGAACGGAGTGTGGCCGACATTCCCCAAAAAATGCTATGAGGCGCTTCGATGAGGGCGGTTGCGATCTGGGGAAATGCTTCCTGAAGATAGGTGAGGAGCGCCAGGCGATCGCCTCCTGTCACGGCAATTGAACTGTCTGGAAACTCCCGCCACCACTCCTCAATGAAATCCTTGACCCCCGCCATCACTGTATAAATTACCCCACTCTGGATCGCTCCTGGTGTCTCTAAGGCCCAGCGAGGTGGCAAACGTTCCGGCAAACTGACCTCAGGCAGAGCCGCCGTTTTTTGCTTGAGAGAGGATAACTGCAATCCCAAACCTGGTAGAATCGCCCCTCCCACTAAACGCTGATTGACATCTGCCCCCGTTAATGTTAGAGCAGTTCCCGCATCAATGACTAATACAGGCCAGCCTAACTCAGTCCCCGCACCCATGACAGCCAACGCTCGATCAATTCCTAACGTAGGGTAGAGGCCCTGAAGCGATAAGCAATCTAAAGTAATGTTACGAACATGAGGATAAGTTTGCCAGAGAGCTGTTTGAGTGGGTACCACCGACGCGAAGACGAGTGGTACTGGAGATGAACTGAGTGCTTCTCTCATGGGTGCCGAGAGAAGTGCAGATTGTTTGAGGCTATCCCAGGAGGCAAGATCTTTCCCTGATTGCTCTAGAAAAGGTAGCTGACTGTGGGCGATCGCGCTCAGAGGTCTCCACTGACTCAACTGCTCCACAGCTTCCGCGTTTAAATACTCTGTATCCCAGGTTTCCTGAAGTGTTGTACCCACAAACAACGCCCAATGTAACCGCGAGTTACCAATCATCAAAGCCACTTGTATCCCCTCTTCCTCAGGAGGTAAGGAACTCAGGCCAGCTTGGTTTTTCTCTAACACTCTTAACCTTATATTGTTCGCGACGAAATTTTTTTTTCTGTTAGCATCTGTGCTAAAAAACCTTAACCAGATCTGTAATCTTTTCCCGAAAAAATGATTTATACTAGGTTAGTAAATCCTCATTCTGGATCGGTGAGATCGAGGTTCATAGGGGTGCAATTTAGCCGTTACAGCCAGCAAAAACATAATAACACAAAATTGGTAAGTTTTTATGTATCTCAAAGTATCTGCACCTTATTGCCTGTGGCCAAAAGTTGCATCGAAGTTGCCTTTACCTGAAAGCGAAACTTGGCAAGTAGGAGGAGTGACACCTCTGACAGAAGCGGATGCACAAAAAGCTCTAATAGCCCAGTTACAGCAACAAGTTCAGCTATCCAGCTTGCTCAACCAAATCAATAATCAAATTCGCAGTACCCTCGACCTCCAAGAAATTTTAGCTTCTGCATGCCAATTACTGTGTCAAGCAGTCAAATGCAGTCGCGTCTCGATTTTAGTCAAAGAGTCAGAAGTAGAAGAAGTCTTGATCACCAGGGGAGAGTATACGACAGGAAATTACCCCACCCAACTCGGTCTAAAAGTTCCCCTGGCAGATAATGCCCACCTGCAAATATTGGTTTGTTCTGAAGGACCCGTAGCCGTCACAAATTTTCCGGATTTTCCCGGATTGGGAGAACAAACAAAAGAACTGGTAAAGACCCTAGAAATTAAATCAATGCTGGCCACAGCAACGCGCTACCAAGGGCGAGTTAATGGCATCATTGGACTGCATCAGTGCGACCGCCATCGAGAATGGACAGAAGCAGAACAGCAACTCCTCGAAGGAGTCGCCTCCCAACTTGCGCTCGCCATCAACCAAGCTAAACTCTACAGCGAAACCCGTCGCCAAGCGGAGCGAGAATCTTTATTACGCCTCGTCAGCAATCAAATCCGCAGTACCCTCGATCTCAACACCATCCTGCAAACAGCAGTGCGAGAAGTCCGCCAGCTGCTGAACACCGATCGCGTCGTCATCTACCAGTTTAAAGATAACTGGCAAGGAGAAATCGTCGTCGAGGATCTAATCACCCCGTGGCCGTCGATTTTTGGCAACATGATCGCTGATAACTGCTTCTCTGGAGAATATGCCCAACTTTATCAACAAGGGCGAGTCAAGGCGATCGATGACATTCATCACGCGGGTTTAGACTCATGCCATGTCAACTTTCTCGCCAATTTGCAGGTTAAAGCCAACCTGATTGTGCCAATTATCATCAACAGCAGTGAAGAACCCAATTTATCTCTCACCCCTGCCGACCAGGCTCATCCCCCCAATCGCTTGTGGGGTTTGCTGATTGCCCATGAGTGCCATCAACCCCGCACTTGGCATTTTCAAGAAATTGAATTGCTGGCACAGTTAGGGGAACAAATGGCGATCGCGATTCAGCAAGCAGAGCTTTACGCCCAAGTCCGACAAGCTGCCATTCAATCCCAAGCACAAGCCCAGCAATTAAAAGCAACCCTCGAAGCCTTGCAAGCCACCCAGCAGCAACTGATTCAAAGCGAAAAAATGTCTAGCTTAGGGCAAATGGTCGCTGGCATTGCCCATGAAATTAATAATGCCAATAACTTTATCCATGCAAACTTATTCCATGCTCAAGAATATGCCAGAACCTTGAGTGACGCTCTTGATTATTGTGCTGCTGTGGGTCCAGAGGCAACCGCGGCCGTCGAATCGTTTAATGAGGAAGAAGACTTAAATTATATTCGTTCCGACTTTCCCAAATTGCTAAAGTCAATGCGGGAAGGTAGTGAGCGCATCCGGTCCATTGTAGTCAATTTGCGAAATTTTGCCCGCCTTGATGAAGCTGAATTCAAACCAGTCGATCTGCATGAAGGCATAGAAAGCAGTTTAGCCCTCTTACAGAACCGTCTGCAATCAAGTGGCATTAAGATTCACAAACACTACAGCACTCTCCCGCCAGTGGAATGCCACGCAGGACAAATCAATCAAGTCTTTTTTAACTTGATTCATAATGCCTTAGATGCTATCGAAGCGGCGGGTACAGTGGGTGAATTAACCCTGCGGACTTGGCAGAGTTCTCCCGACTGGGTAACCCTCTCGATTCGAGATAACGGCATTGGCATTTCTCCAGAGATTCAAGACCGGATTTTTGACCCCTTTTTTACTCGAAAACCCGTGGGTCAAGGAACTGGTTTAGGTCTATCTGTTTGCTATCAGGTGGTGGTTCAAGGACATGGAGGAAAAATTTATTATGTGAGTGAATGTGGCAAGGGAACTGAGTTTATCGTGGAGTTGCCCATTGGAACTGTGGATTAGCAGAGAGGGAGGGTTTGGTAGCATTGTCTGGATGTGAGTCTGGGTCAACTCAGTTGTGAAGTGTGACTGGTTACGATCCGGTCGCCAGGGTCCTTAAAATTTTCCTGAGCAGTTTTTGGACAATTCCTAAAAAGTGTCTCACTTTTCTATTACTAGGATTGCTCGGCAGCAGTTTTCCAGGGGATGAGGGAGAGAATTGGATCGCTGGATTCATTTTCTTTTTTCCCTACTTCTCTAACCATTCTATACCTCATCTCCTTGGACTGGAACGACCTGACTTTTTTCCGGTTAGTTGGTCACCTCGTTACATCCGGTTCTACTAGGGCTAAAAAGCTGTTTAGTTTTTGTTTATTTGACTTGAAAGTAGAGAGTGAGAGAGCTTGGGAGCTGAAAAGTTTTAATTAATAATATTTAAATCTTTAATTAGCAATCTTTATATTATTTACTATTAAACTTTAAAATCTACTCTTTTTTGAGGAATTTGTCAAGGTCTAATTTTCGTTTTCCTTGACAAATATAAACAGTCCGATCGACCTTGACCAAAAGACACAGGCTGTTCCAGAGACTTTCAGCTCAAGATAGGGTGAGCTTTTAGGATTCTTAACTGAGTGATAATTTTTTTAATAAAATTTTACAATCAATTCATGCCAGAATGAAGTCAATACAGTACATGGGTCGCTGATAAGGAGGCCACTGATGGTAGCGCTCACCGAAGGAATTCAACGCAGATTGACGGTAGAGACAACCGCGATCGCGCCTGACACAACAGCAATTCGCTGCTTGGATTGGGACCGAGACCGCTTTGACATAGAATTTGGACTTAACAACGGCACTACCTACAATTCGTTTATTATTTGGGGTGAAAAAAAAGCGTTGGTAGATACTTCTCACGAGAAGTTTCGCCAGCAGTATCTGGATGTTCTCCAGGGTTTAATCGATCCGACTCAAATCGATTACTTAATCATCAGTCATACAGAGCCAGACCACAGTGGTTTAGTCAAAGATGTCTTGGCACTAGCTCCTCAAGCAACAGTGGTTGGAAGCAAGGTTGCTATTCAGTTTTTAGAAGGGTTGGTACACACACCGTTTAAGCAACTGGTGGTTAAAAATGGCGACAAACTCGATTTAGGAAACGAACACATTATAGAATTCGTGTCAGCGCCGAACTTACACTGGCCAGATACCATGTTTAGCTACGATGCTAAAACCAAAGTGCTGTTCACTTGCGATGCTTTTGGGATGCACTATTGCTCCGATAGTACCTATGATGCTGATTTAGCTGCCATTGAGGAAGATTATCACTTTTATTATGAGTGCTTGATGGCTCCTAACGCGCGATCGGTACTCAGCGCCATGAAACGGATGGCAGATTTAGGCGAGATCGAAACCGTTGCCACGGGACACGGACCCCTGCTACGTCACAACGTCGCCGAACTTACCAGTCGCTATAAAAAATGGAGCCAAGAACAGACAAAGGCAGAAACAACGGTCGCTGTATTTTATGCCTCTGACTATGGCTATAGCGATCGCCTCTCGCAAGCGATCGCGCATGGCATCACGAAAACTGGCGTCGCTGTCGAAATGATGGATGTCAAGGCCGCCGATCCGCAGGAAGTTCGTGAACTCGCAGGCATGGCAGCTGGAATAGTCATCTGTGCACCCCCCGTATCCGGCACAGTTGGCGTGGCAGCAGAAGCTGCGATCGGCACCATTTTAGCAACAGCCAATAACAAGCAAGCGGTCGGGTTGTGCGAATCTGGCGGTGGTGACGAT
This sequence comes from Actinomycetota bacterium, assembly GCA_050262755.1. GTDB lineage: Bacteria > Cyanobacteriota > Cyanobacteriia > Cyanobacteriales > Microcoleaceae > JBLNEP01. The sequence continues at coordinate 33,058 of JBLNEP010000123.1, read as the reverse complement.
CAATCCATGTATCCGCTCCGAAATAAGTTTAAAGAGCTGGGATTAAAAGAAGCATTTCCCAACATTTTAATTAAAGAAACTCCGAACGAAGCAACTTATCAGCTTTGTGAAGAAGCGGGGACAGACATGGGTCAATGGCTAACGCGGGATAAAACCATTAAACAAATGAAATCCCTCGACAGCGACCTGGATAAAGCCTTAGGAAGGCTCAGCGGTGGCTTATATATTATCACCGCTAAAAAAGGCGATATGAGCAGTGCCATGCTCGCTTCCTGGGTGATGCAAGCAAGTTTTAAACCACTGGGATTAACCATTGCGGTAGCGAAAGACCGTGCGATTGAAGCTTTAATGCACGTTAACGACCGCTTCGTTTTAAATGTCCTTGCAGAAGACAATTACCAAGCGTTGATGAAGCACTTTCTGAAGCGCTTTCCTCCTGGTGCCGATCGCTTTGCCGGAGTTAGCACCCAAGACGCTAATAACGGTTGCCCAATTTTAAACGATGCGTTGGCTTACTTAGAATGTGAAGTGGTCAGCCGGATGGAACTCAGTGACCATCACATTGTTTATGCAAGCGTTGATGTCGGTCGCGTCTCTCAACCAGATGCACTCACGGCAGTTCACCACCGCAAAGTTGGCAACCACTATTAACCCAGAGCAAGGGGTAGGAAAATTGAAGCTTCTTTCTCCTTCCTACCCGCTTGTGGGTTCGCATCAGCCAACAATTTCGAGGAAAAAGAAGTGACAGACCACTTATTAGCCAATCGAGATTACATTATTATCATTGCCAGGAGCTTGGTTAGTCGTGACCCCAAACACCCTTGGTATGAGGATTGGGTAGCAGCACAAGCCTCTTTGATCGATTTGGCGAAGAAATGTCAACAATTGGATAGTGATGGACTTACGGTTTACGAAGCATCAACACCGCTGCAAAAATATGAGTTTACCACTGTTGCTAGACTCGCCAGCATTTTGCAACAGCAAAATACCCACAATTCCAGCCTGAATTTAGGAAAGAGTAGCTTATATGAAGCACTTAGCGATGCTTTCAGCGATTACTGGAGTCGGAAAGCTAAAGCAATCGCTAAAAAAGGTATGATTGTGGTGGTAGTTTTAGATCAAAAACAACAGGAAATCGCTTCTCTTTGTGACTTGATCGTAGAAACTAGCAACCAACTAGAGCGAGATGAAGAAATCGGTATTAGTTTAATCCAAATCGGGGATGATGAGGCAACGAGAGAGTTTCTTTCAAGCCTAGATAACGATTTACCTCTGAAGGGAGCCAAGTTTGACATTGTAGATACCAAATATTGGCACGAAGTTAAAAGAAAGTCCATCAGTCAATTTTTAGTAGAGGCCATTCATGATTAACACATTAATTCCCACACCGACCAAACCCCGCGACGTGCAAGTGCTCCCCATCGCCCTTGATACGGCAGTGGTGCGATCGCGGACTTGGGATCGGTTAAAGTTCGAGGTTGAATATTCCCTGCAAAGAGGCACCACTGCCAACTCCTTTGTGATTCAAGCAGATAAAACTGCTGTGATTGATCCTCCGGGTGAATCTTTCACAAGCATTTATATCGCAGCATTGCAACAACGATACAATCTGAAGCAGTTAGATTATGTGATTTTAGGTCACGTTAATCAAAACCGCGCCGTCACCCTCAAAGCTTTGCTAGAAATAGCGCCACAAATTGCTTTTATTACTTCCAAACCAGGAGAAATTGCCCTCCGTTCTCTGTTCCCCGATCAAGCGTTAAACATTAAAGTTGTGCGGGGTGAGGAAAGTCTGGATTTAGGCAAAGGGCATGAATTGAAATTTATTGCAACTCCCAGTCCTCGGTGGCCAGACGAAATTTGTACCTACGACCCCTACACCAAAGTTTTGTTTACTGACAAACTCTTTGGAGCTCATACTTGTGGCGATCAAGTCTTTGATGAAGGGTGGAGTATTTACAGCGAAGACCGTCGCTATTATTATGATTGTCTACACGCTGCTCAGGCAAAACAAGTATTGACCGCACTGGATAAACTGGCGGATTTGCCAGTTAAATTTTACGCTCCCGGTCATGGTCCTCTGGTGAAATATGGATTAAAAGAACTGACGAATTTATACCGGGAATGGAGTCAGCAGCAAAACACAAAAGACTTGACTGTGGCGCTTATTTATGCGTCTGCCTATGGAAATACAGCCACTTTAGCGCAAGCAATCGCCAAAGGTATTACAAAAGCAGGCGTAGCAGTCGAATCCATTAACTGCGAATTTGCTGAGCCGTCAGAAATTAAAGAAGTGGTGGAAAAATGCGACGGATTTATCATTGGGACACCCACCCTGGCAGGTCATGCTCCCACACCCATTCAAACGGCTTTAGGGATTATTTTATCAACGGCTTCTAAGAATAAATTAGCCGGAGTGTTTGGTTCCTATGGCTGGAGTGGGGAAGCAATTGATTTAGTGGAAAATAAATTAAAAGAATCTGGCTATTCAATTGGATTTGAAGCCATTCGAGCCAAGTTTAAACCCACGGATACTACACTTCAAACCTGCAAAGAAATTGGTACTGACTTTGCTCAAGCCTTAATTAAGGCTCAGAAACGTCGCGCACCCAAACCGGTATTAGGAGCTCAAGCGGATCGCACGGAACAAGCGCTTGGGCGGATCGTGGGTTCCCTTTGCGTTGTGGCTGCGAAGCGAGGGGAGGTTACAAGCGCAATGTTAGCATCTTGGGTGTCGCAGGCAACCTTTAATCCTCCTGGCTTTACAGTTGCGGTGGCGAAAGACCGCGCGATCGAATCGTTGATGCACGTCGGCGATAAATTTGTTTTGAATATTTTGGCAGAAGGCCGACAACTACGGAAGCATTTTACGAAGGTGTTTGCACCCGGTGAAGATCGATTTGCGGGGTTAGAAACTCAGGAGGCGAATAATGGTTGCCCAATTTTATTAGGTGCTTTGGCTTATTTGGAATGTCAAGTTGCAGACCGAATGGAATGCGGCGATCACTGGGTCGTTTATGCGATGGTTGAGAATGGCCATGTCTTGCAAGCGGAGGCGATGACAGCGGTACATCACCGGAAATCCGGGAGTCATTATTAAGTAGGATGAGCAGCTATTTCATCATTAAATGGTTGGACACACGACTGTCTGAAATGTAAATTATTGGTGTAGTAGCTGAGAAAAATGTGATGAACCAGCAGAGTTAAACTCTATTTAACTCTGCTGGTTCAATTTTGGGGAGCATTGATTTTAATTGCACTAACTTCCAGGTAGCCATTGGTTAAGATTGGCTATTAGCATCGCCGACCCTAATACCCTGCAAATTTTTGCACCCCCCGTTTGGAGTAGAGGTAGGGATACTGCCCCTAATCTAGCCTGATTTTGTCACATTAAGCTTAGAAATTGAGAGGATAATCACCCTAAAAACTTCAGAGCGATCGCCCTCCCGATCTGCGGTTAAGGCAGAAAAACTTTCGGCGTGAAACTCCCGTGCAAACCATAGGGAATATGATGCTTCAAATGCAGCCTTGCGATTGGTGCTTGATTCAAATCTTTAGCATCTAAAATGACCAGATCTGAACGGTGATGAGTGGCATCATACATCAACATTAACAACCAACCATCATCTTCAGCCATAGCACCTGGACGCGGGACAAATATCGGTTCTCCGGCAAATCCACGGGGAGCCGCACTCCAAAGTTGTTGTTGCCCGGTGCTTAAATCAATCTTAAGAAGGGCTTGCAAAGGAGCATTTCCAGTAGGATTGTGAGCCGCCCCGATATACAGATATCGGTAAGGTTTTCCTACCCGATCGGGGTGCAACGTTGGGAACTCACAGCAGCGACGATCGAGCGCTTGATGCTCCACCTTTTCCTCTGCTAAATTCAGTCGAAAACGCCACAGTTCACCCGCTGGAATTGCATCAAAATTAACTTGGCGGAAGTCCCTCTCTGGTTCCACATTAGGGAAAGACTCATAACAAATTGAATCCACATAAACTTCCCCTCCTTCTTCCCAAGCGTTGACATGGTGGAAGACAAAACAAGGTTCTGTTTCCAGAATTTTTACCGGGTTAGAGCCATCGCGAGGAATTAAAATCACTCGCGTCGGTTGATTGGGAATAAATTTGATACATTGAGCGGCTCCTTGCAATCCCAAAATGTAAGGGATAGGATTTAAAAAGACAGGATTTTGGAAAAAAATGCAGTAATTGGGCGTAATGACCATGTCGTGGATAAAGGCAAAACCCGGCACTGAATGTGCGTGGCGTTGCAAGAGTTTGCCATCCGTATCCAGTTCGTAAATTGTAATCGTACTTGATAACCCAGGTTTAATCGAAAAATTCACGAGTCGATCGCCTTTGCCCTCTCTGCCTTTCTCCACTCTCGGATGAGCAGAAAATGCTTCCCCTGGTTGTAAAATCCCATTTAAAGTATCTAACCCCTTGGTTTCTAAGCTGTAGGGATCGAGGCGATAAGGTTGACCCCCTTCCCAGAGAGCGAGGAGTTTATTGCCCCAATAAATAATGTTGGTATTGGCAATATTTTTGACTTGGAGGTCAAAGATATTACCCAACCAGCCCCCTGCTTTTTGCGTACCAAAAACACCTCGATAGAGGATTTTACCTGCTTTTTGTTCGGCGAGGTAGCCTTCGGTGCGGACAAAGCGGTTACGGAAGTGGGCGCGGCCCTTTTGAAGGGCGATCGCACACACCATGCCATCACCGTCGAAAGGATGGTGTAAGCGTTGACCATTAATCTCTAATAAACCGGGACCATTTCGGAAAAAAGTCCCTTCTAAATCCAAGGGAATTTGACCCTCGATCTCCTCAATCCAGTAGTCAGATTCATTGGGTTGAGATTCATAGCCTCGTTGCCAATCAAAACGAGTATAGGATAATTCAGGGGCAATCGATGAAGCGCGGTCGAGTTGTGAAGTTGACATGGCTTTAAGGGGAATTTGTAAGGTTTCAAAAACCGAAAAATAATCGCTAAGGAAAGCATCCTCACCCTTGAGGTAGATCCAGTTAATCAAGCTGCTTTCCCAAGCGTCTGAACCAAGAATCAGCTCTGTTAGAATCGAGAAAGAAAACAGTTGACCTACTTGATTCGGAATTATCGTCGCTGATCGAGGGTCCGGTTTTCTGGCATAGTCGTGGGGACTAAATCAGGCAGATAATCAGGCATGAAATGCTGCCCTAATGGTTTCGCACCAGCCGGTTCTGGTTCCAATACGGGTAGAGATGGATGACGTTCGGTTGCCTCTGTTTGAGTGCTGGCTGCGGGCAACCAACTCAGGAAAGGTAGTGGCAGGAGAGTGGAGAGGTTGGTGATAACAATTAACAACCAAAGCTGTTCAAAATTTGCCTCTGTAATTCCTAACCAGTGCATCAAAACAGCACCGCTTTCATAGGAGAGAAGAGAGGCTAAATTGGTGACAGACATCAGGAGGGCAAAGAAGGTTGCTTCTACCCCTGGCGGACACAGTCGGGCGGACAAAATCAACACGGGCATATAGGCAATTTGACCCATGACGGTCAGGATTAAGCTGTCTCCGAGGCTGAACCAGTGGTCATCAATGCCTAAAGCACGGTTGGTGTGGGTAACGAGGAGGAGGGTTGTCATCCCTAATAGGGTGGAAATGACAGTTGACCAACCAAAAATCACTCGAAAGGGAATGGATTTAAAAAAGTTTTGGAATAACCACACGCCGAACAGCGAGGCGAGACTGGTAACCAGGCGGACGCGACCGAGGAATTCTGGTTGGAACCCTAACTCGTTGGTCGTGAAGAAGAAGAAAGCGGAGTCAGAACTGGGGGTAGCTTGCCAGAGGAAGAGGAAGGCGGTCGGTAGCCAGACGGATTTTTGGGTGACAGCTTGCCGTAATTGCGTGAATTGTTGTTTAACGGTGTTGAAATTGGGGCGATCGCTCACTCGTTCTTCCGCTATCAACCAAGCGGCTGCTGAAACGAGTAGGGGGAAGGAAGCGGTCACTAAAAAGATGGTGTGAGGCGTAAAGTGTTGGAGGAGGAAACCACTCAGATAAGCGGTGATTAATCCGCCCAAGGCTGAAGCCCCCCAAGATAGGGATTGCAGGGAACCAGCATCGCTGGCGGCTTCTTCCCTAGCACGTTCAACGACTAGGGAGTCTGCGATCACGTCGCTGACGGCTACGGACAGGGAACTGAGTGCGATCGCAGCAGTGGCTGCCCAAGGGCTATGAACTAACGTTGCTAAGGCTACCCAGGCAAAGGTACCCAACAACCCCGATAGGACAATATAGGGGCGGCGACGGTAGCCAAGGAGTGGTAAACCATCGGACAAGAAGCCGAACAAAGGTTTAACGATCCAAGGCAAGGCAACGATACCCAGCATCGCGGAAACTTCCGCAGGAGTCATACCAAGTTCATCCTTTAGGAAGAAGCTGACAGCCAGGCGCGCGAGTCCGAGAATGCCCTGAACGAAATATATCAGTAAGATGGCGATGAGTTCGGGGGTTGGCTCATTCCCAAAGAAAACTTTTTCTTTCAAGGAATCTTTAACTTGGGTGAAGCTTGTGGGAGAAACGAACATTATGGTAAACAATTCTTAAGAAATCTCAATAATTTATAGCATACTCGCTCCGGGGAGGGACAACCATACAGGGGCGGGGAATGAGATCAAACAGAAGCGGGTGGCTGGTGAGAGGGAATGATTCACCCTGGATCGGTGATGATTACCCCCCATCATTCCCCTAATTTCAGTGTCGCTGAAACGAAGATCAACCATTCGCTAAACATCAGAGAGTAGGTTAATAGTGCTGCGATACCCTACAACATTATTGTCTTGCAAAAATTGCGAAGCTGCTTGTTTCAAGTCAGCAATTGCGGCTGCTCGATCGCCTAATTTTAATCGAGCTTGTCCCCGCAGAAAATAAGCCTCAGCTTGATTGGGGTTTAAATCAATTGCTTGATTGGCGTGGTGAATGGCATTCTGATAATCTTCAACTGCGATGGCGTTCGCTGCTAACATGACAAAATCACGATCGGCAACCGTAGGTGTAGAGGCAGTTGGTCGAGCTTCTTGAGCGAGGGTGATTACAGGAGCTGCTACAGTAATCGCGAGAGAAATCCCAACAATCCCAAGAGTTTTATAAAGTGATTTCATGACGGTTCTCCTCTATTGCTCTTTGTTTAGAGTAAAGTTAGGAACAAAGCTTTCACGTCGTCCAAATTACAGATTTCCCCCTCATCCGATCGGGTTAGTTGCAACCAGGTGCAACCGCGATCGAGTTGGAGAGGAGTGCGATCGCACCCTTGAGCAAGTTGGACTCTTGGAAATTTGCAGAGCTAGCTCTCTACTGTTGACCTTGTGTAATAATTGATAAAAATGGCTTGCTATCATCAGGGGACATCCCCCACCCCGGATACTCCTGATGTCTGTCACCAGCTATTTTTTACAAGTAGATAAATCATGAGACTGGAGCTGAACAATGCAGGATTTAAGTTCTTACTAACAATTCATTAAAAAAATGAGTTGCTCTCTCTTGCTCACACTTGCTAGTAGCTTGTCCGACCCTTATAGAGTTTAGTAGAATGGCTTATAATCTGAAAAAATACCATAAAATCTTTAATCAGTTTTTCAGCCAGTTGCAACGAGTTTTAAGTTAGTTTGAAAATAAAAATTAACTTTTTTAAATTTAGAAAAAACCATGAGTAATTCTCAACCCTTGACGATTCAACTATCCCCCGAAGACAATGACCGCCTCTCCTCAGAAGCAAAACGTCGTCAAATTGATGCCAGTAGCCTCGCGGAAATCTTGCTGCATGATAGCCTCACGAAACTCAACACCTCCTTGTCGCAAGGCGAGATTGAATCCCTGGAAAAATTGTATCAATTCCGGGAAAAAACAGAAGTTTTAAACTTCCTAGCCAAATATCCATTTCTTGTTCCTGTTTTATTGGAAGCTCCCGCAAGAATTAGCCATCACTTCCCCAAGGAACCGCTTTTTCTGCAAGTAGTTCCCGATCCAGAAATCACAGATTATGTGCATCTCATTCTTTCAATTTTAACCGGAACCGAACCCAAAGATGCCTTTAAACGACTGAATCAATTAGACCGAGATTGGGAATTAGAGCTTCCCTATGAAGTGCGAAAGGTATTCTTGACAAATGTGGAGTTCTAAGATGAGGTTTGACTGGTTACAGTACCTTCACTTAGCCAAAGAACTCGCGACTCAAGGAATGACCGAGGAGCATCAAGAAGCTAAACTTCGCACAGCCATTCATTTAGCTTATTATGTCGCATTTAATTTAGCAAAAAGCTATTTACGAGACCGACCCGCGATCGCCATCCCTAAAACCAGTGATGTTCATAGCTATGTGAGCGACCAATTTGAACTTCACCCCGATCCTGACCAAAAATCAGTCGGTCGAAAATTAAAGCGACTGCGGAAGTTTCGCAATCAAGCCGACTATGCAACTTTCTTTCCCGGTTTACCAAATTTCACCACAGCCTCCATCACTTTAGCAGAAGAAATTATCTCAATTTTATGTAACTTCTCAAGGGGAGAAATAGGAGATTAACCCACAATGAACGATCGCCCTTTCCCCCGATCGTTCACAATCAATTTAGGAAGACTGGTATGTTTCAAGCGACTCGTCGCCGCCTGGCCTTATGGTACACCGCCGTTACTGCGGTTCTTTTACTTTTATTTGCCAGTGGCTTTTACCTCTATGTCCGTAACACCTTAATCGAACGGATCGACGATACCCTCAACCACGTGGTTGAAGTGATCGAACGATCGCTTGTGATCGAACCGATCGACGGTCCTCCTCCCTCCCCCGCCGTCCTCGGTGGTCAATTTCAAGTCAACGTCCAAGCGAGTTTTCGAGATAACGCCCCCACCCTCGAAGACGATCGCATCGATCTAGAATGGTTCAGCCCCACCGGTCAATTACTCTGGTCTACCTTTTCCCAACCCCTCGATATTCCCCTCCACGCCGATCGCACCGGTGAAACAGTTTCTGTTCAGATCGAGGATGAAGCGGATCGGAAAAATCTGATCTCAGATACTTCTACCTCAACCATCCTGCGACAAGTCACCGATCGCGTAGAAGTGGGTCGCCAAGTCCTCGGATACCTACGAGTCAGTCATCCCTGGTTTGAAGTAACCAAACCCATTCGCCAACTCATCCTCGATTTAAGTCTCGGTACAGGTGCCACTTTGATCTCAGTCGCTGCGATCGGTTGGTTCCTATCCGGGTTAGCAATGGAACCGGTGCGAGAGTCCTACCAACACCTCAAACAATTCACCGCCGACGCCTCCCACGAACTCAGAAACCCGATCGCCACCATCCAAACCAACGTCCAAGTCGCCCTCGCCGAACCCGACATCGAACCCCAACAACACCAACAATTACAAGTGATCGAACGCCTCACCCGTCGCTTAGGAAAATTGGTGGATGACTTGCTATTTCTCGCCAGACAAGACAGTGGCATGGTACAACCGCAGTTAGTCCCCGTTGCCCTTGATGCTTTATTAGTAGACGTGATCGAAGAACAAAAAGCGATCGCAGTTTCCCAAAATCTCCGCCTCTGCCTCGATATCCTCGACCCCCCCACCGCCGCCGATGCCTTCACCCTCTGCGGCGACTCCGATCAACTCGCCCGCTTATTTACCAATCTCGTCAGCAATGCCGTCCAATACACCCCCGCTGGCGGCCAAATTAATGTTGAACTGAGACAACTCCCCAAAAACAAGCGACATCCTGCCCCCATCTCCTTTAACCTGCAAGTTCAAGTCAAAGATACAGGCATTGGCATTGCCACCGCCGCCCTACCCCACTTATTTGACCGCTTTTACCGGGCCGATCCCGCCCGAACCCACCGCAGCGCCAGCGGATCGGGCCTAGGACTGGCGATCGCCAAAGCGATCGTCGAGAACCACCACGGCAACATCCGCATTGATAGCGAACCACATCAAGGCACCACCGTCACCGTAACTCTGCCAGCCTACCGGCCCGAATAACTGATTTCCCGGATTAAAATTTAGTCATCGATTAACATTTAGGGTGGAAAACCTTATAGAGAAGCTTTTGGGAGAACCTGATGAATCCGCACAACCAGCCATTCAAACTCAATCCTACTGTAGTCGCTGCCCTCAGTGGCGGCTTACTCGTCAGTTTAGCAACCCTCGCCCTGGCCGGCGGACCACCTCCCCAATCAGGCAGACCAGCGGCCCAACCGGATACGACTCAGCCTGCTAGTCCTGCACCAGCTACGGCTGCCCCTGCAACGACCACCCAACCAGTGCAAGCCGCCCCTGCAACTACAACCCCAGCCAGTCCTCAACCGAGTCCGAGCCCTGCTTCCCAAACCAACGCAGCGCCAAAATTTCCCCTCCCTAGCGCCCGGATCGCTGCCAGCAACGGCAAGGTAACGGTCAAATTGGTTAATACCACCAATGCCTTGATCAACTATCAAGTCGTGGGCGATACCCAACAGCGGACACTGGGCGAACAGTCGCAAGTACAACTGCAATCCTTGACAATTCCTACTAACATCACCTACCAGCGCCAAGATGGAGGATTACTGCTGGTACGCCCCCAAGCAACTGCTACGCCTGGTTTATTACAAGTGACTTTTAGTGTGACTAATGATTTGAATGTGGATACTAAATCCCTCAACATTCAAGATAATGGTTCAGTGTTTTTGCAGTAGCGCTTCTCTGTTTGAGTTGCAGCTAATCGCCAATGGCCGATCTTGATTCGGGTGGCACCGGAAATTGTGGGTATCAGCAAAGCACCGATCTTTCTTTTCCTTGACAATTCCGAGGCTACCGAATTCGATCTCAGTCCTTGTTAAGCTCCTGTGTTAATGGGTTGGGTAGAGCGCTAGCAAAACCCAACTTATTTGTTTTTTTGAGTTCAACGTTTAGCCATTGCTTTTGCTAAAGGGTAACTCCTGATTGATAGCATCCATTTCTCGCTGTTCCATTTCATTAATCTGGCTGATGTAAGACCGGAGAATTTGACTCAGGCGAGGGTGATAAAATCGGTGTAAACTGTAGTTAGGAGTTGCGGGAAAACCGCGTCGCTTTTTGTGCCTGCCACCGGCCCCTGGATCGAAGAGTTGCACGCCATTGGCGATCGCCCACTCGATGGGGGTGTAGTAGCAAGCATCAAAGTGTAAGCAGTCAATGTCGTCTACGCTGCCCCAATAACGGCCATAGAGGCGATCGTCTTTATAAATACAAAACGACATCCCCACCGGCAACCGCTGATCGGCTGCACTATAAGCTGCGACAAATAACACTCTGTGCCGATAGCGATGGTGCAATTGTTCAAAAAATTTCTTCGTTAAATACTTGCTTCCCCACCAGCCAAACTTGTCACAAGTGTTTTCATAAAAACTATACATTCGAGAGAATAAGGCATGGGGAATCTCGTCGCCTGTAAGGGTTTGGATTTGCAGCCCCGCTTTTTCGACTGCTTTGCGTTCCCGCTTAATATTGCGCCGCTGGTTAGCATTGAAGGCCGTTAAATAGTCGTCAAAGGTTTGATAACCGTGATTTTGCCAAATATAACTGTGGTGGAGCCATGCTGTAAAGCCGTGGCGTTCTAGGACAGGACGCCATGCTGGATCGACATAGAGGAAATTACAGCCAGAGAGGTTGTTGCGATCGCAGAAATGGTCGATCGCCCCCACCATTAACGCTACAATTTCGTCTTCATCCTCTTGGGGGTGAATCAAAAATCGATAGCCTTCCGCTGGGGTAAACGGCGTCATTCCCAACAACTTTGGATAATATTGCACACCCAAACGACTTGCCAACTCTGCCCACTGGTGATCGAAGACAAACTCGCCGTAACTGTGTCCCTTGACATACAAGGGGGCGGCCGCGATCAGGTGTCTGTCTCGCCACACCGTCAAATGTTGGGGCAGCCAACCCGCCTTACCAGTGGCACTGCCAGAGGTTTCCAGGTTATTCAGCCACTCCCATTCCAGAAAAGGCGTTTTCAGTGGCATTGCGAGGGCATCCCATTCCGCTTGCGGGACTTCGGCAATTTTGTTAATCCAGGCAACAGAATAGTGAGGGTGGTGCTGTTCCAGCATATCTTTTAGTTCGAGGGACGCATCTGTGCTATCTAGGGTAGTCTAATCCCACCAGCCTTGCAGGCGATCGCATCTCAAGCCAACCTCTGCGAGGGGAAAGGGGAAAGGAAAGCCGGTCATGGGACTCTATCCCTTAGGTCGTCAAAAACTTCTGTATTTGCTAATACTCAAATGCTTTCTGGTTGGGAGTGCAATCCCCGTTGCAGGCGGTAATGTAGTAATAATTCTTGCTCAATTCGTTCCACTGCTAACAACTCTAATCTCGGTGCTAACTCCGCTAAAAAACCTTTTCCTTCCACTGGGGTTGGTGCATCAATTCCCCCTAAAATTAAGGGGCAAACAGTCAGCCAAATTTCATCAATTAAATCAGCAGCAAACAGCGAGGCAACCAATTTCCCTCCTCCCAAAATTGCCAAACGCTGCCAACCAAAACTTGCTAATTGTTGAAACGCATCAAGCCAGTCAATTTCATGCTCTTGCTTTTTAACAACTAAAATCCGTTCAAATAGGAGAAGGGGTGATGAGTCGCCTAAGGTCTCGTTTTCATCCGGTTCAGTGGTGAGTAACCAGCGGGGGACAGGTTGCTGAAAAAAGCGCAAATTGGGGTCAAATTGGCGCGATCGCGAACACACAATCTGCACAGGTTGCGATGGTTTTTCTTGCCGTTCCCGTAGTTGCAGTAATTCTGGCGATGAAACCCGCAAGGTGGTTCCGTAGGTGCGGAGGGTATCTGCACCGAATAAGGTCGCGTCAGCGAGGGCAATTTGCTTTTCTAGGTGGGCTTTGTCGTTGCGGGAACCGAATCTCGCAGGCGATCGCGTGGCGTCCGTTATTTTCCCATCTACACTCATCGCCAGAACTACAGTTGTCTGGGGCCGATTGAAGTTAACAGTCATTCATTGAATCAGGCTTTTTGTCCTATTTTAGTCAGATTACAGCAATGAAGTCATCTGCAATCAGCCATTGCCCTTTATTCATTAACAGAGTCAACTCGTTTCACTTCTTCCGCCGTCAACTTAACATCAACTGTCCGCACCGAATCTTCGATACTTGAGACTTTACTCGCGCCAGGAATTGGAACAATACAAGGTGATTTTGCCCTCAACCAAGCTAAGACAATATTATAAACTGAAACCCCTTTTTCCTTCGCTAAATCAGCAATGGGCGGAATATCTTGTAGGCGGTGAAAGCGACTGCTTCCGCCGAGGGGACTCCAAGGCAAAAACGTTAGCTTTTCTTGCTCACAATATTCTAAGACGCCATCGGATTCAGGTTGTCGGTGCCAAGGATTATATTGATTTTGTACCGAGACAATTTCCACTACATCACGAGCTTGTTTAATTTGCTCAACTGAAAAATTTGAGACTCCTACAAATCGGATGATTCCGTCTTTCACTGCTGCTTTTGCTGGCGCTAAAGCTTCCTGAATGGAATAGGCGGGATCGGGAGCGTGGTATTGCCAGAGATCGATTGGTTTCTCGCCACCTAAAGCTTCAAAACTTTCTCGAATTGTCTTTTGCAAATGTTTAGGATCGCCGTTACGAATCCAGTGTCCATCCGGTCGCATTAAACCGCCTTTCGTCGCAACAATTACCCCGCTTGTATCTCCCTGGTACTGCTTGAGAGCTTTGGCAATTAACTGCTCATTGTGGTGCTTATCAGATTCATCGCGACAGTAAGCATCGGCTGTATCAATCAAGGTTACACCTAAATCGAGGGCGCGGTGAATGACTGCGATCGCTTGGGCCTCCGGGGGTCGGCTGCTGATAGACAGTGGCATTCCCCCTAAGCCAATGGCGCTGATAGCAACTTCTGTATTGCCGAGTTTTTTAGTTTCCATTCCTGACCCTTGTTTGTGTATGCCTTAGTTTCCTTATATCTCGATAGTTTCGTTTCAGCTTCCTACTTTTGACAGAGAATTTTAAAAAATCCTGGCTAGGTTCGCTGCCATTGCTAACTAGAAGCACTGGTGTAAAAACGCAGGGCAAATTGCCAGAACCAACGAGACGTTAACAACAGCACCAGTGCTAAAATTCCCGCTCCTGCGATCCAGCTTAATTCCCCTCTTCCCAACATCGCCTCTGCTGGTACAGTTGTGAGAAATGCGACGGGGATAATGAAGGTAAAAAAGAAGCGGTAAGCAGTCGGATAAGCTACCATTGGATATCGTCCTGCTTCTAGAAACCCTCTGAGAACTTCGGTTAAATTGTAAATCTTAACAAACCAAATGCTCGTTGCTCCTAACATAAACCACAAACTATACAAACTAATCATCCCAAACACCAGTGGCACAGCACTGAGAAGGTAATTCGCAACTCCTATTCCCAATTTATTAGTAGCATAAAACAGCACCAGCCCTCCAAAAATTAAATCGGGCAACCCCCAAGGAGAAACGGTGCGAGTCGAAAGCCAAAATTGAGAACTAATCGGTTTGAGGAGGACAAAATCGAGGGTTCCTTGCTGAACTTGATCGACAATGCGGTTGAGGTTGGGGGCTAGTAAGATCTCAGAAAACCCTTGTAAGATTGTAAAAATTCCTAAGACAACTAAAGCTTCTTCCCACTTCCAACCTGCAAAAGTATAGTTAGCACGGTAGAAAAGGAACAAGCTAAAAATACTGCCTGCTAGGTTGCCAAGACTGCTGAGCGTAGCAACGATAAAGTTGACTCGATACTCTAATTCTGCTGCGATCGCTGCACTCCAAAACAGTCTCAGTATCTCTAGGTAGCGCTTCATCTCTAGAACTGGTAATTGGTGAGGGATTGTGTTTAGGAGACCTTAGCTTTCCAGCGTGAATTCTCGTCTAACTCGCCTGAGCTTTTGACTGTGATTGCTTCTAGCCTGCCATTTATTATAATAGATTTCTGGAATTTGGCAACCTGCTTTTGTAAAGAGAGTCAATAAAGATTGATGAACTTGAGTTTCCGTTACCTCTGCTAATTCGCTCGGCACTCTTAAAAAGATTTGAATCAACCTAGGATTGCTCTGCACCACTTGGTATTCCTGAATCTCTTTGGAAGCAGAAATAATCGCCCGACGGATAAAATCTGGAAACAGTGGAATCAACTTTTCTCCGCTGGAATTGGGTAAATAAAAAATATCATCTTTTCGCCCTTCAATCCTCTCAATTGCCATAAAAACAGAACCGCAAGGACAAGGCTCCCTGCACTCCGTTAAAATATCATCTAGGTGATAGCGAACGATCGGTTGAGTTGTCCGGTTAAAATCAGTGATAATTGGCATAAATTTACCAGCATTTTCATCTAAATAGTCTTTTTGAAAGGCAACAATATCTTCATTTAAATGTAAAGTTCCGTATTGACAAGTGCTACCTAAAAATCCCTCAGTACATTGATAAATTTGATGAACAATTTGCCCAAATACCTGAGAAATGTAAATTTCATCCAGTGGGTCTAAAACTTCAGCAACAGAAATAAGTTTAAGTGGCGCAATCTTTAACTGTTTCTGAGCTTGAGCCTCTGCTAGCAGGCGCAGCAGGGAAGGGGGTCCAATTAAAATAGTGGGTTGATAGCGGTTTAAGCCTTCCAGATGACTTTCAATCGAAGCAAATAAATCAAAGTATTGAAACTGAAGATGTCGTTGCTTAACTGTTTCATATAATTGGCTATTGGCTCTTAAGAAAAAAGCAATTTTTTCTGGCACTAAAAGCGATTGGGGTAACGCTTTTGCTAAAATAGTCCCCGCCCAAATTTGTTGCTCTCTGGGACTTACAATAAATAAACCTCGATTGCCACTTGTTCCTGAAGATAAACCAATGGTAAACTCACGGATGCTTGCTCGAAAATTTCGCGTTTGTTCTGCTTCTAAAGCGAAGGCAAAAGCTTCCTGCTGGGTAATTCCTGTTGTATTTAATTGGTCAAAATTAGCCATCATGATTGATTTGTTAATGATGGGAAACTGCTGCCAATTTTTAATTTCTAAGCCTTGATAGTAATTTTGATAAAATGCTGATTTCGGTAAAATAGATTTGAGGAAGTTGCGTACTTTTCCATCTTGCCAGCTTAAAAGATGGCTGCGATCGCGGAATTTTTGCAGGTACTTGGTTTTCAGATATTGCCAGAGAAGAGTTTGAATGCCTTTCACCTTTTTAAATGCAGGATCATTTTTATCAGAGTTAGTAAGTATTTTAGCAAGCTGATTTCCCAGTCAGAATCAGCTAAGAATTCAGAACTGAGTTGAAGTTCTTTGCTAATTATACTTCAAAACTTGTGATTTCTGGAGCAGCACCTGTTTAACTTCAGTTTTGTTAAGAGGTAAACTTATCTTGAGAATCAAGCTTGGGTTAAGCCAGAAATTGATTCTTATATAATTATTTATTTTTTACTGTTTACATCATCGAGTTAAATGGAGAGTTGCTCAGAACTCACTGAGGAAATTTGTTAAGAATTTGCAAACTTTTCCAAGTGTCTTGGCAGTGAGTAGGAATAATTTTAATTCCAGGGTTTAATTGGTACAATTTGTGAATTTTGTGCAGCGTATCCACATAAGCCTGACGATTAGCAAAGATCAAGTTAGCAAGAGTGTGGGGAGTCACTAACTCCTGATAAGCTCTGCTCAACCAACAAGCATCTGCAATCAGAAAATAAGTTTGATTGTCTCGATCGGTAAAAAAAATGCCTAACTGTCCTATCACATGACCAGGGAGTTCTACTGCTAAAATACTACCATCCCCTAAAATATCAAATCCCCACTCAAAAGGTGCATATTCAGGTGGTAAGGCTGTGGGAGCTTGCTTCTCAACAAAAATTGCTCGTTCCTCAAAATCCAGTGGTAGCAACCCTGGCAAAAAACCCGCTTTAACAGCCGCGATCCCTCGTTGAAGCTTCACTGCTTCATAAGCAGATTGGAAGCAGAAAAACTTTGCCTGAGGGAAATCTTTTAATCCCCCAATATGATCGGCATGAAAATGAGAAACAATAATAAAATTGACTGCTTCTGGTGTAATTTCCTGCTGTTGTAGTTGAGAAACAGCACTCTCTTCTTCTTTAAAATAAACAGGAGTAATGATTCTGTAGAAGCGAAAGGGAAAAGAGCGAGTTTCTTGAAAAAAACGACCCGAATAGCCAGTATCGAACAAAATTAAACCTGCGGAGGGATGTTTGAGCAGAGCAAACAGAGAAGGGAAAATCGCATTTTTCCATTGACCACCCTCCACTACAATCGCCTCTGGGTGGGTACAATACCCCGCTTGGAAAAATTGGACTTCAAGGTTCATAACATTTGTTTTGTTGCCACCATTGAGCAAACCGAGCTAACCCGTCTTCAATCCTAACACAGGGTTGATATCCTAACTCTTCTTTCGCGATTGTTATATCTAAAGTCTGACTTTTAGCTAACAGTCCAACTGTATAGCGAGTCAGGAGAGGTTCTTTGTCCAACCGCATTATCTTGGCTCCTAATTCCATCCCCGCAGCTAACCCATAAGCGACTGGGTAAGAAATTCGCCTAACTTTCAAAGAAACATCGAGGGTTTGAAATAGAATTTTTAGTAACTGTGCAACTGTAATCGGTTGGTCATTCGTAATATTATAGGTACGACCGAGTAATGAGTCTGGAGCTTGTTTGCAGAGTAATAAAGCTTCCACTACATTATCAATATAGGTTACATCAATGAGAGCTTTTCCCTCATTAATTAAAGGAATTCCCATCCGTTGATTCGCCCGAATTAATCGCGGAAAGATTGCAGTGTCACCCGGTCCAAAAATGCCACGAGGTCGGATAGTAATGGCAGGAAGTCCTTGCTGGCAAGCACCCTGAATTTCTGCTTCTGCTAACTGTTTGGTTTGAGCATAAGCATTCACTTGCTTAGCAGGTAAAAGTGCTTTTTCCGAAAGCTGAAACCGATGGGAAAAATCAAAGTAAACCGCCGAAGTTGAAACATGAATTAACCGCCGGACTTGATGAACTTTACTGCCCTGAATAATATTGCGAGTTCCCAACACATTTGCCTGATAAAAATCTTGGTATTTCCCCCAAGGGGAGGACAAAGCACCGCAGTGAAAAATATAATCTTGCCCTTGACAAGCGTCAACTGTTGCTTTTGTATCTACCAAATCAACTGGCAAAAATCGGAATCCTTGGGATGCGAGTTGTTGACCGATCGCCTGGTTACGACCTAAGATAGTTACATCTTCACCCAACTCTTGCAATCGAAAGGCGAGCCGCTTTCCTAAAAAACCCGTGCCACCTGTCACTAAAACTTTCATCCTATCTCTTCCCAAATTTTAAGTTGTGTAATTGCATTGACAGTCAGTTCTCGATAAGTTTGGGTGGAGCTGTCAGGAGTGCGATCGCTTAAATACCCCTCCGGTCCAAAATGCTGGTGGCAACCAGTCCAAACTACGTGGAATCGACTCTCTGTACGAGCTCTCGCCAAAGTCCCTAGCGGCAACCAACGCCCTGGAAAAATCATTTCTCCTAATTTAGCCCAAACATCCCTTTCGCCGACTAAATGATAAAAATGTGTCACTTCATCCAATCCAGAAGTAGCATTAAACACGCCACCGTAAGATAAAATAATTAAACGAGTTTGGAAAAATTTTTGTAAAAAAGGAACCGCTGCCAGGGCGATTGCAGCCCCAGCACTTCCACAAATTAAAACTAACTTACTCTCGAAAGATTGAGGAAAACCAAGGCGATTAATTAGACAACGAGCAACAGCCAATCCATAAAGCTTTTCAAATTTTATTGTTAACACAGTTTGCCAAAAATTGTGTAATGATATCACCCAAAGAGGCGGTTCTTTTAACCCAATTTTTCGCCAAAAGTTAAATTTAGAAAAACTTTGAGCCGTCGAAGTTTGATAAGGAAACGGCTCTGTTAAAAGCAGATCGACTGGATAGTGATTGTTTACTTCTTCCAACAAAAATAATTGTTCCTCTTGGAGAGACTGTAAAGAATAATCACTAATGCCTGTGAGAAATACAATGGCCGTTTTCCAATCACTTTGAGCTGGGAAATCCTGAGTCGCTTGTTTTTGCCATAGATACCACCACACAAGAGTTTCTCCTAGTGTGAACAAGAGAGCAACGATCGCCATTACCAGTAATCCCCAGGCAAAATAAACCACAGTGAATTTCCTCACTAATATTCTATTTCCATGAGTAGTTTCCCCTCATTTCCCCGATCAATTACAGCTTCAGTTAAATTCACCAGTCCGCCGCTGGATAAAATTAAATCCGCCATCTTTGTTGATTTCCATTAGATGTCCCCGCCAATTAATTTGACGAGGCGATAACAACGATAACAAAATATTAAACGGGAGTAATACCTGAATGAGCAACAACAAAAGTATTTTATTTTTAGGAGTGGCTTCTCTCAAATAGCGACTGTTAAAATCTTTAAGCATATAGTAACTAAACCCGAAATATACTAAGCTGTAAATCAGCGTCAACGCCGATGGAAACCCTAGGGAATAAATGGCAACTGCTAACGGAAAATAAGTTGGAAAAAACGCCAAACAATAGAAAATTAAAAGTTCCAACGGTGTCGCTGCTTTCAGGATGGAAGCTTGCGGAAAAATAAACCAGCGATTCAAAATATTAAAGTAATGCCTAGCATCTTGAACTTGAGTGCTAATGCCGTGACAAACCGGAGTTTGAGCGAGCTGATAGCCATGAGACCGGAATCGTTGAGCGATCGCATGATCGTCTACAATTGCCCGTTCTAACCCCTCAAACCCATTCACTGCCTCTAAAACTTTTCGCTGACTCACAAAAAACATTCCATTAATTGTAAATGGCTGAATTAAAGAGGTATAAGGAATATAAGTGAGTAAGCTATTGCCATTCACCACACCAGACAATAAACTTGACCAAATATTTGAAAAATTGAGATAATAAGGTAAGCCAAAGGCTAACCCCACACCTGGTTTTTCCAAGAAGGGAAGACACTGCTCAAACGCCTCATCCGGTAAAATGGTATCATCATCTAATACCGCGATGATTTCCCCTTGAGCCACTTTCAAGCCTTCAATTAACTTAAAAGTTTTTGGGCTAATTCCATCTAAAGGTGCTGGTAGTGGCATTAAACGAATATTAGCCTGGGGATTTTGTTCGATTAACATCTCACATCCCGCTAATCCCACTTCATCATCCACATCAACCAGCCATACAAACTCTATTTGATAGCCAGTATTAAGCTGTAAATTTCTAGATAAACACTCCCAGAGAGTTGGGTCGCCACTCAGAATGGGTTGTAAAATACTGATTTGGATGTTTTCCGTTACTTCCCCAGAGTCCCTACTGTCCGGTGTGGTGCGTTCCTGAAAAAATTGATTGATAATTTGATACTTCCAAACCCGATCGACAAAGAACAAAATCCCCAGTCCAGCCAAAATTTCATTCATAGTCTCACTCCTTTCCAGTAATCCTTAGCTGTAACACTTAATATTCCAAAATTATCCCCCCTACAGAAAAACCAGCCGACGTACCTAATAACATTACGCGATCGCCCCGTTGCAATTTCCCTCCTGCGACCGCCTCATGCAAAGCCATTGGCACAGAAGCCGCAATGGTATTACCGTGATTCTCCACGATCGACATCCACTTATCCTCAGCAACACCCAAATGTTTCCGCATCAATTGCATCGACATTAAACTAGCTTGGTGCGGAATCACCAAATCCATCTCTGCCATTGTTAACTGACACTCTGCCAACATCCGATCCACAAAACTCGGTACAATTTGTGAAGCTAGCTTATAAATTCCTTTGCCATCCATCGAAAACAAAAAACTGTCAGGATGTTCCGCATACTCTTGAGGATGCAGCTTATTGCCACCCCCTCGGCATTCCGATAAATGCGCCCCCTTACTATAAGTTTCCATGCGAGAACAGAGAATCCGCGAACCCGCCTCTTCCTCAGACTGAACTGCGATCGCAGCCGCCGCCCCATCCCCAAACAGCGTACAACTTTCTTTATCCTGCCAATTCAGCCCCATTGCTACTTCCGTTGCCACCAGCAACACGCGGCGATACCGCCCCGCCGAGATCGCGTAGGAAATCACATCCAAACCCGTAATAAAACTCAGGCAAGTCGAATTAATATCAAAAGCAGGAATGCCAGCACTTTCGCCACCCAAGTGTTTTTGAATCAACGAAGCAGTACAGGGAATCGCTTGTTCAGGGATACCACTCGTACAAATCAGGCAGTCAATTTCATCAAAAGACAAACCCGCCACTTCCAGAGCCGCTTTTGCAGCAAACGCCCCCATTTCTGAAGCCGTTTCATCCTCAACAAAGTGACGGATCAAGACACCTGATTTTTTTTCAACCCACCCTGGGGGTAGCCCCAACCGTTGATCTAATTCTTGAGCCGTCACTCGATTTTTAGGGAGATACTTGCCAGTCGATAAGATTTTTACCCGCCTTTCCTGCATATCAAGAGGTTTGTGCGCTCATGTTTAGTTGCATCTGAATGATATCGCAACCGCCTCGATCGGCATCCCGATCGACTCAAAAAAACCTCATGCAAAACAAGACCCCAACAGCCTCCTGAGAGCTAGATGGGGTCTTCTGAATTCATTTCTGCAATTTACTTCGACTTCATGACCACAATTCTGCATTGAAACCAATTACTGACCCTTTTGAGACAGTAGATGCACAGCAATCCAACCAAAACTACTTGCTGACAGCCAACTCTTAACTGATAGCAGCATTAAAGCCCCTTTTAACCAACTCATCGGTTTCTCTGCCTACTGCTCCAGCCACTGTCACCGCAGGCAAAAGATTACAAGAGAAACTCTTAAGCCAGATTACGGCTCCGACGACGGCGAGCTGCAACCATACCACCAATTCCCAAAGCGAGACCCCCCATTGTCAGAGGTTCGGGAACGGCTTGAGCTTGGAATACAAAGTCATTGTAGTCGTAATCGCCACCGTACAGATCCTCGAAGGCAATTGTCACTGGACTCGCAAACGGATCTCCAGACTGAAAACTGTTAATGCCTGTAAACCGTTGTTTCTCAATACTCGATCCCGCAGAGCCAAAAACGACTTGCTGTAGACCGGACCAATTCAAGGACGAGGTCGAATAAATGGTGGGCAACGTTTGGCCCCAGAAATCACCAACTAAACCGAGAGTATAAATTTTACCAGCTAGAAATTCGTAAGTGGCTGTCGCTGCTCCCGTCAAGTTTTTCGCAGTTCCTAACCAAGCTTTCTCATCGCTACCGAATCCCGGGTCCGCCGCATCTTTCTCAGAGAATAAGGTTTTAGCCAAGCTCACACTTGAACCAGTCACCTCATAGATACCCAAAGAAGATTTAGCACCGCCATGAGATTCAAGATAGTCAAACTTGATTGTTGTATTTTCTTTAAAACTAATCCCATCAACTCCAAAAGAAAAGGCTTGGGCAGGAGCTGTAAGGCTGACTACAGCAGCAGCGGCTGTTGCAACAGCGGTGAGATTAGCTAGGAAATTAGTGCTCATAATTGCTTCTCCAGAGGTAGATGGTGCCCACACTTCTAATTATCAGAGATCGACTTCAGAATGACACGAGCTTCAGCCAGAATTCATCAACTCTTTATAAAAGAGGAGACCGATCGATCCGGATGCCATGAAAAGAGACCTAAAATCAGTGAAACTTCGATCTACTCCAATCTCAACCGGTTAACAATTTTCTGAAAATTTACGTGTTATTACGAAGAATCTACTCAGCTTATTTGCCTTTTTAAGTTTTTTGTTCTCTTAACAGGCATCCTGCCCGCCTTACGGAGTTCAGTATTAGGTATGAAAAATAGCTAAAACATCCTCCGTAATCAAGTTCTAACCCGACCCATCCCCTGCACAAACCTCATCTATGGATGCGTAGACTGGAATTCGCGAGTCCCCGCGTAGCGCCCCGGCAAGGGGTCTGGTGCAGAGACAGCCTGGTTCAACTCCGTGGAGGGTATCACCTGCTTGTTGGAAAGCGGCACCACTCCCACCTCCGAGGTCCTCGGTTCAGGGGTTGATACTCCCAAGCTGCTAGAAGTTGAGGGAACCCCTGGACTAGCCAGTGAGCTCGGATTGGAGAGTAAGGGGAGAGGCTGTGCCGGATTCTGACGATGGGGGATGGCAGGTAACGGGAGGTCTGTGGTTCCCTCAGCACTAAGTTTAGGGTTAGAAAGATTTGTTTGATAAGGACTACTGGACCCGTCGGTAGGGGGAAAGGTGACAGGCGCGAAGTCCGGGCTGGAATTGCTGGAAGTCACCCCAGAACGGGTTCTCGCAGAAGGAGTGGCATTAAAGGGTAGAGAGAGGGGAGTTGCAGTCTGAGGAACCACAGGCAGATTCGTTGTCTGAGAAGCCTTAGCCTCAGGTTGCTTGAGTTTATCGCCTGAGGGAGAGTTGGCTTCGAGGTACTTTTCCATCGCAGCTTTTAAAGGACTGGGGAGCAAAAGATTGTCAGTAAAGTTGGTAGGGTTCGGCTCAGCGATCGCAGCACTCAAGGTAGAGGCTTCGGTCGTTGGCTGTGACTCTTCAGTTGCTGGCTTGGAAGTGGAAAGCAACTCACTTCCCGTTGGGTCAGGCTTCAGCAAGCTATTATTCGTTAACCCCTCTGCTAGCAGAGAATTAGGGCTGGGCTGACCATTGAGTGCCTCCGCAAGGGATGAGGTTGGTGCTGGTGGCTTCCCTTGAGCAGCCTCTAGGCGATGAGCTCGCAAGTCATCGAAAAAACCCCGGTTAGAGAGGTTGGGAGTATTCAGTAAGCTACTAGCAGCAGAGCGATTTAACTCTTCTACCAACACTGATGAAGTATCTATATCTGCTGCAATGGCGCTGTCTTCCGCAGAGATCTCTCCGTTCCCACTTGGATTACTGGATGCCGTAACAACCTCATCCTCCGTATTTAACCATTCAGGATTAACCGATAACTCCCACAACGCTAGCATCCCTAGTGCAACAACCAGCACTGGCCCCCAGAGCAGAGGTTGTGCCAGAGGCCGCAATCTTGCCTTGAGGTAGCGGAGCGAGGGAGGGCGGCGTTTGAAAGCAGACATGGATCAAAGCCAGCCATAAGCTGGTACGGGAGGGTAGGAGGACTCGGGCGAGAGCCGACTGCTGAAGTGAGTTACGGCCTTGAGACTTCTGGTTACTGACTCAATGGTTACAAAATTGCTAGCAGGAAGGAAAACTGTCGGCTAAAGTGGGTCATATTTTGATCTTAGCCTTGATTTGATGAATGGCACTGTCAAAGGGAATGTAATAATTGGTTAAATCCGCCACGAATAGCAATCTTGTTAGCTCATGGTTCGGTGGAGTCCTGAGTTGCGATTGAGCGAGAGCCAGATTAATTAATTCTGAAACTCAGCTTGGTAGCAACTGGCAGCTAATAATAATCCGGGGTAGGAGAGTTGATATTTGAGAGCGATGAAAAAAATTGTTGAAGTCTTGCCAGATCGGAAGGCGCTGATCGAGCGATCGCTCGCAGTCGTCCTCTCTAAAATCCAAGCGACTATCGCAGAACGTGGGTTCTCTACCATCGCTCTCGCGGGTGGCAGTACCCCAAAACCTTTATACGAAGCGCTCGCAACTTGTGACCTCCCTTGGGAGAAAATCCACGTCTTCTGGGGCGATGAACGCTATGTATCTCCCGACCATCCAGATAGCAACCAAGGCATGGCCCGCACCGCTTGGTTAGACCGAGTCGCCATACCAGCAGCCAATATTCATCCCATGCCTACTGGAACTGGAGATCCCGCCCTTGATGCTCAGCAGTACGAGACCGAGTTGCGAGAGTTCTTCAACCTATCTGTTGGAGAATTCCCCAGCTTCGATATAATTTTATTGGGAATTGGAGACGATGCTCACACCGCCTCCCTTTTTCCCTATACGGATGCTCTACAAGTGCGCGATCGCCTGGTGGCAGTAGGAAACAAAGACGGCCAACCTCGCATCACCTTAACAGTCCCCTTAATTAATGCAGCCCACTGCGTCATGTTCATGGTGGCTGGAGCCAGTAAGCAAGCAGCCTTGGCTCAAATCTTTGCACCGACAGCCGATGAGCGAACTTACCCAGCTCGGTTGATCCAACCTCAAGGTGAACTTTGGTGGCTGTTGGATGCACCTGCGGGTGAGAACCTACAGGCGCAAACTGCTTGAAATTGTTAAAATCTGACAAGATATCCGTGCCATCTGAGGCTGGTGGTTTTATAATCTGGCCGGTAGCTAGGAGAAATCTAATGATTGTCTGTCCTAATTGCAATCACCAGAATCCCGACGGAGCAAGAGCGTGCGAGGCTTGCTACACCCCACTGCCTGTAACTGCCAGTTGCCCGAACTGCGGCGCAACGGTACAGGCAGATGCAGCCTTCTGTGGCCAGTGTGGCTTTAACTTAGGGCCGAGTTCCTCATCATCAGAAGGCGAAGCAGCGGTAAGGACCGCAGCCATCCCGCCGACGGTGGTCTCTCAACCCGGGCCCGATTTAGCCCCCCCACCGCCAGTCGTTCCAGAGCCAATCGCCACGGTCGCTGTCGGACCTAATCTGACAAAATCCAGCGAAATCAGTCAGACAGTTAGCCCTGGGGAACCGCCTGCTACGGTTCCAGCAGCCAGCCAACCTGTCGCTACGGGTGCAGCTCGAACTCAATTGCAACAGCAGTCGGTCCGGCTCGTTCATATCCAGACTAATACATCGGTAGAACTGCCGACGAATTTGTCATTGGTTCACTTGGGCAAGCCCAACGACTTAGTGCCACCGGACATTGACGTTTCAGGGTTTCCCCATTCTGAGGTAGTCTCCCGCCTCCATGCGGATATCCGGGTGGAAGGAGATGCTTATTACATCGAAGATGTGGGCAGTTCCAACGGCACTTACATTAACAATACTCCTCTCCCGCGTGGAAATCGACACCGATTGCGCCCTGGCGATCGCATCTCCCTCGGCAAAGGAGACCTGGTTTCATTTTTGTTTCAAGTCTCTTAAATCAATTTGAGATTTTGGATACCAGACTTTTGGATAGCTTCTGTCTAAAAACCTCCCATCTAAAATCAAAAATCGGTTGAGGGCGCTCTACCACACTCAATGCCGCCAATGTGATTAAGCTGACCCTGCTACATCCGCTACAGTCGATTCCAGTCCGAAGTTGGACTTTTGAAGACGAACAAGTCGTTCGGATTGGACGCTCAACTGATAACCACGTAGTCCTTTACAGTGCCGTCGTCTCCCGCCGCCACGTCGAGTTGCGGCGTAATGGCACTAGTTGGGAAGTCATTAACTTAGGGACGAATGGCACTTACCTTGATGGCCACCCCATCAACCAGATGGCGGTGGTGGATGGGCAGATCATTCACCTAGCTCGTTCTGGTCCCAAGATTCAAATTCACCTAGAGAAGAATGAGTCAAAAGCTCAGATGGGTAGGACAACCGTTAAACCGAGGGAAAGCAAGGCGATGGCAGAGCCAGAATTGGGTCTACAGATCAGTACCCTCCCCGTTGAAAGCTCACCCGATCTAGGACTCCCCTCCAACGCAGAAGAATTAACTGAGTCAGAGTGGAGACGAAATAACTGTCAAAAAGATTGCTGAAAGTCATTAGTTAGTGCCAAGCTGGAAGGGAAAGGTGAGTGCGACTTGTCTCCAACTGACAGAGGAGTTGATTTATGAGCACAGCACAGCAAACTATCAGGCGTAGCGCTCTGATCAATCGGCGAGCGATTGACCGCCAGACAGTGGAAGATATTGGCCGTATCGAGCAGGTGTGGCTTGACCCCCTCTCCGATCAGGTAGTCGGCTTTACTTGCAAATTAGGGTTGCTTAGCAATCAAAAACGTTGGTTTACTTGGACCCAAATTGACACGATTGGGGACCATGTGCTGGTGAATACTAACCCAGGAAACCCAGAAGTAGAACAGCCAGTATCAGTCGTAACTGCGATCGGTCACGAAGTGCTGACAGATGCTGGTAATAAGGCTGGTACAGTGGTAGATTTTCTCTTCGAGGGCAAGACGGGGGCTGTGATTTCCTACTTGTTCCAATCGAGTGGCTGGCGTGGTGTTATCAATGGGATCTATGTACTCCCTGTTACCGCAATTTCTAGCAGGGGTAGCAAGCGGATGATAGTAGCGGAGACGGCGGTAGCAGAACCCCAGCAGTATGTAGAAGGCATTGGTCAAAGAGTGGGTCACGCGACAGAAGTTTTGAAAAAAGACTTGGATGAAACCCTCAAGCATGTAGAGGGGGTCAAGCAAGGAGCTCAGCATTGGGCTAAGAATGTAGAGGGGGTCAAGCAAGGAGCTCAAAAGCTGGCAGGGGAATTTCAAGATAAGGCGCAAGTGGTAAAAGAGCAAGCTGGCGCTAAGTGGTCCCAGTTTCAGACTGCGCGATCGCAAGGCAAAGACTTGAAAGAATCGATCCCTGAAGAATCCCTCTCTGAAACCAACGAGGGTTCGAGTCCGAAAGAGCCAGAAGCTGAATGAGCAGTGAATGGAGAGGCTTTTTTACCGTTTTTGTTAGTGGTAGGCTAGAAGGGGTCCCGTGCGAGGGAGTAACTCCTGTAGAAATATAATCTTTTAAGCAAGTATGTAATATCAGTGATTACCCTAACCCTCCTACATCCTACCCAATCTATCCCGGTTCAAAGCTGGAGTTTTGAATCCGAATCTGTGATTCGGATTGGTCGAGCCAATGATAATGATGTCATTATCTACAGTGCTGTGGTTTCCCGCCACCATGTGGAGCTATGGCAAAACTCTACTGGCTGGGAAATTATTAATTTCGGGGCCAATGGTACTTACATTGATGATAAGCCGATTACCCAAGGCTCGGTGGTAGACGGAATGATTATTCGACTGGGGAATTCAGGCCCAAAAATCCGGGTACGGATGGGTATTGTGTCACCAAAGGGACGGATCAAAACGGGATCTACAAATTCCTCGTTGGTTAGCCAGACGAATGATACCTCTCAAGAGAAAACAACCTTGATTATCCCTACCTCAGAGATCAGTAAGGATGAGACAATCATCCGATTTAATGATGAGGTGGAAACTCAGGCTGAATTTGATTAAGTGACTACTCATCTTCTTTTGAGAGTCGTCAGTTATGGCTCCTTCATGGGAGTTGATACCAGGCGATCGCTCTTTCTAAAAGAGAGCGATCGTTCTGTTTTTGTAAGTTGAGTTGAAGAGTAAGGACTGGCACAAATGATCGAGCCGGATTCAAATTCTAGCCAACTTGTAAAGACCGGGCAGATTGCAGGTCGATCGGGTATCAGTCAGAAACCTGGAATTTGGGGAAAAACAGGGACACCGCCACAACAGTTAGCGATTTATTTCTACTTCAGCGATCTGAAAATCGATGCCAGAGTTGCCAACCACTCATTTATCAAGATAGAGTTAGGAAAATGAGTCAAAAAAATTGATAAAAAAATAACAATTTCCTCAATAAATGAGATAGAAAAAAAAGAAATTTTAGCCCCTCTCCAGCGATCGTTTTATCCCGCCTATTCCCAATCAAAACAGTTCAGCGCTGATAGAATATCCCTCTAGGATAGCTATCACGATGAACCCATCACAATGACCCTGAGCAGACCAAGCTTTTTCAGACAAAAGCAACAAATCACGCTAAACTCAGCATGGCTGCAATTTTCAACAGACGATCTCCAGATGAGTACCCACTTAAGTGATCTACAAACACAATTAGAAACCCTGCGTCAAGACGCGCAACAGGCGATCGCTACCACCAACACCCTCGAACAACTCGAACAGTTGCGAGTTAGCTACCTCGGCAAGAAAGGCCAACTTTCCCAAATTTTAGGCAGTATGGGCAAACTGCCAGCCGATCAGCGGCCGACCATTGGCGCGATCGCCAATGTGGTCAAAGAAACCCTGCAAACCAGCTTAGAAGACAAGCGCACTGCCCTACAAACGGCGGAGATCCAAGCAAAACTAGAAGCAGAAACCCTGGATGTCACCATGCCAGGGGTTTATCGCCCCCAAGGTCACATTCACCCCTTAAACAGCGTGATCGACCGCGCCTTAGACATCTTTACCGGTCTTGGCTATACCGTCGCCACTGGGCCAGAAATGGAAACAGATTACTACAACTTCGAGGCCCTCAATACTCCCCAAGACCATCCAGCGCGGGATATGCAGGATACCTTCTATCTCCCCGACGGCAACTTATTGCGGACTCACACCTCCTCCGTGCAAATTCGCTACATGGAAAAGCACGAACCTCCCATCCGAATTGTCGCGCCCGGTCGTGTTTACCGCCGCGATACCGTTGATGCAACTCATGCCGCTGTCTTCCACCAAATCGAACTGTTGGCCGTTGACGAAGGGCTAACGTTTACAGACCTCAAAGGCACCATTAAAGAATTTTTACGGCAAATGTTTGGTGATTTGCCAATCCGCTTCCGTGCCAGCTATTTCCCCTTCACGGAACCTTCGGCAGAAGTAGACTTGCAGTGGCAAGGACGCTGGTTAGAAGTTCTTGGTTGCGGAATGGTTGATCCCAATGTATTTAAAGCATTGGGATACGACCCAGAAAAATATACGGGTTTTGCTGCTGGCTTTGGCGTGGAGCGCTTCGCGATGGTACTCTATGACATTGACGATATCCGGCGTGTTTACGCTAGCGATTTGCGCTTTTTGAGGCAATTTTAAATAAAAGTTACGCCAGATCGGGAATACTTCTTTTCTCAATTCCCCAAGCAATGCCAACAGGTCGGTGCAACTTCTCAAAACCTTTTTTGCTATAACTACATCATCAAATCAAAACCTTTGTTGTGGTTAGATGAGGAGTTGAACGTATGAATCAAGTAAGTCGCTGGAGCCAACCTGCGGCTTTGCTCAGCTTATTCGCGATCGCCGTCGGCGGTTGGCAAGCTGCTGCAACAGCCATTACTGCAACCGGAACGCCCAATCTTAGCCAACAGGCACCCTCAACTTCGCCGTTAGCAGCTAGCCCTGCTCAAACTGCCCAAAATACAACCAACCTGTGTCGTAAAGTCAATATACAGCAGGGTTTACTCATCCGCGAGAAACCGGCACCAAACTCGCGTCAGGTTGGGGGTGTCGGATTTAATAGCCAAATCACCCTTGTCTCAGGAACGAATGCAGTTAAGGGACCAGACGGTCGTCTCTGGATGGAAATCACATCACCGATGAAGGGATATGTTTCCAGTGGATATCCTAACCGGCAGACGAATTTGGCAATGTGCACAGGGGCAGTTAGCGCTGCTCCCCAGACAACCCCTGCTAAGCCTCGAGCCGCCAGCGCGGGAACAGCGACTCTGTGTCGCCAAGTCGATCCGCGCGTGAAACAAGGCATCGTGATCCGAGCAGATGCTTCCACCACATCTGCCTCTAAGGGGGGTGTACCAGTGAATGGACAAATCACGCTGATCGACAATTACAAACTAGTTCGAGATAAGAATGGAGATAATCGCGAATGGGTGGAGGTGACAGGCCCGGTGCGCGGGTTCGTCGCGACGAATAATTTGATTATGTGTCGATAAACAGGCGAGCGCGCGAGTTCATGAAACCAAGTCGATCGAGTTCGCGCGATCCAACCTCGCACCTGCCAAGTTCTTGACTGAGGGATAGGGTTGTTTCAGTCTCTTACTCTTGATGGGTTTGAGAGTCAGACAGGGGTTTCAACCTCTGTTTGCTCGTGCAAGTTGTCTCAAGACAACTAATTAATGAAGATGAGGACTGCGGTTGTCTTGAGGCAATTTCACCTGAGAGAGAGGAACTTCAGTCCCTGACTGGCAGACGTTCAGATCTGGGGATGAGTGAGTTCCCCTTGATTAAAACAGAATGGACTTTTGACTGGTAACTTGGGTTAATGAATGTCAGCAGAGCCAGCAAAGATAAAAGAGACAGGGGTTGTGCTGTTCTTCCTTGGTGAACTGTCAACCGTTTACAGCATTTAGGTGAGTGAGGAGATGATCGAGGTGAGTCAGTGGAGTCAATCAGCAATTTTGCTGAGTTTATTAGCGGTCGCAACGGTCGGAGGGCAAGTTTCTGCGAAGGCCGCAGCCCCTCTGGTAAACTCAGCAACAAACTCAACCATTTTGCCAGGGGATAGGGGTGCGATCGCGCAGTCTCCAGAAAACCTCTGTCGTACCGTCAGTGCACGAGAAGGTTTAGCGATCCGTGAACGGCCCGATCCAAATTCTGCCAGAGTGGGCGGTGTGGCATTTAATCGTCAAGTCACCCTAGCAGCAGGGGATACAGGAGTGTTAGGTGTCCCAGGGCCAGATGGGCGCTTCTGGGTTGAAATTACTGCTCCTGTCAGGGGATATGTCACAAAAGGCTTTCCCAACAGTCAAAGCAATCTCATTCGATGTACTGAGACCACTAGCGGAACTCCTCAACCAGCACCTCCTGCAAATGGTAGTCTGTGCCGTCAAATCGAGCCTAGGGTTGCACCAAGGGGAATTGCTGTCCGTGCTGATGCGTCTAGGTTTTCTGCTTATCGAGGTGGTGTGTCGGCCGGTGGCCGAGTAACCCTTGTGTCTAATTACAGATTAGTTCTGGATAAAAGTGGAGAAAATCGCAATTGGGTGGAAATTTCTGCTCCGGTTCGCGGGTTTATTTCTGCTGGCAATTTGATTATGTGCCGTTAAAGTGGCAAGGTGTTCCAAGGTTAGCGAAATGCTACCGGAATTGCCCTGTGTTCCCTCGTTAATTGTAAGGGTAGGAAACAGTTAAGGTGACAGTCTATCGAATGAAAAAAAATCGTTGGTTTCTCTTTTCAATTCTGCTCATTTTTACGACTGCGATTACGCTGTGTCTCTCGCCAACAACAAGCTTGTCAAGAGAGGCAGTTACTTTGCGTTCTCTCGCGGATAGTCGAGGTATTCAAATTGGTGCGGCTGTAGCAGCGAATGCGCTGCGAGATGATGCTCAGTACCGACAACTGCTCGCCCGTGAATTTAATAGTTTATCGTCAGAGAACGCGATGAAATTTGAGCCATTGCGTCCTCAGCGGAACGTTTACAATTTTCAAGAAGCAGATAGTTTAGTGAATTTTGCGAAAGCAAATCAGATGCAGGTTCATGCTCATGTTTTAGTTTGGCATTATCAACTGCCTAAGTGGTTAACAGAAGGGAAGTTTAGTCGCGATGAATTGAAAGCAATTCTTAAGGATCATATTCAAAAAGTTTTGACTCACTTTCGAGGGAAAGTATCCGCTTGGGACGTAGTCAATGAAGCGATCGCGGATGATGGTAGCCTCCGAAATACTATTTGGCTGCAAGGAATTGGGCCAGAATATATTGAGCTGGCATTCCGCTGGGCCCACGAAGCCGATCCGAATGCCCATTTATATTACAATGACTACGGCGGTGAAGGGCTAGGAACCAAGTCTGATGCCATCTACAATTTGGTTAAAAAATTAAAGGCTCAAGGTGTACCGATCGAGGGGGTAGGAATGCAAATGCACACGGGTGTTGGTTGGGCCCCGCAACCTCGTGATGTCATTGATAATATTAACCGTTTAGGAAAATTAGGGCTAAATGTGCACATTTCTGAAATGGATGTGCAAATTCAAAAAGCCAGCGGTACGGAGTCAGAAAAATTAACTTCACAAGCGCAGATTTATTCTCAGATGTTGGGAGCGTGCTTATCAAGTCGAGCCTGTAAAAGTTTTACGGTTTGGGGATTAACTGATAAGCATTCATGGATTCCTGGGTTTACTGGCAAGCCTGATGCACCATTGCTATTTGACACTTCCTATCGCCCAAAGCCTGCTTATTATGCGCTGTTGGAGCTGTTAAAAAGCCATTAATAAAGAATAGGTTGTGGTTGTTAGCTCAAAGATAAAAGCTGCCGAGATTGCCTGCCGGGGAGACAACCCTGATCAAAGCCAGATCGGAGAAGGAGTTGACCTAATTATGGTAAAAAAAGATAGGAGAAATGAAAGTTACCGGTTACCTATCACAAAACATGTTACCTCAATTTGATCAGACGCATCTCCAAAAATACTTAACAACCACTCAAGTTTTAGTATTA
>JBLNEP010000122.1:0-36301 GCA_050262755.1 Actinomycetota bacterium | reverse complement strand
GTTCCTATTTCTACCTGAGAAATGTTCTTCAGCGGGTCGATAATCGTTTCAATAATCGAGCGCTGGCGGGAAAGTAATGTGTCAGTTAAACGCATTAATCGGTTTTTCATGTTACGTTTGGGCTTGGCAAAAAACTCCAAACCATAGGCTTTAAATAAGTGTTCTGCCAGGGCCTGAGAAACATAGCCTCGATCAGCAAATACCTTGCCCAATAAGTTTTTGAGCAACTCGGGAACCGGCTGACGAGCGTCACTATTTCCGGGAGTTAAAGTGACATTGAGCAGTTCTCCAAGCTCATTAACTACCAGATGCAACTTAAACCCATAGAACCAATCTACAGAGGTTTTACCTCTGGCTGCCAATGAGGTAAAAACTCTCCGGACGCCAGATGCGACGATTGTGACAGACCTTGAGACTCGTACTATCAATCAAGCTGATGCCAGTGCAACAGCCAAAACAATGTTTGAGGTAAACGCATAAGGGCAATCGTGTCGAAGGCATCCATTCCCTAAATCGGTTGTAGCTGACCAAGCGGGGAAATGCCTCTCTCCAATATACACAGGTCTGCTGGAGATAGTAATACTTGAAATCCCGGTAATGCTGTTGGTGAAAGGCTACCAGAATCGTCAGGATTTCGCTCAGGCACAGGGCGCGAGGGCGATGGCGTTTCCGGGCCCCGTTCTCCAGCAAGGTTTTTTGCCACTGGGATTCAAACTGTTGACACCCATCATCGAGCTCACAGAAAAGTTCTTCTAAACTAGACATACTCGGGGCTGGCTGAATGTTTTTTGGCAGATTTCAGCATACACAGCTCCTCCTTTTTTTATCCACCGCCGAGCGCAATGAGTGTCCCGGAGGGCGAGAGAAGATCCTGAAACCCTTACGCTACAGTAGAATCGGCTCCGGCTTTGGGGTGTAGCGATCGCCACAGCTGATACGGAAACAGTCCTGCCCCAGAACCCAGAAGAGCGTTATCCCGAACTCAGGTTAGTTATGCTCTGTGTAGTCGATGCGGAAGGGGGGATGCCTGCCAGTGATGGATTCAGACTCTCGATCGGCAAGTCCAGACAAAAAGGGTCGATAAACTGACAACTTTAACTAACCAAATTGCTCACTGATCGCGAGCTGTCAATCAGAAACCAAGTGGGGAATCAGCCAAATTTTTGGCGCTTCTTGTAACAGTTCCTCGATTACCGTAACTCATTTTTCTTGAAATTGGCTGTGCTTTCCCTGAGACATTGACTTCTAACGACTATCTATTCTTTGATGGATTCACTCCCTAGTTGTGTCTCTAACCACCTCAGATATTTCTCCAGTGGTTCTGTCTGGAACTTGTACTCTCAGAAATATCCCCTTTGTTCAAAGCCAAGCTAGTAGACTAGAAAGGGTCTGACCTATCAAAGTGATAAACTCTGCACGATTCTCACCTCACAGATGTAATCGCGCAGGCAATACAGGCAATAATAGCTGCTCCAAAATCTCCATCAGCAACTCCAGAGGAGAAGCGTGGATCTAGAGTAGCATCAGATTAGGTAAGCTATAGTAGTCTATGAGGAAGGTAAACATTTCACGAGTGCCTACTGCTGCTTCAATTAGTTTTCTAGCTAGTCATAGCGACCGCTCACCCGGATCATCACCACATTCAACATCATTGCCAACTCTCGGTAGTAGGTCTTGTAGACCTCACCGAAGTCGAAACCTGTCGCCTTCGGCAGCAAACCTTGTGGTTGAAGCATTCTCGCTAGCTTGCAACTTCTCATCCAAGAAGCGCCTCCCAAGCAGCCAATTGTTTATCAGTTTTTGATTCACGCTTCCTCGGAAAATCTGGTTTTTTTGGGAAAGTTTTATATAATAGAGAGTCATGACTCTATTGAGCCAATCATATCTTGTTTAAGCAGGAAAATTTTATGTTAAACTTTGGCGAATATCAGGTTATTTCTACTCTCTACGAAGGAACGGAAACCATCGTTCAGCGAGTAAAAAAATTAACGGATCATCAGCCAATCATCCTAAAAATGCTCAAAGCTGAGTATCCGAGTTTCAAAGCAATTGCTGAACTCAAGCACGAATTTAATATCAGTAAACATTTAGAGCATCCCCATCTTGTCAAAGCGATTCACCTCAAAATTTTTAATCAACGTTTAGGACTTTTCCTAGAAGACTTTGGTGGCGAATCGCTGGCACAAGTGCTATCAAGAGAAACCCTCTCTCCCCTCGCCTGCTTAAGCATAGGAATTCAACTGGCTAAAGCTTTAAAATACCTGCATCAGCATCACATTATTCATAAAGATATTAAACCAAGTAACATCATCATTAACGTCCAAACAGGACTGGTTAAGCTGACAGACTTTGGTATTGCTTCGCACCTGTCTAAAGAAACTCTGCCACTTCATCATCCCAACTCTTTAGCGGGTACATTTACTTATATGTCTCCTGAGCAAACCGGGAGAATGAATCGAAGTCTTGATTATCGAAGCGATTTTTATTCCCTAGGTGTGAGTTTGTATGAAATGCTAGCAGGGAGATTACCTTTTATCAGCAATGACCCGTTGGAATTAGTTTATTTCCATATGGCGTCACAACCGATTAACCCGCGAGAAATCAACCCGGAAATTCCGCAGGCGGTTGCATCTATTATCTTAAAATTGATGGCAAAAAATGCAGAAGAACGCTATCAAAGTGCGACCGGGCTCTTAACAGACCTCGAACTTTGTTTCAAACAATTACAAAAACAAGGAGAAATTACTGATTTTATACCTGGACAAATTGATCGCTCAGGGCAACTGATGATTCCACAGAAACTTTACGGGAGGGAAGCTGAAGTCGCGCAATTATTAACTGCATTTGAGCGAGTCAGTCAGGGTCAAAGTGAAATGATGCTAGTTTCTGGTTATTCAGGAATTGGTAAATCAGCCGTCGTCTATGAAGTACACAAACCCATTACTCAGCACAAGGGTTATTTTATTTCGGGTAAATTCGATCAATTCAAGCGAAACATTCCCTATTCTTCCTTGATTCAAGCTTTTCAATCGTTAATGCAGCAGTTATTAACTGAGAGCCAAGAAAAATTACAAAACTGGAAAGAAAAACTCTTAAAAGCTCTCGAAAATAATGGACAGCTCGTGATTGAAGTGCTTCCAGAATTAGAATTAATCATTGGTCAACAGCCAGCAGTAGCAGAACTGGCGCCAACTGAAGCACAAAACCGTTTTAACAGAGTCTTTAGACAATTTATTCATGTTTTTACTCAGAAAGAGCATCCGTTAGTAATATTTTTAGATGACTTGCAATGGGCGGATTCAGCGACTTTAAAAATTCTGCAATTACTGATGGGCGATAAAGATAGTAAATATTTACTTTTAATTGGAGCTTATCGGGATAATGAAGTAAGTCCAGACCATCTTTTAAATCAGACATTAGAAGCCTTGCAAAAATCCGGAACTTTTGTTAGTAACTTCCTACTGAAACCCTTAAATTTAAAACAGGTTACACAGTTAGTAGCTGAAACCCTTCAGGGTAGTAAACAGGTAGAGCCTATCGGGGAGTTAATCTGGAACAAAACAGGGGGAAATCCATTTTTTGTGACCCAATTACTCAGTGCACTTTATCAAGAAAATCTCTTGAGGTTTGATTTTGAAAACACTTCCTGGCAGTGGAATTTAGAAGAAATTCAAGCAATTGGCATCACAGATAAGAGTGTGGTGGAATTGATTGTTAGTCGGATAAAAAAACTCCCAAAAGCAACACAAAACATCTTAAAATTAGCTGCTTGTGTCGGCGCTCGTTTTACTCTTGATATCCTCTCAATTGTTAACGAAACATCTCCATCAGTCACTGCTAATCAATTGTGGGATGCCTTACAAGCAGGGTTGATCCTTCCCTTGAGCGAAGCTTATCGGCTTCCTTTAAATTTTCATCCTGAGCAAGAAGAAGTTATTCCTTTGACCTTTGATCCGAAGCGGGTCGGCTATAAGTTTTTACATGACCGAGTGCAGCAAGCAGCCTATTCACTGATTCCTGACGAGGAAAAACAAGCAACTCATTTTAAAATTGGTCAGTTACTATTACAACATATTCCACCTGAGCAATTAGAAGATAACATTTTTGATATTGTTAATCAATTAAATGCGGGTATTAATAAACTCAATCTTCAACAGGAAAAAGATGAGCTAATTCAATTAAATCTGAGCGCTGGACGTAAGGCAAAAGCTGCCACCGCCTATGAACCGGCTACTAAATATTTTAAGGTTGGTTTATCGCTTTTATCCCCTGATAGCTGGGTTGATTGTTATCACTTAACGTTGCAATTATTTGTAGAAGCCGTAGAAGTAGAATACTTAAGTGCCAATTTTGAGCAAGCAGAGTCTCTAGCTGAGATCGTTTTAGAAAAAGCGAAAACTTTACTCGACTGTGTAAAAATTTATGAACTCAAAATTCAGTTTAATCAAGCGCAAAGTCAAATGCTCAAAGCTGTCAATACTGGACTGCAAGTTTTGGCACTGCTTGGAGTAGATTTGCTGAATTCCGAATCCGATCGCCAAGCAGCACTGCAATTGCCTCAAATTGAGGACATAGAGAGTATCCCCGTCATGACAGAACCTCTTCCTCAAGCAGCCTTGCGAATTCTGATGGCTCTCTATCCTCCTGCTTATATTGCTAAACCTGAAATTCTGCCACAAGTGATTTCAACAATGGTCAACCTTTGTTTGGAACATGGTCATTGTGGATTAGCTGCTTTTCCTTATACGCTTTATGGCATGATTCTTTGTGGGGTCAAAGGAGACATAGAACAGGGGTACTATGCTGGACTTTTAGCATTAAAACTGCTGGAACAGTTTTCAGCTAAAGAACAGAAAGCTAGAGTTTATGTAATGTTTAACGGTCATATTAGAATTTGGAAGGAAAACGCGAAAAACACGCTACCTGCATTTCTAGAAGGTTTTAAAAGCGGTTTAGAAACAGGCGATTTAGAGTGGGCGATTTATAATGCTAAGCACTACTGTACAAATTTATTTTTGACTGGTGAGCCACTAGATTCTGTGGAGCGTCAGCAAGAAACTTATATAAAATTCATTCAAAAAAATAAACATGATTTTGCTGAGTATTATGCAAAAATTTGGCAACAAGCAACACTCAATTTAGCCGGAAAAGCTACTGATAAAATTCAGCTTAATAGCGAAAATTTTAATGAAGCTACGATGCTAGGGCGCTGGCAGCAAGAAAATAATCAGATGTCGCTATTTGCTGCCTATGTGGCAAAATTAATGCTTTTGTATCTATTTAGAGAATACGATCTGGCGGTGGTCAATGCTGAGCTAGCAACCAAATACTCGGAAGCCGCCATTGGTTTAATCACCGTTGGTATCCATAACTTTTACTATTCCCTCTCTCTCCTCGCTCACTATCCTGATACGGAAGCTAAAGAACAATATTTAGTGATTGTAGAACAGAATCAAAAAATCCTGAAAAAATGGGCAGAATCATCCCCAGAAAATTATCAACAGAGATATTATTTAGTTGCAGCGGAGAGAGCCAGAGTTTTAGGGAATAAACTAGAAGCAATGGATTATTACGATCTGGCTATTCAACAAGCTGCAAGCAATGCTTCTCTTCCTGAAGAAGCCCTAGCGAATGAACGAGCCGCAGAATTCTACTTCGCTCTGGGTAAAGACAAAATAGCGAAGTTATACTTGACTGAAGCTTATTATGCCTACATTCACTGGGGAGCTACAGCCAAAGTAAATGACTTAGAATTTCAATATCCTTATTTAAAAGTTCAGGTTTTACAAACCAGAAATCGAGAGAATGATACGGGAGTGACTTCAACAACTGCTTACAATACTTTCTCTCTTGATATGTCCACAGTCGTGAGAGCTTCTCAATCTCTTTCTGAAGAAATTGTGCTTAGCAACCTCCTAGAAAAACTCATGCACCTTGTCAAGGAAAATGCCGGAGCGCAAAAAGTATTTTTCATTGCTAAGTCTGCGGAAGATTTAGTTATAGAAGCTTCCCTAACTGGTACAGAAAGCATAACAATTTTGCAGTCAATTCCTCTCACTGAATGCGATCTTTTACCAACTTCTCTGATTCACTATGTCGAAAGAACACGCACTTCCTTAGTCTTGGATAATGCTACCCAGGTGCAACAATTTAATGCCGATCCTTACATTAAAAAAAATCAACCGTTATCTGTCCTCGTATCACCGATTATTCATCAAGGAAACTTGACAGGAATTTTGTATTTGGAAAATAATTTAACGAGAGGAGCCTTTACCAAGGAGAGGCTAGAAGTTCTGGGGCTGCTGTCAGCTCAGGCTGCTATTTCTCTGGAAAATGCCCGTTTTTACACCACGTTAGAAACCCGTGTTTCTCAAAGAACCCAGGAATTGCAAAATACTTTAGAAGAGCTGCGACGGACTCAATTACAACTGATTCAAAGTGAAAAAATGTCTAGCCTGGGACAACTTGTAGGAGGAGTTGCTCATGAAATTAATAATCCGATTAATTTTATTTATGGCAATCTTCATCATACCTCAGAATATGCTAAAATGTTAATTAATTTAATCGAACTCTACCAAAAACATTACCAAAACCCGGTGGAAGAAATTGTTGCGCATTCCGAAGAAATAGAGCTAGATTTCTTGAAAGTGGATATGCAAAAAATGCTTGATTCCATGCGGCTGGGAGCAGCAAGAATTCGGGATATGGTTCTGTCTTTACGAAGTTTTTCTCGATTGGATGAATCTGAACTCAAGGCAGTGAATATTCATGAGGGTCTGGATAGTACCTTAATGATTTTGCATCAAAAGTTAAATCATATTCAGGTAATAAAAAATTATGGCAATTTACCATTAGTCAACTGTTATGCTGGTGACTTGAATCAAGCATTTATGAATATCCTCACGAATGCAATTGATATTTTATCTCAAGGAGTGGGACATCAAGTAAGTTTGACTCAGAATCCTACTATTTGGATTCGTACAGAATTAAGAAAAAACGATCGAGTTGCCATCTGCATTGCTGATAATGGGAAGGGAATGACTCCAGAGATTGCAGCAAAAATTTTTGATCCTTTCTTTACCACTAAACCGATAGGAAAGGGAACTGGATTAGGATTGGCAATCAGCTATCAAATTGTGGTAGAACAGCACCGCGGTCAGTTACTGTGTGAATCTAAACCCGAAGAGGGAACAGAATTAACAATCCTTTTACCTTGTTGATAGACTTGATATTAGGAGTAGTATTTGATGACCGAAGCCCGACAAAAATTGCAGATTCTTGACCAGCGCATCGCAGCGAGGGTAGAAGAGATTCGTGCAACTCGTGACTGGTGGCCTTGCCGTCGAGGCTGCGATCGCTGCTGCCGACAACTAGCTCGTCCTCCTGAACTCAGTGCCTGTGAATGGCTACGCATTGATGAAGCAGTGGCAGAACTTCCCCCAAGACTCCGCGCCGAAGTCCAGCAGAGAATTGATGCACTCTTAACAAAAATCGCTGCTAACAGCTTGGATGCCCCGGTTGTGTGCCCCTATCTCGACGAAAATGAGGGAGCTTGTTTAATCTACGAATCACGGCCGATCGCCTGCCACACCTACGGTTTCTTTGTCGCTCGTGCTGGCGATGATTACTGCCAGCTTGTGGAGGCTGAGGTGGCTTCTCGTGGCGATCGCGAACTCGTATGGGGAAATGCCGAAGCAATTCGCGCACAGATGCAACTCATCGATCGCACTCTCATTTCCTTTGA
The DNA here is from genome assembly GCA_050262755.1 of Actinomycetota bacterium. Lineage (GTDB taxonomy): Bacteria > Cyanobacteriota > Cyanobacteriia > Cyanobacteriales > Microcoleaceae > JBLNEP01. The sequence continues at coordinate 28,557 of JBLNEP010000122.1, read as the reverse complement.
GGCCCATTACCGCCAGGAAATTGACAGCGATTAACTAACAGCATCTAACTTTGAGCAATCTACCCTCCCTCGAAATTTAATGATTCCTTGCAGAGGGTTGAGCGATTCACGACTTCTGCCACTTCTGGGTGTCTCAACCTCTTGTTTAAAGAGGTTCGCCCACAGCGCCGACTTGTCGCTGGGGCGAAGACCCTTTCTGAAAATTCAGTCTCTTAAAAATTGGAAGCTTGATTAGAAACATTGATCATCGCTTCCCAAGTTTCAGGACCAATGACACCGTCATTGTTTAAATTATTTGACTGCTGAAACTGCCTAACTGCATTGCTCGTTTCAACCCCAAAGACTCCATCAATCTGACCTTGATAAAATCCGCGCTGGCTCAAAAAACTTTGAACATCCCTAACACTGTCTCCCTCACTGCCGTAGCTCAAAATTGGCGCTCTATCTACAGAATAGTTGTTGAGCGAACCTTGCTGAGAAGGGGTCGAACTGGGATTAGATTGATTGAGTGGCTGCTGCATCGGAGCCGGTGATGAGTTCATTTGATTCGTCCCATTATTCATGGGGCTTGTCCCATTATTCATGGGGCTTGTCCCATCATTCATCGGACTCATCCCACCATTCATTTGAGTCGTATCACCATTCATCTGAGAGGAATTAGTTTGAGCTTGAACCGGCAAACCTCCCCCAAGCATCGCTCCTAGGGAAATCATCGCAGAGATAACACCCATCGGCAACAGATTTGATTGCATCAATTTAGCCTTCATAAATTAACCTTCCTTCGTGCGCTCTACTAAAAAAAGCTCAGCTCCTTATTAGATTGATTCACTTATCAAGCTGGCTTAGATAACAAATAGCTTATAGAATTGCTTCAAAACAAAACCTGGGTCAAAAGTGATAAATGACACCCAGCAAAACTCTGCCTATAGTCAGAAAAGCCAGGTAAGTTTTTCTGGATAGAGAGAGTATTATTATAAATTTTCTCGCAAAAATTACACCGCTCAACCCAGAAAAGCTCACCTTGGTTTTTACACCTGCTTTTGGCGAGCGAAACAACTAGAGCTAGATAACTGACTCGCTCAGATACAAACTCAAATCACCTGATTTACTTTCCCCTTTTCCCTAGCTTGACAGTTGCGTACCTCGCTGTTCGTCCGAGTTCAACGCTTGCTTTGCTTCCTCGATCGTTGTAGATAGTGACCCTCATTAGTTGTGGGAAATCCTCATGATTTCCGAGTGAGAGCGAGTACCAATTAAACTACAATATCAAAAAATTATTTCAGCTAAAAGATAGATGGCATCAAGTCTCATCGTAGATATTATGAAATCTTTGTTTTGCCTCAGTTTCATCACCGATCTGAGTGATATGGGTGCAAAGATTGACCCAAACAACTGATTTTAATTCAGAACGTGCAGGACCAGAGTCAGCATTTCCCTCACAGGTGAGAATCTAATTCTTGAGGGTGCCGGCGTCTCATCTCTGCAAGCTCTGCACCCCAATTCTACCATTTTTTATAGGGTAAAAATTTCCCCGACATCATGACTTTAACTCGATCGCCCTTCGGATCTTCTTCCTTCTCTACATCAAGGGTAAAGTCAATCGCACTCATAATTCCATCGCCAAATTTTTCATGAATAATTGCTTTGAGTGGCATTCCATACACCTGCACAATTTCATAAAATCGGTAAATCAGCGGATCGGCAAGAGCGCCCTCTAAAGAACTTTTTAAAGGCGATTCTGTAAGAATTTCAGCAATTTCTCGCTCTAACCCCAAAGCTGAGACTATCTTTTCCGCTTCATCCATAGAAGCGGCTGCTTGGCGATAGATCACCGCAGCAATCCAGACTTCATCACGACCCACGATTTTCTCCAAGTCTGTAAAACTAATTTGCTTAGCTTTCTTAGCCGCTAACAATTTTTGGGTGATTTCAGAAATTGCCATTTAATTTCCTCCCTTCGTCAATCAATTAATCATGAATAATCTGATTCAGAAGTCAAGTTCTGTTACAAAAGATACAATTCAATAAAAATGCGAGCAGAAGCTGGATTATTTCTGCTATAAAAACCTTCAGAACGTTCCCAGAAATTCTTGGTTGATTGGAGGCGATAGTTATGAGCAAAAAATGCGATTGGTGCGGTGGCGATCTTCCGCTCGAACCTCTGCTTTCACCGCTCTACGATCAGCTTGCCTACCTCTGCTCTGAAGAGTGCCTCGACCATTACGAGCAGCAGGGTGATAGCCTGGATGATTTAACCATTGAGTCTAGTGCTGATGAGGAGTTATGGGATTAGCAATAACCAGATCGAGATGATTCTGGGTTGAGCAAAGTTAGGTCATTGCGCTAGAGCAGAGGAAGTTCATCTCAGTAGAAGATTGCTCAGTTGACCGCTCCCCTCTAGCTGATGGAGTATTTCTGCTTAGGGTCAAGCTATAACTTGAGTCAGAGGAATCATTTTCTCTCGATTGTTAGTTTAAGGTTTAGGCTCAAAACAAGAAATTTACTAGAAAATAGTGTGGCTTTGAATCGATTTAATCGCCAATCTATTGTCTGTATTTCTGAGGCTAATTGCAGAGAAAAGCTGCGGGAAGTTTTTAATGGCATTAGCCCCAGTCGTTGTGAGCCAATCAGACTGAAAATAAAATCCGGGAGTATGATCCTTATGAATTTGATTTCCAAAGCGAGCACTTGCATCAGTTCCCTGTTTAGCGCCTTTCAAGTCAAGCGTTTTCTAGCAGTAGTCCTAGTTGGTTTTCTACTACTGACGACTAATGTTGATTCTGGGCGTAATCATAAAACCTTGGGCGATCGAACTCACGCTAAGTTAGACCGCACTGATTCTGCCAGACCTAAAACAACCGGGGAATGGAATCAAGAAGCTCGGGAAACAGCAAACGCTCCTGGCGAACGATTTGAAAAAATTGTGGAAGAGTCAGGAGAAGCTTTGAAAGAATTTGGATCGGTGTATCCAGACACAGCCAAGAGAAGTCTAAATGAGTTAAAAAATAATTCTGGACGGTAGCATCACTCCAAGGTAGGCGCTCCGTCAACCCGGTTGTCTGCTTATACCAGACCCCCACTTCCGATCTTCTGCGCGATCTTCCAACCTCCTCTTCTGTTGGAGAGTCAGGCGCAGCAGACAGAAAGGCAGGGGGTCGATTTTTTTGGCGGGATGGAGTGAGCGCACCATGAGCAGCCATACAACTCTTGCTCGCTCAATGGGTAAACGTCTCTTAGCATCAGGGTTTGAGAATAAAATATAAAGAAAGTAAAAAAGCAGTAAGATGCAGGCCGTAGGTTGCCAGTTGCTTATGGATCGTTGAATCCTCACTTCCTAACCCTTTGATGCGTTAGCTTCAGTAGTCATGATGTTCCGTTAATTGCGAGCGCCCTTTGATTCGGGAAGTCTATTGTAGATTCATTACAATTTTGAATCCCTAAGTTAAGTGCGGTTAGAATCAAGCTGCAACCTCAGGGAAATTTCTACTGGCTCAAACAGCAAAAGCGTGGCTTTCTGTGATGGGGTTAGGGCGAGTGGGATGCCCACCCCACAAAGGTATCCAAACAATCCTAACTAGAAAACTATTGGCAATCCCTAATTAGAAGATGGAAATGAATACAACGGAACGGAAAACTGAGAGTAAAACCGAAGTGGCAGGAAGTTCTACGGGCGTTATTCGCCTAAAACCTCAGCAGTTTATTCACATTCTAGATACTAATACTGGCGTTACCCGATTAGAAGTTGGTCCTCAAACGATTACCCTACGCGACCATGAGCGACTCATTTTAAAACCAGAACCAATGATCGTGGTTCCCCCTCGTTATTATTGCGTGATTGCTAATCCTGTGCTGCGAGATGAGGATGGAATTCTCCTGACAGATGAACATGGGCAGATCAAACTAAGATATGGTGATGCCGAAATTCGCTTTGCCCAAGAGCCTTTTCCGCTCTATCCGGGTGAAGAAGTTCAGGGAGAGATTACCCAACTGAAAGTAGTTGAGAGAAATCAAGCATTGCGTTTAAAAGCCTTGCGGGATTTTACCGATACCATTTTAGTGACGAATGAAGTTGAAACCCAATCGGAAACGATTAACCGTTTAGCAGGAGATGAATGGCTGTTTGAAGGGCCAGGAACTTATACCCCCCGTATTGAAGTTGAAGTGGTTAAGGTCGTTACTGCCATAGTTATTAAGCCGAATCAAGCGTTACGGTTACTGGCTCGGCAAAATTGTACCGATCGCCAAGGTCATAGACGCAGAGCGGGTGAAGAGTGGTTAGTGAGGGAAGAAGGAGCCTATTTACCTGGAGTTGATGAGGAAGTTATTGGGATTATTAATGCTTACATTTTAACAGAGAAAAAAGCCTTGCATTTGCAAGCAAAACGTACATTTTTCGACGTTTTTAGTCGGCAACGGAAAGCAGGGGATGAATGGTTGGTCACGATTGAAGATGCAGAAATTCATATTCCTGATGTCTATGAAGTGGTCGTTGGGGAAGTAGAAATTGCCACCTTGGGAGACCGAGAATGGTGTACAGTTGTTAACCCAATTGATGCAGAGGGTAAACCTCAGTTAGGGCTGCGAGAGGTTCGTCAAGGCAGACTTTCATTTTTCTTGCATCCCGGTGAGTCCCTAGAAAATGGGATCCAAAAAGTTTATGTATTGGGCGAACAGGAAGCTCTTTTGCTGAAAGCAAAAGAAGCTTTTAGGGAAGGAGAAGGGGAACGTTTAATTCAACGACACCCTGGAGATTTGTGGATGATTGCAGGACCCAGAGATTATATTCCTCGTGTGGAAGTGGAAGTCCTGGAGAAACGTCAAGCAATTCCTCTGGATAAAAATGAAGGGATCTATGTGCGTGACATTCAAACAGGTGAACTGAAAGTAGTAAGCGGTCCCCAAGCTTATATGCTGAGTCCCTATGAAGAACTTTGGGAAAAAGAATTACCGCCGATTGTTGAAGAACTACTCGCACTTAAAAATGACCCGGTTTCTGAGCGGGGTCGGTATCATCTTAGCAAAACGAGCGATCGCTCAACTCAAACCTCCGAATTATCGACCCCATCTCAAACAACAGCTTCACGAGATAAAAGCAGGGCCGTTGTCTTTCACGTTCCGCAAAATTCAGCCGTGCAAATTCACGATTACAAGGAAAGAACTGCCAGAACTGTATTCGGACCCGACTTAGTGATGCTGGGCCCTGATGAAGCCTTTACCGTACTCAGTTTATCCGGTAGCGTCCCCAAACGCCCCCATGTCATCAAATCCCTCGCCTTGTTATTAGGCCCGGATTTTATGACCGATGTCTTCGCCGTGGAAACTTCAGACCATGCCAGACTTCAGTTACGGTTATCCTATAACTGGTATTTTGATGTCGATCGCCAGGACGAACAGGCAGCAGTCAAGTTGTTTCAAGTTCCTGATTTTATCGATACCGCTTGTAAAGCGATCGCCTCTCGCGTGCGAGGAGCTGTAGCGGGTGTCAAATTTGACGAATTTCACCGGAATTCAGCTCACATTATCCGTGCCTCGGTCTTTGGAACAGACGAAGCGGGTCGCGTGCGAGATGAATTACGTTTTAGAACCAATAATTTGGTGATTTTTAATGTAGATATCCAGTCGGTGGAACCCGTAGACGAAGAAACCTTAAAGAGTCTCCAAAAGTCGGTACAAATTGCCATTCAAATTACCACAGATGCCCAAGAAGCAGCGGCCAGACATGATGCAGAACGAATTGAACAAGAAGCCAAAGCGAGACTAGAACGGCAAGCGATTGTTGATAAAGGTGCAGCAGAAGTAGAGCGCAAGAATTTGCTGGAATTACAAGCCGAAAATGCCGCCATTGAGTCTACCGGTCAAGCCACGGCAGAAGCGAGAGCCAAGGCGGAAGCTGCGAGAATTCAAGGTCAATTAGCGGTGAACTTAGCTCAACAAGAAGCCGAGGCAGCAAGGATTCGCTCTGAAGTAGAATTGGCTCAATTAAGAGCGAGACAGGAAGCAGAATTAGCGCATCAACAAGCGTTGAATCATTTGGAGATTGAAAAAGCTCAACGGATGGCAGAAATCACCAGCACTGAATTCAGAGAAAAAGTAGAAGCGATTGGCTCTGAAACGCTCACAGCAATGGCTCAAGCTGGTCCGGAAATGCAGGCTAGACTTTTACAAGCATTGGGTATTCAAAGTGTGTTAATTACAGATGGCAGAAATCCAATTAATCTCTTTAGTACGGCCCAGGGGTTGATTAGTCCGATCGCATCTGACACCCACCCCTTGCCAAAAGGCGATCGCGCTAGCGACTCTTAGGTCAAGGGGACTTATAGTTTTGTCTACCGGGAGTCAGGAGGACTGGGGCGGTCGCAGCAACGTTTGACTGAGACTTCCTCTCAGGGTTCAAAGGTCCGTCAATCCTCCCTTAAGCATCTTTGCACCAATATCCGCAGGCTTGCCGAAATAAGGATAACTTGTGACTAAGAGATCGACGCCTGTGCTGGCATAGTCCTGAATATTATCTAAGGTAATTCCTCCCGCAACTGCAAGTTTGATGTTTGGATACTGCTCCTTGAGTGACGGTACTAACAGCTTGAGATCGGTAGCGGGAAGTTTATCAAACTGGATCAGATCCACCCCTGCTTGAGCGATCGCCCAGGCATCTGCTGCGGTTTCCACTTCCATCGCAATCTTATGTTCCTGAAACCGCTGTTTAAGTTCAGGTAAGCGTTCCAGTAACCCCGGCATTCCATCCAGATAAGTGAGATGTTCCTTAAAAATCAAAATGGTTTCAGACAACCCCAGACGATGCGGAATGGCGCCCCCTGCCAGGAGTGCTTTAGTGGATAATTTACGAGTTCCTGGAAAGACTTTGCGTGTGCCGACAACGCCAACGGAGGGATTGACTTGATGAGCAGCATTCACCAAATTACTGGTACGAGTCGCAATGCCAGAGGCATATTCCATTAAATTGAGGGCAACTCTCCAGGCAATATGTAACGCTTCTGCCGCCCCTGTCGCCTTCAAAATGAGTTGTTCTGCAACCAATGGGGTGCCGCTCTCCATCTGAACTTGAACGGTGGCCCCGCACTGCTCAAAGACTCTCGTTGCTTCCTCCGTGGCACAGATTACCATTGGATGTCGGGCATAAAACTCGATCGCGCCGGCTTGCTTGCTCAGACCTAGCCCAAAGGTGGTCAAATCAAAATAGGGAACATCCTCCTCTATCAATTGAGCGATCGCCGTATCTGAAAGTACATTCCTCATTGTTGTTGTAGATAGCTGATTCTAGGGGAGCGGTTGCCAAGGGAACGATCTGCAAGACCCAATTCATTAAAGACTAACAAAATGGGGATGATTCATGGCTACACCCATTGCATATTGCATGAGTTCTCGTTTGAGGGGTGAAAGATGCTCAATTCCCATGAGTCCCAGACGACGAACCCAAAGGGCAACCAATGATTAGAGAACAAACGATTGGCGAGATCCGTGCCAAACAGGAGGGTGGTGGTTCGGGGAAATCCTTCATCGGAGACAACGACTTGATGAATGGGTGAAACGCCTAAGGTTTGCATAGGTTTCCAGGCACCCATTTGCTCCAGAATTTGCGCTGAACCTAGTGCGATCGCACTGGCTCTGGAATCTTGCGATCGTCGTTGCGGATCGGAGAGTTCAATGATTCCCACTCGCAGAGGCGTTTGCCACAAGGCGGCGGCTAGGGATAATCCCACCATACCACCGCCCACAATCAAGACATCATCATCAGCCATTACACTTACATTCGCCTGTATGGTCCTGTTCTGTGTCATGAGTGTGTTCACGATCTTCTGGGGTTCCGGTTATGAGAGAACCCACCAGATAAGCTGCTACGGCTGCATCGGGGTCAATTTCAGGAGTAACAATGGGTTTAATGCCTTTGGACTCTAAACGACGGGCTAATCCAGTACCCATGCTGCTGCTAATCAATACTTGTACCTCGTCTAGGGGATGAGGATCGCTCGCAGAAGCGGCATGAAAGCTCTGCTCTTTCGTCAACTGTAAAAGCTTTTTGCTTTCATCCTCTGTGGCCGCGTCCATATCATAAATCCAGAATTGCAAGCAGTGTCCGGCGGGGCCAGTGATATCGGTTTGGTTGTTACTTGAAACAGCAATTTTCATAGAGAAGTTCCTAATTGATTAAGGAGATAGAATTGCTCAACGGTGCTTTGTGATTGACCTACCTGGGCTTTTCTCCAGTGCAGGGGTCGGTTTCTGTCCAGGGTGAGTTCAAGCTGCTGTTACCCACAACAGCAATCTGGACAATCTGGAGTGGCGCAGGTGCTGAAGGCGCACCACCGCTCTCTCTGTGGCCGAGAGGGAACCTACAGCTAACAGCAGACGAATCAGGCAATTAAGTCAACCCACATTCGTTTTCATCGGGGCAATCTCCCATTTTCAAGATGGAAGCATTGCAAAAGCTCCGGTGCGGTAACAGCGCCTCTCCAGGGGACTCGCTGTTTTGTCACTTTTTAATATATCTAATTAGTTATGCAGCAGTAAAGCAAGGGTGATGGGTGCGATCGCTGGGGAACTCACCCTTGCAGCAGTTGTCTATTGACAGTGAATCACTGATGTGATAAAGAAGTTCTGGCTGGAGGCTTCATCCTAGCGTATTGATTCATGAATCGAGAGCATAACTAGAAGTGGTTAAATTGAAGTCCACCCCATCCGCAAACTTTAACTCAAACAAAAATAGATCGTGATACTCTCCTGCTCAAAAAATCTCAACAACCTTTTCTGTGTAATCCTCCTTTCCCTTATTCCCGCCTATCCTCCTCCACTCATTCGTGCTCAACTTCCCGAAACTTCTACGCCGAACCCTAGCCAAAAACTTTCGATCAAAGATGAACTATATTTTGGCTTAACGCAACCCGGAGGTGGCACCCTATCTGAGCAGGAATGGCAGCAATTTCTCAACAAAGTCATTACTCCCCGATTTCAAGAGGGACTCACGGTATTAGACGCCTACGGACAGTACCTTAATCGCGCTGGTATCCTCACTCAAGAAAAATCAAAATTAGTCATTTTAATTCATGAAAATAGTCCTGAGCAAACCCAGGCGATTGCTGAGATTATCGATGCCTACAAGCGCACCTTTAATCAGGAGTCGGTGTTGCGAGTGACCAGTGAAGTTAAAGCTTCTTTCTAGCTCTACTTTCCCGGAGATGAGGAGGTAGGAGAACTGACAAAAGAGAAGCCACGTTTGGTAGATGGATTGTCAACAAGCTGCACCTGAAATTTGACTCGATCCGTCCTTTCTCCTGCTTTCACTTGCAAGGTCCATTCCCCTGGTTTAAGCTGCCAAAACAAGGAATTAGAGGACTGTACGGTTAGTTTTTTACCATTCAGCCACCACTCAACCGGAGTCGTTGGTATTCCAGCTAATTTGAATTCTAGTCGTGAGGTTTCATGGGGATTAATTAGGAAATAATCATCATTTTTAGGAAAAACAATTTTTACTGGACTTCGTCGATCGTTGAATTGACTCTGCCGAGATAACCATTCATTGTACTCTTGAGATAAATTTAAAGAACCGGTATGAGTTTCATATTGACTGATATCTTCAGGAGAAAAATATTCTTGCACAACTGAGGGACAATCAGGAGTGGGACGCCACCCTGTAATCGCACAAATTGGGCGTTGTAGCAACTTTTTAGGGGGTGGAAAATCCGTAGGTTCTTGAGCGTCATGCAGATGCAACATAATTCGATTCCACAGGGGTGCTGCTCCCATGACACCAGAAACTTTGTTCATGCGCTCGCCGTTGAAATTTCCCACCCAAGTTGCTACTGTATAATCCGTTGTAAATCCAACGGTCCAAGTATCACGAAAATCAGAAGAGGTTCCGGTTTTGACTGCTGCGGGAAATGGTAAGGCGAGGACAGAATCAACTCCGAATTCATGAGCGCGGGCATGGGAGTCGCTTAAAATATTAGTAATCAATCCCCAGGTGTCAGCAGAGTCATTTTTAAGTTTAACGGGAGAGGAAGGGGAGTGAACGCAGAGGTGATTGGATGACTCGATCTTTGCTTCTGGATTGGTGAACTCACAAAGATTAGTTAGGGTTGTTTTTAAGGGTGTCAATTCTCCTTGTCTCGCGAGGATGAGATAAGCTCTTGCTAATTCCCATAAACTAACTTCACCACTTCCCAGGGTAAGCCCCAATCCGTAGTATTCTGGGGGTTGGGTTAAATGTTCAAATCCCAATTCGTGCAGGCGGTTGAGAAAAGTGGGGACTCCAACTTGTTCTAAGACTCGCACGGCGGGAATGTTGAGGGAATTTGCTAAAGCAACCCGTACCCGCACAGGTCCTAAAAAAGTTTCTTGATGATAGTTAGTAGGACTGTAGATTTTTGCGCCCGGAATTGCGTAATAAGTGGGGACGTCTGCTAAGATTGTGTTGGGGCGAATGACGCGGTTTTCTAAGGCAAGTTGATAGAGAAAAGGTTTCAGGGTCGAGCCGGGTTGGCGCATCGCTTGTACGCCATCGTTGCGACCCATATTAACTGCATTAAAGTAATCGGGGGAACCGACATAAGCTAAGACTTCGCCGGTGTGATTATCGAGGACTAAGGCAGCAGCATGATTCACGTTATGGGAGGCGAGATTGCTCGCAATTTGCTGCGTTTGTGCTTCTACAAATTGCTGCAAAGAACGGTTAAGGGTGGTGCGAATTTGAGAGGGATGTTGTTTGGGTAATTGATGGGATAGCCAGAATAAAAAGTGAGGGGCGGCGATAATTCCTTGTTGGCGAGGGAGGAGTAAAATTTCTTCAGCAAAGGTTCGATCGGCTTGCGATCGCGAGATCGAGCGGTCTTGAACCATGCGCTCTAGGATGTATTTCTGGCGCTGCTTGAGCGATCGCCAATGGTAGTAGGGATTGAGATGATTGGGGTCGTTAGGAATGGCGGCGAGAAGAGTTGCTTGGGCAAGGTTGAGTTCGGCGGCAGGGATGCCAAAATAGGTGCGGGATGCTGCTTCTACGCCGTAGATATTGCCACCCATCGGTAGGCGGTTGATGTAAGCGTGAAGAATTTCGTTGTGATTCATACCAGCAACTAGGCGCCAGGATAACCAAATTTCTCGCAATTTATTTGCTAAAGTGCGGGGTGTGGGGTCTAGCATTCGGGCCAGTTGCATTGTAATGGTGGATGCGCCACTCACAATTTGTTTCGCTTGCACTGCTTCCAGAATGGCGCGACCCAGTGCGATCGCATCAATGGCCCCATGTTGGTAAAATCGCGCATCTTCAGCAGCAATAATGGCGCGGGTGAACTGCGGAGAAACTTGATTTAAGGGGACAACAGCCGTATGTTCTTGGTCACGAGTGAGAACCGTACCGAGGGGTAACCCGTTGCGATCGCTAAATTCTACCGCCTGCCGATCCTGCGCGATATCAGCGGCGCGGATGGGTGCGAGGTAAGGAAGCGATCGCGCGATTAGACCTAGTAGCACCAACATTAACAAGAGGCGAATTTTCGGGTTTTTACACCTCCGTTCTACCTTCTGAAAAATTTTAATCAGCCACTGCTTTGACTGTCTCATCACTTCATTCCTCAGCCAACTTCAGGTCTCATCTCTTTCAGACCGGAACATACTCTCACCGGATTCCAAAGCAGACTACACTCCCAATTTTCCAATTCCAGAAAGCCGGACTTGTCAAGGGCAAACTCATCTTATTAAGAAACACTACAAAATCCTTCCTTCCTTCAAAATATCAGCTTTAATCATTTATATCTCCCTGGCTGCCACTGACTATATTTTTTAAGAAAACTTTCGGGAAATCACGGCTTACTAACTGTAGATACAGTCACCCTAAAGAGAGAGATCGATATGAACTTTAAAATATGGATGAGTGTGGTAATCACCTTCATCTTAGTTCTGGTAATTACTGCTTGTAGTGCTGCGAATCACTCCTCAAAGATTGAGCCCCTTCCTTCAGTTTCTCCCCTGATCGCGCCCCAACCGCCAGACTGGATTGAGGAAATTAGCCCAACCGTTGAAGCCACCCCTCTCGATCAAATTCGCATCCGTTTTAAAGAGGCATTAATTCCCATTGAAAGCCTCGATAGTCCTGAACGTCAATCCCAACTCAAATTCTTTGAAATTAAACCTGCTATTCCCGGTCAATTTCGATTTTTAACTCCGCGAATGGTGGGATTTCAACCAGAACAAGCCTTGCCCAAAGCAACTCGCTTTCAAGTGACTGTCAAAGCTGGTTTAACCGACTTAAACAGCCATCGCCTCGACAAAGATATTGCTTGGACTTTTAACACCGAACCCATTAAACTCTCAAATTTACCTTCTTCTGAACCTGAATATAAAGAAGGACCCCGCCGCCCGATTGACTTAAGCCCAACCCTCAAATTCACCTCGAATCTAGAACTAGATTTAGCTTCTGCACCCAATTATTTAAAGCTGATTCCTGAGGGGGAAACAAAAACAATTCCGCTGAAAATAGAATTAAATAAAACAGAAGATTTTTCCGAACAACAACAACCAGAAGCAAAGTTTGATCCATCGGCTCGCCCGTGGACTTATACCATTACTCCTCAAAAAGCGCTCGAAAAAGCAACCCGCTATCGCCTAGAATTCCAGTCAGGACTGCGCCCCCTTCGTGGCAATCTCCCTAGCGAAATGCCTTTTGTCAGTCAATTAGAAACCTATGCTCCCTTAGCATTTCAGGGGATTAAACAGTTTGGGCAGCCAGATGCCAATGGTGCTTACGGTCGATTCGTAAAAGGCAGCCCCCAATTACAATTTAATAACGGCATTATCGCTGATTCAGCCCTTGAGAATATTACCATTAATCCTGCTCCGAAAAAAGAACCGAAATTGATTCAAGCTTATGACAATGAACCCCTCGTCAATCTCAACCCTTGGAGCTTAGAACCAACCAAAACTTATACTATTACTATCGGTGGTAACCTCAAAGACAAATTTGGACAAACCCTAGGCAAATCCATTACAGTTCCCTATGAAACTGGTGATCTTGCTGCTGAAATTTGGGCACCAAGTGGGTTGAATATTTTTCCTAGCGGGAAAGACTTACAGCTCAATATTTCTACGGTCAACTTACCAGAAGGAAAGTACAAAGCTGCTTTCAAAGTTGTCGAACCAACGGAATTAGTTTATACAGATTCGGCTTATCCCAGAGGTGAGGGTTATAACCTCCTTCCTCTTCCGACTAACTGGAAAGAATATGCGGTATCTAGCCAGAAAAATCAGACCACTGAGAACACAGTTCCCTTGCGAGAACAATTGGGTGCTGCAACAGGAATGATTGCCTATGGAGTTCAAGGTAAAACAAATCCTTACCTGGATGAAAAAAAGAATCAACAGTGGCGAGAACCGACTCATTATGGCTTAGTACAAGTGACGAATTTAGGAGTATTTGCCCAGTGGTTCCCGGAGTCAGGGTTGATTCGGGTGCATCACCTCTGGGATGGTTCTCCTGCTGCTGCCTCCGTTGAGATTTACGAATCGCAGTTAGAAGCTAAATCCCAGCCCAAACCCGCCCCTTGTGCAACCGGAAAAACAGATAATAATGGTATGTTGCTGCTGAGTCGGAGCGCCTTGCAAAGCTGCATTAAATCTCAAACAGGCGGATTTGAAAAAGCCCCAAAATTGTTAGTAATTGCCCGCGAAAATAAAGATTGGGCATTCACCCGCACCGAAGAATATAGCGGCGCCTATGGCTACGGCATTGATGGAGGTTGGAACAGCAACAAACCAGAATCACGCGGTACAATCTTTTCAGACCGACAACTGTATCAACCGGGAGAAAAAGCTTGGGTAACTGGGGCGGCTTACTACCTGCAAAATGGCACGCTCAAGCAGGATAAAAATGCTTCTTACACAGTGACACTGCAAAGTCCTAACGGCACAATTACTGATTTAGGGAGTCAAAAAACTAATGAATTTGGCACGTTTTCTCTAGAGTTACCCATTGATTCTAATCAATCTTTAGGTTATTACAACCTGCGAGCTAAGGGAGAAAGTGGTGCTGAAATTTCGGGTCAGTTTCGCGTTGCCGAGTTCAAACCCCCTAATTTCAAAGTTGACTTAAATTTAGATAAAAGTATTGCTATCCTCAATGAGAACTTTGAGGCGAAAGTTCAAAGTAATTACTTGTTCGGACTGCCGGTTGAACAGGGTCAAGCCAAATACTACATCACCCGCCAACAAACAGAATTTACCCCGAAAGGGTGGGAACAATTTTCCTTTGGACGACAGTGGTTTTGGCCCGAAGAAAGCCCGAAGGTTTCTACAGATGTTCTCCAACAGAATTCTGTGCTAGATGCCAAGGGAAACAGTCGTCAAATCATCTCAGTTGGCAAAGATTTGCCTTACCCGATGACCTATCGGGTCGATGTAGAAGTTTCCGATGTCTCTAATTTATCGGTTGCTGATTCTAAAACATTTACAGCATTGCCAAGCGATCGTCTGATTGGTTTGCAGAGCAAATTTGTAGCGGATGCTGGTCAAGCTTTCCCAGTTCAAGTCATTGTCACCGATCCCAATGGTCAACCTATTGAAGGGCAAAAAGTCCGCGTAGAACTGCAAAAAATGGATTACAGTAGTGTCACGCGAGTCGTAGAAGGAAGTCGCAATTCCCGTCATCAAGTTGAATACAAAACTGTTGCTAGAGAAGAAGTGCAATCAAATCGCACTCCCCAAACAGTCTCTCTGACTCCGTCGGAATCAGGTTCTTACCGCATTCAAGCGAATTTAGCGGGTAGTAAAACGGACGGAACCGCTACAGATTTACAAATTTGGGCAACGGGTGAAAAAGGAGTGAATTGGGGAGGGAGATATGACAATAATCGCCTGGAAGTGAAACTTGATAAAAAAACCTATCAACCAGGGGAAACGGCAACAGCTTTGATTCAATCTCCCTATCCAGAAGCGGAATTATACTTCGCAGTGGTGCGGGAAAAACCTCTCTATCAAACTGTGACTAAAGTCAAGGGAGGAGCGCCACAAATTCAATTTCAGGTGACGCCAGAAATGCTGCCGAATGCAGCAGTAGAAGCGGTCTTAGTCCGCCAAGGCAAGAGTTTGGAACAGGCGGAACCGGGGAGTTTGGATCAACTCGTTAAAATTGGCTTTGCTCCTTTTCAAACCAATTTAGCTGCTAAATATTTAAACATCCAAGTTACTCCCCTGCAAGCACAATTACAACCAGGAGAGGAGCAAACAGTTCAACTGGAATTAAAGGACAATCAGGGGAAACCGGTTCAGGGTCAATTCACCGCAATGGCGGTCAATGAAGCAGTGCTGCAATTGAGTGGCTACCGCCTCCCTGATTTAGTGAAAACGGTCTATGCAGAACAGGCAATTTCTACCCGATTCAGCGATAATCGACCGAATGTAGTGCTAGAAAATATGGCTTCGCCACTGGCAAAGGGTTGGGGTTATGGCGGTGGCTTTTCGCAGGGGGCTGCTAATACTCGCATCCGCAAAGATTTTCAAGCACTCGCTTTTTACAAGGGTGCCATTGTGACGGATGCTGCTGGGAAAGCAACGGTAAAGTTTAAGTTGCCTGACGATTTGACTACATGGCGAGTGATGGCAGTTGCTACAGATGGGAATTTGAATTTTGGTAAGGGAGAAGCGACCTTTATGACGACAAAGTCGCTGATTTCTAATCCGGTTTTGCCACAATTTGCCCGACTCGGCGACCGCATACAACTGGGATTATCAGTCACCAATAATACTCAGCAAAAAGGTTCTCTGGCAATCAATGCTCAAGTTGCTGGTGCTGTACAATTTGAGGGCAAAAATCCGGCAGCGTCTGCCTTGCAAACTCAAGCTGAGACGGGAACTCGTGCTTACCGTTTTCCGGTTGTCGCGAGTGGCATTGGTGAAGCCAAGGTTCAGTTTGCGACTCAATTAAACGGCGCATCAGATGCTTTTGAAGTACCTTTAGAGGTGAAACCTTTAGAGGTAACTGAAAATGTGGTGGAAGCAGGAACAACCACCAACCAAGTCAAAATTCCTCTCAAGGTTGATAGAAATGTGATGCCTGGGATCGGCGGTTTAGAAATTTCTCTGGCTAGTACGCTGATCCCGGAAATTGTGGCACCAGCTCAGCAGGTTTTGGCCGATGAACAGTTACCATTTTTGGAACCGGCGGCGAGTCAATTATCGATCGCAGCTAACTTGCAAACCCTGGCTAAAACCTACGGTAAAAGTTTAAAAAAATTCCAGCCGAACCAACAAGCAACTCAAGCGTTAGAACGCTTGCAAAAGCTCCAGCGGCCTGATGGTGGTTTTGCTTCTTTTCCGATGGAAGAAAAATCTGACCCCTGGGTTACTGCTTATGCTACGAGTGCGGTCGCATCGGCCACTAAAGTCTTCCCCAATGCAGTTGATCCTGGGATGGTATCTCGCTTGAGGGACTACTTGCAGAAAACCCTCGCCGATCCCGGACAGTATGAGTCTTGCAAAGAGCAATTGTGTAAAAATCAGATGCGACTCGCTGCGCTGATTGCCTTAGCAGATTTAGGTCAAAAGCGGAATGAATTTTTGCAAGAAATTGTGCAGCAGCGTCCTCAATACGATTTGGTAACTCAGATAAAATTAGCGCGTTACTTGTCTCTCTTTCCTGATTGGCAAAATGAAGCGAAAGTTTTGGTGAATGAGTTGCAAAAAAGTATTTATGTAACCGGTCGGAGTGCCACGGTCAACTTACCTCAAAATGTCAGATGGTTTGCTTCACCGACTGCCATACAAGCTCAAGCTTTACGCTTATTTCTCGCCCAAGAAGGTGCTCAAGCGCCGACTGCTAATACTGTTCGCCTGTTACAAAGCTTGTTGAATTTACGGCGGGATGGCACTTGGCAAAGCACTTATGATAATGCGGAAGCCTTAGCTGCTTTGGCCGACTACAGCAAGACTCAGCCGACGCCTCCTAATTTTACAGCGACGGTGAAATTGGCTGGCAAGAAGTTAGATTCAATTCGATTTGAAGGCTACACCAATCCCAGCCAGTTTATCAATGTAGCAATGGATCAGTTACCTCGAAAGGGTGATTTACTTCTGCAAAAATCGGGGAAAGGGACACTGCACTATTGGGTGAATTATGGCTATCGCTTGCAGGGAAATCAACCAGGTCGCTTAAATGGGTTACGGGTGGTGCGAGAAATTCGACCAGCGGGTGAAGAAAAAGTGTTAGGAAAGCAGCAGCTCGCTCCCGGTCAACCACTGACTTTATCTGCGGGTCAGGTGTTTGATATCGGTTTAGAAATTATCGCGGATCGTCCGGTCGATCATGTCGTGATTACTGACCCACTTCCTGCCGGTTTGGAGGCCATTGATAATAGTTTCCAAACTTCTACAAAGGCGGTGGCCGCTCAAGTCGATAGCTGGCAAATTGGTTATAAGCAGATGTATCGCGATCGCGTGGTGGCCTATAGCAACCGCTTGGAGCCAGGGGCTTATAGCCTGCACTATCTGGTGCGATCGGTGACGCCTGGGACTTATCTGTGGCCAGGGGCGGAAGCTCACTTACAATATGCTCCCGAAGAATTCGGGCGATCGGCTTCGTCTACGTTGGTTGTATCGGGTCAGTAGTGGGAAACAGCCCCCAATCGTCTGAAAAACAGGGGAGTTAATCCCGATGGGTCAGAGTCTTGGTCAAAGGGGTCTCCGATCGGTCCAGTCACTACGCGATCGCTGCTCAACTTCAATGAACCGTTAACTTCTTAGCAGTTAACGGCTCATGGTTTAAGATCAAAATTTCCTGCATATCCCCAGCTCTCTCAGAGATAAAAACCCATAGCAGCAATCTTAGCAGGGGAAAAATCCCCCCATCCCGGCAGCCAATGAATACCTACTTCACTGATTCTGCACTTGATTTAGAAGCGTTGCCTTCTGAAACAATTGCCCTTGAATATGCTGACATTAATCAAGCGATCGCCCTCAGCCAGCAGCATCCGAATGAAGCACAAAAGTGGCAAATTTACCTAAATATTTTGGCGCTCTCTAGTTTTGAGATTTGGTTGAAAGCACGAGCGCCAGAACTGACCTCCTCTTGGGAAAGCCACTCACTCCTCAAACTACCATCCTTAAAGATATTTGAAACGAATTGCTATTTGCAAATCAGCAATTTTAAATTTTGCATTATCCCCATTGGGAGCCTGATGGATGAAGAAATTTATCTACCTAGGGCTGCGATTGATTCACCGGAATTAATCGCTCATTTTTATGTTGCTATTGAAGTCATGGAAGAACTAGAGTCAGCACTCATTAAAGGTTTTCTGCGGGGCGATCGGTTGCTGTCCAACCTAAAAAAAGCTCCACTTCCAGCAGATTTAGCTCTGAACTACCCACTTTATTTCAGTTGGTTTGAAACAAATCTAGAGGACTTCTTACTATACTTCCGCTTCCTAAACCCTGCTGCAATTCCATTAATCAATACTCCCCAAAGTTTGATAATTTCTCAGTTCATTAAACCGCTAACATCCCTCCAACAACCTGCCGTCAATGTATGGCATTGGCTACAAAATGAAATGGATGAATTCACAGCCCAACTCTCTTGGGTTCTGCTTCCGACTTTTGCGACTGAGAAATTCCGCTGGATGAATATCCCAGAGGCAATAGTACGCTCTCCCATGGAAGAACTAGATGCCATCCTGGTTCAATTAGAGCGTCGGGGTACTTCCATTCCTGCTAATGCGCGCGGTGCTTATCAAAACTTACCAATTTCCTCTATCCCGCTACGACTTTATGTTGTTACTTGGTCATTATTATCAGCCGAAAGTATTCCGGAATGGAAATTATTATTAATCTTAGGCTCGCCTACAGGTAGCAATTTACCCGATGAGACTAAGATGCAAGTCAGCGATCCTAGCAGTATTTTGGTGGAACAAGTGGCGACGACGGATGCACCTTACCTTTATGCCCGTGTTGCAGGAACCTGGGATGAGGAGTTTAATGTAACTATCAGCCTCAAAAATGGAGAAACGCTGGCGTTACCTCCTTTTGGCTTTCATCCCCAGTAAGAACGAAAATCAATGGTAAATTTTCGGCTGAAAGTTCAGAAATTCGCCCAAGCTTGTCTGTTTGAATTGTCATGGGGGACAGGACAACAACTCTCAGCAACTCTACACTATCCAGAGGCGATCGTCAGCTTATATCAAGAATGGCTGCGAATTTATCTCAGCTTTTATCAATCAGCAGTGCGAGGACGTTTAGAAGCCAGTGGCAGTCTTGAGCAACCGCCAATTGATTGGAAAGCTAAATTGGTACAAGCAGAAGCCAAACTTCTGTACGAATTTCACCACTGGTTACATTGTGCCGAATTATTTGAAATTCGAGCAGCGATTGCTAAGAATTCCTTCAAGGGTGATAGTCATCCGCGAGCCATTGATGTTTACCTGACTTGCACGCCTAGGGAATTAGAACGCCTGCCTTGGGAAGCTTGGGAAATCGGCGCGGAGTGGCCAACTTTTGCACCGATTCGTATGGTCCGTACTCCCGCCAATATTCGCCAAGAACCAGCTAGTGTTCCCATTCAGAAGCGCCGACGAGCTAGAATATTAGCCATATTGGGGGACGATACAGGACTAAATTTTCAAAAGGATCGGGAGGCGGTTGAATCACTTTCTCGCCTTGCTGAGATCGAGTTTGTGGGGTGGCAACCAGGGGAAGAAATTGCGGACATTAAAGCAAAGATCTGTGCTGCAATTGTAGACGAGCAAGGCTGGGACGTGCTGTTTTTTGCAGGACACAGCAATGAAACAGTTATGACAGGGGGAGAATTAGCAATCGCCCCCCATGTCTCCCTCTCCATTAGCGAAATTCAACCTCTATTGCTAGTCGCAAAATCTCGCGGATTACAGTTTGCTCTCTTCAATTCTTGCAGTGGTTTAAGTATTGCTAACTCACTCATCGATCTGGGATTAAGCCAAGTGGCAGTGATGCGGGAACCGATCCGCAATGATGTTGCCCAGGTATTTTTAGGGCGATTTATGCAGGGACTTGCTGAACATAAAGACGTGCATGAATCTTTAATGACAGCTTGCCAATATTTGAAGGTTGAAAAAATCCTCACTTACCCCAGCGCTTACTTAATTCCTTCTCTCTTTTGTCATCCAGGTGCTGTGCCGTTTCGCATTCCTCCCAAGGAGTCGGGAAAATGGTTAAGGAACCTGTTGCCAACTCGTACAGAAGCGATCGCACTCTCGGCTTTCGCTGTTCTGAGTTTATCGCTCCCTGTTCAAGATTTTTTATTAGAAAAGCGCCTTCTCATCCAAGCAATTTATCGCCAGATTACCAGACAAATTTCCCCTGTTTCTCATCCACCTGTTCTGCTCTTACAAATCGATGAAAAATCAATCCGCGAGGCAAAAATTTCTAACCCCAAGCCTATGAATCGCAAATATCTAGCCAGTATTGTAGATAAATTGGTGGCAAAAGGTGCTAGAACGATCGGTATTGATTATTTATTGGACCGACCCCAAGCAGAGAGCGATCGTATCCTAGCTCAATCTCTGCAAGCAGCAGCAAAGAAGACACCACCCACCTGGTTTGTACTCGCTTCAGTCCGGGACGATCGTGAAGGATGGCTGACTGTTCATCCAGAAATTGCCAGTTCCCAATGGAGTTTACAAGGTCATATCAATCTAACTCATTGGTATATGAGTTTAGTTCCTAAATATTCTGCTCCTTCTCAGAAATTACCCTTTCCTTACTTACTTGCTTTAGCTCATCAAGTCCAGCATTTGCTCGATTCCTCTGAGACAAAAAAGGAAAATTTTTTTAAAAAATCATCTGATAACTTAATGGGAGAACAATTAGAGAAAAATTCCACCAAAAATGATTTACAATCTAGAACGATCAGTTACCTTAACCGAGAGCAAAAGCTAGATTACAGAACGTTATTTTCTGATTCATCACAACTGCAACCCCTGACTCAATGGTCATACCATTTCGGTCAAATGTGGTTGCACCCCATTATTGACTTTTCGATTCCCCCAGAACAAGTTTATGAGCTAGTTTCAGCTTGGCAACTCCTCAGTAATACGCTTAATGCTCCCCCATTACCCCACCTTCAGCAACAAGCGGTCGTAATTGCTTCCGCCTATAATGATGCAGGAGTATTCAAAGATGGAGATGAAAGTTTTCCCTTACCTGCCGCCGTTTATTACTGGTTGCATCAAAACCCGTCTCTGGCGCGTAGCAGTTTTACTGGAGGCGAAGTTCATGCCTATATTATTCATCATTTACTCACTCAAAGGTTAGTCGTTCCCATTCCCGATCTGTGGATGATTGGGTTAGCAGTATTGTTGGGAAAAGTCTTGGTAATAGTCTCTAACAAACGCAAAGCTAAGCTGGGATTTTCCCTACTAATCGCCTCGATTATCTATGGATTATTCAGCTTGCAAATGTATATTACGGGGGCTGTGTTGTTACCTTGGCTTTTTCCTGTAATCACGTTGGGAATTTATGGATTTCCTCAAGTAAATCCTCAAAAAATTTAATTCAAAGAATTCAATAGTTCTTTTCTTGAATCTCCCTTCCTTAATTCATTTTTTAACCAGGCTACATTAAATATTGCAGCATAAATTCGATTAAACACACATAACTTTTCTTCATGCTTAATCGTTAATCCTGACAGTCTTAAATCCATCTGTTCCGGGCTACTATTCGCAGAGATGCCCTTTCCTTCTAAAATATCCTGATAAAGTTCTAACCGCTCCTTTCGACGCCGATCGCTCCTCAGCAAGCGAGATTGAATTGTCTTAAAATGCTCTGGAACATCGGTTAATTCCCAGTGGGAAATGACCTGATGCTTGACCAAGTGGCTAATCCACTCCGTGTCGCTATCCCCTCCATTCAAATGGGAAGAGTTAGCAATTAATTTACATAGCTTTTGAGTTAAAAATGGCTGCCCTCCCGTCCACTCTAACACGGCTTTTAGTACAAGTAATGGGCTGCTGAGTTTCCCCGTAAATCCATGAGTTAACGGCCAGACTTCATGCAATTGAAAACCAGTTAATTCAATTGCTCTACCCTGTTGAAAGGGTGTCTGATTCTGTTGATTTTCGGTTAAATCTGCTGGATTAGCAACTCCTAAAACTACAAAATTTAAACGCTTGTATCCAGAATAAATTGCCCGCTTATCATAGCAATTTTGAATGAATTCCCAAAAAAATGTAGGAGCAAATTTGAGGCTAAGTAAATTATCAATTTCATCAATAAAAATAACAATTTCTTGCAAGATTTCCGAGAGTATCACTGTTTCCATAAACTCGCTGAACCGCTGTAAGGGACAAGAGGAATCGCGACTCTCCCACCAATTGCTAATATTAATTTTATCCAGTAAATCTAAACTTTCAGCTAAAGTATAAGCAATGCCTGCATACCATTGATTAGGAGTAATATCTTGGCTCCCGATCGCAGTCAAATCTACCGTGGCACAGACAATACCTTCAGCTTGTAACCGGGCAATTGTTTTAACCCGTAAACTTGACTTGCCCATCTGTCGCGCATTGAGGACATAACAAAATTCCCCTGCTTTTAATCCAGCCATTAAATCATCATCCGCCTGTCTTTTAACATAAGACGGTGCATCGACTGGCAAGCTGCCACCCACTTGATAATCGTATGAATTCACAGATCCTCTCATCTGATATCAACGCTTAATGAGCAATCTTGACTCACTGTCATCTCTAAATCACCCTCCCTAATCTATTGCGATTGTCCGCTAGATAACCCTAAACGTACTTGGAAATACTGACGATACAAATTGCACCTCGGTGTCACCAAATTGCCTTGCAACTGTACTAAACCCATACTGTGCAGCTTAAATCCTTGCATAGATTCTAATTGCACCGGACTCTCCACCTCTGCCACTTTTTTCATTCCCATCGTTAACTCTGGATGCTGCTGTAAATTCCACAAATGCCGTCGCAAATGGTCGCTATAAAGTCCTGCATCAGTGGGTGCAGTTTCTAAGAGTTTCTCCAGCGTCATTTCCTGACGGGCAATGTGGTACAGGGCAAGTCGTACTAAATAGGGATGTCCCCCTACCATCCCCATTAATTGCTCAACTTCTTTTGGTCCCCAAGCTAACCCATGCCGCAAGGCAAGTTCCAACACATGAGCTACTTGAAATTCTGGTAATTCGATGGGTAATCCTACATTAAAGGGTGATTGATTAATATCCATTGGTACGTAAACTTCGGTAGAGTGAACCACGACTAACCGGAGTTTTTTCCAGACCTCTCGATTTTTGGCTTCCTCATGCCAAGCCCGCAATAGCCCAAAAAAATCTGCTGCCAATTCTGGATACTTAAACACGACATCAACTTCATCTAAACCCAAGGCGAGAGGGCTATCTAAATTTGCCAGTAAATACCGCTCAAAATAAGATTTACAAGCAACTTTTGTCCCAAAAATACTATTCCAATATTCACTTAAGCGATCCGGTAAGTCTAGCTGCAAGGCGACATTGGCACAAAACCAACGCAAGAACCGTTCTAGATCGGCGAAGACTTGGCTATCAGCTAACTGAAAACTTAAAGGAACGGTGGCATATCCGAGATGAGAAGCGCGGTGTAAAACCCTTGCCATTAGGGAAGTTTTGCCCATTTGCCTAGGGGCTTTAATGCGGATTAATGCACCGGGTTTTGCGATCGCTTCGTAACAGCGATCGTCAATCCCCGGTCGTTCTACGTAAAACGCTGAAGCTAATTCTACCTGTCCCCTCGGTAACTCTGGTTCTGCGACCGGTGGCGGTGGATAATTCGGAGTTAAGGCGTAGGGAGTGGGAAGAGGCGAGGGTTGAGTGACGGGTTCGGAGAGGGCCTCAGGTTGGCGGCCTGATGTCAGCAATGCTACAAGGGTTTGGACCAGGGTCGCAGTATCATCGGGCGATCGCCACTCTTGCTGTTGAGTTTCCCGCAGATAGCCCCGCAAATCGTGGTTGAGTAAACTTAAAGGGCAATTAAGGCGAATGGGCAGTATCATCGGTTTTTGACCCTCGCGAGAAGTTTGTAGCGTTTTCGCGATTCGCACTTCTTCTGTCACCATTTCGCTGTAAGCAGAAAGTGGGGATAGTAGCAGCAGTAAGTAATCACATCGGTTTAATTCTGAGTAAATTTGTTGCAAGCCATGAGCTGTTATTCGCAGGTTACTATTTGCTAAAAAAACATCACACCCAATTGCTTTTAAGGCAGCATCTAACTCAGCAATGAGTGTTAAATCTGCTTCAGTGCTGCGGTGGTAACTGAGTAAGATTTTTGTACAGTGAGAAGCAGGGGTTGCTTTACCATTAAATAATTCGGGTCTGTACTTAGCAAATAAAGCAATTAAGTCAGGACGACGGGAGGAACCAGCCTCTTGCAGGTTAGATAAATCAAAAGCTTTGCAGATATTTTCAATGTGCTTTCTAACTGTTTCTTTGGTGATATAGAGCGAAGCTGCTATTTCAGCATCCTTTTCACCTGCCAACACTTTTAGCAGCACTTCTTGCTGTCTTTGAGTGAGCCCTGCAAATGCTTTCGTGAACTCTGCTTGATTCATCATGGGTTACCTGTAGTACGCAGACAGCAAAAACCGCTCCTGAGTTACAAGATATCAGTTACAAGTTATCTCCTATTTGTAATCTCTAGACCGAGAAGGTGGCAACTGTGTGTAGATACTTTCACAGCCGTGTATTGTCGAACCCCTGAATTTGCATCGCTGTGAATTGTGAGTACACAGATCCCCCCTAAGCTTTTTGCCCTTGAGATAGTCGAGAAAGATTTCACCGTCTTCTCTAGGTCTACTGCGATGAAGCTAAGTGTTTCTACTGTACAATCCTTTGGCAACTTGCTGACTGGTATCGCAGCAGCCGCGACCGCGATCGCATCACCGACCATCCTATGGGTCCCCCAGACTCAAGCACTCATTACCCATAGGCTAGCAGTCAGCCCAGCACAACCCTCTCTAAGCTGGACTCAGCTCAGCAGTGGGAAAGCGGACATATTACCCCTTCTGCAAAATAGCTCATGCCCAAATCAAGAGCCGCGAGATTGTCCTCCTCACGGAACTCGCTAAGCGAGCCTGAATGGGCAGGAAAATGGAAGGTTCCCCAGGTCAGAATTTAGGTTTGTAAATAAGTTTCTCGACCGGGTTTCAGTTGGAATTGTTCGTCATAATCCGAGAGGGGACGATAGGGAATGGTAGGCAAATGTTCTAAATTTAGCAGTCGGTGTTTATAGGTTTCTAAGTAGTGTTGTCGCCCTTCCTCTCCAGCACGAGCAACGCTCCAAGCAACAAAGGGTGGCAACACTTCTAATCCCACAAAATACAAAATTCCGTGATTAATGGCAAAGAGAATTTGATCGAGATCGCCATTCAACCCCGTCTCGCTGTACATCGTTGGGGGACCGCCCGTAGTGAGAGCGAGCATTGCTTTTCGCCCTGCTAGACCGCCCTGGTCGTAGAATTTTCCACCTCCATAAGCGAATCCAGTTGTCATCACTCGGTCAACCCACCCCTTGAGAATTGCAGGCAGCGAAAACCACCACAGAGGAAATTGGAAAATAACCAGATCTGACCAGAGCAGTTTTTCCTGTTCAGCGACAATATCAGGCGCTAATTTTTTGTGTTCGTAGGCGACGTTTTGCTCAATTTGATATTTAAAGAAATCGGGGTTTTCTAGTTCGAGGAAATCTGCCCGATCGGCCACTGCTTTAAAATTCATGCTGTAAAGGTCAGACACTTGCACTTGATGACCTTGTTCTGTTAATACAGAGACTGCTAAATCTTTCATGGCTCCATTGAAAGATTTAGGTTCAGGATGAGCATAAACGATGAAGACTTTCATTTTTTCCTCTCAGTGCAAAGTATCATCTAATTTTAGCTGCTATCTTACCATGCTGAACCCAATTCTCGATCGAGTTGTATCGAGCAAGGTGGCGCGGATTTTAGACCCCATATCGGCGGGACACCTGCCCCCCAAAAAATCTGTTTTTTTCAAACTTTAAGGCTCTCTAAGGCTTCCCTGTTCAAGCCAAACTTAATTCTCTTCTGAGCCTACCCTCTCTTAACAAAAATCAAACACAGAGTTTACCGTTTTAAAACGCGCCTAGCTACCATTATTATTAGCGCTGCTAGCAGTAACCATATTGTAACAATGATAGCAGCAGCTATCCAATTTTTGGGTTTCTTTTGTGCTATTTCTGCTGCTGCTTTTTCCCGACACTCGGCTAAAACTTCAGGAGGAATCATCTTGAGCGCCAGCCAAATTCCCAGTGGCACTAAAATTAAATCATCTAGATCACCCAAAATCGGAATAAAGTCAGGAATTAAGTCAATGGGGCTGAAGGCATAAGCGACCGTAATTGCAGCGACCGCTCTTGCAATCCTCGGAACTCTGGAGTCCTGGCTGGCCAGGTAAACGGCGCGAGTTTCTTGTTTGAGTTTTCTGGCAAATTGTTTCAACGACTGCATCGCTGACTCCGAAGGTTTTGAGCGGTCATTCTATCAGCAAGCCTCCTTTCTTCCTCACCAGAAAACTCAGCTTGGAAAGGTAGGTTATTCCAAGTTAGCGTCTTTTTGCACCGCTGCTACTACCACCTCTTCACTCTGAATGCCTACGCCTCGGTATTTGATGCTAGGTGTCACCTCCCCATCCGTTTTTGCTAGATGAGCGGTCCAACTTTGACCCCGATATTTTCCTTTCAGTTCAGCGTCGATCCTCTCAGTAGGAGCTGAAGTTACTTCGTAGTTAGCCCCCCGATAAGTGAGCGTTAATTTTTCATCAGTTTTCGATTCTACTGGGTTCTCCAGTAGCGACTTTAGGAAGCGTTGGCTCGTGAAGATTACTAAGATCACTAACAGAGCTTTAAGCTGCCAAGGTGCAACAACTAAGCTGACTAGCAAGTTTACCAACACAATGGCAGCAGCCATATAGGCAACTTCGTCAACCGCATTTTTAAAGAGAAAGGTTACTACCAGAGCAATTGCCAAGGGAGCAATGAAAAACCAGGTCATCCCGATTACCTCTCAGCTAGAAGTAACACCTTACACCATTCTCTATTAATCCCTTAAGGACGCCACCTCGCTGAACCGCGCCACTAGACAATCATCTCCTAGAGGAAGTGGTCAGAAAGCTTTAGATCGGGGTGCAAGATGTCAGCAGAAATAATATTGCCCTTAATAATATAAGATGCTTGCAGCACCAGGCTACTTTTCGATCATAAAAAAACACTTTTCCCGTCAATAGGAGTTTTTGCTAGGGAGGTACTGGCTTTGAAGGATTGTTAAGTTTCTAAAAGTGTAACCAAAGTAACGCCTGCGAGTCGCAGTGCCAAATTTATGAATAGACAACCCCTTGTGTATGAGGAAAGATGATGAGCTACTCCCTACCGTCGCCATTTCGTTTGAGTTCCAGAAGCTTGTTGACAGCGTTCTGCTTAACCTTGAGCCTCCTTAGCCTAACTGGGTTAGATCCAGCAGTAGCCCAAGAGCAACGCCTCCGTACCTTGACGGTTAGCGGTCGGGGAGTGGTGGCTGTCCCGACGACTCAAACTCACGTCCGTTTAGGAGTGGAGGTGCAGGGAAAAACGGCCCAGGAAGTGCAGCAGGAAGTCGCTCGGCGGTCGTCGGCGGTGGTGGCGCTGCTGCGATCGCGGAATGTGGAAAAATTGCAAACGGCTGGAATTAGCCTCAACCCGGTTTACAACTATCAGAATAACC
The DNA here is from genome assembly GCA_050262755.1 of Actinomycetota bacterium. Classification (GTDB taxonomy): domain Bacteria; phylum Cyanobacteriota; class Cyanobacteriia; order Cyanobacteriales; family Microcoleaceae; genus JBLNEP01. The sequence continues at coordinate 834 of JBLNEP010000122.1, read as the reverse complement.
AGCAAATTTTGACGGGTTACTCTGGTAGTAATATCGTCAGCTTCCGCTTAAATACCCAGCAAGCGGGAACAATACTGGATGATGCGGTGCAAGCGGGAGCAACGCGAATTGATGGCATTGGGTTTATAGCCGGCGACAACGAATTAGCGATCGCACAGCAACAAGCTCTCCGCGAGGCGACACAGGAAGCGCAAAAGCAAGCAGATACTGTATTAAGTACGTTGAATTTGACTCGGCAGGAGATTACTGGCATTCAAATTCATAGTAGTAATATGCCGATTCCGCGACCCATGCTCCGTTCTGCTGGGGTGGCTGATGCAGCAACGACACCAGTCGAGGGAGGAGAACAACAGGTAGAAGCATCTGTTACTTTACAAATTAGTTATTAGAGAGTGGGCGATCGGTCATTGTTAAGGGGTTAGGGATGGATTTTATGAGGTTTTTGAGGGGTAAGGGGTATCAGTTTCGAGCTTTTTTTGGCTGAGAATTGCTTTGGCTTGGCTGACACAGCCTATCAGTACACTCAGGGGCGATGCTACTACTTGCAACTTTCCGCCAAGTCTTCAAACTCTAGTCTGATTGCTCAGAACCAACCTAGTAGCATCAGAATTATCAAGGAAAGGAAAGATCCAACCTCTCCCCAACATTGAGAACCTCATCGTTTTTCCCTTTTCCCCCTTTTCCCCTTTTTCCCTTCTGATCTTCTCTTCAAGGATGCCCCCTTGCTAAGTAATTATGCAGAATAAATTGCACTCTTTTCAAAAGTGATGTATAAAAGAGAGGAGAGTACAGAAAAAAGGAGAAGGGTGTGAGATTGACAAAAGACTTAAGCTC
>JBLNEP010000121.1:0-19916 GCA_050262755.1 Actinomycetota bacterium | reverse complement strand
CTACAAACAACTGAGACGGGCGCACAAGTCCCTGAGTCGCAAACAGAAAGGTTCTCGCAACCGAGAGAAGGTGCGAGTAAAGGTGGCGAGCATCTATCAAAAAATTACCAATTCCAGAACTGACCATTTACACAAGCTGACTACACGGCTAGTTCGTGAAAATCAAACGATAGCTGTGGAATCGCTTGCGCTCGAGAACATGGTCAAAAACAAAAAACTCGCCCGTTCCATCAGTAATGCTGGCTGGGGCGAGTTGGTCAGGCAACTGGAGTACAAGTGTGAATGGTATGGGAGAACTCTGGTCAAGATTGACCCATGGTTTCCCAGTTCTAAAAGATGTGGGAACTGCGGACATACCATTGAAAAACTACCATTGAAGATTCGGGAATGGGAGTGTCCTCAATGTGGCATTCACCACGATCGAGACATTAATGCTAGTCGTAATATTTTGGCGGCGGGACTCGCCGTGTCAGTCTGTGGAGCGACCCTAAGACCTTCCCGGAGCAAATCCCGGAAGGCGGGTGCTATGAAGCAGAAACTTGGGTTGTGAAGCCCAAGAATCCTCGTGCCTTCAGGCCGAGGCGGATGTCAAGTAGGGTTGTCTTGTACGGTGGTGAAGAGAATATCGCCTGCGGTTCAATCAGTGACTTGAGACCGCTGCCAACAAGGGCGAGTGTCCTTCCGGTTGACCGGGCTAAATTTGAGCCACGCACGACGATGGCACCAGGATGCGACCTCAATGGCAACCCAACCGGAACACTGACGGTTAAGAAGGGTATGGTTTGGGGATGGGTGGTACTCAAACAGGTGCGATCGCGAAACTCAATTTGCTCTGCTGTCGTTGCCACCCAAGATTCTGCCATTGGGATTCAGTAAAAATAAAGTTGCCTTGCCCTTGGTGAGCAACCTGTCAATATTAGAAATACAGCCACCTGTTACTCACAAACAGATAGTTTTAACCTTGACATAATTATCAAAATATGCTGGTCCGTCACGACAGAAAATTCTTAAAAGCGATGAAATCAACGATCGCCTGCGACTGTTGTGTCTGTAATTCAGTGGCTTTTTCCTCCAATATTTACCACAGAATCATGGGGGAAAGTGGTATCAAGAATGAGTTAAGTTTTTGTCTACTTAGGATAGAGGCTCGCCCCTGTCGATCGAATTTGCGGTCACAAATTGGCTGAATGGCTTGCTCCTAATTTGAGGAAGCAGGAAAAGTTGACTCGTTAGTGATATTTCTAGCCATTGCTAAGTAGCGGTCGCACTGAATCAGGCCGTGCTTTTTACCTTCATTCCAGCTATCATGACTCTTCCACACCCCCTCTGGAGTTCCAACTGTTGAGCCAGAGAAACTTGCCGAGCATCAGAGGTTCCTTAAGCGAGTCGCTCAGGTGGAAATTTTGCAGAAAGTTATTCTGAATTGACCCCACTACCTACCACACCTTTACAGAAGGACAGGGCTAATGTATCATCCTGAAAATTGCCCTCATGAAAGCCCAGGTCTTATAGCAGCCGGACTCTCTAGACCACTCAAATACTAATTTTTAGTCGTCTTTAGACAAGGTTCGCTTTCAGACAGGAGTGGAAACGCCTGCGGGGTTCTAGCGATGAAGAAGAGGTAACAGCCTTGCTTGAGTTAGGAGAGCTTGGGAGTGGGATTGAGCAAGAAAGGAAATAAAACGTTAATTTCTGACGACTGGTGTTAAGGCTAAATTGACCCCACTTCCTAACGCATCTTTGCTGAGTCAAGGGAGGTGGGAAGGGGTTCAGATCGGAGTGAGAAAGAAATACGATGGGCAGCGTTCTCCAGCTTCATCGGTGGGAGGAGTCTTGATGTTACAATCATCACTTTTTAATTTTTATCAATTTAGTATCATTTTATGCCGAAAGTAAGAGTTTCAAATCAAGATCGAAGAAAAGTAAAATTGATGAAGCGATGAATGAAGCATCGAGTCAGTATCCTTGAGGAGTAATAGATGACACACTTATTTGAACCACTGATCCAGAGGGGCATCACCTTTCGGAATCGGATTGTTGTTTCGCCCATGTGCCAATATTCAAGTCAGGATGGCTATGCCAATGACTGGCACTTAATTCACTTGAGCAGTCGAGCTGTTGGCGGAGCTGGTTTAGTTTTTACAGAAGCGGCAGCCGTTGAACCGAGGGGGCGAATCAGTCCGCAAGATTTAGGGATTTGGAAGCAAGAACACGCGGAAGCATTAGCTAAAGTGGTATCGCTGATCGAGGAATTTGGAGCGCTTGCAGGCATTCAATTGGCTCATGCAGGCAGAAAAGGCAGTACAGCGATTCCGAGTCAGGGAGGGGGTGCGATCGCGGAAGCAGAGGGGGGTTGGTCTGTGGTGGCACCGAGTGCGATCGCTTTTAATGACAGTAGCCCCGTTCCGCAAGCGCTTACCTTGGAAGGAATTCAGGAGATTACCCAAGCTTTCGTAAAAGCTGCCCAGCTTGCTGTAGAAGCTGGTTTTAAGGTGATTGAGGTCCATGCAGCTCATGGCTATCTCCTACACGAGTTCTGTTCACCCTTGAGCAACCACCGAGACGATGAGTATGGAGGGAGTTTTGAAAATCGGACTCGCTTTTTGAGAGAAGTAGTTCAGGCAGTGCGAGATGTTGTACCAGAGAGCTTTCCGGTTTGGGTGAGGATTTCAGCAACAGATTGGTTAGAAAATGGCTGGGAGATCGAGCAGAGTGTGGCTTTAGCTGAAAAGCTCAAATATTTGGGCGTGGATTTGATTGACTGTTCATCGGGTGGGTTGTTGCCAGGAGCAAAAATTCCGGTAGCTCCAGGCTATCAGGTACCGTTTGCTGAGCGCATTCGAGAGGCAGCCAATATTCAGACTGGGGCCGTGGGAGTGATTACCGAGCCTGAGCAGGCCGATCGCATCATTCGCCAAGGTCAAGCAGACGTGGTATTAATCGGGCGGGAATTCCTGCGCGATCCCTATTGGGCACTACGGGCGGCCAAAGTATTAGGGCAGGGTCAACTCTGGCCGATTCAATACGATCGCGCTTGGCAGTAGGGGACTGGCAGAGGGTTAGTGGTTGATGGGGGAAGTCAATTATCGCACTACTAACCGCTGACTCACGATGGAGCGCAAGAGAGAGGACTGGGAATGTTGAAAGTGGCGACGAGTGCGATCGCCCTTTTCCCAGGTCACTCAACATTGGTTGATGAGTGTAGAAATTTGTGATTTGATTGGCTGAGGGTCGAATCTGACTGAATTTTCAGCTTAGATTACCCGTCGATCGCCAGGAAAGATTTGAGTCAAGAAGGGTTGCGAATCAGCGATCGCCACCTCACCTCCTAAAGTGTTAGCTGGATGAAAAAGCACCTTAGGGGTCATCAGCTTGCCTCCTATATATAACATTCTTGTGGAAATAGTCAAGCTAAATTTCCTTAAGAAGGTTTAGCGGTGAAGAGTGAGCGATCGTCGCCTGTCGGAGCGATGGATCTGACTAGACCTTGTCAGTGGGACTAGCAGACATTTTATAGCTAGCCCTGCCATCCTCTCAAAGATGACCAAACTACTTCACTGTCAGAATGAATATTTTTCTGAAACCGGATGGCAACGGCAAAAAATTCAGCGAATATGCTCTAATTAGAATAGGTAAACTAGAATTCACAAGGAAACAGTCAATGGTAGAAACAGCTACAGCACCTTTAACAGGAAAAGCGCTCCTGCAAAAAGTAAAAGGTAGTGAGTTGCCCCGCCGAGAATTGGCTAAACTCTGTGGCTACTATAGCGTTAACAAGTCGGGCGAGGTTCGGATTAACCTAGCCGAGTTTTATGATGCGGTGTTAGCTGCTAAAGGGATTGAGCTAGATAAGAGTCAAACCAGAGACAGGCGGGGTCGGGAAGCTAGCTATCGGGTTAGCGTCCATAAAAATGGCTCGATCGTGATTGGCTCTAACTATACGGAGGAAATGGGCCTTCAACCAGGAGATGAGTTTGAAATCAAGTTGGGTTATAAGCATATCCGCTTAGTTCAGGTAGAGTCAGACAATAATGGCGAAACGCTAGACGACGAGACTTCAGATTCTGACGAATAAAACCAGTAAGAGACCAATAAACTGTAGTGCTTGCTCGCGTGCATTGGTTCTCCTTAACCAGCTTTTTGCCGCTAGTTCCTCTGGATTAATTACTTGGCTTGTGTCGCAAGAAAAGATTAGCCTCACAGCCACTCATGGGGATAACTTCCCACTGCAACTCTGAAGCAGCGAGAACGCCGATCGCCTTGAGGGAGGAAGTCAAGGCGTCCTCAATCCCAGAAATAGATCCGAAGGATGAATACCGTGTACGAATGAGGGGACTTGTAAAAAATCCTTCTTCCTTCGCCCTTCGGTCTCGATCCTCATCCTTGCTTGAGTCAAGTTTTGGCCAGCCTGATTGACTTGATTAGTAGTGGGTTGCAATTTGCCTCCCACTCTGAGGAAGGCTGGCCATTTTTCTCACAATTCTCCAGAAGAAATGTGGGGAAGTCGCTGGCGATCGCGCCGATGTAGACCAACTTTCTCTCTAGGGATAGATGAATAGCTAGCTAGCACTAGCTATCTTCATATTCTGCCCAAGAATTAGGAGTTTCTGACACTCGGACCTTTAACTGTACACCCTCTGCTACTCGTTTCTTAGTTTCATCATAAATATACTTAGCAATCATCTCAGCCGTTGTTTCGTACTCAGGAGGCATTACCTCATTGAGGAAGCAGTGGTCTAAGCCTCCCTTGGTCACATCTTGTTTAGCCCACCGTAGGCTTCTGAAATCAGCAACCATGACTGGATGAGGGCAATATTCTGAAGCGTAAAGTTGAGTCGCAGTTGCCTCAATTTGCACTTTATAGGTATGACCGTGAATACGGCCACAGGGACCATCATAGTCTTTGATAAAGTGGGCACTGTCAAAGCTAAACTCAGTGACGAGTTTCCATTTAGGCATTTTGTCTATCCTCCCTAACTGATACTTTACCTGCTACTGTTGGGATGTTCAATCAACCTTCCGCTGAAAGACTCACCCTTAAGGTGAAGGGGAACGGGGACTTTTGATTGTAACTGTTTAAGGTCAGGGGTGGTTAATTCCATCAAAAGGATTCAAGGGGGTCGGGTCAATGACCAAGCGAGAATCTTGGACGCAACGAAGTAGGATGAATGAAATCCAAGAGATTTGGTTGATCTCTCTATCAACTTCATCAATATTTTTGGACAGTTGACTGTTACCAAGCACCAAGAGAAAGGGTAAGCTGCTAGTGCTTGCGTTTGTCGGGGTGCGATCGATGATTACATCCAGTCGCTAAGAGTCAGAAGAAGCAGTGATTCAACTACTAAAAATCCGCTGCATCTCTCGTAATGGTGGCTAGATCGGAGTCGGTCTCACCGATCGCGCCAGCACTGGTGGCAGAACCGCGCTGTGCTTCCACCAGCATCTGTAGTGGATGCAAACAGCGATCGCCAGTAAGTTGTTCCTGCAGTCACTCATTTTGTCAGTCGCGATCGCTGACGGTCTGTGCGAGCGCTTCCAGACCGTCACTCCCTGAGTTCTAAGCTGCATCAAGAGCAACTTTTAGGCAAGTGAAGCCACAAGCTGTTAAAAAACTTCTCCTACCACCTCGACGCACCTCTTGCTCTGTTCGCGCAAACGATCGCAAACAGAGCAAGAGGTGTTTAAAATCAGTCAGTCATGACTCAGTCTCCTCCAACAATTCTACAGAGGGAGGACGCCCTGAAATAACGATGAATCCCACAGAGTCAAGTCGAATACGGGGATGGCGAATTCCGTTTAAAATCGCCTCACTCAAAGCACTTTCCAGATTCAGTTCCCGTTGCAAGGCAGAATCTAGAAACCGCTCCGCTTCGTACAGGCGGTTAAAACGCAAGCGGAGTTGCTCGATCCGACTCGTCAATTTTTGTTCCGCACTGGTGGCCAGGCGATCGCACCTTTCGGCAAAAGCAGGACGCGATCGCAGCAGAGTTTCGGAGAGATGACGAGCTCTCTTACAGAAATCAGGCCACTCGTTGGCTGCTACAAAACTATCAAGAATTGGCAAGCGATTTTTGGCTAAATTGTAATCGCGGAATTGATGAATCCCCTTGCCTTTATAGGGTCGTTGCAGCACCTCTAAAATCGCCGCATCCTCAACGAGGGTCATGGGCTCAGAACCTGCTTCTAAAAAAATAGTCTCTAGCAGGGGAGGATATAAAGCATCAACCCGTCGCTTCAACGCTTTGTAGTTCGTCTGTTCCTGTTTTTCCTGCTGATTTAGCGCTTTTTTTGCTGCCTGTAAATCTGCCTCCACAACATAATTAAATCGAAACCCAAGCCACTCACTGCCTGCCGCAGGATTCCATTTTTCTTCACATCGCCACATCGCAAAAGCTTGACCGCGGTCATCCCAATGAATATAGGTACTCAGGGCCTCGATCAAACCTTCTCCAATTCGATAGAGATTAATGCCACTTTGTTGATTGGCAGTTCGACGGTTATAGGTCCCTAATTGATTCAGCGCTGGGTGAAAGATTGTGGCTAAATGATCGGCGGGAATCAAGGTATCAGAGGCGCGGTGGTAACGTAGCACCTTCGCTTGCTCCTGAGTATAACCACGCTTAAATTGCAGCACTTGACAAATCCAGTCCTCAGAGACTCGCTGGATTTCCTGATGACGAGCATCATAATCTTCTAAGGCTTGAAAGTATTGAGTTGCACTTTCATCCAAGGCATCAATTTCATCTAAAGCATTCTGTTCGCTAATTTTTACCTGTTCGTTTTCTATTCCTTTCTGGAGGCTGTCTTGCATTTCTAAAAGACCCTTAGCTCCCGATTGAAATAGCACGGTTTCTAGAACAGGGAGTTGCTCATCGACATAAAACTGAAGGCTGGCAATTGAGCGGGTGAAGATACAAAACCCGTCTTTTAAAAGTTGATACCAAGCACTTTGGGGGCTATCTTCCAAATCAGGACCAGCTAAGACAGAAAACTTAACTCCCATTTTGCTGCCAATGCGGTCAACCCGACCAATTCTTTGTTCTAATTGATTCGGAGACCAAGGAAGGTCAAAGTGAATCACCCAGTCCCCTAACTGGAAATTTCGCCCTTCTTCGCCAGAGCGGTCGCACACTAAAATGAAGCATTTTTGGTCTTTTTTAAACCTTTGGATATCTGCTTCTGCTTGCTCTGGTAATGCTCCCAATAGATGACTGGCGACTGCTTCTTTGCCAAAAAGTTCTGAGAGAGCGCGAAGGATTTCTTGACCGGATTGCAGAAAACTGGTAAAGACCAGAATCTTAGGCAGGCAATCGCCGGGAAGTGGCCAACGAATTCTCTGTTTAACTTTTTCAGCTAACTCCTGAGGATGGCGATAACTTGCTGGAAGTTTTAACAGGAAACATAAATGATTCAGCAAGACCAGCTTTAGCAGTTCAATCCGGTCGCCATCTGCTGACGGTTCCTCTAAGAGTTTGAGCAAAGACTGGAGAATTTCTACTTCTCCTGCAAACTTAGGAGTTTCGAGCAGGAGGTGAACATCTTCAGCCCCAAATTCTCGAATCAGTGCGGGATGAGAGCCACCTTTTAAACGAGCTGTAATGACTTGCTTTAACATCCCCAGCCAAGTGCTACTGGCGCGAAATAGCAACAGGAAAATACGGCTGTATTCTTCCTTTGAGGCCGCTATTCGCCACTCCTCAAGGAGTTCGTGAATGCGAGGCGATCGCTCATCTAAATCATATTCAGCCGTCGGCGTTGCCTGACGCTCAAAAATCACGTCTTCAACGGATTCTCGACGGTTGCGGAGCATTCGGCGGTGTAGTCGATAGGTGTCGCTGATGTGAGTACGAATGGCTCGTACCATTCGATCGCGTTCGGCTGTGTTTGTTTCGGTCGCTGACAAACAACTTTGCAACTTGTCAGCCAGACCTAAAAGATAATTGTCCCCAGTAAATAAAGTTTGGAGTTGGGTCAGATTGGTTTTGAGCACAAACGGCTGGGAACCTTCTTGAAAAGACAGGAGAATTCGCCCGATTTCTTGACGTTTTTGTACCCGTTCTCGAAAGCCTTCGAGGTCTTCGAGATGGTAAGTGGCGGGATCGAGCAAATGCAGCATTGCCAAGAAATTCTGCTCGTGGTTGAGCACCGGTGTGGCGGATAAAAGCAGCAGGCGTTTGGCACGATGAGCCAGGTGCTTGCAAGTTTCAAAGCATTGTTTCTGGGTGGGATCGGTGGCAGTTGCCATCGCTGCGATGTGGTGCGCTTCATCTAAGATGAGAATATCTAAGTCGGTATGGGGACTGAGTTGCCTCCAGTTTTCAACGGCTAGCACTTGCACGCGATCGCCAAAATAAGACAGGTAAAATTTTTCTTCCAACTCCTGACGCCATTGTTGCAGCAGGTATTGCGGTACCAATACGATACCCCGTCCGTTTGGTTCGTCGAGGAGATACTGACGGAGGATGGTGCCGGCTTCGATGGTTTTGCCGAGTCCCACTTCATCGGCCAACAGGTAGCGCTGAATGGGGTCTTCGAGGACGCGGCGGACGACTTCTACTTGGTGGGGATACAGTTCGATGTTGGCAGATATTAATCCGGTCATGCCGCGACTAATGGCACGTTGCTGGATCAAACTTTGAACAAAGGGTAATCGGCGATCGTGGAAGTAGGGGGTTTCTTGAGCTTTCATCGCCAGGGTGTCGATCGGATCGTCGATGGGACGGTTGCATCGCACGTACAAAGCTGCCTCACCTGCTAACGCGATGCGACCGTCCGGTAAACGGATTTGATACTTGCTTTGCTCATCATCCCACGCGGCAATTCTGCCAATTAACCATCTTTCTTGGGTTCTTGACCACAGGTAACATCGAGTCTGAGGTTGCAGCTTGACTCGTTTAAGGGAACTTAAGGGTAAGATGCGGCTGATCCGCTGACCAATTGAGCAAAAATATTCTATTTTTGCTTCCTCTTGGGATGCTTCTATCACCTTTCCGATCCCTAGCTGATTGTTGGGCGATCGCATGAGTACGCCCCGCTGTATTTTCATACTCGATCTATCTCTATACGCTTCATAATTATTGCAGAGGAAAGGAAGCTTCGGGAGCGGTCGCGAAGCTGAGCGATGCACCCTGAGAATACTGCTCAGCTTCTCTGGCTTTTTCCTCTCTTCTTGTTCTTTATTCCTCTCACTTTTTTGTTACGACTTGGCAGGAGGTAGAAAGCTGTCGGAGAACGCGATCGCTTTCACTAACTCCCTGGCACTCAGCGTTTTTCAGTCGGTACATTCCGGTGGCAACTGAAGACCTCGACAGGGTTGTCACCCCGTCATGGCGCTGGGTTCGGATAGCAGGCGTAAACGGCATCCATTTCTGCTAGAATTTCTGGGTCAAGTTCCGCCGACAAATGGGATAGAGGTTCCTGAAGCGGTTTCGTACTGGTTACAAACCAGCGACTCCGGACAAGTGCTAAAGCGGGTGTGAGCTGATAGTTACGAGCAATTTCGACATTAAGGCTTTCATTTTTCTGAAGGACAAGGTAGGGCCTTGTCCTTGTCTCGGAATTATGCCTCTTTGGGATAGAAACCTGCGGCGGTTAAAATTTCTGTCAATCGGCGGGAATTGCTCTGTTTTGCTAGCGCAATTGCTTGGTCAACTTGCCCCGCATTGACACAAGCTTGTACCATTTTGTCATACAGTTCCCCTGCCTCTGCTCCGATCTGCTGTTTCTGTTCCTCAGATTCCGCAGCTTCACAGTTTTTTTCAACGGCTAAGACCGCGTTTTCATAGCCAAAGATGGCTGTTTCCCACTGTTCTTCTGAAAAAGCGATGTTTCCCAAGTTGCCACCTGCTTTGAAGCAATTAGTCGGGAAATCATGGGGAGTAAAGACTTCTAAAGCTAACCGCAAACAGGAGATGGCCTCTGAATTTTGTTCGTTTTCTAGATAAACATAAGCTAAGTTTTCTTGAGTCGCAGCCCAATCAAAGGGAAAACTTTCGCGATTGTATACGGTCAAAGCAGCTTCAAAGGCTGCGATTGCTTTTTCTAAATTCTCGCTGCGATTGCCTCGGACGCGGTTATAATATCTAATCCCCAAACTGCTTTGTACAATCGCCCACATTTCTGGGGTTTGCTCGCGAGAAAACACAGTTGCTGCTGTCGCTACACAGGCGAGACAAATCTCTAAATTACTTGCCATGCTACCGAGGGGAAATTCCGTCAACAACAGATTAAAACTGTAAATAACGGAGGCGATCGCGTAAGCTTGTTGTGAATCCACTGCCGCCAAAGTGGGTGTTGCCCAATCTTCCAAAACTAAAGCAAACTTAGTATTCAGTTTGTCGAGATTTTGCTGTAAAATTGGATAAACAACTTGGGGATTGCCGTCGCTTTCTGCTGTTGCTTGCAAGACTTCTTGCAAGAATGCCAGATAAGCTTCGGGAGTGATGGCTCCGCCTGCAAGATCGGCCAGTTGTCCTGCCACCGCCTGTAAGAATTGAGCGGCATTGGTATCACCCCGTTTCGCCAGGGTTTCAGCTACTTGTAGCATCGTTTGTACGAAATCTGAGTCAATCAGTTCTTGGTGACTTTGCACAAGAGCTGGTTCTTCGCCACTGGGACAAGTCAGGAGGGCGTCGATTAAATTGAGGTATTGTTGCAGGCGTTCTTCGTTCATTATTAGCACCTAGAGATTGCTTAATTGTATCTCACTGACTGGAATGAACTATGGACAAGCTCTCAAATAGAGTATAAACGGAGTTGAACAGGCAAAATCTTAAGGATATTTACAGTTTTGGCGGATGGCAGTACCAATCCGCTCAAAACTATAGATTTTCTTAAGTAATTTTACGGTGAAGTTTACTGATTTTTCCTGTTAATATCCGTATATCCTAAAATTCAATCTCCTTGTTACTCCCTACAGTCGATTCAGATTTGGGTACACGAGCCGTGTACTCCTGCGATCGTCCTTCTAGATTGACAGAATTCTCTTGTTAAAATTGTTAAAACTGTTAAAATTGCTACAGAAAGGGTCTTAAGACTCATCCCCAACCTATGTCTTCGTTCCTCAGCGCTGCATCCACTCCACCACCAACCGCATCTTTTCTTAGTCAGAAAAGGATGACAGGAATTCGTTCAGATTGAGTCAAAGTTTGTTAACCAGCGCCTGCTCAGAAAAATCTCTACCTTTTTACAGTTATCGTCTGGTTAAATACAACCAAAAATATTGAAGAAGACTGCCCAAAATGACTGGAGGTTCTTGTGGACGCAAACGAAATCATGTGGAGCGAAAATCAAATCTTTGAAGATTTTAAGCAAACTCAACAGCCTCAACCACAGAACGTTAATTTTCCTCCAGCTTTATTGAGTGATGCAGCACTAGAATTAATCCCAAAGACCGATCGCTTCACTCAAGCCAAAGAGCTCGATCCAGAACAAATTTTACAAATGGCGATTCGGATTTGCGAATCTCGTTTTAAGTGCATCGCAGATTCTAATATGCTCGGTATTGCTTTCTGGCACAGGGATGGTTTAATTGAAGATGCAAATGATGCCTTTCTTCAGGTTATTGGTTATACCAAAGCCGGTCTCAAAACTCAAAGTATCTCTTGGAAAGACTTAACTCCTCCAGAATATCAAGAACTCGACTTGAAGGCTCTCGAAGAAATGGCAGAAGTGGGTGTTTGTACCCCCTATGAAAAAGAATGTATCCGCCCTGATGGCAGTCGCATTCCGATTCTCGTGGGCGCTGCTTTGTTCGCTGGTTGTGAGGATCAAGGGGTTTGTTTCATCCTCGATATTACTCAGCGCAAACTAGAAGAAGAAGCTCTCAAACAAGCAAAACAACAATTAGAAATTCGCCTCGAAGAACGCACAGCTCAATTATTACACAACAACAATCAATGGCTGGCAGAAGTGGTGGAACGCAAGCGAGCCGAGGCATCTTTAGAAAAATCTCTATCGTTACTGCGAGCAACCCTAGAAGCCATTGGTGAAGGGGTGATCGTCAGCCATCATGCAAAAACCATCACCCTCTATAATCAAAAATTTGTCGATATGTGGGGCATTGCTGAATCAACGATCGCAACATCTGACTTAGAACAAGTGCTGCCCTCGATCTTAGCTCAGCTCCAAGCACCGGATCTGTTCCTATGTAAACTCCACCACCTATTCGCTCAACCGGAAGCGATCGGTTACAGCATCATTGAACTCAAAGACGGCCGCACCTTCGAGCACTATTCCCAACCCCAGCGCTTTGGCGACACCATTATCGGTCGAGTTTGCACCTTTCGAGACATCTCCCTTCGCAAACAGGCAGAGGTGGCACTGCAAGAGAGTGAGGCTCGCTTTCGGCGCTTCTGTGAGGCGACTTTTGAAGGAATCATGATTCATGAAAATGCTCAGATCCTGGATACAAACCAAGCATTTGCTCAGATGTTTGGTTACGAGACGGCAGAATTGATCGGTATGGATGCCTTGCAATTACTAACAGTAGAGTTACGGGAGCTGGCAGCGCAAAAGATGCGAGAGGGTTATGAAAAACCCTATGAATTAGTTGGCATAAAAAAAGATGGATCGAGGTTTGCGATCGAAGTTCAAGGGAAAGCGTTCTGGTACCAAGGGAAGACAGTCCGGGTGGCCGCCATCCGTGATATCACTGTTCGCAAAGCGGCAGAGGCGGCACTGCGGGAGAGCGATGCTCGTCTGCGGATGGTGGTTGCCAATGCGCCGATCGTTCTCTACGCAACCGATCGCAATGGCACGATCGCGTTTTCTGATGGTAGAGAGTTAGAAAGTTGGGGCTGCCAACCCAGTGCAATGGTGGGTCAATCCCTGTTTGATTTATACAGCGATCGGCCTGACATTGCCGATCGCTTCCGTCGTGTCTTGGCGGGGAGCGAAGTAGACTGGATCGAGGAAGGCCAAGGCAAGGTGTATGAACATCGAGTGGCTCCCCTCTGGGACCAAAGCGGAGCCGTCACTGGCGCGATCGGCATCACTCTTGATATTAGCGATCGCCAGCGAGCCGAGAAAGCTTTGGAACGAGCCAACACTGAGCTAGAAAGTCGCGTGCAGGAACGTACCGCTCAGTTACAGACGAGCGAGCAGAAATACCGCTCTGTGGTTGACAACCTCAAAGAAGTGATTTTCCAAACGGATACCGCCGGTTTATGGTCATTTCTCAATCCCGCCTGGGTCGAAATTACAGGTTTTTCTATTGAGGAAAGTCTCAATACTTGTTTTTTGAAGTATATCGATCCAGAGGACTCTCAGGAGCATTGGGAACAATTCCAACTGCTGATGAAGCGGCAAAAAGATTACTGTCGCCATGAAGTACGTTATCTGACCAAAACAGGCTGCTGTCGCTGGATGGAAGTGTTTGCTCGCTTGACGTTGGATGGGGAAGGGAGAGCGATCGGCATTTCCGGCACTCTCAACGACATCACAGAGCGAAAACAAGCCGAAGCAGAAATTCGCAAAGCTTTGGAAACTGAGAAAGAGCTCAGCAATCTTAAAACTCGGTTTGTGACCATGGCTTCCCATGAATTCCGCACCCCTCTGGCAACCATTTTAGTAGCCAGTGACCTCCTCAAGAACTTTGGTCATAAATTAAGTGAAGAAAAAAAGCAGGAACAACTGAACAAAATTCAAGGAGAAGTCAAACACATGACTCAGCTTTTAGAAGATGTGTTATTTATGGGAAAAGTGGCAGCAGAGCGCCTGGAGTTTAAACCAGCTCCCCTCAATCTTAAAGCTTTTTGTCAGGAAATCTTATCAGGAATTACCTTAACCAACCCCTCTGGCAATCGATTTAATTTCCAATGTTTAGGAGACTGTCCGCTCGTAGAGATGGATGAAAAGCTCTTGCGGCAAATCCTGAGTAACTTGCTTGCTAATGCTGTCAAATATTCCTCGCCTGGGAAACCGATTGAACTCAAGTTAGTCTGTCAATCAGAACTAGTAATTTTTCAAGTAAAAGATTGGGGAATTGGCATTCCCAAAGCAGAGCAATCTCGGATTTTTGATGCCTTCCACCGATGCAGTAATGTTGGTAATATTAGTGGAACAGGTCTCGGTATGGCAATTGCTAAACAAGCAGTGGAATTACACGGCGGCCGAATTTCAGTTGAGAGTGAAGAGGGGGTGGGAACAACTTTTACTGTTTGCCTTCCGACCTTTCAGGTCAGACCCCTATCATTTTAACTCAGACCCAGAATGAGAACAAGGGGGAACCAGTGGCAAGGAACTATTTCAGGGTCAACCGTTAACCCTTAAAGTTTTATCTGAAACTAACAGTTTTTCAAATTCTTCCTCTGGTAAGGGACGACTAAAGAGATAACCTTGGATCGCATCGCAATGATTCTGAGATAGAAAATCAAGCTCTGCTTTTGTTTCAACTCCTTCCCCAATTACTTTTAACTTGAGAGTGCGAGCCATTTGAATAATCGCGGTTGTAATAGCAGCATTTGTTTCATCATTCATGACATCTTGGACAAAGCATTGATCGATTTTGAGAGTATCAAATGAAAATTGTTTGAGATAGCTTAAGGAAGAATAACCAATCCCAAAATCATCGATAGAAATTTGCACTCCGATCGCTTTTAATTGCTCTAAAGTTTTTTGGGCAGTCACTGGATCTTGCACCAATAAACTTTCTGTCAGTTCTAATTCTAAACAATGAGGAGATACCTTTGTTTCTGCTAAAATTGCAGCAACTTTACCACTTAAATTAGGTTGGCTAAACTGGCGAGCCGACAAATTAACAGCCATTTTCAGCGAGGTAAAACCCATTGAATGCCAGGATTTTAATTGGGTGCAGGCAGTACGCAACACCCATTCACCCAAGGGTATAATTAAACCTGTTTTTTCTGCAAGGGGGATAAATTCTCCAGGGGAAATTAACCCTTTTTTTGGGTGTTGCCAGCGGGCCAAGGCTTCTACTCCTAAGATTTTTCCTGTATGGAGAGAGACCTGTGGTTGATAGTAAACTTCAAATTCGTGCTGCAATAAAGCTTGGCGAAATTCAGGTTCTAGCACAGCTTGTAGAGAGGGATTCTGATTGGATTCTGCCAGCAACAAAGCCTCTCCTATTTGCGCTTTCTTTTCGTGAACTAATGAATCTACTTTTTTTTCAAATTCCTTGATTTGAGTCAGATAAGGTTGAGTAATGGCTGCATATTTTGCCAAACGAGCATTAATTGTTTTGCTCAGTTCATCAATGGTAAACGGTTTGGTGAGATAATCTTCAGCTCCCAAATTCATTCCATACCGAATATCGGAGCGATCGGCTTTAGCACTGAGAAAAATAAACGGAATTCTAGCAGTTTCTGGTTCTTGACGCATGGCAGCCAATACCCCATAACCATCTAATTCAGGCATCATAATGTCGCAAATAATTAAATCCGGCAAATGCTCCTGTGCTAGTTTCACCCCCACCAAACCATTTTCAGCTCCAATGGTCTCAAAATCGAGAAATTCTAAACTTAAAAGAATCTCTTCTCGTAGCGATGATTGATCTTCAATTACAAGTATTTTCATTCAATTTTCTCCTCATACCTCTATCATTTTCTACCTCACCCTGTTGATAATAGCTACCATTAAGCTGAAAATCTGAAGGATTTAGGAGCAAGAGTTAGGGTTCCTAGGATTCACTGTTTCCGAGCGGGAGTAAAACAGTAAACGTTGTCCCAACTCCGACTTGACTTTCCAATTTAATTGTACCACCGTGCAATTCCACCGCTTGCTTGACAATGGTCAAACCAAGTCCTGTCCCAGAGATATTGCCGACATTACTAGCGCGGTGGAAAGCCTCAAAAATACGGGGTCGATCCGATAAAGGGATGCCAATTCCTTGGTCTTGGACTTTAAAAATTGCAATTTCTGGTTCACAAGAAACTTCAAAACTAATGCAGGTTCCTGGGGGAGAATACTTGACCGCATTCGAGAGTAAATTCCCGATCATTTGTCGCAGCAGCTTTTGATCCATTTCTACAAAGTGACAGTCTCCCCAGCAGTTAAAATTAAAGCGATGCTTGACGGAGGTAGTACTGGCAATTTCTGATAAAATCTCTCGGCAAAATGCTTCGATATTAAACTGAATCGGTTTGAATTCCAGTCGGCCAGAGGAGGCTTTCCCCAAAACCAGGATATCTTCTAAAAGCTGAGTCATGTTTTTAATTTCTGACTGAATTTTATTAAGTTGCTCTTGCTTCTGAGGTTCACTTAATTTAGAACCAAATGCTTTTAGGAGGTCGCTGGCTACAAAAATTGTTGCTAGAGGGGTGCGGAATTCGTGAGAAGCCATGGTCACAAATCGAGTTTTGAGTTCACCCAATTCTTTTTCTTTTTCTAGCGCTCTTAAAACTTCAGTTTCTGCTCGCTTGCGCTCAGTGATATCATGATTAACAGCAATCATGGCAATCATTTGACCGGTTTCGCTATAGAGCGGAACCACTACTGATTCACAAATACATTCGCTACCATCTCGGCGAGTAGAGGAGATTTCTCCCTTCCAGCGGTCATGGCAGAGGATTTCGTCAAGGATCTGTTGGGTGAAGGCGAACGGTTCTTCTAAACTGTATAAAATTCCGATGGGTTGACCTAATACTTCTGACTGAGAATAACCAAATATTCGCTCGGAACTGGGATTCCAATCTACGATCTTTCCTGACAAATCAGTAATCACAATGCTGTCATAGATATTCTCAAAAGCCAGGGCCTGCTGTCTGAGCCTTTCTTCAGCTCGTTTGCGCTCTGTAATATCTCGATTAATGCCACGATAGCCTTCTAAGTTCCCATTTTTATCAAAGAAAGGAACGGCATTAGTTTCTATCAATACTAAACCGCAATTTTGATGATAAAATTTTTGCTCGATACAGATAAATGGCTCCTGTAAGGCAGCAGTAGGCCCTAAAAGATTGGCGAGGCGAAAGGCTTCTTCTGGGGACATGAATTCAAACGGAGTTTTACCCACGACTTGCTCGGGTTCATACCCTAAAATTTCGTAAATCTTGGGGCTAATATAAGTGTAAATAGCATTGCGGTCCATCTCCCAAATCCAATCGCTGGTAGTCTCCACAAGATTGCGGAAGCGCTCTTCACTATTTCGCAGTTGGGTGGTACGCTCTTCGACTTTAATTTCTAACTCGTCGCGAGCGGTTGCTAAGGCGACTTCTGCCAATTTTTGCACCGTCACATCGCGAAAACTCCACACTCTGCCAATCATTTGGTCTTCTAAATACTGAGGCTGCGAGTAGCGCTCTAAGTATCTACCCCCTTTTAATTCTAATAAGTCCCAGCTCACCCTCTGTGGTTGGTTATACAATTGCCGGATTGTTTCCTCAAAGTCTACTGGTTTGTGCAACTGTTCTTGAAAAAATGCGACCGCTTGACTTTCAGCTCCTGACTCTAAAATTGAGGGGGGGATGCCCCAAAGGTCCACAAATCTTTTGTTAAAATTGAGGAGGTTTCCTTGACAATCCGTGACGAGAATACCATCAGCCGTCGAGTCAAAGGTTGCACATAATAAAGAATGGGACCTCTGACGCTCCCGCAATTCGGTTTGTGCCTGCTGATAAAGTTCTGATTGCTGAAGGGCGATCGCAATGTGGGTTGCGAGTTGCTTTAGCAAATCTATCTCCAAGGGATGCCACTGACGAGGATGACAGCAGTGGTGAGCAATCAGTAACCCCCAGAGTTTTTCTTGCTGAAGAATCGGCACGACGATTTTTGCTTTGGCCCCGAAGGAGTGCAGAAATTCGCTCAAACAAGGCGCGATTTTGGTATTCTCTACATCGTCAATGGCTCGCACGCGCCCTTGGCTGTAGAGTTGGTGGTATTCTTCAGGAAAAACCTCTGCTGGGAAAGTTTTTCCTAACACGGAGGGCCAATCAGGATTGACAGCTTCTGTGATCGCACGACCGGTACCGTCAGGCCAGAGGTGGTAGAGTAAAACGCG
Source organism: Actinomycetota bacterium (assembly GCA_050262755.1). Classification (GTDB taxonomy): domain Bacteria; phylum Cyanobacteriota; class Cyanobacteriia; order Cyanobacteriales; family Microcoleaceae; genus JBLNEP01. Next base: position 1,963 of record JBLNEP010000121.1, on the reverse strand, counting down.
GTCGCACCCGAGGAATTGTTGAACTTCTCGGACCGTTGTACTCAGGGTTTCCTCTAAACTCAGGCATTGGTGAATCCGGAGGGCAATGCTAGAAATGAGGCGAGAGCGTTGAGATTGCTCTTGAAGCTGAGTGGTACGCTCCTGTACTTGTTTTTCTAACTCAGCATTGCGCTGTTGCAGCGAAGCTACTTTTTCTGTTTCTAGTTGGTAGATTGATTGCTGCAATTTCTCAATCAAACCATACATTTGTAGGGGTTCTAGTGCTTGTAGCAAGTGGCTGACAGTGAGAATTCCTCGCAATTGTCCTTGTTCTCCAGAAACCATTAAAGCGGGAACGCTTTGCTGTTGCATTTGCTCTGATGCGGTGAATAGGGAATCGTCAGGTTTTAGACAGAATGAGACTGGGTGCATCAGGGTGTGAGCGGGTTGGTGCAACCCACCCTGCTTCATTGCTTGAAATTGTACGATGTCTCGTTCGCTAATCAGACCAACAGGCACTAAGTCTCCGCAACCGTTGGACTCTACAATCGTGACATAATTAACTCGATGCTGGATCATGAGTTCTGCAGTCGTGAGAATGGAGGCGGTTCGTGGCGCATGAATCACTCGGGTACTCATCAATTCTTCCACCCGTTGCGGTTGCAAGAGATTGGTCAGCCGCAATACTTTCTGAAGGCTTTCCGGCGTCACCATCCCCATTAATTGGCCGCTGTTACTGAGAATGGGTAGGTGGCGAATCTGATGTCGGCGAAACTGGTTGAGTACGTTAAATAAATCTTGTAAATCAGATTCTTTCAGGGTCACTAAGTTCCGCGCTATCACATCGACAATTTGTACTTGCGATAAGTTAGCTTTTTTCGCAGTCAGGCGGACTACATCTCGCTCCGTAAAAAGTCCCACTAACTGTGAATTATGGACGGCGAAAACGCAGCTTGCTCGAATATCCTGAAAGAGGCGGGAATCCGGCAAGTATTGGCCATTGAACGGCAGATCTGCCGTTTGTGCTTGGCTCATACAAGCGAGCACTTCCGCCACATTAGCTTGTTGGCTGATGGTGAGTGGCTGGCGGACAATCGCCTCGTTTAGGGGATAAAGTAGCAACTGGTTAATCACAATACTTGCGCCAGCAATCTAAAGTTATTTTTTCTTGTCAAGTATTATAATAGTTTTAGGACCCATAATTGCTAAGTTTTTCACCGCAGCATCTACTGTCCTCTGCCAGCGTTCTAGTTTTTAATCTGTGAGTGGAAACAGCAACCCCCTCTGATTTTGGTCTAGGAAATTTTGGGTGGTCTTTTTTAGCTGCTACTAATAGCGTAGCCTATAAAGCAGCCAGGAGTCCAGATCGTCTGTAGGACTCAATCAGGTCAAATCCAAATTCCTGGAAATCAAGTTAAGTTCTCCTGCTAGATTAAGGGTTGGTTCCTGAGCCGTCTTCTACTTATTGAATTTTTAGTCAACTCTTGCTATAATATTCGTAGAGATTCGGCAAAGACTCCCGCAAAAATTATGTCTCAAATGCCAACCAAAGAAGACTTGTTAAAGACTTTGGCTCAGATTAACAAGACTCAAAAAGGCGAGGTATTTTCAGCTCCCATGCTTGCCAAAATCTTAGGAGCGCCTAAGAAATGGAGAGCCTTGAGCAAAAGCGAACTGTGCCAAGTGCTAGAAGCTTGGAAAGAGATGCGGTCTGCTTACCCTCACACAGCCAATTGGTTGTCACTGGTGATTAGTAACCGTATGGTTTCGTTAACCGCAGATGGGGTGCGGTGGGTTGATTATTTCGGGTTTCCCTCCCAGAAAGCCGCCGAAGAATTTTTAGAAAAAATTGTACCTCACTGTCAATGGGCAATGTGCCGTCAAAGTGGGAAGCGAGTTAATGCGAGTTTTGAATGTAAAGTGTGGAGATTAGAGGAGCAGCAATTTCAAGCAATTGTTAATCAAGAACAGGCGCTATTAACCC
>JBLNEP010000120.1:0-24542 GCA_050262755.1 Actinomycetota bacterium | reverse complement strand
AAATACAGGTGAGCCACTCGCCGCGCTAAGTTGCGAATTCTGCCGATATAGCGGGTTCTTTCTGTGACAGCAATCACGCCTCTAGCATCCAGTAAGTTGAAGCTATGGGAGCATTTTAAGACATAATCTAAAGCTGGTAAAACCAACCCTTTTTCAGTTAATTGTTCTGCTTCTTGCTCGTAAAGCCCAAACAGCTTAAACAATAACTCTGGGCTGGATGCTTCAAAATTATAGGTACACTGTTCAATTTCTCCCTGAAGGTGAACATCCCCATAAGTAACGCCATCTTTCCATTGAATTTTGATCATGGCATCCACTTCTTGTAGATACATAGCTAGTCGTTCTAATCCATAGGTAATTTCAATGGAAACAGGACGACAATCAATGCCACCGCACTGTTGAAAGTAGGTAAATTGGGTGATTTCCATGCCATCTAGCCACACTTCCCAGCCGACCCCCCACGCCCCTAAAGTCGGAGATTCCCAGTTATCTTCGACAAAGCGAATATCGTGGTCCTCAGGACTAATTCCTAGTTTTCTCAGTGATTCCAGATACAGTTCTTGAATGTTGTCAGGGGATGGCTTAATCAGAACTTGATATTGATAGTAATGCTGGAAGCGATTTGGGTTTTCGCCATAGCGTCCATCCGTGGGGCGGCGGCAGGGTTCGACATAGGCAACTGACCAAGGTTCGGGACCGATCGCTCTCAAAAAAGTATGAGGACTCATGGTACCTGCACCTTTTTCAGTGTCGTAAGGTTGAGCGATCAAACAGCCTCGATCGCTCCAAAATTGATTGAGAGTCGCAATGATTGATTGAAAGTTCACAAGTTTAAAGTTGAGTCGTTGAGGACCGAAAGTAATTGCAGCTTGTCTAAAGACAGGTTAATATTTTAACATAGAAGCTCAGATCGATTTTCAATGAAGTTGTACTGAATCAACCCCAGTCTCTTAGGCATCTCTCCTCAGTTTGGGTCGGGTGGGAAGGATGAAGATTCAAGGTGAATCAACTCAGCACTGGTATAAACCTTGATATTGCATCATAACCACAGGAACTCTGAAGAAAATTCTAGCAAGTTGAGTGATGCCGAACTTGAATTTGAGAGACTTTGGTAATTCCTGCCAAGTAATGGGTACAAAGCCGAGACGGGTGTAAAATTGTTCGAGTTGCTTCCCCAAGCATTCGAGATAAAGAGGTTCAGTTGCTTGTTGCAGGAGATGCTTGGCGAGGTAGGAACCCAAACCGCGATCGCGCCAACGAGTTGCTACCACCAAACTCCCCAATTCTTGAGCCTCGCTGAAATTGCGTAACTGCCCGCAGGCTGCAAGTTCTCCCTCACAGTCTATCACCCAAAATTGCTGCCAATGTAACTGAGTAGGGTCGAGTTTGGCGCTGAATACTAATTTACGAATAGACCAGAGATCCGCGGCTGAAGCAGGACGGAGAATGCACCCGGTTGGTAAAGCAAAAGAACCTTCATCCCTCATGGACCGCCTCCCATAAAATATCAGCTCCAAAGCGTACCGGATCGGTACAAGGCAACCCTGTTTCTGAGTGAATTTGAGTGATGGCTTCGCGGGCCGTCGCTTCATCTAAGTGGTGAGTATTGAGCGCGACCGCAGCAACTTTGGAATTAACAAAAGACCCCGCTGCTGAGGCAATGCTTTCGTACAATTCTATCACTTTAGGCAGGGGAGGAATCGGGATGTGAGGGTGATTGCGGATCGTGGTTTGTCCGGCTCTATGGGCTAATATTAAATGAGTCGGTTGCGAACCTCGCACTAACGGTAAAGTCGCTGTTGAACCAGGGTGTAATAAAGAACCTTGTCCCTCGATATAAAGGATATCATAATCCGAGCCAAATGCTAATACCATTTGCTCAACTGCCCCCGCTGCAAAATCAACACGAATTGCATCTAAGGCAATGCCATCTCCCGCAATCATTAAACCAGCTTGTCCAGTGGCTAAAAATTTAGAACGCCAGCCTTTTTTCAGAGACAAGCGGTTCAGTTCTAAACTGGTAGACATTTTGCCAACGCTCATATCAGTGCCAACTGTTAACACCCGCTTACAGCTTAATTGAGCAGCTTTTGCCGATGCGATCGCCCCTAATTTTTCTGGTTCCTGACGCACATCCCAAATCCATTGGTTAGCTTTTAAAGGAATTTGAATCAGGGGAGCAATTTTGGTATGTAAACCGTTAACAATTGACAAACCTGCGGTCACAGCTTGCTCAATTTCCTCCAACCACTCCGGCGGTAAAGCTCCCCCAGAAGGAGCAATCCCAATGAGCAAAATATCGGGAGAATAAGCCAGTGCTTCCCCCAGGGAAGCTACGATAGGAACTGGTTTGGGAATTTTAGTTAATTCAGGCAAAGATTGCCCCGCACATTGGCGATCGATTACTGCAACAATTGAGGCTTGACTGTAGCGCAAAAATGCTAATCCTGTCTTGCCAGAAAAGCCGAAGATTCCTTTGTGAAGAAGAATCGCAACTCGGCTCTGCTCAATTTTTGGTTGGGACTTCTCAAAGGTCATAGTTGATAGATTATAATTTTTACTTTCCTTGATTATTCATCTCTTTAAACCTGAAAAATGTTCTGGTTTTAGAAGACATCACTCCTCAATCCATTAACACCTTCATTGCTAAAGGTTGGCGATTGCTTGCAGGTTCATCACCCTCAACCATTCGCTCAGTAAGTTTCTGCTGAATCTTCCACCAGTCTACTACTGGGGTTGGGGATCTAGTGCCTGGAATTGGCTCAACTGACATTAAATTTTCTCCTGTTTTTTCTCAATCATTTAATTCTACAATTAAACTCGCCTGACGCCCAATCCAGGTAAATCATTGGGTAACAAACGCCCATTTTCTAAGCTCGCGCCGATGAAAGGGTCATCTAATAAGTTGAGGTGGCTGTCTAAATCGAGGTAATCAGCAAGCGGTGATAGCTGAGCAGCGGCTGTATTTGCCAGGATACTATCAGAATAGCAACCAAACATCACTTGTAAACCGCAAGCTTTTGCAGTATGAATCATCCGCAGAGCTTCCGTTAATCCGCCCGATTTCATCATTTTGATATTAATCCCTTGAACTGAGTCTGCCAAGGGAGGAATATCTCGACTGTTGAAGCAACTTTCATCCACAAAAATTGGCAGAGGTGACTGTTGAGAAAGTTGAGATAATTCCTGAAGGCTTGCCAGTGGTGAGAGGGGCTGTTCTACATATTTAATCCCATAGTTTTCAAGCCAATGACACATTTTAATCGCATCCTCTAGATTCCAACCTCCATTAGCATCTATACTCAATTGAAGGTTTGCAGGTGCTGCCGCTTGAACTGCCAAAAACATCGCTCGATCTGCTTCGATTCCCTCAGGATTTCCGAGTTTAATTTTGAGAGCTTGATAATGAGGGACAAGGCGATCGCCGGTTTTTTCTCCAAACCAATCTCGCACTCGTTTTTTAGCACCTTCTGGTGAATTAATGCCAATCGTAACGGAAGTAGGGACGATGCGATCGCGCTCAAGCCCCCACAATTTCCAGAGAGGTAATCCTACTTTCTTTCCTAACCAGTCGTGCCTTGCCAGATCAAGGGCAGCCCAAGCAGCACTCGGTAATTTAAGATTAGTTAAGACTTGCTCAATCGCTTGACCCTCTAAAGGGGACAATTTCTCTAGGTGGGGTGCAACTTCCTGCAAGGATTGAAATAGCATTTCCGTCGTTTGGGGGTGAGTCCCGACTGAAAAAGGCGAAGCTTCTCCCCATCCCTCAATGCCGTCAGCTTCCATTCTCACCCAAAGATTGGTTGTTTGGGCAGTCGTACCACGACTGATCGTTAAGGCAAACCGCTTATGAACCGTGAAAGTTTCAGTAGAAATTCTCATCTGGGGAATTCAGTCTTAGGGTTAAGCTATCTTTGTGGGATTATAGATGAAATTTGTCTCAAGTGCTGAAATCCATGAGTGAAATCACCCGACAAGAAAGCTCTCTCTCTTTATATGAGCAATATCGACCTCAAATGAAAACAGGAGACATTATTGCCTTTTCTGGCAATGGTAGCTTCTCTAAACTGATTAAATCAGTTACTAAATCTCGCTACTCTCATCTGGGAATGGTGCTAGATGTAGACATGGGGGGAGGGTTTGGTAGAAGTGTCTTGTTAATTGAATCGACTCTCTTAACCAATTCACCCAATTATGACGATCGCCCAGCCATTAGAGGCGTGCAAATTCAATGGCTTTCTAAGCGCCTGCAAATGTATAGTGGGTTAGCTTGGTGGGTGGCTTTAAAACAGCCACTACCCGAAGAAAATTTAATCCAAATGCAAAGTTGGCTCAGACAAACCTACAATAAAAAAACGCCCTATGATTGCACTCAAATTATGGGAGCAGCTCTAGATTTTTTCGATCGATACAATCAGGAAAATTGCGAAGATCTCTCAACGTTATTTTGTTCGGAATTAGTGACGAAAGCGTTACAGATTGGGGGAGCGGTCGATTGCAAGCTCAATCCCTCTGAACAAACACCAGAAGATGTCATCAATTTTCAGTGTTTGATGCAACCGCCGATTCAGATTAAATAAAGGTTAATGGGTGAGGAGGCTTGCTCATAGATAAAAGAAAACCCTTAATTTAAATCCTCACCCTGACTATTCATTTTGACTACAAAAGAAGTTAAGATAACTGCTGCTCTCACTTTTTTACTCATCGCTTTAAGTGAGAGGCAGCTTAGGGCTCAAGCAGCGACTTTCTCAGCAGTTGTAGCTAGCGTGAATGAGTCAGATAAAAGACCGAAAAACTTGGAAAAAACGGGGCGGTCTTATTCTCATCCTCTTCGCAAAGATGAGAAACAAGTAAAAGCAGCAATTAGGCGACCCAGAGAGCTACAGAAGTTTGAAAGTGATACGGGGATTTGTCAAGTGTTGAGCTTGGCTGGGATGAATCAATGGTTGCTGATTCCCGAATGAGTTACGATCGTAAATCTTACCTGAAACCCCATCTACCAACCAGTATGTGGCCAGAAGTCTTCTCTCTTAAAATCGGGGAATCGCACTTAGTCAAGAGTCACAAACGCCAGTGGAAAGTCACCCTAATTAACTATCAAGAATTTTGGGAAGCCGATCACTGGATCGCTGACAACCCCGACCAAAGAACCTACTCTCAAGCTCGCATTGAAATTGAAATTTCAGGCGGTGGCTGGCGAAACTTCTTTAAACAAAGGGCAACCCTAATCCTGCGTCCGTTTCAATTGCCAGTCGTCATTGATGGGTTGAGGATTTATGTGGAAACAACCTATCAATGGGCGACTCAAGGCATTGCCGTGGTTAAAAACATGACCGGTGATGTGCGCTTTTCAGCGTTGGATGCAACCGAGAACTGGGGACCCCCGGATCTGTTATTTCCCCTGAAAAATTATCGCTGGCGTTCCTGTACTTATAACAATACTTGGTCAGCCCTCGTCCCCTATAACTTGCTTTACTATCACAGGGGCGATGATTTCGGTGCAATTGAGGATCGTTTGGATGTAATTGCGGTGGTAAATGGCACTATTACTGAGTCCCCTGTGCCAACAGCCCAAGACTCAAATACCATCGAAATTCAATCGTCAGAGGGCATGAGATTCCGCTATGCTCATATCAATATTGAAACCATGAACCCTCATTTAACCATCGGTTCCCAGGTACAAGCTGGTCAATTTCTCGGCAAAACCGGCAGTACCTGGCAAAGCAAGCATGGTGCCGATCCCCACCTGCACTTTGGGATCTGGCAAGCAGATGGTTCCTCTATCAGTAGCTATCCTTTCCTGGTAGATGCTTATTTGCGGATGTATCCAGATGCGATCCTCCCGGTTGCGGGTGGCTACTACTTTACCACCCCTGGCTGTCCCCTACGGCTTGATGGTTCCCGCAGCATCCCTCGGCCGGATCGGGCGATCGCTTCCTCTACCTGGCGACTCAGCAATGGTACCACTGCTCACGGCCTCCAAACCACCATCCGCTATCATCAACCCGGATGTTACGCTGAAGAACTGATCGTCCGTAGTGATGACGGTCAGGAAGACTGGGACTTCGCCCAAGTGCGAGTGTACAATTTTGAGGCAACCCCTCGTCAGATCGGCTACGGTTGGCTTTATCACTCGCCAGTCCGGGGGATCAAACCCGGCGACTCAGTGCGGTTTCAGCCGAGGCTGGTGAACGTACAACCGCCTGTTACCCTTGACTTTGGCGACGGTTCACCTCCACAAGCGATCGCAGCAGAAGTCTCCTATGCCTATGCCAAACCTGGCATTTACATCGTTACCCTTACAACAAGCGGCCCTGCGAATGACCCTGTCACCCTAAAAATGCGGGTTATTGTGGAGCCATAAACCTATGAAAAATCCCCGTCAACTCGCCTTTGTCGCCCTCCGCGACGTACACCGTCACGGTGCTTTTGCCGATGTCGCCCTCGATCGTATCCTCCGCAACTCCCAACTCACCGACCCCGATCGTCGCTTAGTGACAGAATTAGTTTATGGCAGTGTCAGGAGAATGCGATCGCTAGATGCTCTCATTGACCAATTCGCTAAAAAAAAATCCTCCCAACAACCACCCGATCTCCGCACCATTCTCCACCTTGGTTTCTATCAACTTCGATATCTCACTCACATCCCCGTTGCCGCTGCCGTCAACACCACCGTCCAACTCGCCAAAGACAACGGATTTTCTGGTCTCAGCAGCTTTGTCAATGGTTTATTGCGCCAATATGTCCGCCTCAGTGCAGGAGAACCAGAATCGTTAACGAACCAACCCGCCCCCCATTCACCCTCCCACTTATTACCCATTACCCATTACCAATCCCCCCAAGAACGTCTAGGCATTCTGCACAGCTTCCCCGACTGGATCGTCCAACTTTGGCTCGAACAACTCGGCGAAACAGAAACCGAACAACTCTGCGAATGGTTCAACCAAACCCCGACCATCGACCTGCGAATTAATCCCCTCCGCACCACCCTTGAACAAGTCGAAACCGCTTTAGAAATAGGCGGTCTTTCTGTGAGCAGAATTCCTCATTTACCCCAAGCATTAAGATTAAATGGCAGCGTTGGAGCAGTCCAAAACTTACCCGGATACCGCGAAGGTTGGTGGACGATTCAAGACAGCAGTGCTCAACTTGCCACCCACCTGCTAGACCCCCAACCAGGAGAAATTATTATTGATGCCTGTGCAGCACCGGGTGGAAAAACCACTCACATTGCTGAATTAATGGGAGATAAAGGAACAGTTTTTGCCTGCGATAAAACCGAAAGTCGGCTGAAAAGACTCCGAGAAAATGTCCAGCGACTTCAGCTCAACTCTATCCAAATTCTCACTGGAGATAGTCGCCAATTTCAGCAATTTATTCACACCGCCGATCGCGTCCTCCTCGATGCTCCCTGTTCAGGATTAGGAACCCTACACCGTCGCGCCGATGCCCGTTGGCGTCACACTCCCGAAACCGTGCAGCAACTTTCTGCCCTGCAATCTGAACTCATCACCAATGTTGCAAATTTTGTCAAGCCTGGAGGCATTTTAGTGTATGCCACTTGTACGATTCACCCCTTAGAAAATGACAGCATCATTCAATCCTTTTTAGCTAATCATCCCCAATGGCAAATCGAATTCCCAGCCCTTGATTTACCCCTATCACCGGCTCCAGAAGGATGGCTAAAAGTTTGGCCTCACCGCTATCAAATGGATGGCTTTTTTATGGTTAAACTGAAACGAATGAGCTGATGGAGTGACAGTGCTATCAAGGGGAAAAGGGAAAGATGGTTGTCTCAATGATGGGGAGCAGCAAAGCTCTGGTTTTCCCTTTTTTTGACTGCCGATGCTACCAGATTTGAGATTAAGAGTAACACAAATCCGGTTAAAATAGACAGAGATGAAGGAATTTTCCCCCATCTCTGCACGACCGATAGCTCATTGAATTAAACCTGTCTGGATGCGAGCAAATCGTTCATGAACCAGACGCAGCTTCACCCGTCAATCGTCACCCCTTCCCCCTTTCAATTGTTATAATTTGTTGGTTCTTGAGAACTTCCTTGGTCTTCTTGGTAATTACCAGAATCTCGGTAACGACCTCCCGGATTGTAAGGAGAAGTAGAACCATCATCATTCATAATCATCCCGTAAACAATGCGGTTCGGGTGGACAGGTTGCGCCTTAATGCTACCTTTGCGGCCATCCAACTGAGGTAACTTCGGAAACTCCTCCACCGGCATTCCCTTCACCACCTGCGACATAAATTCCCTCCAATTGTAAGCCGCAGTGCTGCTAGCGCCATAGGTCGGATAATTATCATCATTTCCCAACCAAACGCCCGTTACAACTTGCGGGATATACCCAATAAACCACAAATCGCGAGCTTGCTCAGAAGTACCCGTTTTACCTGCGACGGGACGATCGGATAAATAAGCCGCACCTCCTGTCCCGCCTTGCACCACCCCTTGTAGCATCCAAGTCATAATGGCAGCACTGTTTTTGTCAACCACCTGCTTCGGCTGAAAATTTGCATTATAAATGACATCACCGCGTTGATTAATCACGCGACGAATGCCATGAGCTTCAACAAAGTTGCCTTGATTTGCGAGGGTGCCATAAGCATTCGTCAACTCCAGCAAATTCACTTCAGACGCGCCCAAAGCCAAAGAATAAGTAGGATTTAATTTTGATTTAATTCCCATGTCATGAGCTAACTTGATCGCCGGATCGAACCCGACATCAATCAACACTTTGACCGCTACCACATTCACCGAACTCGCCAAGGCATCCGCCATCGATCGCCAACCGCTAAACTTGCGACCGTAATTATTCGGCTGATAGCCATCATAAATCACCGGCCCATCTTCATAGCTGTCATAAGGCGAGAACCCCGCCGCGACCGCAGCCGTGTAAACCAATCCCTTAAACGTCGATCCTGGCTGCCGCTGAGCTTGGGTCACGCGATTAAACTGGCTCTTGCCATAATCCGCGCCTCCCACCATCGCCTTCACTTCCCCAGTTCCCGTTTCAATGGACACTAAAGCCGCCTGTTCAAACCCCTGACCCCGGCCGTCCACTTCCACCGCATCTTTAATCACCTTTTCCGCAACTTTTTGCCACTCCAAATCAATGCTCGTTTCGATGGTTAAGCCGCCAGCTTCCAAAGCATCTCGAGACACATAATGCGGTAACTCCTTATGGACATAGCTGGCAAAATAAGGGGCGATCACCTGAAGGCGCTTGGGGGGACTCGGTTGCAGTGCCAAAGGTTGCGCGATCGCCTCCTGGGCCTGAGCCGCCGTAATCACTCCCGCTTCCTGCATCTGCTGCAACACAATATTACGGCGCTGCTTCGCTGCCTCTGCATTGACCAGGGGTGAATATTCACTCGGCGCCGGTGGCAGTCCCGCCAAAGTTGCCATCTCTGCCAGAGTCAATTCATTCACAGGCTTGCTGAAATAAACCCAGGCAGCATCCGCCACCCCGTAAGCTCCAGAGCCAAGATACACTAAATTCAAGTAGCGCTCTAAAATTTGATCTTTCTTCAATTCCCGCTCAATTTTCTGAGCTAGCAGTGCTTCCCGAAACTTCCGCCACACACTGCGTTCTTGGTTCAGGAACACGATCCGAGCCAACTGCTGCGTGATCGTACTTCCTCCCTGCACCAAGTCACGAGCCAGCAAATTCGAGACAACGGCGCGAAAAATCCCTTGGTAATCAACGCCCCGGTGTTCATAAAAGCGTCGGTCTTCAATCGAAACAAACGCTTTGACTAACAAATCCGGGATTTCCTGAAGCTTCAACTTTTCCCGGGTCGCGGGTCCCGTCTGCATTAAAATCGTGCCGTCTACAGCTTTAATCGTCAGTGTACCGTCGCGACTAAAGGCAGACATATCAGATACATCTGGCAAAGTTTTCTCGAACTGCCACAAAGCCCACCAGCCATAACCCACAACGCCACCACTGACGGTTACCACCCCAACACCCACCCAAAATAGGCGACGACGGTAAATCGCTTTTTTGCCGCTTTTTGTCGTTGCCGGGAATTTACGATCTAACCAAGCCAGAAAGCGCCGTAAATGCGACCGCGATCGTTGGCTTCCCTCCTCTGTGGGCGTCAGCGCCTCTGAGTCGGGTTCCCCACTGGGAGCCACGGTCGATTTGCCCTTCAACCGAGCCATTAAGCTTTTCCAACCAGACCACTCTCGCTTGATGGGGCTTCCTGTCGGCGGGGGCAATTCTGGCTCCCTTGAAGGTGAGGTCTCGATCGCCTCAGTCGGGTTTTCGAGGTCCCCCTCCGACGCGGGGGAATTTGGTTCGTCGGTATCCCGACTCATTGGATCGACACTCGCCTCGCCAGCTTCACTGGCATGGTTGGATGGCTCTTCTATATTTGAGAGAGATTCTGCCACTTCAGACCCTCGTACACCTAATCAGTTTTGGATTTCAGATTTGAGATTTCTAGATGAGGGCGAGGTTATAGACAGACAAGGAGCTGGTTTAACCTGGAGCTCAGGGTCAAACATTATTTTTCAACTCCTCTCGTGTGACTCACTCTTCCCCCATCTCAACTTTCAAATCGCCTAGACACCTGCGCGGCCTAATGCCAAGGCTGCTACTAGCATCCCGATGACTAGGAAAGGCTGGGCGCTTGCTTGATATTTAACATCATTTTCCAAAGGATTGCGTAGAAAGTACATATCCTGGAAAGTGATTTGCGGAACAATCAGGAGCAGCAGGATGACCGCGTAAAGGTTTTGATGAATGCTAATCAGGTAAGCAGCAATCCCTGCTTGAAAGATATCGATCGCCAGTACGCAGATCCAAGCTGCTGTCGTCACGCCGAACATGACTGGCAAGGATTTTAACCCTAATTGGCGATCGCCTTCTACACTCTTAAAGTCGTTGACAATCGCAATCCCTAAACCTGCCAAACTGTAAAACAGAGTCAGCACCACAATGGCAGCGTCGAGTTTGCCGAATAAAGCTTGACCGGCCCACCAAGGTAGGGCAATGTAGCTAGCGCCAAGGGCATAATTGCCTAACCAGCCATTTTGCTTCAGCTTTAAGGGAGGCGCCGAGTAAATGTAAGCGATGAAGGCACCGCCGAGGGTTAACACCGTCATCGTCGGGAATTCGTGTCCGGCCCACAAGTCGAGGAGATACGAGAGGCCGATCCCGCCGAGCAGCAACACCACAATTTGAGTCACGACTTGCGGAATGGAGATGATACCAGAGGGAATGGGGCGGTAAGGTTCGTTGATCGCATCAATTTCACGGTCGTAGAAATCGTTGAGAGTTTGGGTATATCCTGTCATCAAGGGACCAGAGAGCAACATACAAGCCGCTGCGACCAACACATTCTCTAGCGTCCAAGTGTAGTTTCCTGAAGAAGCGGCCCCACAAACTACGCCCCAGATCAAGGGAATCCAGGTAATCGGCTTCATCAGTTGCAAGCGAATTTTCCAGATGGACGTTTCGCCGCTAGCAGCTCCTTTCATCCCCAACAATTGCCGAGTTTTTGCACTCTGGGCTGCTGTTGTGCTGGGGACTGGTTCTTGGGAAGCTGGGGAAGGAGGAGAGTCAGACATAGTGTGATTTCAGGGTCTAGTGAATCGTTGCTCTACGCTGTAACAACAATTCTGATAGAATACCACCGATGTTCCAGGCATCGTCGGCCCCGCGATGGTGAATGCCTTCCAGAGGCAGATTCAGCAGGTTTAAAGCTTCCGCCATCCCCACTTCTTTTGGTAAGCCACAAATGAGGCGAAATAGGGTTTTAACGTTGAGATGTCTGGGACCAAAGGGATAGCCGACTTTTAAGAATTGGCACTGTTTCTCAAATTGTTTGCGGTCGTAGTCACCATAACTTGCCCAAACTCTATCCTGAGATAGGTACTTTTTTTTCAGAATTGTACAAGCTTCCGCAAAGGAAATTCCTTGGTCTACTTGTTCTGGAGTCAGAGTAGTCAATTGAGTACAAAAAAGACTGACCGTGGAAACAATTGGTTTCACTAAAATACTTTCTTTTTCAATCCGCGTTCCTGATTGGATATCAAGCGTACAGATCCCGATTTCGATAATTTCGCTTTGTTCTCCCGCCGGAGAACTTTTTTCCCAGCAAGTTGATTCGATGTCAATGACATTGATCAAATCGAGAGTTTTTATCATAATCTACCATTACTTGCCTCGCCAGCTCTCATCCACCAGTGACTCACAGTCTCATCAGGATTTGAACTGAGCTAATTCAGCTTTAATTTTTGATAGGATAATCGACAGCATCACCAGATTGAGGGGCTGAGTAGCATCAATAGGATTGGTGGCTGCGACACCCTCAGGAAACCAGATGACGAGAATGCGCTGCTGGGTGAAATCTACTTCTTTAGCTAGCTGTTGAAGATTGGGAATCTCTAGCAAACTGGAAGCCTCAGCACTGAAGCCTTCTATTTTAATAGAATGACGCTTCTGAGCCTCATGATTGAGAGCTTCTGAGCGACAATCAACCACTACGATGTCTTGATAAATTAACATTCTCACAGCCGCAAAGGCGAGCGCAAGCCTATTTTCTCCCAGAAACGATAGGACTTCTTCTGCTAGGTAATGGAGCGTTTCACCTTGAGCATCAGGCAAAAAGTTAGCAGCTAAAACTTCAACCAATGGATAGGGACACGCGGGCGGAAATATTTCCCCAGGCAATTCAGTTTCAGCACTCACTTGTTCAACTGCATCTGAATAACATTCAGCGAATACTTCTTCTAAATAAAGTTTGAGACTAGGAGATTCCTTAAGAGCATCGCGGATCTGTCGGCGGTGTTCGACAATGCTACCCTTCCAGTTCCCGCTTCTCATCTCTGGCTGAAATTGCCACTTCAGTAAGTGCATCACAAGGATTACAAGATGACTCTTTAAACTCCTGCCTTCACTCCGCCCCATCTCTTTTAATTCCTCAATCACCCATTCCCAATCAATCTCTGAATAATCCTGCGACCGCAACTTCTCGACAGTCACCTCAATCCATCTCAGATAATCTACTTCATATAAACTTTGCCGATTCACGCCTACTTCGCTCGTCATAATCCTTACTCCTAAAAATGAACCGCAGATGCACACAGACCCTAATCCTATTATCAGCGTCTATCAGCGTTCATCTGCGGTCAAAATCCCCCTTAAAACAAAACCGTCAAGTAACTTTTTGGGCGAATTCTAGGAGTTGTTGCGCCAACATTCCCCTTAAAACGAAATCGTCAAGTAACTATTTTGGAACTTAGCACCTGTAACAGATTTCCCCGTTAAAGCAGGAGGCAATAAAATATTGCGTCGCTGGTCCCCTGCTTCAATGGTAACTTCCGGCCCCGACTGAATCAATTTGATTTGTTTTTTGTCAAATCCCGGCAAAAATAAACTGACTTGACGCGCTGCCGGATCAATATTAATCGGTTTAGGAGCTTTGCTCGCTTGACTGAAATCTGGCAAAGCCTCCATCAAAGGTTGCCAGTCATCATCGCGACGGGTGGGGACTGAAACCACTGCCAAGGGAGTAAAGTCAGTGGCGGCTGTTTCAGGAACCGGGGTTTGGTTGAAAATCACACCCCCCACGGTTAAACCGACTTGTTGAGAACTTCCCCACAGATAGCGAGCTGTTGCGACCGCACTTTCATCCCCCGTCGTCACCAAATAAGCAGTAACTCGGTTGGGGTCAGCGATCGCTGCTTTCCCTCTGTCTAACAAGCTATTGACTTCCTGGGCGGGTTGAGCAAAATTATCCCCAGACCAATCAACATTAAGAACTGTGCTGACAATGGGTTGAATAAACGGCGAGAGGGCCTTACCCAAGTCAGATTCAGAGAGCACTTGGCGAAAGCGACGGATATACCAACTCAAAATTTCCGGCATTCCCAGCATCCGCAGCGCTTCCATACCGCTGGCGCCGTCATAGACAATCACATCATACTGACCACTGGCGTCGTACTCGCGAATGGCATTCAGGCCAAGGGCGCTATCCATTCCTGGCAACACACCCAGTTCTTGACCGTAAACTTGTTTAAAGAAGGGGGTACGGACATATTGGGATTCCAAACTTTTAATTTCATCCCACCTGCGTTCTAGCATCAGTGCGGATTGAAATTGTACTGCCTTCAAATTAGGAGCGATTTCCTGGGGGTCAGGAGTGAGAGGGGCGCCCAGCATCACCGAGAGTGCGGGCCCTGGATCTTGTTCGGCTAGCAAAACTCGCTTCCCTGCGGCGGCGAAGCGTTTAGCAGTTGCGATCGCCAGTGTGGTGCGGCCGGTGCCGCCTTTGCCCAAAAATGTCAAAATTAAAGCCATTTCCTGTTTCCGATGCCAACAGCTTACTATTCCAAAACGTCTGGTAACTGACCTGCACTCGCAAGCGATGGCAGCGACTCCCCGCTAGTTGAGGGTAACTTACCGATTGCAGCTTGGTTTGTCTTGGGTTCTTGACTATGTTAGCGACCGCTTGAACTCCGTGCCACATCCTAGAGAAGGGGATTAAGCAGTCTACGGGGAAGAGGAGGAGAGGGAGAAGCGAAGGGGGTTCCCAGCTTGTTTTGCTCAACCTCGGAAGGGAGAGTCAGGGAGGGGGAGACCGGAGAAACCTGGCCCTAGGGGTTGAAATTTCTCTCTCAACGAGAGCGATCGCTCTCTTTGAACCCCTGACTGGTGAAAAGTTAATAGTCAAAAACCTACCGATCGGAGGAGGGGAAGATCGAGGCAGTATCTTTCTGCCTTCTATCTTCTGCCTTCTGTTTACCTCCTGGCTTCTACCTCCCTCCCTCGTTTCCCAAGTGCGAAGCTGCCTAGCTACACCGGTTCTAGCTCATCTTCAAAGAACCAGGTGATCAATTTGCCCTCAAATTTGACCACTACGCCCACTCCACTGCCGTCAACCATTTTAAATCCCTCAACGGTACCGATGGGATTTTGTTTAATTTGGCTGATGATGTTGGCGGGGATGCGGTCTCTGAGACGACGTACTTTGACTTTTTGACCAACTTCTATTGCCACTTGCGCTGTTCTCCTTGCTCTGTAAAGCATTCCCCAGTAGTTTATCTGAATTTGGGGCAGGGAGAATTGAGCAGGGGAAGGGGAGAGAGGAAGGTAAAATCTTGGAGTTTAGACCTGAGGCATTCAGACACAATGCAAACGAGGCAATCCGGTTTTGAGCTTCCTCTCCCCAACACCAGAAAGGTTTAAACCCTTGAAACTTGTTTGCGTAAGCTCTACGATCCTTGTTTCTAGTGACAATCGGGAATCTATGCTAGCCAAACGAATTTTGCCTTGTCTCGATGTGAAAGCGGGTCGAGTGGTTAAAGGTGTCAATTTTGTCAACCTTCAGGACGCTGGCGATCCTGTGGAATTGGCGCAGGCTTATAATGATGCAGGGGCTGATGAGTTAGTGTTTCTGGACATTACAGCTACCCACGAAGACCGGGGCATTATTATTGATGTGGTCTACCGCACAGCTGAACGGGTGTTTATTCCACTGACCGTGGGCGGTGGCATCCAAAACTTAGAAACAATTAAAAATTTGTTAAGAGCTGGTGCGGACAAGGTGAGTATAAATTCGGCCGCTGTCCGCGATCCGGAGTTGATCGACCGGGCGAGCGATCGCTTTGGAAATCAGTGTATTGTGGTAGCCATTGATGCCCGCCGCCGACCCGATCCAGCGAATCCTGGTTGGGATGTTTATGTGCGCGGAGGCCGTGAGAATACGGGTTTGGATGCGATTGCCTGGGCCCAGGAAGCGACGAAGCGGGGTGCTGGTGAACTCCTGGTGACGAGTATGGATGCGGACGGCACTCAAGCGGGTTATGACTTAGAATTAACCCGGGCGATCGCCCAGAGTGTGGAAATTCCGGTGATTGCTTCGGGTGGGGCCGGTAACTGCCAGCATATCTATGAAGCGCTAACTGAGGGCCGAGCAGAAGCAGCTCTGCTGGCATCTCTCTTGCATTATGGGCAGTTAAGCGTCGGTGAGATCAAGGATTATTTGAGCGATCGCGAGCTGAGTGTCAGAAAGCCATCATAGCTCAGCTTCCGGAATGAGGAAGTGCTGTTAGAATAGATGAACTGTTACAAATTGTAACTTATGCTGGTCACTATTCTAATAATTGACGTTGCCTTAGTAGCCTGGTCTTTGCACCTGATGCAGGAAGCGGTCGCACACCGGGAATTTTCTTTGTTGTTGGCTGGCATCCTCGTTGCGATTTCTGCCGCCGCGATGGTGGTGGTTTATTTCCTGATGGGTTCTTGTCTCAGCCATCTATCTGAAATGAGCCAACACTCTTACTCGTATTTTTAGGGACTGCGGTTCGTTCGTCATGGGCTCTGCGTCTGTTCTCGCTAGAGATGAGCCATAGACAATAGGCAACTAGCAAGGAAAAAATTTTGCACAACCCCTTGACGAAGAACCGCTAATTGAGGCAATATAGTAAAGCTGACGCAAGGGGCTATAGCTCAGTTGGTAGAGCACTACAATGGCATTGTAGGGGTCAGCGGTTCGAGCCCGCTTAGCTCCATCTAAAATAAAGAAGCTTGCTGTGGCTTTGGCAAACCCTCAGCGAGCAGTCTGAATCGTTCTTTCCCCTTCTGAATTGTGACGAGAGCAGGTTTGCGGTCGCGACTATTTCTCTCCCACCTGCTAGTCATGCTAGTAGGCGTTAGTTCTTTAGTGATCATCGGCAAAGTTTCTTCTCCCCGTTTCTTTGTCAGTCACCTCGAACAACTGGAAGGTCCTGGCTTTACCTTACGCTATGCTCGCACTCAACTTGTCGAAGGATTTCAAACGGCCTGGAACCGCAGCACCTTCTGGGCGGTTATTGTTGGCACCACCGCCGCTGGCGGGTTGAGTTACTGGGTGGCAAAACGGATTATGCAGCCTTTAACTCAGATGGAACAGATTACCCAAAAGTTTGCGGCTGGTCAACTCAACGAGCGAGTCCCTGCCAGTGAAATTCCCGAACTCAACCGCTTTGCTACCAGCTTCAACCGCATGGCCAGCAGTCTCGAAGGAGTGGAAGTGCGTCGTCGCGAACTTATTAGCGATTTAACCCACGAATTACGAACGCCACTGACGATCGTGCGGGGTTATTTAGAAGAATTAGCAGATGCTCGGATCGAACCCTCTGACGAGATTTACCTACGACTGGCTTTAGAAATGAGGCGTCTAGAGCGACTCGTCAATGATTTGCAAGAATTATCAAAAGCTGAAGCTGGATATTTACCAATTCATCTACAACCCTTCAAGGTGCGGCCCTTATTGGAAGCACTGGTGCAAAAATTTGCCGATCAACTGTTGGAAGATGGCCCCATCATGGCATTAGACTGTCCCACCCAACTGCCCCTAGTTTTAGCAGATAGCGATCGCACTGAGCAAGTGCTAGTGAATTTAATTGGGAATGCCATGCGCTATACTGTTGCGGGTGCGATCACGGTTCGCGCTTGGGGCGAAACCGATCGAGTCTGGATCGCAGTGATCGATACAGGAACTGGGATTGCGCCTCAAGATTTACCCCACATCTTTGAACGCTTTTGGCGATCGGAAAGTTCTCGGGTCGGTTATAGCTCTGGATCGGGCATTGGTTTAGCGATCGCTCGTCAGTTAGTGGAACTCCAAGGCGGTCAAATTGAGGTAGAAAGCGAATTGGGGAAAGGCAGTACCTTTCGCTTTTCTCTGCCGATCGCGAACACTTAGTGGGTCGCTGACAAGTCATTGACATATCTGGTTCGCAAGGCTGTCACATCTAGTTGATAGCTTGAGAAAGTGAGAGTTTAAGCTTGCCATATTTAAAGAGATATGCCTGCCTTAGTGTTTTCTATTTTTATGATTTGTCTGCTCGTGGTTTCGAGTTTAGCGGCGATCGCTTATTTATTTCCAAACAGTCCGTCCCAAGATTAAAAATTAACTTTAATTTTTTTCTGATATTTTTTACGCTGTTGTGAATTAGTCTCGCTTCACAGTTTGAGAAGGAGAAGTGAAAACAAGGGAGAGAAAAAGGAAAGGAGCGAGGAGAAATTCGGAAAATTTTCCGAGCTTCTGTCGCTGCCTCCCCATCTTTACTCTCTTTCAAAACTACTGGGCTTGACTGGTAGGAAAAGCACCCGGTTGCACTGCTAAATTCAGGCTTTGTCCGTTTCGACGCACCTCTATTTGTAAACTCCGACCTACTTGAGCCCCTTCTACAACTTGCTGCACGGCGTTGGAATCGCTCACTGCTTGACCGTTAATTTTTCCAATCACATCTCCCGCCCGCAGTCCAGCTTTCGCAGCCGGAGAATTTGGCAGAACTTTAACAATCAAAACCCCTCGATCTTCATTCACAGTCAAACCACTGTTAGGATTGCTATTAATCTCTTGCTTAATTTCTGGGGTAATCGCTACCATTTGAATTCCTAAATAAGGATGTTCAACCTTGCCCTTGGCAACTAGCTGAGCGGCAATGCGTTGAGCTGTGTTGATCGGAATCGCAAAGCCTAATCCTTGAGCTCCTTGAATAATGGCGGTATTCATCCCAATCACTTCCCCTTTTTGGTTCAGCAGCGGGCCCCCAGAGTTTCCAGGATTAATTGCAGCATCCGTTTGAATGAAACTGACACGTTTGTCAGGAACACCCACTAAAGAACTAGCGCGGCCTGTAGCACTAATAATACCCACCGTAACCGTATTATCCAGACCCAGAGGATTACCGATCGCGATCGCCCATTCTCCTGGTTGTAGTTGTTCAGAATTCCCCAAACTCACCGTCGGCAAATTACTCGCATCAATTTTGACCACTGCCACATCGGTCACTGAATCTTGACCCAAAACCTTACCTTTAAACGAGCGACCATCCTTCAGGATCACAGTCACCGAATCAGCTCCATCTACGACGTGAGCATTTGTGAGAATACGACCATCGGAACCAATAATAAACCCTGAACCAGAACCCCGTTCAACTTGCTTTTCTGGCGGGCTAGATGGTAACTCCTGACCAAAAAACCGCTGAAAGAAAGGGTCATTAAAAATCTCAGGTCGCTGAGTCGTCACAGTCCTCGAAGAATCAATTCGTACTACGGCTGGACCCACTTGCTGCACGACATTAGTCACGAAGTTGACATCTGAAATTGGTAATCTGGGTGTTGCTGCTGCTAAGGTAGGCGGATTCACTGACGCCTGGGTGTTGCTCAAACTTGATGCCAAAGGAGGACGCACAACCAACGAAGTACCGGCCAGCGTCAAACCCGAACCCAACAAAATTAGGGAAAGGTAAGTCAACGGTTTTGACCAGGAAGGCTTGCGGGTCAAAGCATCTTGAAACTGAACAGAAGCTGGAGAAAAGTCGTTAGAGGGTTCTCGGCCCCGATCTGAATTAAACTTTTCGGTTCGCATTTTAATACCTGTGCTACTAAAGATACCTTCTACAATCGGAAGCTGGAAACAGAGCCTCTCTTTGGATGAGAAGACGTGAGTGACAGTCGGGATCTCGATCGCCTTCCGCTTCCAACTTCACACTTCTTATTTATTAGCGTAAAGATTTGGTGTGACAGGATTGTGGCAGAGCAATTGCAGTTCTATGAAAAATGTAAGCTCGCTCTACCTAGGCTTTACCCTCTTGTGTTCGCTGGTCTCAATCCTTGGAGGGAGACCTTGGCATCAAATCTTCATACTGACGACATAAGAAATCCACAACTTAGAGTCAAACTACTTTTTAATTCCACGAATTCCACAAATTTTTACCTCGTCTTAAACCTTTACAGGAGTCACTCACTATGGTTTTCAAGTTCGGCAAGTCCCTGTTAGCAGCTACACTCATCCTTGGCACCCTTGCGTCTGGTCTTGCCTACACTTATGGAACCCCTGCTGCCGTTGCAGCCACCCCCAAGACTAAAACCACCAAGGTAGCAGCTAAGGATAATAAAACTCAGTCTAAGAAACCTGCCAAAACTACAACTACGACCAAAGCCAAAACTACCAAAAAGCCTACAACTTCTGTTAAGAAGAAATCGTAACTGAGCTAGTTCAGCAATCGGGTCCGTCTCCACAACTAAGAGCTTCAAAAACTCTGCCCCAGTCCTAAGATGGGGCAGAGTTCTTGAGTTAATCCACCGATTGATGAGGGCTAACAGCAGGAGTGGCTACGTTTGGAGGGGTTGTGGTCCGCGTCATCTCTACAGAGCTTTTAATGACGCTAGCTAAAGGCACTGCGACCAAGAGACCAACAATCCCACTGACTTTAGCTCCGACTAAGAGTGAGACTAAAATCCAGACGGGATTGAGTCCAGTAAACCCACCCAACAAGCGAGGGGCAATGCCATTTTCTACAACTTGGTCAATGACTGTAGCCACTGCCAACACCTTAACACCGAGCCAAAAGTTATAAAGTGCGGTCAGTAAACTCACAATACTAATGCTCAAAGCAGCCCCAAAAGGGATCAGGGTCATGACACCGACTCCTAAGCCGAAAAGCAAGCCAAAGGGAACCTGTAAAATTAGAAAAGCAACGGTCATAAACAGCCCCATTAAACTAGCTAAAGTGGCTTGACCCGCAAAGTAATTGTGGAAAGTTCGGGGGAGAGATTCTTGCAAGGCAATTCTCAGCTTCGGAGGTAACCATTGAAATAAGCCATCCCAGAGACGTTCTCCATGCAACAGCAAGTAGAAAGTTAGGACAATGGTTAGGAGTACATCGAGTAAACTACCTGCTGCCCCTAAGGCAAACCTGATCGCTTCACCGGTGAAAAACTGCATTTGAGCAGATAGGCGATCGATCAGCTGACTGGCTAAACCGGTGGCATCAATGGGCAGGTTGCGACTTTCTGCCCATCTGTGGAAGGCTTCGATTTGTTGAGTACCGGAATTGATCCAACTGGGCAAACGGGCCACCAGTTCGTTGAACTGAGTCAGGAGAATGGGAGCGATCGTCACACCCAAAACGATCAGGACTAGCAGCGTGAGACACAGCACTGCTAGCACGGCTCGGTTGCGCCTCATCCCGTACCGTCGCAGTAGGCGGACAGGATAATCTAGTAAAAAAGACAGCAAAGTGGCTATTACTAAGACGGTAATCAGGGAGCGAAAATACTCAAAGACTAGGAGCGCGATCCAGCCGTTGAGCGCTACCAGGGGGAATAATATTCCCCATGTCCACCATTGCCAGAGTTTATTGACTGGTTTCATCGCCAAAATTTACGAGTCAGGAGGAGAAAAGAGGAGGGAAGGGGAACTATCAATGATGAGCCAGAGGTTGGTTCTGAATTTCTAAATTTTTGAGATCTAGCTCCTCTCTTCCCCTCTTAGGACTTTTCAGGGTGTCGCTCGAGAGCTAATTGAATCAAAAGATCGACTAATTCGGGGAAGGAAATACCCGAAGCAGCCCATAGTTGCGGGTACATACTGGTCGCGGTAAAGCCAGGAATTGTGTTGATTTCGTTGATTAAGACTTCGCCGGTCGATTCGATATAGAAAAAGTCCACTCGTGCTAAACCTGCGGCGTCAAGGGCTAAAAATGCTTGAATCGCCATTTCTTGGATTTGGGTGGCGATCGCAGCGCCGATCGGTGCGGGAATTAACAGGTCAGCTTGGCCTTCTGTATATTTGGTTTCGTAGTCATAGAAATCACTTTTATAGGTAATTTCGCCCACCACTGAAGCTTTTGGCTGGTCGTTGCCCAAAACCGCGCATTCCAATTCTCTGGCCACGACGCCAGCTTCGACAATGATACGGCGATCGTAGCTGGCGGCATTATCGAGGGCAGCTTCGAGTTCGCTGCGCGATCGCGCTTTGCTAATGCCAACGGAGGAGCCTAAATTAGCAGGTTTGATAAAGCAGGGATAACCCAGAGATTGCTCAATTTCGTCGCACAGTTTCGGGAATACACAGGGATTTGACCACACCTCTGAACGTCGCACGGCTCTATATTGGACTTGTGGCAACCCTGCTTGGGCAAAAGCCATTTTCATGGCAATTTTATCCATCCCCATTGCGGAACCTAACACACCAGAACCGACAAAGGGAACTTGCATCAATTTGAGCAACCCTTGTACAGTACCATCTTCACCGTTGGGTCCATGTAAAATTGGGAACCAAACATCGACCTGGGGGAAGGGGGATTGTAAACTTGGGATCAGGGATTGGACTGAGGACCGTGAAGCGAGATGAGCTGGCGGTTCTGAATCAGAGTGGCTCTGTGATTCCTCGAATTGTAGGGGTTTTCCTGATTCGAGGACTTGTTGAGGGGTCGCTCCGGCTAGCCAGCGGCCATCTTTTTGGATATAGAAAGGTAACACCTCGTATTTGCTAGCATTTTCGCTGGAGGTGAGGGCGCGAGCGATCGCCCGGGCTGAACTAATTGAGACTTCGTGTTCCCCGGAACACCCACCGAATAACAGCCCTATCCGCAGTTTGGTCATTTCTTCAACTCCTGGCACTTCTTGATCAATATAACTATACTGAGACGCACTTGGAGAATTGGAAGAAGGAACCACAAAAGCGCAGAAAATCTAGAGCCGGTAAAAATAGAGCCAGGAATGAGTCATCGATGCTCAGTAATTTATCAGGGGTAATTGCTACATTAGTGCGGATTTTTAAAGCATTTTTCTTGAGTTTAAAATTAACTGACTCGTCTAATAAATTCTAAAGGCAATCCATCCGTATCAGCAATAAAAGCCACTTCATAAACGTGATTCCCAATCATCTGCTGAGTCGGTTCCAATAAAACTTTTAAAGGTTGGTATTGATTGGGTTGCTCCTCTGTTGCTTCCTCAAAACGTCCTTGTACTGATTGCAACCAACTAGGAAGATCGGTCACCACCTCAGTCAAATCAAACGATAAATGATAGTACCCCACATAATGTTCGTCCCCAAAAGCATCCGGTGCTGGTTTGGGTTCCGGGATTTGGATCAGTTCGATCCGTCCGGAAAGACCTTCCATCCAACAAGCTAACGTGTAGCCGGTGGTGAAGCGTTCGCAGACTGTAAATCCGAGTTGTTCGTAAAAGGCGATCGCTCGGTGAATATTCGCAGTACGAATCGAGGCGTGGTGCATCCGGTCTCAATTCTCCAAGGGACTCTAACACAGATGAAGAGAGGGGGAAGCTCGGAGAGGAGAAACATCTTCTCTCCTTCCTGCTTCCGATGAGTGGTTTCTAGCTTGACCTACTCAAACAACCGAAAATAAGGATACCGAATCGGCACTCCCGGTTCTTTTTCCAAATCAAAATTAATCACGGCCCAGCAAGGCTCCTCTTGGGGGTCTGGGCTAAAATCTACCGGTAAACCATAAAGCCTTGGTCGTGGCGAGTCTGGCTGACCCCGCCAAGGTGTGCTCCGTTCCAGGTAAGCACTAATTAATTCTCGATAGCGTTGAGCAATAATCACCCTGGTTGCCCGGTAGCCCTGAGTATAGAGCCGATCTAACGCTTCGTGGATTTCAAAGCGAATCCCGTCCGGGTGGGTATGCTGCCGATACCACTCATTCTCCCACTGTCGCCAGTGTCGCCCAGACTGGAGGTGAATCAGCTCCCCCGTTTTCGGGTCAGCTTCAAACGCGCCGTGGCGTGGACACAGATAAGTGTCCGTCAGCGTCAGCGCCGGAATCGTCTGGCGACAGTGGGGACACTGAATTTCCGGGCCAAATATTGGGTACTGCAAGGCAGGATTGATCATGGAGTGGGTCCCAGCATAGTTTATATGCACCAGTGCCAGTTGATTTTATTATAACTAGGGCAGTTCTGCTATTAGTAGACCGATCTGCAAATTGGTAGCGTTCCGTGTAAAATCTACCGGCAATAGATCAAGATTAATGCTTAGCAGGGAGTGAAAGAAATGCAATGAGCGATTTCCAACAGACTCTCAGTACCTCTATCCCTTTTTGGCCTCTCCCGGACCTCTCTCTGGCTGCTTTCGTGGCCCCGAATGCGGTAGCGATCGGTCAGGTGGAGGTCGCAGCCGGAGCCAGCATCTGGTATAGCGCTGTGGTGCGAGGAGATTTGGAGCGGATTGTGATTGGGGCCTGCACTAATATCCAAGATGGAGCGGTTTTGCATGGCGATCCTGGTCAAGTGACGGTTTTGGAAGATTACGTCACCGTGGGACACCGAGCTGTGATTCATGCAGCTTATGTAGAGCGCGGTAGTTTGATTGGCATTGGTGCAGTGGTATTGGATGGGGTGAGAGTGGGAGCTGGCAGTATGATTGGTGCTGGTTCGGTGGTGACGAAGGATGTACCACCGCGATCGCTGATGGTGGGTGTACCCGCGAAGCGGTTGCGAGAGGTTTCGGACTCAGAAGTCGCTCATCTTCTGGAACATGCCCAAGCTTATGAGAAGCTGGCGCTGGTTCATGCAGGCAAAGGTACGGATTTAGGATTCGCTGTTCGTACTCCCGAACCGATATTGAGAATCGATCGGAAATGAGATACAAATAGTTTTAGAGAAATCTTTAGAAAAGTAAAGGAGACTCATTATGGACTGGCGCTTGTTAATTGTTTTGCTGCCAATTCTTCTGGCTGGTGGCTGGGCTGTGTTCAATATTGGTGCGATCGCGCT